>UQAB01000005.1 GCA_900538765.1 uncultured Azospirillum sp. | reverse complement strand
GGTTGCGGCGGTTCTCGTCTGTGTTGCAAAGTGTGCGATCCGGAAGACCGCAC
Source organism: uncultured Azospirillum sp. (assembly GCA_900538765.1). GTDB lineage: Bacteria > Pseudomonadota > Alphaproteobacteria > RF32 > CAG-239 > HGM16780. Next base: position 94,310 of record UQAB01000005.1, on the reverse strand, counting down.
CTGTCAGTGTCCGGGATATGTCTATTGCGGCGACACCAAAACCGGTTCCGGCGCTTCCTGCAAAGCCGGTGACAAAACTTTCTACGAAACCTGTCTCGTGAAGGAGACGTGCTTGCCCGGTGAAAAAGGTGGCGGTTTTGTTGATGTAGATGGTATGGAGAATAGAGCTAACTATGGAACAAAAGTTCGTCCTTATTGCACCACACAAAAAGGTGTCACGCTTTATCTTTATACATATTGCGACGGAGCAATAGACGGTATTAAAGGGCCTTGCTATGGAAAAGTTTATTGTCCAAGCGGAAATGGATATAATAAACCGGGAAGTGCTGAATGTATTTGCAACTCCAACTATCTTGATGTTTGTAATGAAACTTGTAATTATGATGAGATAAATTCCAATGGCGGTTCCTGTACAGCTTATCCAGGACCAAGCAGATACTACGTCAAAGATAAGTGCACTATGTCTAATGGAACAATCGTCAAATATTATGGTATATGCGATAGTATAGATTGTGAAGGCAACAAAGGCCCTTGTTATGGCAAAACACGATGCACAGGAAATACAATCGCGGTTGACCCTTGCACTTGCGGCAGTTGGACCTACGGAAGTTCATGCGTTATTGAATGTCCGTATGAACAAACCGCGGCGGACTGTAAAGCGGGGCAAACATTTACCCAGCGTTGTAAAGACAACAGCGGAACCTGGTTCGGCGAATGTAAGTAATATAAATTCTTGCCAAACACTAAAAAAATCCCTTTCTTTTTTAAGAAAGGGATTTTTTCTTTATCTGGCACCAACCAGCGAAATAGAAGAAATTGTATCTCCCATCCCCACCAGAGTAACCGGTTTCTCAACCAAAATCGTCGGAACAGCAATCAAATCATAACCGTCAACTTCACCAATACCTGTTTCTACCAGCTTGTCATCTTTCAAATGCTCAGCCAAATCCTTGAGTTCATTCAACCCAACGTCAGAAACTTCCTGTCCCTGCGCCCATAACAGATTTTCCTTAACGTTAATCGTGCCGGTACCGGCTTTGCCGGCAGCCACCGTAGCAGCCAGCATCATACCGCGCAGGTTCTCTTCAGGCGTTATTTTATAATTTTTATCCTGCAAAGTCAGATATAAACCAAACATATGCAACTGAATACGCGGCGTTTTGATATGTTTTTTAATATTCAAAATTGCCTCAAACATATTAACGCTGTGCGTATCATTATTGCATTTTTCCGCCAAATCTTCAAAACCGGTAACTTCAAGAATATCAATGGCCTCACGCTCATTAATACCGACAGAGTCAACGATTGGCGCAATTTTTTTAATAATGGCTTTGCGAACGGCAATATCCTGAGTTGAAGCGATTTCCAAATGAATCAAATCTCCCTGGTCTTTCCAGGACTGGATAATCGGCAGCGCGTCATCCTGCAGTTTCACACCGTTATTACGCTCGGTCAGAGCATGAAAACCGGACAAAACAACATAATCAACTTTCTCGCCGCTCATTTTTCTCACAAAATGCTCATCCATAACCAAATGAAGGTTAAGAGGATCATAAGTTGCAATAAAACGGTTCGATTTCGGACAAACAAACGTTTCACCGTCAAGTTCAACCTTATCCCCCTTATCAAATTCCAAAATCCAGTGAATGAGTGGAATATCCGTTTCCCGGTTAATCTTATGCGCCGGCGTTTCTTCTCCCGCCGCATCAAAAGATAACAGATTATCCAGTTTAAGAAACTGGTTTGCCTGCAATTCCGGCAGAGAATTCGTATGGGCATAAACTTTTTTAACGCCGGTAACAGCCAAAGCGTTCGCCACGATTCCGCCTTGTCCGCCCATTTGCAGACGGTCATATCCCAAATTGTCGACCATCCAATCATAAACCAGCTTGTCTTCCGTCAGCCATTCTTCGGCAATACCGCGCTTAAAACATCTGAACAACCCCTTAAGCACATCAGACGGCTCGTCAAGCTTAGTCCGCTGGATGTCATTCAAATCATTCAAAGACATATTCAGCTTTCCGGCCAGCTCGGCAATTTTGCTGCCTTTGACTTTCAAAACTGCATCAACATTGGTGTTAAAAGCCGTTGCCACAGAATTGACTTCCTGCATTTTTTTCAAATTAGCCGGCACAACGCTAAACTTGTCCAGCCATATTTTTTTTAATTCTTGATTATTCATGTTACCCTCTTAGTTTTTTAAAAATTTTCTCAATCTTCTCGCTCTGCTCAAACAACGGTTTTTAAAATTAAAACGCTTGGGACAATCCGGTTTTTCAAGTAAATAGCCAAAACGTGTCATCAAAATCAGACGCCTGAAAATACGATTAACAAAATCAACTACCGCCACGGCTATCAAAACCAAAAGCATGGCATCGGGAACCGTCAGCACGCTGTGATATCCCCGCCAATCGACAATAACCCTGCTCTGCTTGTCCAAGTTCCAAACAACCAAAGTAAAAATCAGCCCAAGAAAAATAAAAGTCGAAATTTTTCTACTCATCAACAGCATCCTTTTTCACAAAATTCAGCTTCATCAGAGCCAACGACTGCGCTGAAATACGGGATACGGCATCATAAAACTTAACTCTGGCCTCAACATCATCGCGCCAGTCTTTCAAAGACGGATAATCAGTCAAAACAAACTGATTTTCAGGCTTGTTTAAAATTTCCAAAGCCAAATCAAACTTACCTCCGTCAACAACCGCTTTCAAACGTTCCAAGTCATTTTCGGCTTCCGCCTCTTCTGCCGGATTGTTTTCATTGGTATATTTTACCTTAACATATTCGTTAAGTTTCAGATTAAAACGTTCTTTCCAGTCTTTCCCTTTAAATTGTTTATCTTTTTCAGACTTGACTATACGTTCGTAAATCCCGCCAAATTCTTTTTCCAGCTGCCGGTCTGAAGGAATCTTTTTATTGGCAAAAACCAAAATGTCTGCAACAGGCTCTTGCAAAGAAGCATCTCCGGCTGCCAGCTGCTTCAAGATTTCCGCTTCATATTCAAAACTGCTGCCTCTTGCCGCATTATCTTTAATCAGCATCGTTGTCGTCAAAATCAAAGCGCCCTGATCAGAAATCTTTGCGACCTTGTCCAAGCGTCTTTCAATCTTATCTAACCGTTCCACCAAACCTAAAACAACCGAAGAATCAGCCTTCGCGTTCAAAATTTCCTCATTTTTAGCTTCCAAATCGACAAACTTGCCATTCAGCTTATCCAGCATTGCGGTATCAACAGCATCCGAACGGTTATACTTTCCGATTGCCGCCCCCAAATTCATAACGCTGTTTTTCAGCTCTCTGATTTGCCCCTGAAGTTGCTTAATACTGGGCTGTTCGCTGACGGTTTGTTCTGCCGGAGCCTGTTGAGCCTTAAAATACTGGGTAGAATTATATATTACTTCGGGATTAAGCCACAAACCAAGAAGCACCAAAAGAAAAATAACCCACACAAAAGCCCTGACGGCAAGGCCTGCATAGTTTTTACGCGGCGCTTCCGCTGTTTTTTCTTCCTTAACTTCGGTTTCGGCCGCTGCTTTATTTTTTACCATTTTAAAATCCCTTATGATATTGCTTGGCATATATATTTTTATAGTGTATATAATCTTAAATAATTATAAAAAAACTGCAATAATATATTTGGAATATACCAATGATAGTTTTAGGAATTGAAAGCAGCTGCGACGAAACAGCCGCCGCCATTGTCAATGATAAAAAAGAAATACTGGGGGAGTGCGTTCTTTCTCAGGAAGAACACAAAAGCTACGGCGGCGTTGTACCCGAAATCGCGGCCCGGGCTCACCTTGAGCATATTGATGAAATTATTGAAAAAACGCTGAAAAACGCCAATATAAAATTGTCCGACGTTGACGCCATTGCGGCTTCTTCCGGCCCCGGACTTATCGGCGGCGTCGTTATCGGCGTCATGGCCGGAAAAGCGTTGTCCCTGGCATTAAACAAACCTTTTATCGCCGTCAATCATCTGGAAGGCCATGCTTTAACCGCCCGTCTGACCTCAGATGTCTGCTATCCCTACTTATTGTTGCTGGTTTCCGGCGGACACTGCCAAATCTTGATAGTTAAAAATGTCGGCGATTACGAAAGGCTGGGAACAACGATTGACGACGCTGCCGGCGAAGCCTTTGACAAGGTTGCCAAAATGCTTAACCTTGGTTACCCCGGCGGACCGATAATAGAAAAAATGGCGGCAAAAGGTGATGAAAACCGCTTCACCCTGCCCCATCCGCTGTCAAATTCCGGTGATATGAACCTGTCTTTTTCCGGCTTAAAAACCGCCGTACGCAAAATTATTGAATCATATTCTCCGGACGGAAAACTGGAACACGCCATTCTCAATGATAAAGACACGGCAGATATATGCGCTTGCTTCCAAAAAACTGCCGCAGAATGTCTGACCATAAAACTGGAAAAAGCCATCCGTTATTTTAAAGCATCCTACCCCAACGGCAAAGACCTCGTTGTCGCCGGCGGCGTAGCAGCCAATACCTATTTGCGGGAAGCCCTGCAAAAACTTGCCGACCGGCATAAACTTCTGTTCTCAGCCCCTCCCGTACGTTTTTGTACGGACAACGGCGTAATGATAGCCTGGGCCGGGCTGGAACGCTTCCAAAACGGCTATGTTAACGATTTGGATTTCAAACCGCGTCCCCGCTGGCCTTTGGATGAAAACGCACCCAAAGCTGCCGGAGCCGGAGGTGTAAAGGCATAAAACCATGCGTAAAAAATCAGAAATACTCGAAATTATGAAAATCTTCGATGCAATTAATCCTAATCCGCAATGCGAATTAAATTTTCATAATGCCTACACCCTGCTTGTTGCCGTCGTCCTCTCTGCCCAAACAACCGACAAAGGCGTAAACAAAGCAACCGAAAACCTCTTTAAAATTGCTGATACACCGCAAAAAATGCTGGATTTGGGAATTGACAAGCTGAAACAACACATAAAAAGCATCGGCCTCTATAACAATAAAGCCAAAAATATCATGCTTCTCAGTCAGGACCTGATAAACCGCTTTAACGGCGAAGTTCCAAACAACCGGGAAGCGCTGGAAAGCCTTGCCGGGGTCGGCCGGAAAACAGCAAACGTTGTACTTAATGTCTGGTTTGACCTGCCGGCTTTAGCGGTTGATACCCATGTCATGCGCCTGTCACACCGTCTGGATTTCAGTCAGGGAAAAACGCCTCTCGCCGTTGAGCTTGATTTATTAAAAATCCTTCCTGAAGAATATGTCAAAAAAGCCAACCATTGGCTTGTCCTTTTCGGACGCTACACCTGCAAAGCCCAGCGCCCGGATTGCCTAAACTGCCCAATAAGCTCATATTGCCATTCAAAAGACAAAAAAATAGAGAGGTAAAAAACCTCTCTGTTTTTTTACTTGCTTTCAGCCTGTTTACGATTTTGGTACATCGCCACAAAATCTATCGGATTAAGCATAAACGGCGGCAACCCTCCCTCAACAAGGGTATTTGTCACAATACTCCGTGCAAACGGGAAAATCATGCGCGGAATTTCCACCAGTAACACCGGCTCAACATGCTCCTCGGGAACATTTAAGCCGACAACGGCAGCATACTTCAATTCCAGAATAAACAGCTTCTTGCCGTTAACATCGCCGTCCATTTCCATAGTCAGCTCAACATTAAAGAAATTTTCTTCCAAATGCTTGGCGTTAACATCAACATTTATTTTAACGTCAGGAGCCTGATTCAATTCTCTGAAAATCTCGGGAGCATTGGGAATCTCAAGAGACAAGTCTTTTATATACTGCGTATTTATGACAATCGGCGGCATTTGCGGCTGCGCATTATCCTGTCCGCTGTTGTCATTGGCTGTTTGCTTATTACTGTTTTCTTCTGTCATAAAACATCTCCTTATTAACAATTGTCTTAGAATATAATTCAATTCTGTTGATAATCAAAGCAAAAAACGCTATATATTAAATGTAAAACAATAATTTCAGAGGACGACTATGGGATCTGCAGTAGAATTAATCTTATTATTGGCGGCTGTAGCTTATATCATTGTAAAATATATCAATATCATCAACAATGATACCAAAATTGAAAATCAAAAGATTACGGAAGAAAAAGCATCTCAGCTCTTTAATCTGATTGTTAAGGAAGCTGAAAAAAAAGGCTTAAAAATCGATCCGGATAATAGCACATCCTCAAACTCGGACGAATTAAGCGAAACAGACCAGGTCCTGCGAAAAATTCCCAACTTCAGCAAAGAAAAATTTATCGAAAGCGCTAAAAAGGCTTTTGAATTAATTCTCGATTCTTTCAGCAAAGGCGATACAGAAACGCTTGAAAAACTGGTTTCTAAAAATGTCGCTAAAAAATTTCAGGAAATATTAAACCAGCGGCAATCTGAAGGCATCACCTCTGAAACAGACTTGATTTCTTTCGATTCGGCTGAAATTACCAACGCCAAAATCACCAAAAACGATTTAGTCAAAATTACCGTTAAATTTATTTCTGAACAAGTCAACCTCCTCAAAAACAAAGACGGGGAAATCATTGAAGGCGATGAACAATATATCCAAAACATCACTGATGTATGGACTTTTGAAAGAAGTATCACTTCCGCTAGCCCGAACTGGTTACTGACATCTACGAAAAAATCATGAAAAAAACCATCGTCATTATCGGATTATGTTTCATTTGCTTTCTCATTTTCTTCAAAAAAAATGAGAAAAAAACTGACCTTATCCCTTCTCTCCCTCGCGAAGAAACAGCGACACCCCCGCAAATCGTTTTGAAAAAGGCCACTTTCTCAGATTTGAAAAACTGGAACAACGACAATCTGGCGTTAACGCTGAGCGGTTTTAACAATTCCTGTATAAAAATACTATCGGAAAACACAACCTACCTTTCCAATGCGGAAATAAAGCTGCCGACGGCGTCTTATCGGGAAATATGCCGTCAATTTATTGCGTCCCAACCGGAAAATACAACTGAATTCAAAAATTTTCTGGAAAAGAATTTCACGCCGTTTTTGGTAACAGACAACGGCAACGAAGAAGGCAAATTTACATCCTATTTTGAATCTTCACTAAACGCTTCCTACACCAAAAACGAAAAATACAAATATCCCATATATGGAAAACCTTACGATTTAATTGAACTTAACACGCGGGATTTCAACCCGGACCAGCCAAATCGCAGATTCGTCGGCAGAATAGAAAATCAAAAACTTGTTCCCTATTTCACCCGCAAAGAAATTGAACAGAACAACATCAACGCACCGGTCATCTTATGGGGTGACAGCAATATTGATATAAATATCATGCAAATCCAAGGATCTGCCGTCGCCAAACTGGATGACGGCAGGGAAGTCCGCGTCGGTTACGCCGATAATAACGGCCACCCGTTTAAAGGTATCGGCTCGATTCTCCTATCCAAGGGCCTGATAAAACCCGGACAGGCATCCATGTCCCATATAAAACAATGGCTGAAACAAAATCCACAGTTAGCCGAAGAAAACCTCTATGAAAACAACCGTTATATTTTTCACCGCCTTGTCAATGCGGACGGTCCTATCGGTGCTCATGGCGTGCCGCTTCATGCCGGACGCAGCCTGGCCGTCGATAAAAAATATATCCCCCTCGGTTCGTTGATATGGCTTGAAACAACTGGACCTGATAAAGAAAAAATAGAAAAACTGGTTGTTGCCCAGGATATCGGGAGCGCCATAAAAGGAATAGTCAGGGGCGACTATTTTTGGGGATCCGGAGCAGATGAAATCTTGGATAAAGCCGGAAAAATGAATTCATCGGGAAAATATTACATTTTAATTCCCAAAAACGCGGAGCAGAATTATGAACACTTCTAAAAAGAAACCCAACAAAGCCGACTTACTGGTTTACAAAGCACTCAATCGTGCCATAGAAGCCGACAAGCTTCGCATCTACCTCGACTATGGAAAAATAAACCGTCCAGGATCCCCTGTTTATGACCCTTGGGAAACTCTCCTGCCCATTTTGGTGCCTACAGTCATCGGAATGCTCTTAATCCTTTCTGATCGCGTTTTGTTCGGCCTGGTGTTCATCATCGCAATGATTTTGATTTACAGCCATTATTTTAAGAAAAAAGTCTACCGCCTGATAATCGAACGGGCAAAACAGTATTTTACCAAAGACTACGACCATTGTCAGGAACTTTGGGACTTTGGCGGCTTAGTTTTGGTTAATGCAGAAAATAAAAAATCCGGATGCGTTTCGCCGGACGGTGACTGGAAAGAATTTGTCATCCAGAACTTTGCTGATTATATGGTTGAAAAAACGGATAAGAAAACAGATGAAACAACAAATGAAAAATCTGAACAGGAAATTGGAATCTCAGCCTGAAATTGATGAAAAAGAATGGGAAGAAGCCGTCAAAGATGTCCAAAAGCTTCCGCAGCCGCCTGAACTTCCCAACGACAGAGCTGTAACCATAGAAATAAAACCGGTTGTCAACGTTTTTGAAGCCTACCAAGGAGAAACCTTGTCTAACCTTGAAGCCGACTTTTATGCCGGCATAGACAAGCAAACGCTGAAAAAATTCAAAAGAGAAGAATATCCTGTTGAAGCCGTATTGGATTTGCACGGACAAACAGAAAAAAACGCGCATACCCTCGTCTGCAATTTCATACAAAAGGCATATGCGGAACAAAAACGCTGCGTTATCATCATTACCGGCAAAGGAAATATGCACAAAGAACAGGAAGAAGATATTTTTGCTTCCCGCGGCATATTGAAAAACAGCGTCCCCAACTGGCTAAACGCACCGGAACTCAGACCGCTGATATTATCTTACAGATACCCCTCCGAAGCCAAAGGCGGGAAAGGCGCGCTCTACATACTGCTGCGCCGCCGTAGAAAAAACTAACTCAGCCACAAGGCATTGTTAATTTTGTTAGCTAAAAATTCCTCATGCACTTTGATTTCTTCTTCGCTTAAAGGAAAAGGCCGCGGTTCACGAAACTGCTTTTTTATTTGAGAAAAATCAACGGTAGCCGCAAATTGCTGCGTCTTTTTCTCATCGCCGAGCATTGACGGTTCCTGCCCGCCAAGCAGTTCCAAATATACTTCAGCCAGCAACTGGGCGTCAAGCAATGCACCGTGCAACGTACGGCTGGTATTGTCAACACCGAAACGACGGCACAAAGCATCCAAATTAACCCTCGATCCGGGAAACAAACGCCGCGCAATTTCCAGCGTATCAACAACTCTGTCCCAGGACAATTCGTCATATCCCAACCCTTTCAGCTCAAAATTGATAAACTTCATATCAAATGAAGCGTTATGAGCCACCAGTTTGGCATCACCGACAAAATCAAGCCATTCCTTGGCAACATCTTTAAATGTCGGAAAATCTTTCAAATAATCATAACTCAGTCCGTGCACTTTAAAAGCGTCTTCAGGAACTTCTCTTTCCGGGTTAATATATTGATGATATTGCACGCCGGTCGGAATATGGTTAAGCAGTTCCACCGCACCGATTTCAACCAGCTTATCCCCCTCTTCCGGGTGAAATCCGGTTGTTTCCGTATCAAAGACAATCTCTCTTAACATTGCTTAATCCTGTCAATCACATAAACCAGTTCCGCCCGCAGGACATTACATGGTTTATCCGTATCAATCACAACATCCGCCAGCATTTTCTTATATTTATTATCCATTTGCACAACATTAATCTTTTCAAAATCTTCAGCAGAAACTTTGTCCCGTTCCATCACCCGCCGTTTCTGAATTTCATAATCAACGTCGGCAACGATAATATAATCGCAATACCTATGCCACCCCATTTCAAAAAGCAAAGCCACATCCAAAAATAACAAAGCATCAGTTCTGGCATTCTTAAAGATTAACTCGCGCAGCTTCATCTTCAAGAACGGGTGAATCAGCCCCTCAAGCTTTTTCAACTCTTCATTGTTATCAAAAACAATCTGGCGCAGCTTTCTTTTGTTAACTCTTCCCGATTCCATAACCGACGGAAAATTTTCCCCGATTACTTTAATAAAAGCTTTTTTGTTATACAGTCTTCTGACCCAGCCGTCGACATCATAGACAGGATACCCCAAAGATTTTACTTCTTTGGCCAAAGTCGTTTTTCCACATCCGATAGACCCGGTAATAGCTGCTAATTTCATTATTTTTTCCTTTAAACAAAGGCTTACAGAGTTATACACAAACCCCATTGATTCTGTGCATAACTCAGTGCTTTCTAATATTTATACAAAGTAATCCTCACAATGTAAAATTTATTCTACAATTTTACCCACAATCGGCACTCAGATTCGTTTTTCAACCAAGAAATTTATTTAAATTTAATGTAAATAATTAACTTTACAAACTATGACTCGATAAAAACATTAAGATTCTATTAACTTTTAAAAAGTCAGGGCTTTTCGATTCGTTAACAATTTATTAACAATGCCTTTAAAAACGCCCCAAAAACTTATCCACATAATGCACAGGCATATACAATCTACTACATAAATTTTAAAAATAATTAGTTAGGGCTTTCGACCTGTGCATAACCTTTTTTCAAAACAAACATTTGACAGTTGAACATTTAAATCATATAAACAAGTCAACGTTAAGCACATTCCTGCTTACTATTTCCCTCCTACTGCTATTACATACATAAGGTTACATAATGCATTTACAAGAATTAAAGCAAAAATCTCCTAAAGAGTTGTTAACTCAGGCAGAAGAGCTTGGCATTGAAGACGCTTCTTCTATGCGTGTCCAGGATTTGATTTTTGCCATCCTGAAAAAGGTTGCCTCTGATGACGAAATTATTTACGGTACCGGAACAATAGAAGTTCTTCCTGATGGATTTGGTTTTTTGCGGTCAATAGAATCAAACTATTTAGCCAGCCCGGATGATATCTATGTTTCTCCGGCTCAGGTCAAAAAATTCGGCTTACGGACAGGTGATACTGTCGAAGGCGAAATTCGCTCGCCAAAGGACAATGAACGTTATTTTGCTCTAACTAAAGTTAATAAAATCAATTACGAAGACCCTGAAAAATCAAAATTACGTGTTAATTTTGACAATCTGACACCGCTGTATCCGACAAATAAATTAAATTTTGACATCATCTGCGGTGAAAAAGATTATACAACGCGTGTTATTGACCTGGTTGCACCTCAGGGCAAAGGTCAGCGCGGTTTGATTGTGGCGCCGCCCCGAACTGGTAAAACGGTCATGCTGCAAAATATTGCGCATGCCATTGCCGAAAACCACCCGGAAGTTTACCTGATGGTTCTGCTTATTGATGAGCGCCCGGAAGAAGTAACGGATATGACCCGCTCTGTCAAAGGAGAAGTTATTTCATCCACATTTGATGAACCGGCCAGCCGCCATGTTCAGGTTGCCGAAATGGTTGTTGAAAAAGCCAAGCGCTTGGTTGAAACCAAAAAGGATGTTGTAATTCTGCTCGATTCCATCACCCGTCTTGGCCGCGCTTATAATGCGGTTATCCCCTCTTCCGGTAAAGTCTTAACCGGCGGTGTTGACGCTAATGCCCTGCAGCGTCCGAAACGTTTGCTTGGCGCCGCTCGTAACGTTGAAGAAGGTGGTTCTTTGACAATCATTGCAACGGCGTTGGTTGATACCGGCTCCCGTATGGATGAAGTTATTTTTGAAGAATTCAAAGGAACAGGAAACTCTGAAATTATTCTTGACCGCAAATTGGTTGATAAACGTCTTTTCCCGACGATAGATATCACCCGTTCAGGAACGCGTAAGGAAGAACTTCTTGTTGACCGCCAGACGCTATCCAAGATGTGGGTTCTGCGCCGCGTGTTGATGCAAATGGGCATGACTGACGGCATGGAATTCCTGCTTGATAAACTGAAAGTGTCAAAAGACAACAATGATTTCTTTAACAATATGAACAGTTAAACAAAAAAAGAGAGGTTAAAAACCTCTCTTTTCTTCATAAAAATTTACAATCTTCTGTACCCAGTCGTTTCTGTAAAGATTTGAATCCATTGTCAGATATTCTAACATTTTGGAAATCATGTCCGGATATATTTTCCTGAACATGCTCAAGGATGAAAAAAAACAAATGGCTCTTTCCTTGTCTATATCGTTTGTTGGATCCAGATGCAGCGCCAGAGAATAAACCATCGTTTGAAAATCAGATGATTTTTTTTCCATGGCAAAACCCCTAATGTGATTCTGTGATAAAATCATATAAGCTTCCGGCCAACACCACGAAAACATTGTTCCGTTCGCCGAGGTTAAATTCGGTTCTACGGCAAGCTTAACTAAACGGAAAAAACAATCCTCACACCCAATAATCATTTCCGGATGCTCGCTTAAATTTTTAAAAAACGAACTTAGTTTTTCTCCGTTATAGTTTTTAATTTCTCGCGGAAATTCCTTCTGAAACAGGTCTAAAGAATTTTTTATGATTATTTCAGCCGCATCCAGCATAGCATGATAGTCGGCAAATTCTTTTGCGCGCTCCGAAGGTTTTTTTGTTTTAATGATGCCGTTAACTTTTAGTTCTGCGATTCTTTTTGCAGTCAAACCACTTTTGTACAGTTCAAAAATTTGTGTATCCATAATTGTATAATTAATAATAAATTTAATGTATCAAAAATAGCGAATTAATTATTTTTGTCAAATGTTAATTTTATAAATTCATATAAATCTCTCATATTATAAAAGATATTTTCAATTCCGAGAGATTTTACTTTGTCTATATATGCTTGATTTTGATAAATTTCGCTGCCGAGAAAAGCCGCAACTTTCATGCCTGCTTTCAGACCGGCGGTCATTCCTGCGATAGAATCTTCAATAACCAGGCACTGCTCCGGTTTTTCCCCCATTTGTTTGGCAGCATAAAGAAATAAATCAGGCTCGGGTTTTCCTTTTTCTACCAAATCAACGGTAAAAACTTTTTCATCTGATATATGCTTGTTGAGGCCGATAATATCTGTCTTAAATTTTGTTTTGTATTTTGTGCCGCCGGTTGCAACACATTGCTTAAGCGTTTGGTCTTGAAGAATGTTGTCAACGCCGGACATTTTTTCAATTCCGAATTTTTTCATATAAGCGACATCTATTTCCAAAATTTCCTTCCAGAATTTATCATCAGTCTGAAAACCCAGTTTTTCTAAGACTTGCCTTTTGGTCTTGTCGGCCATTCCGCCGAAATATTTATTAACCGTATCAAAATCCCAGTTAACGCCTAGATGGTCATTAAAATATGCCATTCGGTTTTTCAGCCAGATTTTTTCGGAATCAGCAATAACGCCGTCGAAATCCCAGATAATTAATTTTAACTTGTTTTCCATATTTTATATCAATCATTAATTTAAAAATATCGAGTCCGTATAAAGCCCGTACAGAAGAATTTTAATGATTCTATGACATCTTGGTTAAAGAAACCTGAAAAAGCGCTGTAGAGTCCCTAAAAACGAGATTTTTAAAACTTGCATTAAAATTTGAATTTTAATATACCTTTATTACAGTAATTTTTTATCAGGAAACCGCCATGGACAATAAAACAATTTATGCCTTGTCAACCGTATTGGGAAAATCCGGAGTTGCCATAATCCGCATTTCCGGAAAAGAGGCTTTGCTGGTTGTTCGCCTGATGACAAATCTTAATCCGGATAATATAAAAGCTCGTTACGCTTATTTTACGGATTTAAAAGATTTAACTAAAAGTCAGACCTTGGATAAATGTCTTTTGTTATATTTTAAAGCGCCTAACTCTTTCACAGGCGAGGATATTGTCGAATTGCAGATACATGGCTCACGGGCGGTAATTTCCAGTGTCCTGAACAATTTAAGCCGGATTCCCGAATTTCGTATGGCCGAGCCGGGAGAATATTCCAAACGCGCCTTTTATAATCAAAAAATGGATTTGACGGAAGCTGAAGGCCTGGCTGATTTGATTGATGCCGAAACCGAAGCTCAGCAAAAATATGCTTTGCGCCAAATGGAAGGCAGCCTTAAAAATCTTTATGATGACTGGCGCACGCAGCTTGTAACAATTATGGCTCACCTTGAAGCTTATATTGATTTTCCTGATGAAGAAATTCCTGAATCCGTTGTCAATAGTTTGAATAACACTGTATTTAAACTGCGCGAGGCTATAAGAAAACATTTGTCTGGCGATACTATCGGCGAACGTCTGCGTGAAGGGTTTCGTGTTGTTATTGTTGGTCGCCCTAATGCCGGGAAATCAAGTTTGCTTAATGCTTTTGCCCAAAGGGATGTTGTTATCGTTTCTGATATAGCCGGCACAACGCGTGACGCTGTTGATATTCACCTTGATTTGAATGGCTATCCGGTCATTATTACGGATACTGCCGGAATTCGCGAAACCGAAGAAGCCATAGAGAAACAGGGAGTTGAAATTGCATATCGTAAAATCAATGATGCCGATTTGCTTATTTGTTTGTTTGACGCTTCTCTAGACACTGTTCAGGCCTTTGATAATATTGCTAAAACTTATGGTTATAAAATGGTTTATGTTGCCAATAAAGTTGATAATCTCACATCCGAACAATGTTCAAATATTAAAAAACAGGATATTCTTCTTGTTTCAGCTAAATACCATCAGGGAATAGATTTGCTCTTGCAAAAAATTACAAAAGTTATTGAAGATAAGTTTACGTCAAACTCAAATTTGCTGATTACCCGTGCCCGTTACCGCGAAGCGCTTTCACAAGCACTACAATCTCTTGATTTGTTTGATTTGGATAAAGAAATAGAGCTTTCTGCCGAAGATATCCGTTTGGCTGCTCGGGAAATCGGCAAAATTACCGGCCGTATTGAAATTGATGAAATCCTTGATAAGATTTTTGGCAGCTTCTGTATCGGTAAATAACACTGTATTTAAAATATATTCCTTTACTTTTAGCTTGCTTTTTGTAATATGAATTATCAAATCATTATTATATAAAAAATCAATTATTATGGGAGAAGTTAATTTTAAAAAAGTTTATGAATTGCGGGATGAAATTTTATGTGGATATCATATTTTCCACTTTAACCCGTGCGAAAAACAAAATTGGACGGATAGAGATTCAGCCAAAATTATGGAGTTAATTAAAGCTTCTGGTGTGCCGGGGCGTAGTGTGATACCTTTTTGTAATTCTGCTTGGAATAAACCGCCTCTTTTTGAACAGGCTGAAAAACTTTTTTCAGAACAAATAGACCGTTTATTGCAGCTTTCGGAATTATGTGAAAAACATGAAAACAGATTAAGTTGTCTTTTTTCCATCTGGTTTTACTATCCATTTATCTACTCTGCTGATACGATGCGAAGATTATATGTAAAAATTATTGATAATGGATTGTTTTCCGATTTAAACTGATAAAAATAAAGAGGAAGCGTGACTTCCTCTTTATTTTTGTATCCACAAAAACCCCGGCACAGTGAACTGTGCAATTTCTGAGGGACAGTTCTTAGCGGGGTATCTTTTTACCAATAAATAAAATGCAAAAAACAGTCATTTCAGTTCATTACCCTCTTGTCAAAAAATATAACCTGTTGTAAACCTTAGGCAATATGAAATTAAGGTAATAAAAATGGATAAAATACAGGAATTTGATGTTATTGTTGTTGGCGGCGGACATGCCGGTTGTGAAGCTTGTGCAGCTGCTGCGCGCATGGGTGCTAAAACGGCATTGATTACCCATAAAATTTCTACTATAGGCGAAATGTCCTGCAATCCGGCTATTGGCGGTCTGGGCAAAGGCCACCTGGTTCGGGAAATTGATGCACTGGACGGATTAATGGGGCGTGTTATTGATAAAGCAGGTATTCAGTTCCGTATGCTTAATGCTTCTAAAGGGCCTGCTGTCAGAGGCCCCAGAGCGCAGGCAGACCGTGATTTGTATAAAAAATTTATGCTGGAAGCTTTGCAGAGGCAAGAAAATTTGACAATTATCGAAGCGGCGGTTGAAGGATTATATTTCACAGGTGATAAGCTCGGTGGTGTTAAATTGGCCGATGAAAGTATCCTGAAATCAAAAGCAGTGATTTTAACATCAGGCACTTTTTTGAATGGCGTTATGTTTACCGGCCACCAAGCAACGGTTGGCGGTCGAGTTGATGATGTTTCCTGTACAGGTATAACACCGTATTTAAACGCTTGCGATTTGAACGTCGGGCGCTTAAAAACCGGAACCCCTGCCCGTCTTGACATGAACACGATTAATTGGGAAGAACTTCCCAAGCAGGATGGTGATGAACATCCTATTCCCTTTTCCTTTCTGACAAAAGAGATTTCTCAACCGCAAATTCAGTGTGCAATTACGCGCACCAACGAAAGAACTCACCAAATTATTCGTGATAATTTTGAAAAATGCGCGCTTTTTTCTGGATTGATAAAAGGGATTGGGCCGCGTTATTGTCCCAGTATTGAAGATAAACTTGTCAAGTTTCCGGATCGTGACAGTCACCAGATTTTTTTGGAGCCTGAAGGATACAAAACAAATGTTGTTTATCCCAATGGTATATCGACATCTCTGCCGGCGGATGTGCAGGAGCAATTTATTCATACCATGGAAGGGCTGGAGAATGTCAAAATTCTCCGTTATGCTTATGCAATTGAATATGATTTTGTTGACCCTCAGGAGTTAAATCGCAGATTGGAAGTCAAAAAAGTTCCGGGACTGTTTTTAGCCGGACAAATTAACGGAACAACTGGTTACGAAGAAGCTGCCGCCCAGGGAGTCATCGCCGGTATTAATGCGGCTCTAAGTGCAAAAAATCCCGGAGAAGAATTTACAATTGACCGCAGCGAGGCCTATATCGGTGTTATGATTGACGATCTTATAACAAAAGGCGTTGATGAACCTTATCGTATGTTTACGTCCCGCTCGGAATATCGTTTGTTGCTGCGTGCCGATAATGCCGATTTGCGTTTGACGGAAAAAGGCTGGCAGATTGGTTGTGTTGGTAAAGCCAGATACACTGTATTTAAACAAAAGCAGAAAAATATTAAGGCTTGCCGAGAGTTATGCGAAACTTTGATAACCAAAACGCCCGAACTTGAAAAATATGGTATTAAGGTTAAGCAGGATGGTACGCGCAGAACGGCTTATAATGTGATGTCTTATGATAATGTTTCACGTGAAACAATCAACGCCATTTGGCCGGAATTGATATCTATACCGGATGATACTTATGAACAGTTGGAAATTGAATCCAGATATGCCGGATATATCAAGCGTCAGGAGGCTGATATTGATGTTTTCAGAAAGGATGAAAAACTAAAAATACGCGATGACATTGATTATTCTCAGGTCGGTGGTTTATCTCGTGAAATGGTTCAAAAACTGACTAAAGTAAAACCGGCAACAATTGGTGAAGCCTCTCGCATTCCCGGTGTTACGCCGGCCGCAATTATGGCTGTTTTAGGGTATTTGAAAAAATAATAACGCTGTATTTAAACATGAAAAAATATCCAAACATCAGAAATGCCGAAAAAATCTGGAGGGAAGGAATTTCATACCGTCTGGCAAACTATCCCTTTCCTGAAAAAGAAGAGTATATCTTTCACTCGCGTGGTGTTGGACGTTGCTGCCGCATTATTGCAGAACATACACAGGATTTGAACCCCGAAAAAGCATACGTTCTCGGTTTGCTGCATGACTGCGGTAAACGTGTTAATGAAAAGTTATCAGGACGCTTCCATGTCCGGGAAGGCTATGATTTAATGGAAGCCATGGATTATACGGA
This sequence comes from uncultured Azospirillum sp., assembly GCA_900538765.1. Lineage (GTDB taxonomy): Bacteria > Pseudomonadota > Alphaproteobacteria > RF32 > CAG-239 > HGM16780. Next base: position 76,582 of record UQAB01000005.1, on the reverse strand, counting down.
TGTTGCCAGAGTTTGCCTGACTCATAGTTTTTATTCTCCCAACTTTGATGAAAAATTCTATCCGTCTTATCGTCCTGAATGGCTGACTTGGGCTAAAGATAAAATGCGCGGCATTACTTTTAATGATTATGACCGTCTTGTGCAGCTCTGCGATTTATTCTTTGAAGGGTTGGAAAAAGTTTGTTTGAAAAAACGTTTTGAAGGATTAATCAGACGCTATAATCTCCAGTGGCCATTATTGCAAAGTTTGTATCAACATGCTCTGGATAATAAAAAATTTTTTGATGAAAAATGTGGCTGCTGCATTTATGATTTGCTGGAAATAAAAAATGAAGATTAACACTGTATTTAAAGGATGAAACATGAGTTTTCCCTCACGCCTTGAAGCTGAACGGCTATTAGAAAAAGTAATTGAAATCAGAAATGCCACATTACATCCTTTTACGGATAAAATGGAGATAACTTTCCGTGCTCATAGCAGGACTGTTGCTAAAATAGCAGAGATACTGGCTAAAAAAACAACGTATTTAAACATTGATAAAGCTTATGTATGCGGCCTGTTGCATGATTGTGGCCGAATGCTGGATGAATGGAATGAGCATGTCTTTCACGGTCTGGTCGGATATCAGTATATGATGTCTTTGGGCTATGACGATGTTGCCAAAATTTGCCTGACACATAATTTTTATTCAGAAAATTTCCAGGACGAGGATTATCTGCAATTTGCCGAATTTATTCCTGAATGCCGTAATATAATGAAAAACTTTCATAATGATGAATATGATAAGCTGATTGCCTTGTCCGATATGTTGAATGACATGGGAAAAACCTGCTCTATCGAATATCGTCTGCAAAGTGTTTCTACGCGCCACAAAACAGAGCCTGAACAGTTAGAACGTCTTAAAAATGATTTGTATAATCTCAAATCTTTTTTTGATGAAAAATGCCATAATGACGTTTATAAAATTTTAGCGATTAAATGATACAATCCTCCGCATAAGGAGGATTTATGCAACATTTTTCATATCATACCCATACCAATACTTTTGATGTTTACGACGGTCATTATTCAATAGAAGAAATGATTAAAGCTGCTGAACAAGCCGGATATACCGAGCTTGGCATTTCTAATCATTTTATATATCACCCCAATATTTTTAAAGGATGTCAAGCTTCTGCAAACGATAAAATGTTTCATAGCGATTATGGCGAAGCATTAGACATTTATAAAAGAACCATTGATGAAATCCATCGCATTGCAGTAAATAGTAAAATTAAGGTCTATGCCGGTTTTGAAGTGGATTTTTTTCCGTCTTCTCAATGGCGGGATTCCTTTGAGAAAATGATTGCTGAAATCAAACCTGATTATCTAATAGGCTCAACCCATTACCTACGAACGGCAGACGAGAGTATAATGTGCAATATGTACTACCTCTCGCAAACAGATATTACACGTCATCAGGCAGAAGAACTTCTGGTAAATTACTGGCAAAATATTATTGAAGCCATAAAAAGTGGCTATTTTGCCTTTATAGCCCACCTTGATGTTTGTAAACTTTTTAATCTTGGCGTTGATCCGGTCTGGGATGAATGGAAGCGAAAGGTGATAAACACTCTTAGTAAATATAATCATCCTTTCGAACTGAATACCAGCGGCTGGACGAAGGTTGGTGAGCAACATCCTCATCTCTGGATGTTGGAAGAACTCGCCCAAAGACAAGTACCTATAGTTATAAGTGATGACGCCCACAAGATTGAACATATTGCTCAACATTTTGAACAGGCAGAGAATCTGCTTAAAAGTATAAACTACTCAAATCGCTGGAAACTGAATAAATAATGCAAAATTATACCTATCACAGTCACACAAACAGTTTGGGAATTTTTGACGGTGCCGATTCTGCCGATAAAATGATAGGCCGCGCAGAAGAGCTTGGATTCTGTGAAATAGGTATCTCCAATCATCTTATTTGTCATCCAGGTCTTTGTGAAATTGATAAAATGCAGGCAATGTATTTTCGCGACTATCAACAGGTCGAGAATATTTATAAAAAGGCCATTAATGATATACGCGAAGCTGCTGCAAAACATAAAATAAAAGTATATGTCGGTTTTGAAGTTGATTATTTTAACGATAAAGATTGGCTGAATTTTTTTGAACGAGTTAGAAAATCTCTGGATGTCGATTACTATATTGGCGCCAGCCATTTTATCTATAACAATGATTTCTCTAAAATTCTTAAAATATCTTATCTTAAAAAACGTCCCGATCTTTTGGATGAAGAAATCTTATCTTCAGGCTTAACAAATCATTGGCGTAATTTGATTGCGGCAATAAAAAGTGGCTGGTTTACCTTTATGGCGCATATTGACCAGATAACGGCAAAAGGTTTCTGTACCGATACAATATGGGATGATTTGAAGTGGCAGATTATCGAAACCTTTGCATCATCTAAAACCGGCTGTGAACTGAGTACAAAAGGCCTGCGCCAAACAAAAGACTTTTTTCCGGCAACCTGGATAGTTAAAGAATTAAACAAACGCAATGTTCCTTTGATAATAAGTGACGATGCGCATTCCGTATCACAGCTGGGGGAGAACTTCAATAAAGCAGAAACTTTCTTGGCTGAAATTAATTATAGAAATCGTATAAAATTTTAATGTGTTGAGTCTAAAAACGTTGTTTAACCTATTGATTTAAAGTGTTTTATTCGTTCTTACTTTTTTTATGTGTTTATAACTCGATTAAATATGTTTTAAATTCCTTTGAAAATTTATATAAATAATCTTATGGAAAATTTAATCGAAAAATATAATGTTTCACGTGAAACATTTTCTAAATTGAAAACTTATGAAGCCTCTCTGAAAGAGTGGCAGAAAAAGTTTAACCTGGTTAGTAATGCTTCCTTGGATGATGCTTGGAATCGTCATTTTGTTGATTCTTTGCAGTTGCTTCCGCTTATTCCGGAAAAAGCTAAGGTAATGTATGATTTTGGCTCTGGGGCTGGTTTTCCGGGGTTGGTGCTGGCAACGGTTTTACAGAAAAAAACACCGTATTTAAAAATAAAATTGATTGAGAGTGTTAAAAAGAAAACGCTGTATTTAAACGCTGTCGTTGAATTGCTTAAGCTGGACAATGTTGAAATTCTCAATGACCGTATTGAAAACATCAGAAAAGTTACGGCTGATGTCATAACATCGCGTGCTATGTGCAATTTAAACGATTTGCTACAATATGCTTCCGGATTTTGTGGCAAAAAAACAAAATGCATTTTTCCAAAAGGAAAAAAATATGCGGAAGAAATTTCAGAAGCGCAAAAAAATTGGAACTTCAATTACGAACTGGTTCAAAGTATATCCAGCGACGAAGGAATGATAATCGTGATAACAGACTTGTCAGGAAAAAGGAGATAATTGATGCCGAGAATAATAGCCATTGCCAATCGTAAAGGCGGTGTCGGAAAAACAACGACAACGGTTAACGTCGCCACAGCTATGGCGGCCACAGGAAAAAAAGTTTTGGTTATTGATTTGGATCCGCAGGGAAATGCCACAACATCAATGGGGATAAATAAAAAAGGGCGCATGGCTTCTTCCTATGAAGTTTTGCTTGGCGAAAGAACTTTAAGCGAAGCTGTTGTCTGGACTGAGATTCCTAACTTTTCCATTGTGCCGTCTTCTGCTGATTTGGCCGGAGCCGAAGTTGAGCTGGTTGATATGCCAAACCGGGAATTTGCTTTGAAACAGGCCATTGTCCAAAGCGCCGTCAATTACGACTATGTTCTGATAGATTGTCCGCCGTCATTAAGTTTGGTAACAATTAACGCTTTGGTTGCTGCAAATGCCGTCATCGTGCCTTTACAATGTGAGTTTTTGGCGCTTGAAGGCATTACCGATTTGATTCGCAACATTAATATTATTAAAAAGAAATTTAATCCGGGGTTGGAACTTCAGGGAGTTGTCCTGACGATGTATGACAAACGCAACAATCTCAGCCAAATGGTTGAAGACGATGTCAGAAACTTTTTCGGAAAAAAAGTTTATCAAACCGTTATTCCGCGAAATGTCAGAATTTCTGAAGCTCCATCGCACGGCAAACCTGTCTTGCTTTATGATTTTAAATGTTCCGGCTCTCAGGCCTACATCAGCCTGACCGGTGAAGTCTTGAAAAGAGAAAAGGAATTGATTGCATGTTAGAAGACAAAATAAATGAACTGGATAAGCTCGCGGAAGGCGACAACCATGCCGGAGCCAAAAGAAAAAGCTTAGGGCGCGGTTTGGGAGCGCTTCTCGGTGATGATGACTTGGATTTAAATGACTTCCCAGACGAAGGAAAAAAGTCTTTTGACAAACCGGCTGATTTGGTAAATATTAATTTGATAAAGGCCAGCCCGTTTCAGCCGCGTACTGAATTTGATGAAGAAGCGCTGCGAGCTTTGGCCGATTCGGTCAAGGAAAAGGGCGTCTTGCAGCCTTTGCTTGTCCGTAAAGTAGGCAATGATTATGAGTTGATTGCCGGCGAAAGACGTCTGCGCGCTTCCAAATTGGCCGGACTGTCTGAAGTCCCTGTTATTGTCCGGGAAATGACCGACCAGGAAGTTCTGGAAGTTGCTCTGGTTGAAAATCTGCTGCGTGAAAATCTGTCTGCGATAGAAGAAGCGGAAGGCTTGCAGCGTTTAATCGACGAATTTTCTCACACGCAGGAAGCCTTGTCCAAAATCATTGGTAAATCCCGCAGCCATATTGCTAATACACTACGTCTGCTGACCCTGCCGGAAAGCGTTCAAAATCTGGTAAAGGAAGGCAAATTGTCCGCTGGCCAGGCGCGCAGCCTCGTCGGTTTGGAAAATGCGGAAGATTTGGCACAGCTGATTATCAAAAAAGATTTGAATGTCCGCCAGGTTGAAGAATTGGTGAATAAACTTAAGAACGCCAAGCCGCAAAATAAAGAACCGGAAGAAATCAGTCAGGATTTGGTTGATATCGAAAAATCCCTGAACAAATCTCTGGGACTGCGGATTAAAATCAGTCAGGGAAAACAGGGAAGCGGCAAAGTTGTTTTGCAATATTCTTCTGTTGCCGAGCTGGATATGATAATAGACTTGCTGGAACAAAAACGCCGCAATGCTCGTCCCATGATGGCACCTGCGCCGTCAGTAGGTGGCGGAGAACAACCGCAGGAAAAATTTACGATGAAAATAATTGATTAAAAACTAAGCCGCTGTTAACAGCGGCTTTTTCCGTCTTATTCTCTGCGGCACGATAACAGATTGACCTTAGACTTAAATTTTGCTAGAAATAATAATTATTATAACCAAAAAAGAGGTTTTCTGATGAAGAAACATTTAGCCCAGCTTCTCTGCTGTTGGATTCCTTGCAAAAAAGCCCGCAAAAAAGCTATTGCTTCCCTGAAAGAATTTGACACTAAAAAAATCCGCCGTAATTTTATCAAATATGACCATTATTACCTTGATTTTTTGAAACATGATATTCCCGAAAAATCAGTGTTGATTGTTGAACCTAATAATTATCACGGCGAAATCATTCCCGGATTTGTAAAATATTGGCAGAACCTCGGCTATCATGTTGACGTAATCATGAGAGTTGCAAACTATGAAGAAAATCCGTTCGCGCTATTTGCGCAAGATGAAATGCCGGACATCTATCCGATGCAGAAATGGCGTATTTCCAAAGTGCTGAAAAGCAAAATGATGCGCGAATATAATTTTGTATTTATATCGTCTTTTGATTATCAGGAAACCAAGGAACGTTATTATGACTACCTTGGTTTTGAGCCGCAAAGCCACTGGGGAAGTCTGTGCATATACCATAACTGCCAAAATATTGAGCCTTATGGCGAGATAAAAAAATATTTGGGCAAACGCCTTTTTGTCCTGAACGAATTTCCCTTGGCCGAGGGAAAAGCCAAACTGCTCTGTCCCATATATTTCGGAAATATTGCGCCGCATGAAAAAAATTCCAAAACTCGTTTTGTTATGATTGGGCGCTTATCGCCGAACACCAGAAACTGCGCTCAATTATTGGAGGCTATCGAAAAACTGCTTCAGGAAAATATTACTGATTTTGAGGTCTGTGTTATCGGCTCCGGCGGCATGGAAATTCCCGAACATTTGAAAAAACACATAAAAAAACTGGGGCGCTTGAATTTTCATGATATGTATCATCATTGCATGAACAGCGACTTTCTTTTGGCTTTGCTTGACCCGGAAAGTCCGCAACAGGAAAGCTACAAACACGGAACGACAACTGGTTCTAAACAGCTGTCGCTGGGATTGAACAAACCCATGTTGCTTGAAAAAACATTTGCCGATGTTTATGGTTTTTCGGAAAAAGATACCATTGTCTATCAGGGCAACTGCTTGTATGAGGCTATGAAACAGGCTGTTGCCATGGATAAAAAAACATATGCTGAAAAATGCAAAGCCCTGCGACAATATGCGGAGGATGTTGCGGCAAAATCGCAGAAAAATCTTGCGGAAACTATTGCGTCAATAGAGGGATAATAAATGAAAAACACCATACCTGTTGCTTTTTCCTTTGATGACAATTTTACGCTTCCTGCCTGGGTGGCTGTAAAATCGCTGATAGATAACGTGGCGCGCCAAACCCGTTACCATATCTTTATTATGTATTCTTCATTGAGCGAAGAAAATATTGCGTTGTTTTCAGCTTTGGCAAATGAGCATGCGGAAATAACTTTCCTCAAAATTGACAATCGGCGGTTTGATAATGCGCCAAAATCGGTGGCATGGCCGTACGAAGTTTATTATCGCCTGATTATTCCGGAACTGATTCCGCAGTATGACAAAGTAATTTACTCTGATGTTGATGTGATGTTTAAAGGCGATTTGAGCGCGCTTTATAATCAGGATCTTAATAATTTTCAGATTGGCGCCGTTGCCGCGGAGCGGACTGATGAACTTAATGGCGTTCACCAGCATTTTCCTGAATACATTAATGATTTGATTTATTTTTCCGGCTTGATTGTCTTTAACAATAAAAAATGCCGTGAAGACAAAATCGTTGACCGTTTTTTTGAGAATATGCGCCGCTATAAAAACCGTCTGAAAATGTTTGACCTTGAGGTAATGAATTTATCCTGCGACAAAATCAAACCCGTTGGTTTGGAATATTGCGTTTTGGAAAACCTTTATTATGAAAAATATCAGACAACAGCGGAATATAAGTTTCTGCGCAATGTCTATTCTGATGCGGAAATAGACGCCGCAGTCGAAAAGCCGATCATTGTTCACTACGCCGGTGCTATTGTCAAAATGTGGAAAAAAATCAAACCCGCGGCGGATTATTATGCCTACGTCAGCCGCTCGCCTTATTTTGACGACTATAAAAAGAAACGCTTAAAAAAGAAAATATTACGTTTGTTTAATCCGATTTGGTATATTTTGAGCCGCGTGATGCCGGTAAAAAATTACCGCAAAAAATTCCGCAATATTTTGCGCGGCAATTACTAAAGGAGGGCAGGGTGTCCGTAAAATTGAGAAAGTTTTTAATTAATTTGATTCCGGTAAAATCTTTACGTAAAAAGCTCCGGAATAAAAATCTGCATTATTTCATGTTCCAGCCGCAGTATCCAAAGTGTTATATCAGCAGGGAAGCCCATCTTCATAATCCGGAAAACATTGAAATAGGCGAAAATGTTTTCATCGGCAAAGAGGCGAATCTTTATGCCGAGGGAGGACTGGTTTTGCAGGATAATGTCATGCTGGGGGCAAATGTTACTGTTTTGACCACAAACCATAATTTTAAACACGCCCAGTCATTGCCTTTTGATAATAAAGGGTTTTTGCAGAAAGTTTATTTTGGCAAAAGCGTATGGGTCGGTGCCGGATGTATGATTCTCTCTGGTGTCAGAATTGATGACGGAGCCATTGTCGCCGCCGGTTCCGTCGTAACCAAATCTGTTCCCGAGTGTGCTATTGTCGGCGGTAATCCTGCGCGAATTATTGGTTGGCGGGATAAAGAAGAATATAAAAAACTTGAGCAAACGAAAAGCTATTTTAAATGTGATGGCATTGAATGGCAAAGGGTTGAAGGGTATAAAAAATACTTGGAAGAATAAGTAACGATATTTTTACAATAAAGAGGTATCTTAATACAAAAAAGAACCAGAGGTAAATATATATGTTTTTTCTGAAAAAAGTAATATTGGGAATCGCCGCTTTTGTGTTTATCTTGTGGGGCGGCGCCGGAACTCAGAGCAATAATCTTCTGCTTCAGGGCGGAGGCTTCATCGGTCTGATCGTCGGACTGATTATTTTATATATATTTACCAAAATGGCCTGGCGGGCGATGGGCTGCCTGCCGTCTTTTCTTATTTTCAGCGGCATTGTCTGTTTTGTTATTTATGCCATCGGCGGATTCAGCAACGGTTTTACCAATGTCGGCCGGAATATAAGGACTTTTATGGGGCAGAATTCCGCCCCGAAACAATCTGCTGAAACAAATGGCGCACTTCTTTTGGTTGAGAACGAAAATGTTGTTTCTGAAAATTTTGCCGACGGAGAAAATATCGTTGAAGAAACGGAAATTATTGAAGAAGAACCGGCGGAAAGCGGCCCGATACGCAAGTGGTTTAATTCGGTAACCGGTCAAGACAATGAAGCCGCCGCCCCGCTTAATCCCAACAATTTTCCGGCGATTTACGGCAGCGCCAAAGTAATAAACGGCGATACGTTGAAAATCAACGGCTATTATTTCAGGCTCTATGGCATAGACGCGCCGGAAAGCAATCAGACTTGCGCCGGAGCTCAAGGACGGTCTTATCGCTGTGGTGTTGAGGCTGGAAATTGGCTGCGCAGCTGGATACAGGATAATGTTTTAGAATGTCACGTTATGCAGCAGGATGAAAACGGAAATATGGTCGGAACCTGTTCGCTGGGGCAGTATGATTTAGGGGCGGCAATCGTTAACGCCGGCTGGGCCGTCGCTTATTTGAAATATACCGACATTTATTATCCTTATGAGGAAAATGCCCGCGCTGCCCGCGCCGGCTTGTGGCAGGGACGTTTTTACATGCCTTGGGATTGGCGGGTGATGCAGGCACAAAAACCAAAAATTAAAATAATAAAACCAAAAGTTCGTAAAAAGAGTTTGTTAGATGGATGATAGGATAGAATTTTACAGCAATTCAGAGGAAGAAACGGCGGATGTCGGCAAAAAGCTTGCCCATTTTGCCCGTATTGGCGACGGTTTCGCCCTGCATGGAACTCTGGGGATGGGAAAAAGCGTTTTGGCGCGCGGTTTTATTCAGGAACTGACAAATGTGAAAGAAGTTCCCAGCCCGACTTTCACGCTGGTGCAATTATATGATGCCGATAATTTTTCTATTTATCACTTTGACTTGTACCGCCTCAAATCCCCGGAAGAAATCTTTGAACTGGGAATGGAAGAAGCGATTTACCAGGGAGTAAGCCTCATTGAATGGCCAGACAAAATGGGCGGTTATCTGCCGCAGGGCATTTTTCACGTAACGATTTCCCCGGAAAAAGACGGCCGGAAAATTACCATATCAACTTCTAATGACAGTCAACGGCTTCGGCTGTTGGAATATTTTAAGCCATGATGAACATCCATACGACATGTATCGCCTTCAACGGCCGGGGCGTTTTGATTTTCGGAGCGCCGGGATCGGGAAAATCTGATTTGGCATTGCGTTGTATTGCCAATAAAAATGCGATTCTTGTTGCTGACGACAGAACCAATATTGATATCAGGGAAGGGCGTATCATTGCTTCCTGTCCGGCGAATATCAAAGGTATGCTGGAAGTCCGCGGCGTCGGCATTCATAAAATGCATTCACTGGAGTTTTGCGAAATAAAACTGGCGGTGGAGTTGGTGAAAAGTTATAAAGATATGGAACGCCTGCCGGAACCGGCATTCTATGAAATCGGAGGAATAAAAATTCCTCTGTTGAAACTTTATCCTTTTGAGGCTTCGGCACCGGACAAGCTTGTTATAAAGTTAGACAGTGCTATTGATTAATTGCCTCTATTGCCTTAATATACAACCAAATTTGTATAGAAAAGGAAACTCATCTCCATGGATAATAAAATTCAAAATTTCTTACGCGTTTTAGGTAAGCCGCTGGTTGCTTTTTTTATGCGGCTCGGCAGCTTGACGACATTTATCGGGCAGTCTTTATACAATTGTGTAACGCCGCCTTTTTATTTTAAGCTGGTTGGTCGTCAGTTTCTTGATATCGGCTTTTATTCTCTGCCGGTTGTCGGCTTGACGACGGTTTTTGCCGGTATGGTTATTGCCTTGCAGAGTTACACCGGCTTTGCCCGTTTTGGTGCCGAAAGTGCCGTTGCTTCCGTTGTTTGGATTTCTGTAACACGCGAACTGGCACCGGTGTTGTCTGGCTTAATGGTTGCCGGGCGTATCGGTGCGGCTATGGCGGCCGAAATCGGAACCATGCGCGTTACCGAGCAAATTGACGCTTTGCGCACGCTGTCGACCAATCCTTTCAAATACCTGGTTGCGCCGCGGATTATCGCCGGCATTATCGTTTTGCCGATGTTGGTTTTCTTTGGCGATATTATCGGAATTTTCGGCGGTTATGTTGTCGGTGTTTACAAACTGGGCTTCAATCCGGCTAACTACATCAATGCGACTGTTCAGAATATGGAAGCGCTGGATATTATTTCCAGCCTTGTAAAAGCGGCAGTTTTTGGCTTCATCATCACGTTGATGGGCTGCTATAACGGTTATAAATCTCGCGGTGGCGCTCAGGGCGTTGGTGAAGCAACAACCAATGCGGTTGTTTCTGCCTCTATCCTGATTCTGATTTTCAACTATATTATCACCGAACTGTTTTTTACCAAGTAGGGAGAAGATTAAATGAGCGAAGCAAAAATCAAAATCACCAATCTTCACAAAGCTTTTGGTAAAAAAGTTGTTCTTGACGGCGTTGACTTGGAAGTTGAAAAAGGAGAATCTCTGGTTGTTATCGGCGGTTCCGGAACCGGAAAATCTGTTTTGATAAAATGCGTGCAGGGGCTTTTGCAACCGGACAGCGGCTCTATTCTCATTGACGGGGAAGAAACTGTCGGTGCCGATGAAAAGGAACAAAACCGCCTTCATTCCAAAATGGGAATGCTGTTTCAGGGCGGTGCTTTGTTTGACAGTCTGCGCATCTGGGAAAATGTAGCCTTTGGTTTGATTGAAAACCAGAAAATGCCGAGAAAACAGGCGCGTACCGAAGCTATTCGCATCCTGCGTCAGGTCGGTTTGGCACCGGATGTTGCTGATTCTTATCCGAGCGAACTTTCCGGCGGTATGCAAAAACGCGTCAGCTTGGCGCGCGCCATTGCCACCAAGCCTGAAATCATCTTTTTTGACGAGCCGACAACCGGACTTGATCCGATTATGGCCGACGTCATTAACGATTTGATTATCGAGTCCGCCAAAGGCCTTGGCGCAACGGCCTTAACCATTACGCATGATATGGCTTCGGCGCGTAAAATTGCGGATAAGATTGCCATGCTTTACAAAGGAAAAATCATTTGGCAGGGAACGGTTAAAGAGCTGGATAAAACTGAAAACGAATATGTACGCCAGTTCATTAACGGCAGTTCTCACGGTCCGATAAAAGTGGAGATATAATCTTGGCTAAAAAAGGGAACGAGTTTGTTTGCCAAAGCTGTGGTGCCGTATATCCCAAATGGCAGGGAAAATGCGACGCCTGCGGCGAGTGGAATACAATTGTTGAAGAAAAAATCGGCGGAGAAGGTTTTTCCAATATCACCCCGAAGAAAAAAGGCAAAATGATTGATTTCGTTCCTTTATCCGGAGAAGAACGGGCGCTCGACAGAATAAAAACCAATATCAAGGAGCTTGACCGGGTTTCCGGCGGCGGCTTGGTTCCCAGCTCGGTAATTTTAGTCGGCGGCGACCCCGGAATAGGCAAATCGACACTACTGTTGCAGGTTTGCGCCAGTATCGCCGGTTCCGCCGGAAACCCGGAATGTTATTATATTTCCGGGGAGGAAGCGATAGACCAGGTACGGATTCGCGCTAAAAGGCTGCGTCTTGAACAAACCCCGGTTAAGTTGGCCAGTGCAACGGAAGTCAAAGATATTATCGCCACGCTTGAAAAATCAAATGCCGCGGTGGTTATCATCGATTCGATTCAAACTATGTATTTGGATGAAGTTGAGTCAACGCCGGGCAGTGTTGCCCAGGTCAGAGCCTGTGCTTATGAATTGATAAAACTGGCCAAACGCAAAGGTTTTGTCTTGTTTTTGGTTGGTCATGTTACCAAACAGGGCTCCATTGCCGGACCGCGCGTTTTGGAGCATATGGTTGATACGGTGCTTTATTTTGAGGGCGAACGCGGCCACCATTTCCGTATTTTAAGAGCAGTCAAAAACCGTTACGGCGCAACGGATGAAATCGGTGTTTTTGAAATGCAGGACCAGGGGCTTGTCGAAGTGGAAAATCCCTCTGCACTGTTTCTGGCCGAACGGCAGGGAAATATTTCCGGCTCATGCGTCTTTGCCGGAATAGAAGGGTCGCGCCCGGTCTTGGTCGAAATCCAGGCTTTGGTCTGCCCGACAAGCTATGCCAGCCCCAAAAGGGCGGTCGTTGGCTGGGATTCCAACCGCCTGTCAATGGTCTTGGCTGTTTTGGAGGCGCGTTGCGGGATGAATTTAAGTTCTCAGGACATTTATTTAAACATTGCCGGCGGCTTAAAAATTTCAGAACCGGCGGCTGACTTGGCCGTAGCCATGGCTGTTATTTCATCAATGACCAATAAGCCGCTTCCGGCAGATACGGTCATCTTTGGAGAAATCGGCCTGTCCGGGGAAATCAGAGCTGTCAGCCAGCCCAATTCCCGCTTAAAAGAGGCATATAAACTTGGGTTTAAAAGCGCAATCATGCCGGCAAATCTGGCCGCCAAAGACAAAAAGAATAACCGTGTTGACATTGCTGTCCATGAAATCGGCAATGTTCAGCGCCTTATAAATTGGTTTAATTGAGGAAACAGCCATGCAGCTTAATAATCTTGACGTTATTATTTTAATCGTTGTTGCCATTTCGGCATTAATCGCCTTAAGCCGCGGTTTAATGAAAGAAGTCCTGTCCATTATCGGCTGGGTTTTGGGTTGTGCGGCAATTGTCTATCTTCTGCCGATTCTCAACCCGATTACGCAGATTTACGTCAAAAACGGTACCATGGCCGGGATTCTGACCTCTATTGTTATTTTGATAACTTTTCTGATTTTTTGGATTTTAATGACGGCACAGATTGTCAGCAAGGTTCGTTCCAGCAAATTAAGCAATCTAGATCGGATGTTAGGGCTGTTTTTCGGCATTGTCAGAGCTTGTTTTCTGATTATCCTGCTCAATATCCTTATCAGTTGGATTGTACCCAAAGAAAGCCAGTCAGAAGCCTTCCGCGAGTCCCGCTATTTTAATCTCGCTGGTGAATTTGCCGAACCGATTGAAAACCTTATTCCCAAAGCGACTTTGGATAACATCCGCAGCAAAACGCAAAATTCAGATGTCCTGAAAGAAAAAGATGAAGAAGAACTTGAAAAGGTTAAAATAGAGAAAAAGGAAAAAACGTCGAAAAAAAGCGATGGTGATGAGCTGTTTGAAAAGCTGGCCAAGCCGCGGATAGAGAAAGCCAAGAAAAAACAGCTTGAAAAAGCCAAAGAACAGTTTGAGGGATATAATAATAACGAACGTGCCAACCTCGACCGTTTGATTGATAATATAGAATAAAGGTAAACATCCCGGAAAATAAATTTCCGGGATGCTTTTTTATAAAATATCAAATTTATTCAAAATTCAATAACAGGTCGTGTTGATCTATAAAAATCGCTACCGTATTTTGAGTTTGCTAATAATCCTTCTTCTGCTTCAGAGGCTCCGATTGAAAACACCCAGACATCTTCCCCATCCTTTTCTGTAATGCTCCAGATGCGTTCATTGTCATTTTGTAATACTTCTCCGCCTGATTTTGCAAGACCATTATTTATAACGGTTATATTTGAATATATGTTATGTAATACGCCAGCTGCGGGCAAACACCATTTGCCAAGAGTTTCAGGAGCGCTGGCCGGAAAATATTCAAGTGCAGCCCAAAGAGCTTTGTAGTTTTTTGTAGTATCATAATTTTTTAACAATTTTGTGCTTCCGCAACTGTCTTTATCAGTAAAAGCATCAACATAGTAGTAATAATTATTAAGAACGGGAACATCAGGATTTGAGCCATGACTATACGCCCATGGTTTCATTCTGATTGGAATTAAAGACATTGCCTGACCGCATTTCTTGTCGTCACTGATGTAAATAACAACAGCTATCGGTGTCTTACCTGTAACTTTATTTTCCGAGCATGTTCCGTCGCTGTTTAAGATATTCCCGATTTTACAGTTCTTCGCATATCCTATACATTGACCGAAAACGGCTTTTTCTTCAACTTTGGGACAAGCCCAATATTCGCCAAAAGGGCATTTCAACCCTCCGTCGCATGATTTTAATGACGTATAGCCCAATTGCAGACAATCTGTAACCGCACATTGTCCCACGGCATATTGCGGAAACAGCCACACGGCCGCTCCGCAACATAAAAATTTGAGATTAATATTCATATTGAACATCCTTTGTTTTTTAGGTTAAAACAAAACCCGCTTCAATAAGAAGACGGGCGGATGTTCGAAACCATATACTACTAAATGGCTCAGCGCTTTCGTGCAAAGCCTTATAACGCTGACATCCGTCCCTAGCACATACCTAGACAGATATCAGCATATACTTATTTTAAGTCGCAATTATGCTTGACGACCAGTAGTAAAAGGGTTTCGACGCCCTGAGCAGTCAACGCGACTGCCTGTAAACAGAGTAACACAGGAGGATGTTTGTTGCAATCTTTTATTTTTTTAGGATAAAAGCAAAAAAAACTCCCAAAATCATTTTTGGGAGGGAAATATTAGTTATTGTCAAATTGCTGCGTTGAAATTTGTAATTTCTTGCGAATGGATTTTCTGACTTTTTTTATCGGAATTAAGCAGCACAAAGCATTGACAACAGTGCGTTTGACGGCAAAAAGCTTTTTATGCAGCAGTGTCTTGGCCAGTTCTTTTTGTGACGAAAGCTTTCTGTCTTTCAAAATTGTTTTAAATTCTTCTTTCTTATCAGAATAAAGATCCTTTTTATTGTCAAATTCCAGACAGACAAAGGTAACGTTTTTATTTAATTCTTTTATTTCCATACCCTTGTAGTCAGCTTTCATATCAACGACAATAACGTCAATATTTTTTCCCGGAAATCTCTTTTGCAGGATTTTCTGAGCCTCAACGGCATCTTCTTCCCGAACCGGCTCGTTGCTGGTGTTCATGAAAAGGACGTTTTTAGCGCTCTCAACATATTCATAAACGCGCTGAATCCGCCGTTCAAACATCGTTTTGGCCTTTTTGCAGGCCTCGTCAAACGGCAGGTCTTTTTCAACGCAATGATAAAACAAATAATGCTCAGGGTATTGTATATAGGGAAGATGATTGCCGTTTTCCCCCTCAACCCGTTTCAGCTGTTCGGCAATAAAATAATTCTGAAAACCGTTGGAAATCAATGTTGCCGGAATTGTGACATTATCAAAACCAACCCAGTCAAACGGATATGATTCCAACTGCAGGTTATTATGGCGCAAATGAAAAGAAGCGGAACAAAAATTCCCCAGAGGAATAACAACGTCATATTTTCTCATTTATAAAACCTTTCTTGAATTCAAAGCCAGCTGAATAGTACCTTCATCCATATAGTCCAGTTCTGCACCCATCGGGATTCCCTGCGCCAGAGTTGTCACTTTTATATCATAATTTTTCAGTTGTTGTAACAGATAGTTTGTTGTTATCTGCCCGTCAATGGTTGCCGGCAAAGCCAGAATAATTTCTTTGATATTCTCTTTTTCGATTCTGCTGAAAAGCTTGTCGATGTTTAAATCTTCGGCGGAAATGCCATCAAGAGCGGAAAGGATACCGCCGAGGACATGATATTTGCCCTTAAACATTGAAACGCGCTCCATTGCCCACAAATCGGCCACATCCTGCACCACGCAGACAACACCGTCTTCCCGGCTCTGAGATGAACAAATGGAGCAGGGGGATTCTGTATCGTAATTTCCGCAGATGTCGCAGGTCTTTACATTGGCGGCAACCTGCTGCATGGCGTCAATCAAAGGCAAAAACAACGATTCCCGCTTTTTTAGAAGCTGTAGAACGATTCTGCGGGAAGAGCGTGTTCCCAAAGCCGGCAGCTTTGCCACCAGCTTGATGAGTTTTTCAATATCTTTTCCGGCCACGGTTATTTATCTCTTAAAAAGGAAGTTTCAACCCGGGAATATTCATGCCGCCGGTAGCGTCTTTCATGCCATCGCTCATCATGGCTTCAACTTTGTTTTTGGCGTCATTGCTTGCTGCAACGATTAAATCTTCCAAAATATCAGCTTCATCGGCAACAATAAGAGACTTGTCAATCTCAACTTTTTTCATTTCAAATTTTCCGCTCATGGTTACTTTTACCATCCCGCCGCCGCTGACGCCGGTAACTTCCTGCTGCGCCAGTCTTTCCTGCATATCTTCCATTTTTTTCTGCATGGCTTGAGCTTGTTTCATAATTCCTTGAATGTTTAACATATTGTTATTCCTCATCAAAATTTAAATCATTATAATTAAGTTCATTTTCTTCACTGCTGAATGAAGATGCCCCCTCGTCATCATTGTTTTCCATAATTTTACGGGTCAGTGTTTCGATTTTTGCTCCTTTGAATTCCGCCATAATTGCCTTGACCAAAGGATATTCCATAATATTGCGTTTTTCTTCTTCCGTTTTGGCGTTTTCTTTTTGTGAAATCGTCTGCCCCAAAGAACCTTTTATGATTTCTATCTTCCAGCTTTTTCCGGTTGCTTCTTCTAAAATTTTATGCAGATTAAGAATATAATCAGGGTTTATTTTCTCAGAAAGCGTCACTTTCATGAACCCGTCTTCAAAATGCTCAACGGACAGGTCGTTTTTAAAAGCATAAAGAACGAGAAGTTTCCGACTTTCTTCCAAAAGGCGGATAAAATCATCAACTGTTTTTAAAGTCTTAAAACCGTTGTTGGCAGAGCTTTCCTCATTAGAATGAGTGCTTTCCGGCTTTGCCGTTGAGGAATTATTTACGGCTTGCGGTTGCCTGGCAAACACCGGTAAAGGGCGTTCCTGCCCTAAATTAGAGTTTTTTTTTACGTCGTTTAAAAGTTCATACGGCGTTGGCAGGCTGGCGGCATAAGCGATTCTGATTAGAATCATCTCCAAGGCGTCAATTTGCAGCGGAGCTATTTGCAGCTCGTTGATGCCCTTAATCATCATCTGCCAGATTTTGGAGAGAATAGCAATGGAAACGCTCACCGACATCCTTTTGGCAAAATCTTTTTCTTCTTCCGAAACCGCCGGGTCGTCAATAGAACCGGGAATAATGCGGGTTTTGGCAACCAAGTGAGTGATGTTGATTAAGTCCTGTAAAATGGTAACAGGATTGGCGCCGTTTTTATACTGAACCTGCAATAATGTAATAACCTTATCGACATTCCCGGCCACCAGATTTTCAAAAAGTTCAAAATTCTGCGTCCGGTCTGCCAATCCGATCATATTTTTGACAACATCGACTTTGACATTGCCGACACCGAGCGATATTGCCTGGTCGAGCAAAGACGTGCCGTCACGGGCAGAACCGTCTGCCGCGCGAGCCAAAAGCTGTAACGCTTCTTCATCTGCTTTCAGGTTTTCCGCGCTTATAATTTTGTGGAACATCGTCATCAGCTCATCAATCTTCAAGCGCTGCAAATCAAAGCGCTGGCAACGAGAGAGGATGGTAACCGGAACTTTGCGGATTTCTGTCGTCGCAAAAATAAATTTGACGTGTGACGGCGGTTCTTCTAGTGTTTTCAGCAAGGCGTTAAACGCATTTTTTGACAGCATGTGAACTTCGTCGATGATATAAATTTTATAACGTGCGTTAGTAGGTTTATAGCGAACGCCGTCCAAAATTTCCCTGATATCGTCAACACCGGTGCGTGACGCCGCGTCAAGTTCCATAACATCAATATGCCGGCCGGCCGTAATCGCCTTACAATTTTCGCAAACACCGCAGGGATGAACCGTTGGGCCGCCTTTGCCGTCCAAACCTGTACAGTTAAGCGCCTTGGCTATAATTCTGGCTGTTGAAGTCTTTCCGACGCCGCGAATGCCGGTTAAGATATAAGCATGATGCAGGCGGTTGTTTTTTATGGCATTGGTTAATGTCTGCACCAAAGCATCCTGCCCCAGCAAATCTTCAAAATTTTGCGGGCGGTACTTGCGAGCCAAAATAACATATTGATTATCTTTGTTTTCTTCTTCTGCCATAAAACCAATCTTTGAAAAAAAGTGAAAAGGCGGAGGGACACTGACCTTAATCAGTTCGTTACGGCTGCTTTCTTCCGAACCTGACCGGGTTGGCGAAAGATTAACCCAATGCCCTCCATTGACAATATCCCTGAAATCTTATTATTTTTCAAGGAAAAAATCAATATTTTACGCGCTATTTTTATTGCGGGATAACGACATTCAGTTCTTTCAGCGCTTTACGGATAATTTCCATTTCAGAATCCTGCGGAATCTCATAAACCGGTTGATTTTCAGCTTCCAAAACCCGGCCGTAAATGGCTATTTGCGCCGCTTCGCTATTCTTACCGAATATTTGCGGAGCTTTATAGTCCGGCGTGACGTAAACGCTGTTGCCGCTGAAACCGTATTCCTGAGCCGTATTAAATTTACGAGGAGCCGGACTGACGACTTTATCGCCGTTTTCCGTAATTTCAACAATATCCAGACTATGCTCGTTCGTGCCGTTTGCAAATAAGCGGAAAACGCCGTTAATGCCGATATAGCCTTCCGGAGCCGTAATGGCACTGTTCAGATTTTCATTGCCTTTCTTGGACAGGGAGGCGGCCAGCGCCACTGCGTCATAAGCCAAAGAATAAAGGCTGTGTGGTTTTTCGCCGAACATTTCGCTGTACTTGTTGGCAAAATAAGCGCTGTGCGAACGGGACAATGCCGGATACCATGCGCCCGCCGCCATTGTTTCTTTGCTTAAATCCGTATTTTCCCAAATGGCTGTTCCCAGAAATTTAACTTTGGGGGCATAAACGTCATAATAACCGAACATTGAAAAAGCAGATTTCAACCGGGAACCGGATTCGGGAATAATAACTGCGTCAAAATCAACATCGCCGAGCGCTTGGATTCTCTCCAACCTTTTCAGAGCCCTTTTGGCATTCATATTGCCTTTGTTGGCCTGAGCTGTCAACGAACTCCTGATTCTTTTCAGACGGTTGCTGCGAATGTCATAATCCGTCAGGTTTTTGACCGGATCGGCAAAGTTTGTAGTGTTAGGCGGATAAAAGGAAATTTTGCTGATGCTGGCGCCGTTTTGTTGAGCGGCGTTAACCGCTGCCCGGGCGATGGCGATACCTGTCTGGTTGTCCGGCAAAAGCAGTGCAAAACGGGAGCGTTTCTGGCTGGCGGCATAGCTGATAATGCGGTTAACCTGTTCGTCAACCAGCAGCCCTAAAGTATAAACCTGAGGTTCCAAAACGCTTTCGTTGGTAGAAAATGCAATAACCGGAATATCTTTATACGTTGTTTCGTCTTTAATCGCATTGACGGAAGTGCTCATTAACGGACCGATAATCAGGCTGGCATTTTGGGCAATGGCGTTTTCAACGGCAACTCTTGCGCCGCTGGCCGTACTCTGTGTGTCGTAAAATTGCAAAATAAGGTTGTCGTTCTGCACATCATCCAAAGCCATCAGCGCGGCATTTTTTAACCCCTGGCCGTATTTAGATGCTTCGCCGCTCAACGGCAAAAGCATGCCGACGCGAAAATTTCCGTCATTAATGACATCGCGGTTAATCAGATTAATGCTGTCATAGGAATTTAAATTTTCGTACATAACTGCCGTGTCATATCCGGTAATTGCCGGAGCTGTCCGATTTGAGCTGCTGCAGCCGGCCAAAATAAAAGCGGCAAAAAGAAAAACATATTTTTTTAACACTTGCATTTTTCCTTAAAAAACATCATTCTGATAAGCGTATATTACAGATTTAGAATAAAAAACAGGGATTGTAAAGAATAAACATGAAAAGCGGATTATACATTGTTGCCACGCCAATCGGAAATCTGGGAGATATTTCTCCCCGTGCTGTCGAAACGTTAAGCGAAGCGGACGTCATTGCCTGCGAGGATACCAGAATAAGCAAAAAACTGTTGTCTTTGCTGGGCATCAGCCTGAACAAAACTTTTCTGACATTGCACGACCATAACGAAAGCGAACGGCTGCAGCAGATAATCTCATTGATAACGGAAGAGGGAAAAAGCGTTGCCCTGATCAGCGATGCCGGATCTCCGCTGATTTCCGATCCCGGCTATAAGCTGATTCGCGAATGCCGTCGCCATGGCGTTGCCGTCACAACGCTGCCCGGCTGCTGCGCTTTAATTTGCGCTTTGCAGCTGTCCGGTTTGCCGACTAACCGCTTTATGTTTGCCGGTTTTATCCCAAATAAAGATAAAGCCCGGGCGGAAACTTTTTCTTCGGTAAAAGATATTGATGCGACCATTGTTTTTTATGAAACCGCCAACCGCATTGTCAAGACACTGGCTGTTGCCGCTGAAGTCTTTGGCGGCAGGGAACTGGCCGTTGCCCGCGAAATTACCAAAATGTATGAAGAATGTTTGAACGGAACCGCCGAAGAATTGATAGAACATTTTTCCAAACAGGAACCGCGCGGCGAAATGGTTTTAATGATTTCTCCGCCGGACAAAACGGAAAAAATTTCTGAAACGGACGTTGAAGCCCTGTTGCGCGAGAAGCTGAAAAACATGAGTGTCAAGTCTGCGGTCAGGGATTTGGTCGATAGCTGCGGCCTGAATAAAAACGAAGTGTATGAACTGGCTTTGAAGATTAAAGATGAACAGTAATTTTTCCGGACATCTGGCAGAATTTTTGGCGCGGCAGCTGTTTCGCCTAAAGGGCTACCGGATTGTCTGCAAAAATTATGTAACGGGAAAGGGAACGTCTGCCGGAGAAATTGATTTTATTGCCGTTCGCTTCAAAAACATAGTCTTTGTCGAGGTGAAAAAACGCCGGGATAAAGAAATGGCGGCTTATGCTGTAAAACCAACTCAACAGAAACGCATTCGTACCGCTGCTGAAAATTTTTTAGCCAAACATCCCGCTTATCGGGATTATGATGTCCGCTTTGATGTGGTTCTGATTTGTTTTCCTCATTATTTCCGGCACATTCAAAATGCCTTTTAGCCTTATCCTGCTTTATCTGTTTCTGAAATAATTCCTTTGGCCTGACACATAAGCTCATTAAAAGTCAGCGTGAAGTCACTGTCAATCCATGCGTTCTCCAGCTGCCTTAAAACATCGCTGATACGGTGGTTGTTCATAATGCCGGCGTCAATGATATTCTTTCCTTTAACCTGAAATACGGGGATTTCCAAAGTATTAATCCGCTCAATGATTTCAGCAAAGTTTTCAGGTTCCGTTTTGTTAAGCGCGGAAATAATCAAAAACTTGTTAAAACAGAAATCGCGTCCGTACAGATACAGTAGTTTTCTAAGGCCTTTTTCCGTCATAAACTCTTCGAGAGAAGGATTATAAATCGACCAGCTGACAAACAATTCCTTGTCCTTTCTGCTTAATTTCAGGCGGCAAGCAAGATTTTCTGCCAGTTTTTCATCAGGCGTATATAAAATAAACAAACGCCGCAAAACTTCCTGCTTTATTTTGTGTTTGTTAACCAAATCAATAAGAAACTGTAGTTTGTCCAGATTAGGGCTGTCCGGCAGAAAATGAATCAGAATTTCATTATCGAACATAATCTGCAGTGTTTTGACGGCATTGGATGTCATCAGTATTTTTCCGAGCTCGTCACGGATTCTCTCTATGGACAACGTCTTTATGCCGTCTTTGTTTTCAACGCAGGCTTTTAGCGCTTTGGCGTCGATTTCTCCCTTGCCGAATATGGAATAAAAACGAAAGAAGCGTAAAATCCGCAAATAATCTTCTTTGATGCGCTGCCCGGCATTGCCGATAAAGCGGACAACGCCGTTTTCCAAATCGTCAATTCCGTTATAGTAATCAAAAACGGAACCTTTTTCGTCGGCATAAATCGCGTTGATTGTCAAATCGCGCCGGGAAGCGTCGCTTTCCCAGTCAGATGTAAATTCGACAACGGCATGCCGCCCGTCTGTTTTGATATCCTTTCTTAAAGAGGTTACTTCCAGCGTCTGATTGTTCAAAACCACACCGACGGTTCCAAATTTAATACCGATGGGAACAGTTTTCAAACCGCTTTCTTCACAGGCTTCAACCAGTTCTTCCGGCGACAAGTCCGTCGCCAGGTCAATGTCAAAATTTTTTATACCGGCTAATGTGTCCCTGACCGCACCGCCGACAAAGCGCAAAACACCGCCGTGATTCTCCACGGTTCTGAACAGTTTAAAAATTTTCTTGTCAGTAACAAGCTGGTTTACGTCAATATAATTATCTCTAATCATGGCAAAATCCTAAATCTTTCAAAGAAATTAACATTTTTTATATATTTTTCAAATACTATTATGTAAAAATAACGAGGATTTGTGAGTATATTGGTATGATTAAATTTAATTTTACGTCTTTGGCCGTTTTAGGGGCCTTGCTTTTCAACGTTAACCCGGCAGCGGCTGCCGGCAAGAGCGGTCCGCAGTTGATTGGAGAATATAAAGACTGGGCGGCATATTACTATAATGATCCGCAGGGAATGATTTGTTATATTGCTTCCACACCGAAAAAAGATGAAGGCAAATATTCAAGCCGCGGCGATATATATGCGGTTGTCACCCACCGCCCGAATGAAAAAAGTTTTGATGTCGTTAATTTCGTCGCCGGTTATACATACAAACCAGGCGCCAAGGTTGTTGTAAAAATTGGCAATACGACGATTGATGACCTGTTCACCGAAGGGGACAAAGCCTGGACGGTAAACGAAACGGCGGACAAAAGATTAGTTGACGCCATGAAAAAAGGCCAGCGGATGATTGTTCACGGTACATCGTCAAAAGGGACGGCAACCAAAGACACTTATTCGCTGAATGGTTTTTTGAGCGCTTACAAAGCCATTAATTCCAAATGTAAGAGATAATACATGGCTGAAAAAATTGAACTTATCGGCTTAAGCAAGGAAGAATTGGCGCAAGCTGTCGCTGATATCGGCGAAAAGCCCTTCCGTGCCAAACAGCTGTGGCAGTGGCTGTATTTCCATGGCGAAACGGATTTTGCCAAGATGAGCAATCTCTCCAAAGAGTTGAGAGCAAAGCTGGCGGAGCATTTTACGATAACGCGTCCGAAAATCGTTGCGGAACAGGTTTCCGTTGATAAAACCCACAAATGGCTGCTGGAATTTGCCGACGGTCAGCGGATTGAAACCGTTTATATTCCGGAGGAAGACCGTGGTGCTGTCTGTATTTCCACGCAAGTCGGCTGTGCGATGGGATGTAAGTTCTGTCATACCGGAAGCCAGAAAATCACCCGTAATCTGACCGCCGGAGAAATCGTCAGCCAGTTCATGGTTGCCCGTGATGTTTACAAAGAATGGCCGAGTCCGAAAGATGAAACCCGTTATTTGTCGAACATTGTCGTTATGGGTATGGGCGAACCTTTGCAAAATCTTGATAATGTTATCAAAGCGCTGAATATTATAACGGACGGGGAGGGAATTTCGCTCTCCAAACGCCGCGTAACGCTGTCTACCTCGGGGATTGCGCCGAATATTATTCCCTTGGTCAAAGCAACAGGCGTAAAGCTGGCTGTCAGTCTTCATGCGCCGAATAATGAAAAGCGGTCGCAAATTATGCCGATTAATAAAAAGTATCCGTTGGAAGAAGTGTTGCAGGCCTGTCATGATTATCAACAGCTGGAAGGCAGCCATTTTGTAACCTTTGAATACTTGATGTTGAAAGATTTCAACGATTCTCTTGCCGATGCACATGAGTTGATGGATTTAATGCGCCGCTTTAAAATCAATGCCAAATTTAATTTGATAGCATTCAATCCCTGGCCCGGCTGCGATTATGAACCGAGTTCCCGCAATAAAATTTTTGCCTTTTCACGGGAGTTGCAAAACAATCGTTTTGCCGCGCCGATACGCGTTGCTCGCGGACAGGATATTTTAGCCGCCTGCGGCCAACTGAAATCTAAAAAAGACGAACAGAAATAATTTTGCCCATCCCCTTCCTGCCCGGGAAGGGGGATGAGTCCGGCATCAATCTTTCCACATTCCTTATCGGTCCCCTCCCTAAAAACCCCTTGCCAATAATTTCCCTTTATGCTACCGCTTATTTTAAGCGGCAGAGTTTGCCGCCGGGGTGTCACAACCCTTTATAAAGCCAGTCATCAAACATAATTGCGACTTTCTGCCTCTATTGCTTGTTTGTCTTTTTTTTCTCACCTTTACGAAATTAATATTTGACCATCAAACTCATTCCTGTTATAATAACAAAAATACAGGAGAATAAACATGAATACTAACTTTAAATATTTACTCTTAGGGATGAGTCTGTCCTTAATCCCGACTTTAACCAATGCCCAATGTGTTGCCACGACTGACTGCGCAACATTAGGCTATACCGAAACTTCCTGCCCTGACGGCAAAGGTATAAAGTGTCCGTTTGGAAATACCTTTGCCTGTCCCGTTTCGGAAACAAAATTCTGCGATAAATATGAATTTAAATATGATTGTAAAGGCAGCAATTATGTTTCTGGTATGGGGCAAAGCTGTAATGGAAAATATGCTTTGTGTTCTTGTGCAGACGGGCATGAATGGAAAAATGGTCAGTGTCAGGAAATAAAAACTACTATCGGACAATGTACAGGAAAAGCTAAAAACTGCAAAATCGGACAGATATTAAATAGTGACGGCACCTGCACCACAGATAAAGAAGCCAGTAAAATCCCGCTTGGTGTTGTTATTTATATAGGAGGGGATAATTGTGGCTATGCAATGACGGCCAATCCAATTATAAATAATATTCGTTGGTCTGATTATTATCAATATGTTAACCTTAATACCTCCCGATCTGATGATTGGAGAGAAATTATAAAGGATTATGACGCCTGCAATAATACCCGAAAACTAATTCAGGCAGGTGATGCCAGTAAGTATCCTGCTGCTTGGGCTGCTTATGAATATGCGCCGCCGACAGCACCTGAAACAAAAGGAAAATGGTGTTTGCCGGCAGCAGGAATGCTGAGTAGCCTTTTTCTAAATCTGGATGTTATTAATAACACCATATCCAAACTTGGTGGAAAAAAGTTAACAAATGATAATGAACACATTTGGTCATCAGCTTCAAATGAGTATGGAGATAATGGGTGGGTATTTTGCCGGGATAGAAATGTTAGCGGAGCAGGCGTATATATTTATGGTAAAAATACTGACTACCATGCAGGACTTAGCGAAACTGTCCGCCCGGTATTAGTATTTTAACATTAACCAATCTATAAGAACAAAGCCTGCACTTGCAGGCTTTGTTCTTGATAATATTAAGCGACAAATAAATCTTTAATCCGGTCGAAAAAGCCTTTGGCTTCCGGCTGACAGTTTTCGTCTTTGCTGATTTCTCTGAATTCTTCCAGCAATTCTTTTTGCCGTGCTGAAAGATTTGTCGGTGTTTCGACCCGGAATCTCACAAACAAATCACCCCGTTTGGCTGAACGGATAATCGTCATTCCCTGAGCGGAAATCTTTTTCTGCTGATCAGTCTGCGTACCGGCACTGACATCAACTTCTATCTTTTCGCCGTTTATTCCCGGAATCTCTATTTTTCCGCCAAGGGCTGCGCAAGCCATGGATATCGGAACCCGGACATAAAGATTGGCGCCGTCGCGAACAAACAATTTATGTTCTTTAACAGAAATAAAAACATACAAATCGCCGTTGGCACCGCCGCGGATTCCGCTTTGTCCCTCGTTGGGAACACGCATACGCGTATTGTCTTCCACGCCGGCGGGAATT
Organism: uncultured Azospirillum sp.; assembly: GCA_900538765.1. GTDB lineage: Bacteria > Pseudomonadota > Alphaproteobacteria > RF32 > CAG-239 > HGM16780. The sequence goes on along the minus strand of UQAB01000005.1, from coordinate 50,453 downwards.
TTGATTTTAAGGGTCTTTTCATTGCGAATGACACCTTCGCCGTGACATTTTTTGCACGCGTCTTTAACCAAACGCCCCTCGCCGTGGCAGTGCGGGCAATAAGTTTCAACAATCATAAAACCGCGCTGGCTGCGAATTTTCCCGCTTCCCTGGCAATGTGGGCAGATAGGCGCTTCCTTGCCGTCAGCCGTGCCATGCCCGTGGCAGTCATCGCATTCTTTTGTTGAAGGAATTTTTATCTCTTTTTCGACGCCGGAAAAAGCTTCTTCCAGGGTAATTTCCAGATTATAACGTAAATCCGCACCATCCTGAGCATAAGATTGTTGGGCATTTCTGTGTCCACCGCTCATAAATTCTGAGAAAACGTCTGAAAAGATATCGGAAAAGCCGCCGCCGAAATTAAAGTCAAATCCGTTAAACGGATTACCACCGCCCATGCCGCCGTTGGCAAAAGCCTGATGTCCGTAACGGTCATATGCAGCACGTTTTTGTTCATCTTTCAAAACGTCGTATGCTTCATTAATCTCTTTGAATTTTGATTCTGCTTCTTTGTCGCCGGGGTTTCTGTCCGGATGGTATTTCATTGCCAGCCGGCGGTAAGACTTTTTGATTTCTTCTCCGCTGGCACTTTTTGCAACTTCCAAAAGCTCGTAATAATCTTTTTCCGTAGCCATAACTTTACTTCTTAAATTTTATTAGGATTAATCTTACCCTTTATTTAGGAAGTTTTAAGACAAAACGCAAGCGCTATTTTTGAGATTCTTTGTTTAATCGGACAATTATATCAGGATATCGGACAATAATGTTCTTCAGCTGCTCGTCGTTTTTAGCCAAACCCAAGTTGACGCTGGCTAAAGTTCTGTCTTTGGTCAGGCCCATCTCCCGCTCCGGGCAGACATATTTTATCGGCAGATTATCCTTGATAACTTGAATCTTTTTCCCGTTCAGGACAAGCATTGCCCAAAACCAGATGTCATCAGCCGTCGGTGACAGTTTTTGAAAAAGCTTTTCCTGGCAGACGTCTTGATAAAAACACTTGGGCGGATAAAGAACACCGCCGCCGGTTGTGCAGAAATTTCGATATGATGCGGCAGAAGCGGAAACGCTTTGTTCCCATTCAGTATATTTTTTCAGGCTTCCGTCAGCGTTAAGCTGAATGTAGTGAGCGCGGTGACAATGGATAATCTGCGGATTTTCCAAATAAGCGTTATAAAGCTTTTCCAGCCATTTCGGTTCATAAAACAAATCGTCATCGGCAGTGATGAGAATATCATGAGGAAACTCCTGCAAAGCCGGGACCAGTTTTTTATAACTTTTCAGGTCGTTGCACCACTTTATCGATAAACCGTAGCGGCACAGGTTTAGTACTTCTTGCGGAATATCTTTTTCACGTTCGGGAAACTGCTCTTTTGCCAGCCATAACACGACCATATCCGGTTTTAGCGTTTGCGTCAGAAGCGAATACAGCGTATATTTTATTTCCGCCATTCTTTCCGGAAAAGAAGTCAGGCTGACAATCAGCCGCGGCTTTCTGGAAACTTCGCAAATGCCTGATTTTGCAAATTTTCTGATTTTTCGGGATAATGACGCTTTATTTATCTGTTGTTTGACTTTTTTGCTTTTGAATTTAATTTTAATACCGAATAGCGTCACGGCAACCCGCAGGTTCAGCTGCTCAATATTGAAAATTTTTTTTAATAAAAACATTTCAGGCCTGCAGGATTGTTTTTGAAATTAAAGACAGCATAACCGTAATTTAAATTTTTTGCAAGCATCAATAGTCATAAAAATAAACAGCGGTATAGCCGGATTTTTATTTTCTTTACTTTTTGTCACATTTGTGCTACCTCAAAGCCTGAAAAGATATTATTAATAGTAAAAATTATAAATTATGAAAAAGAATGTAATATGTCTTGCTGAAAATTATGATGTTTTTTTGGTGGATTTGTATGGCGTTTTGTGGAACGGAGATAATTTCTTCCCACAGGCTCTCGAAAGATTGTCTAAGTTGAGAGAAATGGGCAAAACAGTCATTATCCTGTCAAATTATCCACAACGTGCTGAATTTGTCGAAAGCCTGTATTTCCGATATAAAATGTTCAGGGGAGGCCATTATGACAAGATGGTAACGTCGGGAGAATTGGCTTATCGGCTTTTTGCCGGAGAAGAACGAAGGCTGAATTATGCTGTTATCGGCAAAAGCGATAATTCTGTTTTCTCAGCTTCGCCTTTCAGGCTGGTGACTGACATCAATAAAGCTGATTTTGTATATTTGGCAACACCGAAATACACCAATGAGCAGGGAATTTTAGTTGAATCGCTGGATTTAAGCCATTTTCAACCGCAGTTGGATTTTGCTTGCCATTTGAAAAAGAAGTTTGTTTGTGCCAATCCCGACCGCAAGAGTCATTCTTCGGGATATGCGCAAATGGTTTTACGGCCCGGCGCTATGGCTGATTATTGCCGGAACAAAGGTGCTAATATCTTTTTTATTGGTAAGCCGGAAAAAAATTTTTATGATTTTGCCCTGCAAGAAACGAATGTGCCGAAGAATAAAATTCTGATGGTTGGCGATGCTCTTGAAACCGATATTCTGGGAGCTTGCAATGTCGGCATAGACAGTGCTTTGGTTAAAACCGGCGTCAGTTATGACGATATGCTGCACAGTTGTTGCCACAGTCTGTTGGAATACGCCCAAAGCCGGAAAATTATACCGACGCATATTTTGGAATGTTTCTGAATAAAAAAATACCGTTCAGATAAACTGAACGGTATTTTTTTACTTTGAGGTTAATTACTTAACTTCTTCAAAATCAGCGTCAACAACCTTTTCGTCTTTAGGCTGTTCCGCATTGCCTGCGCCGGCTTCCGGTCCCTGAGCTTCTCCGCTTTGCTGTGCGCTGGCCTGCTGTGCCTTATACATAGCTTCGCCGAGCTTCATAGAAGCCTGCATCAAAGCTTCTGTTTTCTCTTTGATGACAGTCAGGTCTTCAGCTTCAACCGCAGTTTTCAATTCACCGATTGAGGTTTCAATCGCTGATTTTTCAGCCGGGCTGATTTTGTCACCGTGTTCTTTTAAGGTCTTTTCTGTAGAGTTAATCAGACTTTCCGCCTGGTTTTTAGATTCTACCAATTCCTTCTTGCGTTTATCTGATTCGGCGTTGGCTTCGGCATCCTTAACCATTTTTTCAATATCGGCATCAGACAAACCGCCGCTGGCCTGAATGCGAATAGCCTGCTCTTTGTTTGTTGCCTTATCTTTAGCGGAAACATTAACAATACCGTTGGCGTCAATATCAAAGGTAACTTCAATCTGCGGCATACCGCGCGGTGCCGGCGGAATGCCAACCAAATCAAACTGTCCGAGCAGCTTGTTGTCGGCCGCCATTTCGCGCTCGCCTTGGAAAACGCGGATGGTAACGGCTGTCTGTCCGTCTTCGGCTGTCGAAAAGACCTGAGATTTGCGTGTCGGAATTGTCGTATTGCGGTCAATCAGTCGGGTGAATACGCCGCCCAAGGTTTCAATACCCAAAGACAACGGTGTAACGTCAAGCAGCAAAACATCTTTAACATCGCCGACCAACACGCCGCCCTGAATAGCTGCGCCCATAGCCACAACTTCATCCGGGTTAACGCCTTTGTGCGGTTCTTTACCGAAGATTTCTTTAACCTTTTCCTGAACTTTCGGCATACGGGTCATACCGCCGACCAGAATGACTTCGCTGATTTCATTGGCTTTCAAACCTGCGTCGGCCAAAGCTTTGCGGCAGGGCTCGGCTGTCTTCTCAATCAGGTCTTCGACCAGAGATTCCAATTTGGCTCTCGTCAGCTTAATGTTCATGTGTTTCGGGCCGGACGCGTCAGCCGTAATAAACGGCAGATTGATTTCTGTCTGCGTTGCCGAAGACAATTCAATTTTTGCTTTTTCGGCAGCCTCTTTTAAGCGCTGCAAAGCCAGACGGTCATTCTTCAGATCAATACCGGTTTCTTTCTTAAATTCGTCGGTCAGATAGTTAACCAAACGCTGATCAAAGTCTTCGCCGCCGAGGAATGTGTCGCCGTTGGTGGATTTTACTTCAAAAACACCGTCGCCGATTTCCAGAATGGAGATATCAAATGTACCACCGCCCAAGTCATAAACTGCGATTGTACCGTTGTTTTTCTTATCCATGCCATAAGCCAAAGCTGCAGCTGTCGGTTCGTTGATAATGCGCAAAACGTCCAAACCGGCGATTTTACCGGCGTCTTTAGTCGCCTGACGCTGAGAGTCGTTAAAATAAGCCGGTACCGTAATAACCGCTTTTTCAATTTTTTCACCCAGATAACTCTCGGCATATTCTTTGATTTTTTGCAAAACGATGGCGGAAATCTGAGACGGGGCATATTTCTGATCTCTTGCTTCTACCCAAGCGTCGCCGTTTTCGCCTTCAATAATCTTAAACGGAACAAGCTTTTTGTCTTTTTCGACTTCCGGAGAATTATAACGGCGGCCGATTAAGCGCTTAATCGCAAACAGCGTGTTTTCCGGATTGGTTACGGCCTGACGTTTTGCAGCCGCGCCGACCAGTCTTTCCGTTTCTGTAAAGGCAACCATGGAAGGGGTTGTTCTGGCGCCTTCGCTGTTTTCCAAAACTTTAGGGTCTTTCCCATCCATCACTGCAAAGCAGGAGTTGGTCGTACCTAAGTCAATACCAAGAACTTTACTCATGTTTTTCATATCCTTTGTTAATTAAAATTTTCTCTGTCTAAAAGTTATATAAGAAATGATTTTGGCAGAAGCAATAGGACGGTGCATTTTTTTGAAAAAATTTTGAATTTTTATAAACTGTCTATCAACGAACGGTGGGAATGTTTTTGTTTGACTTCTTCTTCCCGGCAGCATCTCTCAAGCTCAAGAGCTGTTTTCAGGGCGTTAAAAGCCTGTTTGACGGTTACCAAGGGCTTTTCCGTCCCGCGGATACAGTTTATAAAATTGCGCAGCTCGTTTTGTAAAGAGGTAACGGAATCTTTGTGTTCATGTACTTTAATGTCGTTTTTATAAATAATGCCGTTGAGAAAATCAATTTCCCAAAAATCATAATTGTTGTCTTTTATCAGCATGCGGCGGTCTTTAACCGGAGAAACTCTGCTGGCGACAATTTCCGCATAACAGGGAGTAGAATAGGTCAGCCGGACTTTGGCATCGTCTTCCCAATGGTTTTTTTTCATCATATTGGCGCTGAGAGCTGGAGAGGCTTTGGGCATGAGCTCCTGAATGATGCCGATATCGTGAATCATCAAGTCCAAAACAACGCTGGTATCATGCTTTCGCCCTTGCGTATTGCCGACCCGGTAAGCTTTAATGTTGCGGAACGGCAGGGAAATGGCTCTTTTCAGTGCCAGATAAGTCGGATTATAATGTTCAATATGCCCGGGAAGAATAAATGTGTTGTTTTCTGCCGCAATTTTAATCAGTTCTTTAGCCTCGGCCAGATTCGCTGTCAGCGGTTTTTCAATCAGGCAGGGAATGCCTTTTCTCAGAATTTGCTTGGCCGTGTAAGTATGCTTGTTTGTCGAAGCGGCAATGATGACACCGTCCGTGTTGGCTTTGTTTATTTCATCAATACTGTTGAAATAGGGTATGTTAAGACTCTTGGCTTTTTCCATGGTTGACTGCGGCGTAGAGCATAAAATGCCGGAAATTTCCACATCATCCTTAAAATAAGCGGACAGGTTTCCGATATGCTTTGTCCCCATGCGGCCGGCGCCGATAACGGCAATTTTTAACTTCTCCATACCTTCGTTTAATCCTCATCGTCCTGTGTTGTAATTTCATAACCGCTGTATCCGTCGACAACGGAATTGGCAAAGGCAAAATCAGTTGAATTGCAGGAGTGGATTCTAAACAGGGTTTCTCCTTGATAGACGCTGTCGCCGACTTTTTTCAGCAAGTCGATTCCGGCGCCGGCATATTGTCCGGCGCCGGCCAGAATGCCTATTTTGTTAATTCTGCTGTTGTCAATGGATTCTACAATGCCGCTGGCATTGGCAACAATATCCCGCGTCAGTTTTCCAAGCTGTGGCTGGGGGGCCTGTCCTTGAGAGTATATGATTTTGTTCATCATTTCCAAGGCCTGTCCGGAATCCAAAATTTCTCTGGCAACGGCGTATCCCTGTCCGCCGCGGAGTTTCGGGTCAAATTCCAACATTCTTCCGGCCAAAAACAGCGATTTTTCCCGCAAATCCCGGGGAGCGTCTTTTTTGTTCATCAGGACTTTCATCACGTCCCGCGCTTCCAGAACCGCGCCGACACCGTTGCCGATAGGCTCGCTTCCGTCCGTAATCACAGCATCTATTTCTATTGACAGCATATCCCCGACATATTCCATCAGTTTCCGCAGCCGCATAGCTTCATTTGTATTTTTTATGCGGGACTTCGGACCGACGGGAATGTCAATCAGCAAATGGGTAATCCCTGCCGCCATTTTTATCGCCAGGATGGAAGCTGCAATATGCTCATGCTGCGTAATGCCGATCTGCCTTTCAACGCTGGCAACGGTTTTGTTGGCTTCGGCAATGTTCAGGGCGTCATAACTGACAATAGCGCCGCGATTTTGTTCTATAAGTTCTTTAAGTGTTTCTTCATCAAAATCAACATTGGCCAAAACACTCATCGTATCGGCCACGCCGGCGCATGATGTCAGAGAATGGGAAGCCGTTTTCGGAACGGGAAGCCCGTATGCGGCAACAATCGGCGTGATAATTAGATCTGTTTTGTTCCCGGGAACACCGCCTAAGCAATGGTGGTCAACAACAATGGTTTCGTTCTCCCAGTTAATGACTCTTTCGCCGACCATTGCCTCCGTTAATGACAAAACTTCCGGCGCGGACATAAAGGAACCGGACGCAACCAAAAAAGAGGCAATATCCATGTTGGAATAACGTTTGGCAGAAATATCGTTGATGATGGCGCTGTATTCGCTGGAACTTAAAATATTGCCGGCAATTTTCCTTTTTATGGAATTCAGGCTGGGCGGCGGTGCGGACAGGGTAATGGAAACTTTAGCGCCTTCCGGCAGGTTTGTCATCTCAAAAGCCTCGGTGTTCAGGGCAATTTCGTTTGGTTTGACCAGGCGGGAGTCGTCAACAATCTGTAAAAAAGCGTAAACGGTCTTCAAGCCGCCGTGAATTTCAATCTTTGTTAGTTGATTGATATCGTCAACCTTATAAGCAATACACTCCCGGTTAAGATAAGCCAGATTCTCATTAAAAGACGTTATGGGCAAATGTTTCAATGTCAGCATTTTTGTTTCCTTTTGTGAAGTAACATAGAGTATATTCAGTTTATTAATGGTTAATAATAAAGCAAGATTTCAACTCCGCCGCTTAACAGGCAACAAAGCCGTCTGACTGCATTTTATACAGTTTATAATAAGCGCCTTTTTGGCGTAATAAAGAGGTATGAGAACCTTCTTCAATAATTTTTCCTTTTTCAAAAACCAAAATCCGGTCCATTTCCCTAAGCGTTGACAGGCGGTGGGCGATGGCAATAACCGTTTTGTTTTTCATCAGCCGCCCGAGGGATTTTTGAATATGCTGTTCGCTGTGGCTGTCAAGGGCAGAGGTCGCCTCGTCAAAAATCAAAATCGGCGCATTTTTGAGGATAGCACGGGCAATGGCGATTCTTTGTCGTTCGCCGCCGGACAGGACAACGCCTCTTTCCCCCACGACGGTATCATATTTTTTGGGCATCAGGTCAATAAAGATGTCTGCGGAAGCTTTCTGGGCGGCCTTGATAATTTCTTCTTCCGTTGCATTGGTTTTGCCGTAACGGATGTTTTCTTTTAAGGAGCGGTTAAACAGGCTGATATCCTGCGGAATGATGGCAATATGCTGATGCAGGGATTCTTGGGAAAAGTCCCTGATGTCCGTGCCGTTTATTTTAATCGCCCCGCTTTTAACGTCATAATAACGGTCAACCAGCTTGATGAGCGTTGATTTTCCGGCGCCAGAGTGCCCGACCAGCCCGATTTTTTCCCCGGCTTTAATTTCTATGTTCAAATCGTCGAATATTTTTCTCTTGCCTTTATAGCCGAAACTGACATGTTCAAAAGAAATGGATGCTTTGGCTGTTTTAAGCGTTTTTGCGCCGGGCTTGTCAATAATTTCCGGCTCTACGGCCAAGGTGTCAAGCGCGGACTGCATTGAACCGAGTATCCGGGAAACATTGCTGTACGTCCAGGTCATGCCAAAGACGATAAAAGACAAATTCATAAATAAAGATGTGGCATAAATAAATTCCGTTGTGTTGATGCTGCCTTTCTTAAAAACGGCCAGCGTCAAAAAAATAAAGCCCAGCATGGAAAAAACGGTCAGCAGATTTTGCGTCAGGTGAATGCGCGCTTTCATGATTTGTTCCCGGCTGTCAGCCTTGCGCAGAGTTTTCAAATGCTTCAGAAGGTTAAGCTGCTCAAAACGAAAATTGGCAAAACTTTTGACTTCGTTGTAATTGGCAATGCTGTCCACCACCACGCCGTTGGCCAGGCTTTCCTGTTTACTGGTTTCTCGGCCGAGCTCAAGGCGTTTCTTGCCAAGATATTTGACGGCGCAGCCGATAAGGAACATCCAGATAATAAGAGCCGTCATAAAATAAATGCTGATAAAGCTTAAAATGCAAAAGGTGACAATTATCCATAAAACCGCGTCGGCGGCATTCCAAAATGTCATAAAGGATTCGATAACGCTTTTCTCAAGTTGGGAAAACTTTGTGGCAATTCGGCCGGACATTTCATCATTAAAATACGCGGTGGAAAGCTTATTCACGTGTTTGAATATGTCAGAAATAATGATTGTTTTTACCGGTGGCAGAAACTTAGCCATAATGAAAAAAGAGCATTCATAACCGGCGATTTTGATTAAACCGAAAGCAAAACCGATCAGGGTAAGGCGCACCAAATCTTCCCAGTAAGTCGGAGAAGCGGTCTGGCTGGCGGCCGTATCAAAAATTTTGGCGACAAAATAAGGATAAACCTGTCCGGAAGATTGTGAAATAATCAGGCAGAAAAGCATAAAGATAAAAAACCATTTAAATTGCCGGACATAATGCCACAAAAATTTTACTGCCGATTTTTCCATTTTATTAACTCTAAATTGACTTATTTCGTATAATGATATACCATATTTGAAAATTATGTGCAATCACAAAAGGCTGAAACAAAATGGAAAACCAATATTATACATTGATTGAAAAACAGGATTTTTACGAAATTATTGAGAATAAGTACGGCGAATTGGCAATATTCATTGATGCCCGCGACGGTGCGCCGAAAGATCCGGTTCTTGAATTTGACGGCAAAAAAACGGCACTGCTGAAAAGGGACGAACGCCTGTCCGTGTTGTTGGAAGATATCCATGAAGAAACCAAAGGGCCATTGGCGGAAGCTGAATTTGTCCTGATTGTTGAGCTTGAAGGAAAAATGGTTAACCGGACATACGGTGTTCCGGTTGAAAATGTTGAAGAAGTTGTTCTTAACGGCCGTCGCACCCGTGCTGATGAAATCGTCAAGGCCAAAAGCCGTGAAGAACTTATCAAAAGTTTTGGCGCTGTTCGTACTTGGACAAGCGGTATCAAAAAATAGTGAATAATAAAGAAAGAAGAATAAAATGATTGGTTTGGTTTTGGTAACTCATGGCCGGTTGGCCGAAGAATTTATTTCGGCCATGCAGCATGTTGTCGGCCCCCAGGATCAGGTAAAGGCTGTCTGTATCGGGCCGGAAGATGATATGGAAATGCGCCGCAGTGAAATTTTGAGCAAAGTCGGCGAAGTTGACAAGGGCAGCGGGGCAATCGTGCTGACGGATATGTTTGGCGGTACGCCGTCCAACTTGGCAATTTCAATCATGGACAAGGCCAAAGTTGAAATCATTGCCGGCATTAATTTGCCGATGCTGATTAAACTGGCGTCCCTCCGGAAAGACAAATCTCTGAAAGAAGCAGTTGAAGGGGCTCAGGATGCCGGAAAAAAATATATTAATGTCGCGTCAAAACTTCTGGGAATGTAAATATGACTGAACAGGCACTGAGCGCTGAATTGGAAATTCAGAATAAAAAAGGTCTGCATGCCCGGGCAGCGGCCGCTTTTGTGAAGACAATCGAAAATCTGGACGCTGATGTCACGGTTGAGCGTATCGGACAGGTTGTTAACGGGACATCAATCATGGGGTTGATGATGCTGGCAGCAGCTAAAGGAACCACAATCAAAATCAATGCTTCCGGTAAAGAAGCGGAAGCAGCCATGGCGGCTTTGACAAATCTGATTAACAGTAAATTTGGTGAAGAATAGCTCCTTGTTATCATGCAGACAACTAAAGCGCCGCGCAATAAAACCATAGAACTGACCCCAAAAGAAGTAAGCCATTATGCTCGCAAGGCCATAAAACTTAATTTCAAGGCCTCGTTGGACTATGTCTTGGATAAGACAATACATCAGGATGTTTTCAAAACATTGGATTACCTGCCTGATGAAAGCGTTGATTTAGTTATTGTTGACCCGCCGTATAACCTGACAAAAATTTTTGGAAACAGTGTATTTAAAGAACGCGATTTCAGCGAATATAAAAAATGGCTGGACAAATGGTTGAAAAAGCTTCCCCGTATCATGAAGGAAAACGCCAGTATCTATATTTGTGCGGATTGGAAAACCTCTATTTCCATTCCTGAGATTGCCGGCAAATATTTTATCTTGCAAAACCGGATATCCTGGGAAAGGGAGAAAGGCCGGGGAGCAAAAGACAACTGGAAAAACTGTCTGGAAGATATCTGGTTTTTTACAAAATCAAGAGAATATACGTTTAACCTTGACGCAGTTAAAGTTTTGCGTCCTGTTCGGGCGCCATACCGGGATGACAGCGGAGCGCCGAAAGACTGGCAGGATAACGGAGATAAGCGTCATCGTCTGACTTATCCGTCAAATATCTGGACCGATATCTCCATTCCGTTTTGGTCAATGCCCGAAAATACCTCCCACCCGACTCAAAAACCGGAAAAACTTCTGGCCAAGCTTATTTTAGCTTCTAGCAATAAGAATGATGTCGTGTTGGATCCGTTTCTGGGGTCGGGAACAACGTCTGTTGTTGCAAAAAAACTGCAGCGTCATTATATCGGTATTGAACGTGAAAAAGAATATGTCGCTCTGGCTGAACGCCGCTTGGAACTGGCTGGTGAAAATACTGAAATTCAGGGGTTTGAAAACGGTGTATTTAAATCCAGAAATTACGAATAAACACTGTATTTAAATTTCAATAGTCCATAAGTTTATATAACAATAAGTATAAATCTCCTTGTTTTAACTGAATCTTTTATTAAGTCCTAAAGAGCAGGGACTGACTCTGCAAAACGAAATCTAAAACATAAGGAGTTAATTTAATGAGTAACAATGAAAATAAAAATACATCTTCAAAAACAAGTTCAAATACATCTAAAAACAGCAGCTCTTCCTCTTCTAACACCGGCAAAAAAGGCTGTGGCTGCGGCGGTAAATAAAAACTGAATTTTAGCAGTTATTTCATAGTGTCACTTGTTATCCCGATGATTCTCCCTCATCGGGATTTTTTTCATTTTATAATTTACTATTGCCGCGGAATGGTTATATAGTAAACAAAACAATAATTAATCGCCAATAGAGAGGTATAATGAAAGTTTTTTTTAGCTTGTTTTTTGCAGCTGGTTTAATGTTTGCCGTTTCTGCGGCTCAGGCGCAAACAGCTGCGGATATACAACAAATCGAAAGTTATCTGAATAATATAAAAACCTTAAAAGCTTCTTTTGTGCAAACGGCAAGCAATGGCAACACCTCAGAGGGAAAACTCTATATTGAAAAGCCAAACAAAATCCGCATGGAATATGATGCGCCGGTTAATGTTCTGATTGTCGGCGATGGCGATTATATTGTCTATAACGACAAAGACCTGGATCAGATAACGCATATTGACTATGATGATATTCCTGCCAGTCTGATTCTTTCCAATACCATTAAAATCGATGGTAAAAAGCTTAAAATAACCGATTTTTATAAGGATTCGGGAACAACGGAAGCTGTCTTGGAATATGCCGACAACAAGGACATCGGGCCGATTACGCTCATCTTCGGCAACCGTCCTTTTGAGTTGAAACAGTGGAAAATAACCGATCCGCAAAGTGTGCAGATTACTGTTTCTCTTTATAATGCGGAAAAAGACGAAACCTTGCCGGATAACCTGTTTAAATTCAAACAGCAAAAAAGCCCGCTCAAATTTAATAAAAAGAGATAAAAATGACTGCCGTTAATTTTCGTTTTGCGACCTGGAATGTCAACTCTGTCCGCATCCGTCTGGAGTTGCTGAAAAAATTTGTTGAAGCCGAAAATCCGGACATCCTCTGCCTTCAGGAAGTCAAAGCCAAAAAAGAAGATTTTCCCTTTGATGAGGTGCGGGCTTTGGGCTATCCGCATATTGCCTTGTATAGTCAGGCCGGGTATAACGGTGTCGCCATTCTTTCAAAGTATGCATTAAGCAATGTCGAAGAATTAAACTGGGTCGGAAAAACAGACGCACGTCATATTAAAGCAGTGCTGTTTGATGAGATAGAACTGCATAACATTTACATTCCCGCCGGCGGAGATATCCCAGACCCGATAGCCAATCTTTCCTTTGCGCACAAACTGACCTTTATGGATGATGTCGCCGAATTTTGGGAGAAGCATAAAGACGAGTACCAAAACAAAAAAATGATAATCTGTGGTGATTTTAACGTTGCGCCGTTCGAGAATGACGTATGGAACCATAAACAGCTTCTTAAAATTGTTTCGCATACGCCGGTTGAAATCGAACGCCTGACCCGCCTGCGTCATTCTTTGGATTTCGTAGATATCTCCCGTGAATTTTATCCGGAACCGGAGAAACTTTACACTTGGTGGAGTTATCGTAATCCAAACTGGCAAACAAACAATAAAGGCCGCCGTTTGGATCATATCTGGGTGACGCCGCCTCTGAAAAATAATGTTAAAAGCTATAAAATTTTAACAACCGCCCGCGCTTGGGAGCGTCCTTCTGACCATGTACCGGTTTTAGCCGACTTTGCATTTTAAAAAGATTGATTTTTGTTTAATAAAAAGATAAAAGTTAAGTGATATAACTTATTATTCACTTATTAATTTTATATTTTTATGGAAAAAATTGAAGTTTTAAAACAGGCTAAAAGATTCTTGGAAGCTAAGGGCTGTACTGTTCAGGAATTATCTGACTATTGCGCCGAAGAGCAAAAACGATTGCAAAATCTTGCTGTTGCTGACGGGAAAACATTTGTAATGGAAGTGATGTACGAAGGATTTGTTCGTTCAAATGTACCGCTGAAAGGGCTTAAACCGTTAGGTATTATCTGGAAAAATTGGCTTATCACCCTGCAAGATGCATCGGAAAAAATGCCTTGGGAAAAAGCTGTAGAATATTGCCGTGGGTTTAAAATCGAAGGGCAGGAAACAATGCTTCCCTGTAAAGAGTTTGCTTCAGATTTTGAAGATGAAGTTGCAGAAAAAATCAATGCAATGTGCTTGATTCTCAAAGGACAGCCGTTTAAAGAGGGCGAGATGTATTGGACGTCTAGAAATTCAGGACGTTTTGTTGATATCTTTGGCAAACGTTCAAGAGGCGGAAGCAGTACTTCTTTCTGTTATTGTGTTCGTCCGGTATTGGACTTAGAGAATTTATCTCTTTAATAACAAAAGCTCCAAGTTTTATCTTGGAGCTTTAGCTTTTAATGTTAAATTTTTAATAAATAGCCGCCTTCCTCGGTGATGATTATCTGAGCATCGGGATTGTCATGCTCCACTTTCTGGCGCAGGCGGTATATATGCGTTTCAATCGTATGCGTCGTCACATCGGGGCTGTACCCCCAAACTTCTTGCAGCAACTCGTTTTTACTGACGATTCTGTCCTGCGATTTATATAAATATTTGATAATTGAAACTTCTTTTTCCGTTAACTTAATCAGTTCGGCATTGCGTAAGTTTAAAATTTCCTTGCTCATTGGCCGCAGTTCATAACGGTTGAAAGTCAGATATCCTTCGCTGCTGTTTTCAAAACGGTTAATTCCTGCTTGCAATGTATCTAAAAAATCTCTCAGTTTTAAGGGCTTGGTAAAGATATGCTGAACATTGGCATCGGTATTTTCATTTTGTGTCAGCAAAAAAACCGGCGCTTTGGTTATGATATTTTTCAAACTGTCTGTTTTTTCATCAACAACGATAATATGATAATGCTTATCTTTGTCTTCTTCTCTGAAAATGTCAAACTCAGGAGCATACAATTTGATTTGCTCGCTCAAATCGTCGGCAAAAAAATCATCATCGGTTAAAAATAAAATATTCGGCATTTCATACCTCTAAAAATTAATTCCTATTCCCGTTACAAAAGCGTATCCTTTATTATTATCGTGAATATCCCTGTCTTCTCCTTTAAAATTGACATGGGCAGCGATGGCATAAATATTAAGGTGCTTATTTACCTGAAAATCATTTGCCAGCATAATAATTTCATCTTTATTGCGCGTATTGTCCGCTTCAGACTTAAAGTAGGACAGGCTGGCCTTATAAGGGCCGAAACGATATCCGATACCCGTGCTCCAGGCTTGTCCTTCGCGGTAATTATCAAACCACTGCGGCGTTCGAGGATTGCGGTTGTCTGCTTTCAGATGGTAAGTGTTGCCGTCTACATAAGTTTTGCGATAGCTGGCACCGGCGGACCAGTTTCCCCGATAAGCGGCAATGGCGGCTGTAAAATCTTTGTCCGTTTTGTGATAAATGCCGTAGCCGAGAGAAATAGCCGTCTCAATAAATCCTAAATCTGCCTCGTGATACAAAGCCGCAACATAAGCGTCTTTTCGGGAATAATCCGCGTAGTTGCTGACTAGTCCGGTACGGCTGTAAGTGTCAGGAATATAAGAAAAGCCTAAAATCGTATGTGCGATTTGCGGTGTGTAATAAGAAATTTTTGCGGCGCTTCCGTCAGTGTTCATCGCTGTAGAATTAAGAGTTTTAAAGCTGCTGTATTTATGATTGCGGCGATACCAGTTTGGATTTGAAATAAAATCAACAATAGCGGAATTATTGATTCTCAGCGGGCCGTAAGCGGGAATATCCGGCTGAAGCTGAGCCGCCGCGTTCGATGTCTCTCCGCCGACGATTTGCCCGTAAGGCGTATTAAGAACGCCATATATTTCCTTGCCCCAGCTACCAAAGGTATAATTTTGAATTTCCATACCGCTGCCGGCCATCAAATCAATATATAAGCCTCCGTTGTATTCTTCGTTAAAATCATGCTCAACTGCAGCGTTGACATGAACATTACCGACGTAATTGTTGTTTTTATCGAGCCTTTCATAACGGGTTGAAACATCGGAATAGCCATAAAGCAAATCGGTTCCGCCGTTGATCGTATAAGATGTTTCCCCGGACAAAGCTGTTCCGGGAATAAAAGCCAAAGAAAAAATAAAATATTTGTAAAATTTCATTGTCTGAATTCTTCTGCAATAAACTCTGCCAAAAGTTTAGGCGGAAAAACTTAAGATATCAATAAAATTTTTGTAAGCTTGAATGAAACTATGGGTATGCATCTCTGGAATCGGGAAAATAACATTGATAGCTGCAAACCTTATAAGAAGAAGTTACCCAATAAGAGCTAATTGTACTGCTTCTAAAACCTCCCTGAGCTTCGCATTCTGAAACAAAAGCAGAAGCATCACCATAATGTCCGGCGCTCATGCAAGCGCTATATGTATCAGAATCAAATCCTGCGTCACAACAGACCCACTCACTGGTATAATGTGCTTTGCATAAACCGCTTGAACTCATTCCGTAACCGGTATTGCAGGAGCATATTCCTCCCCAATAAGAATTACAGGAAGCATTAGGATCAGAACAAGTCACGCCATAACAGGGATCAGGATCACAATAGGTTGTCCCGTTTCCTCTGTAACCATCATTGCAATGACAGCTGCCATATGAACTGCAATAGGCATTGGCATGACAGCCAGGATTCTCGCATTCTGAAACCGAACTTCCGGAATTATCATTATCGGAAGATGAAGAGTCTCCAGATGAATTGCCTGAAGAACCACAGGATTTTGAACAATACCCGTTTCTGTAAATGCCTCCGGCTGCGGAGCATGCAGCGAAAGAAGAACAGCTGTAAGGGAAATAATCTCCAGCACAAGAAACGGAACATTTTGATGAGTCGCTAGCACATATTGTTCCTGTACAATATTGCCAAGTTCCGCCGCAATCATAATAACCGTCACAAGAAGATTTTTTACATTTTTTATATTTGGAATTATAAGAACAGGTAGATTCAACCGCATACCCGCTGGCGCAGGAAGTTTCTGTGTATCCGTCTTCCTTGCAGGCTTTATCGTCATCACGCTTGCATGAGGCATATTTGCCGTTGCACGATGTTCCAACACCATAATAAGGTTTATTGCAAGTTTCAGTGATATTGGTATCGCAAACACATTTTTGAAAATAACGGCTGTTTGCAGGACAAATGCCTTCGCCATGCATTCCGGCAGAACAGTTTGTCACATTATAACCTGCAGCAACACAAATATCTTCGTCAGAAACATAATCCGGGACAGTACCGGGATTGCCGTTGCCATTTCCCGGCGTTTCGTCATTACTGAACTTCTCCCCGGAACATGCCCCCGTATCGGTGATGAAGCAGACTGAGGCAACACGAATATGACGGTTTGATTCTTCCTGCAGGCACGATGTAAGCATCGCGCTTTCAGCAGATGGGACAAGACACGGCGAACTTTCCGCGACACCCCGTGGGTGTGCAGACGACAAGTGTGGATAAGCAAGGTAAGGTGTTGTGTGTAGTGTGTTGTGGGTACCTGACTTGGGGATACCGGAAAAAACATTAACAGAAGCACAAACATTGTCCGCTCCATACCAAATCAGGCACGAAGTTGACAGCAATATTACTTGGGAAATATTCTTCATCGTATCCTCCACACTTGTCATCACAAGGATACTATAGCATAAAAATTCCCACTGTTCAATCATTAATTTTGATGAGAGGAGAGAAAAATGACAAAGTGGCAGGCACAATGTGCACGCAGTGCTTCCTTACGCACGGGACAACCAACAGCAGACTTTCCGCGACCCGGCGTCCGGGTGCCCCAGCTTCCACCGCGTCGGTGCACGACCCGGCATTTAGGAGAAAAATATTGACTTTTTGTCTAAAACAATATAAAAATATAGTATTAAAATATAATTTTGTGAAATTTTAAAATATTTTTTATTATGAAACAAGAGAAAGATGCACCTTGCTTATGTAAGGATGAAAGTTTTGCTTTTGGTAATTATGGGGAAATAAAACGCTCAGGGATATTGACGCGTTTGTTTCAAAAATGGACAAAGAAATGCTATCCGGCAGAAATTGCTTATACGGATGGCCTGATTAGTCAGTTAAAAAGCGACAGGGAAGAACGGACAGTTTTCGGTGTTGTCTTTCGCGGCTTTATTGTAACTCTGCGAGATGCGCCTGAACTTATGACGCAAGAGAGTGCCGCTGTATATGCGCGCAATCAGCGCTTTTTTGAAAGAAAAGGTTTACTTGGTTCAAAATCTTTTTGGAAAAAAATAAGCAGTACGGCAAAAGGGAAGAAAGTCGGAAAAATGCTCGAGAAATTGCGCGGCGACAATATTCTTTGTTGTGACAAATGGTATTGGGTTGACGCGCCTGAGGATGATGAATCGGCTCCTGACTGGAATCCGGTGGAAAAAAAATGGGACAAAGATAAAAAAACGTCTTATACATTTCGCGTCCGCTTAGTTTATAAAATCTAACAAAAAGGCTTTGGAGTTTTCCAAAGCCTTTAGCTTTTTACAAATTATAAACCGGACGTACCAAATAAACTTCTTCGCGCTGACCGTTTTTCCAGTCACGATGCAGAAAGCACCAGCGCCAGGCGTAAGTATAAGGCCTGTCAGAAGCTGTCCAGTACCAGGAACTGAGCTGAATAGGCTCGCCGCCGAAATATTTTAACATGGCGTTAATGACTTCGGCATTGGCTCTTTCCTTAAAATTAAGCCAGAAATTATAGCTTCCGGGCGTCATTTTCTTCCCTTCGGTCATCATCTGCTGGCAATAGGCTTTTGCTTCAGGCCAGCTCATTTTCTGAGGAGCGTCTTTGAGTGTGATAACTTTGTTTTCAAAACAAATTCCCAGAACTTTTTGCCCTTCCAGCGGTTTAAAGGAAACGACATTGCCCTCATAAACAACGCCATACCTGAAATTTCCCTCACTGTCAAAAACAAGGCTGCCTCTTTCCGGAGCATCGCTCTTCATTTCGGGAAGAACAATCTTAACCCCGTAAAGTTCCGCTAAATCCTCAATACTAAAACCGGATGCGTCCAGCATGGTTTTAACACTTTGTAAAAATTTAACTTTTTCCATAATAATGTTGTTTTGGTAAAATAATAAAAAGACATAGTCCTTATAGGCTTCTGCCGGAAAAAAGTCAAGAAATTAGAAAATATAAAAAATCAGGCGGCGTTGCTCAGGTCTTCCAGCACAAGTTTCTTGAGGGAAACATTGTCCATTTTGCCTGTTGCAAAGACGGGAAGCTGCTCTTTAAACAAAATGAGTCTTGGCAGATATAACTCTGACAATCCGTTATTTTTGATGTAATCATGAATAACTTCCTGCGTGACCTGTTTGTTGTTGGTCACAAGAACAATCTGCTCGCCTTTGCTTTCATGCGGGATGGCAACAACACCATATTGAAATTCCGCGCCCATCCATTCATAGGCTTTACACACCATTTCCTGAACGGCATTTAACGAAACCATTTCCCCGCCGATTTTGGCAAAGCGCTTAATCCGGTCCTTAATATAAACAAAACCAATCTCGTCAATCTCAACAACATCGCCGGTATGATACCAGCCGTCTTCCAGCGGCGCCAAAACGCCGGGTTTGTCCGGCATAATGTAGCCCAGCATAACATTGGGACCCTTAACAACCAACTCGCCGCCTTTTTCAATGCCGTCAACCGGAACAATGCGGTGCTCAATAGCCGGCAGAAGCTTTCCGATGGAGCCGAAACGGTTAAATATGCGGTTGTTGGCGCAGACGACGGGGGAACATTCCGTTGAGCCGTAAGCCTCCATAACGCGAATTCCCAGCCGCTCCATCCACATATTGCGCGTATCCGGCTTGATGGCCTCAGCGCCGCCGAACATAAAACGGACATTGTGAAAATCAAACGGATGGGCGATTTTTCCGTAACCGCGAAAGAAGGTGTCTGTTCCGAACATAATTGTTGCGCCGATTTCATAAACAATCTCAGCCACAACACGATAGTGCAGGGGAGAGGGATACAAAAACAGTTTTGAACCTTCCAAAACCGGAAACAGCGTTCCCACCGTCAGCCCAAAGCTGTGGAACATCGGCAGGGCGTTGAAAACCGTGTCCGTGATGTTGATTGTTTCAATGGATGACATCTGTTTGATGTTTGAGAGAATGTTGGCATGGCTCAAAACAACGGCCTTTGGAGCTCCCTCGGAACCTGAAGTAAAAAGAATGGCCGCTTTTTTGCTGCCGCCGTCTTTGTGCGGAACACGCTTGAGTTTATAACGGACATACGCGCCGATTTTGTTTAGCAGGCTGATTTTTTTAGCCAGACTTTCCAGATAAACGACCTCAACGCCGTTGGCTTTCATGACTTCGACAGCGCTTTCAAGCTTGGCAGTTTTGACAAACTTCAGCGAAGTGATAACTTTTTTGACCATAGCTGTTTTGCACATTGAAACCATGTTCTGGGCACCGACGGAAAAGTTCAGCATAACCGGAACACGTTCATAGGCGGTCAGGCCGAAAAAACTGCACAAAGCAGCAATGGAATTAGGCAAAAGCAGAGCAACCGGTTCGCCGGGCATTGTCTGTTTCTGAAAATATTTGCCGAGAACAAAAGACTTGATGATAATGTCTTTGTATGAGTTGGGAATACGGGTAATGTCCTCAATAAACTTCGGGCGTTTCAAAAAGCCTGATTTTGAATGAATCTTAGCGGCTTTCATCAACTGAGCAAAAAGGGAAATATTGGGATTATAATTGGATTCAAAACACATTTCCCGCAGAATGAGATAAACTTCGTTGCTGATATGGTCCCTTTGTCGCCGCAGGGTGTCTTTGAGTTTAAAACTGCGCGGTTTGCCGACGGTTATTTTCATCTTGGGCAGCGGACGGTGCGGGAGCTTGCCTTTGGTCTTGGAAAAATAGCCGTATTGCGGGCCGTTAATCCATACCGGAATCAGCGGCGCTTTTGATTTGTCGGCAACCAATCCCGGCGCTTCATAGATTTTCATAAGCCCTCCGTCTTCCGTAACCCGTCCCTCGGCAAAGATGACGCACAACCGGCCGGAATCGACTTTGGCGATAAGCTCTTTGATGTCACCCGGCTCAATCGGATTAAAGGGCATAATGTCAGCAGTCTTCATCAAAAAGCGGATAAGCGGCTTGCGGTAGAGGTGGCCGTTAAGAGCAAAAACCGGATTTCCCGGCAGAAAGGCAAATAACAGAATGGGATCCAGATAAGATACATGGTTGGAAACGTAAACGCCTTTGGACGGCAGCTTGCTTTCATCAAATTCAATTTTGCATCTGACCTTAAAAACAGTTAAAACAGCCCGCAGGAAAAATCTGACAATATTTCGCAACCCCGTAAACTCCAAGTTAATATTACCCTTTATTTAACTCGGATATTAACCATTTGTAAAGAAATAAATTTCAACCCATTGGATAGATAAAATACAACTATTATTATGTCTTTGAATTTTAACAAAATATTTACCCTATTCACAGTGAATAATTATCTTCTTGATTTTACATGAAAAATTTTGTAAACAAATTAATCGATAACGTTTTGTTAATAATTGTTGCAAGAGTTATCTTTGTTTTTAACAGCAAAAAGTGACTATTTATGAAAAAGATTTTAACCTTAACCGCTCTGGGAACAATTCTGTTGGCTTCGGCTGAGGCAGAGGCCGCCGGTTTCCTTTTGCGCGAACAATCTGCTGCTGCAATGGGAAATGCTTTCGCCGGAGCAACGGCCGGAGCGGAAGACGCTTCCTATTCTTTTTATAATCCGGCGGCCATTATCCGCCAGCCGGGAACTTCCGCTTCTTTGAATGCTACGGCTATTGTCGGCAACGCCAGCGGTTATGATGGTATCGGCCCGAATGGGTATAATGACTCAATGGCACATATCGTTGACAAGAAAGTTTTGCCGTCGGCTTATGTTTCTCATGCAGTCAATTCCCGTACCTCTGTCGGCTTGTCGCTGAGCGCGCCGTTTGGTCTGATCACGGATTATGCGCCTTACTGGTCGGGAGCCAACCATGGCACATTGTCGGAATTGACAACTTATGACCTGACAGCAATGGTTGCATACCGTGCAACCTGTGATTTGACGTTTGGCGCCGGTTTGGTCGTCCAGTATGTCGATGCAACGTTGAAAAATGGCGTTGCGCAGGGAATAGCGCCGCTGCCGGTTAAAATCAGTTCCAAAATGTCGGGCGACGACACCTCCGCCGGTTTTGTCCTCGGCGCTTTATACGAATATACGCCGCATACGCGTTTCGGCGTTGGTTATCGCAGCGAAGTCCATCATAAGCTGAACGGAAAAATTTCCTTTACCCAGCCGGTTATTGCTGCCGCGGCGATGGGGCTGTATCGTCAGGACATCACGGCAAAATTAACCACGCCGGCCATGCTGACTTTCGGTGTCTATCATGATATTGACGATAAATGGGCGGTTATGGCCGAGGCGCAAAAAACTTATTGGTCATCTTTTGACAATCTGACGATTAAGGGACAGTATCGTCCGGTGCTGAGCATTACGGATGAAAACTGGAAAGACGTCTGGTTCTATTCTGTCGGTACTGCCTATAAATATAATGATAAACTGAAACTGCGTTTGGGTCTTGCTTATGACAATACGCCGGTAAATGATTTCACCCGTACGCCGCGTATCCCCGATTCGGACAGAGTCTGGTATTCTGCCGGCGCAGAATATCAGGTAACGGACAATTTGAGCCTGAATGCCGGTTACACTTACATTCGCGCCCGCAAAAGCAAGGTGGCTCTGGACGGAAGCAATCCTAACGATGCGACCAGAGGACCGGTTTATGCCAGTTATAAAGGCAATATTCACCTCTTTGGGCTGGGTTTGAATTATACTTTTTAACTTTTAACGACAAATTATCCCAAGGCTCCGAAAATAAAATTCGGAGCCTTTATTTTTTTTGCAAATAATGTAAATATTAGATATACAATAAAATTATACATAAAATACTGAATTAATCTTCACAACTAATATAATAAGGGGTTGAAAAATTATTTATTTTGTTTAAGATGCAGTCATTGTCTAAAATAGCAAAACTTTTGTTTTAGACATTTTAGCGAAACGGGGCCGGGGTGTCTTGTCCATGTTCAGGAAAATTTCTAAAAAACAAGAGATACGTTATCCATGTATTTCTCACCATCCCCGGCCTTATGTTTTTTATGTATGGAAGGCAGAATTAGTTCATGAAGACAATATTGGTAACCGGAGGAACGGGATTCTTAGGTTCAAATTTGTGTGCCCGTTTGATCAGCGAAGGCAACCGGGTTTTGTGTGTTGACAATAATTATACCGGACGTATGTCCAACATTGCCGGTTTGACGGATAATCCGAATTTCAGGTTTATTGAACATAATATTATCAATCCGTTGACAGTCGATGAAAAACTTGACCAGATTTACAATATGGCCTGTCCGGCATCGCCGCCGGCTTATCAGGGAAAAGCCGCCATTATGACGACCAAAACCTGCGTTTTTGGGGCGATTAATATGCTTGAACTGGCCAAAAAGCACAATGCGACAATTCTGCAGACGTCTACTTCTGAAGTTTACGGCGAGCCCTTGGTTCATCCTCAGGTCGAGACTTATCGCGGCAATGTTAACCCGAACGGTATTCGCGCCTGTTATGACGAAGGAAAACGCTGCGCCGAAAGTTTGTTCTTTGATTATTGGCGGGAAGAGGGCGTTGATATCAAAGTTATCCGCATATTTAATACCTATGGTCCGAATATGGATCCGCAGGACGGCCGCGTTGTCAGCAACTTTATTTGCCAGGCGCTGCGCGGCGAAGATATTACAATTTACGGCGATGGTTCGCAAACCCGTTCATTCTGTTACGTTGATGATTTAATTGAGGCGATGGTGCGGATGATGAATTCTCCAAAAGACTTTACCGGTCCGGTCAATACCGGAAATCCGGGAGAATTTACCATTAAGGAACTGGCTGAAAAAGTTGTCGCCAAAATCGGCGGAAAGTCAAAAGTCGTGTATCGTGACCTGCCGAAGGACGATCCGACGCAGCGCCGCCCGGATATCACATTGGCAAAAAACAAATTAGGCTGGGAACCCAAAGTGCAGCTTGATGAAGGTCTGGATAAAACAATCGCATATTTCAAAACACAAATAGGAGCTTAAGATGAAAATTGGGATTATCGGAACGGGTTATGTCGGCTTGCCGACAGGAGTCGGATTGGCTGAGCTTGGAAATGAAGTAACCTGTATCGACCGGGAACAAAGCAAAATTGACCGTTTGCGTGCCGGTAAGATAACGCTGTTTGAAGAAGGGCTGGAAGAGCTTTTTGAAAAAAATGTTAAAGCCGGCCGCATCAAATTTACAACCTCGATGAAAGAAGGCGTTGAAAATGCCGATTTGGTGATTATTGCCGTCGGAACGCCGCCGCATCCGGTTACCAAGGAAGCCGACATGAAATATATTCATGCTGCCGCAACGGAACTGGCTGAATATCTCCGGGGCTATACGGTCGTTGCCACAAAATCGACCGTCCCGGTCGGAACCGGCGATGATGTCGAAACCTTAATCCGCAAGAAGAACGCTCAGGCAGATTTTGACGTTGTTTCTCTGCCGGAATTCCTGCGCGAAGGTTTTGCCGTCCATGACTTCTTTCATCCTGACCGCATTGTCGTCGGCGCCAATTCCGAACGCGCGGCAAATGTCATCAAAGAGCTGTATAAGCCTTTTGAGGGCAAAACCAATATGCTGTTTGTCAAACGCCGCTCTTCGGAAACGATTAAGTATGCGTCCAATGCTTTTCTGGCTATCAAAATTCATTATATTAACGAAATGGCCAACTTCTGTGAAAAGGCCGGTGCTGATATTTACGAAGTCGCTAAAGGCATGGGACTTGACAGCCGCATTGGTAATAAGTTTTTGAACCCGGGGCCGGGATACGGCGGCAGTTGCTTCCCGAAAGACACTAATGCCATGGCCTATATGGGGCGCCGCAGTGGTGTTGACCTGAGCTTAATTGAAGCGGCAATCAAAGGCAATGATGCTCGTAAAGTTGAAATGGCGGAAAGGATTCTGGATGCCGTAAAAGATATTGAAAATCCGGAAATTGCCGTCCTTGGTCTGGCTTTCAAAGGCGGTACGGACGATTGTCGCGAAAGCCCGGCGATGCAGATTATCGGTGAATTGATTAACAAAAACGCCAAAATCAAAGCCTATGATCCCAAAGCCATGGAAAATGCCGCATTGTTGGTCGGTGACAAAATTTCCTATGCTGCGGATATGTATGAAGCCGCACGCGCCGCCGATGTTCTGGTAATTCTGACCGAATGGGAGGATTTCCGCAGTTTGGATTTAAGCCGCTTAAAAGGCATGATGCGCCACGCGCGTATTGTCGACCTGCGCGACATCTTTGACCCGCAGGAAGCGCACAATGCCGGGTTTGAATATACCTGCATCGGGAGATAAATATGAAAAATGTTCTGGTTATGGGGGGAGCCGGCTATATCGGCTCCCATACCGTAAAGCATCTGATGCAGAAGGGATATGGCTGTGTCGTTGCCGACAATTTGGTGTACGGCCATCAAGAAGCCGTCCTGACGCCGCATTTTGAAAAGGCAGACCTTTTAGACAAGGCATCATTGAACACAGTTTTTGACAAATATGAAGTTGAGGCGGTAATTCATTTTGCTGCTTTTGCCTATGTCGGAGAAAGCGTGGAAAAACCACAGAAGTATTACGAAAATAATGTTGTCGGTACGCTTAACCTGTTGGATGTCATGCTGGCGCACAATGTCAAAAAAATCGTATTTTCCAGCACCTGCGCCACTTACGGCGAACCGGAATATGTGCCGATTGATGAAAATCATCCGCAAAACCCGATTAATCCTTACGGTCGTACAAAATTGATGATTGAACAGATTTTCCGCGATTATGAAAAGGCTTACGGTCTGCGTCATATTGCTTTGCGCTATTTTAACGCCGCCGGCTGTTCCAAAGACGGTGAAATCGGAGAAAGCCATACGCCGGAAACACATTTGATTCCATTGGTGTTAAAAGCCATAAAAGGCGAGCGGGAGAATATCAAAGTCTTCGGGACGGATTATGATACGCCGGACGGCACCTGTATTCGTGATTATATTCATGTTGAAGATTTGGCCCAGGCGCATCGCCTGGCTCTTGAAAAACTGGACGAATACAGCGGTTGTATCAACCTCGGAACCGGTATTGGCACATCGGTTAAAGAAATCATTGCCGCCGCCGAAAAAGTCAGCGGCCAAAAGTGTCCGGTCGAATATGCCGCCCGCCGTCCGGGAGACCCTGCGCGACTGTTTGCTGCTAATGGCAAAGCCGGAGAAATACTCGGCTGGCAGCCGGAATATACCGATATTGCGTCAATTATCGCAACGGCGTGGAATTGGGAACAGAACAGGAAATTTTAATATGAAAAAAGTAAAAAATCTCATTGTCGGCTGTGGTTTGTCAGGCATTGTTCTGGCCGAGCGTCTGGCAACAGTATGTAATGAAAAAGTGCTGATTATTGACAAGCGCGCCCATGTCGGCGGCAATATTTACGATTATAAGGACAAAAACGGCATCACCGTTCACAAATACGGGCCACACGTCTTTCATACCAATGACCGGAATGTTTGGAATTATTTGAGCCGTTTTACCGATTGGCATTATTTCATGTATCGCGTTAAAGCGGTTATCGACGGCCGGGAAGTGAATATTCCTTTCAATTTGGACAGCCTGCATAAGGTTTTTCCGGCCAAGATGGCGGAAAAACTGGAAGCGAAACTGATTGAAAAATTTGGTTTTAATGTCAAAGTGCCGATTTTGGAATTGAAAAAATCCAAAGATGCGGATTTGGAATTTTTGGCACAGTATGTTTATGAAAAGGTTTTTCTGGGCTATACCGTCAAACAATGGGGCGTCCGTCCGGAAGATTTGGATGCCTCGGTCAGCGGGCGTGTTCCTGTTTATGTCAGCCGTGATGACCGCTATTTTCAGGACAAATATCAGGCCATTCCGGCAGACGGCTATACCCAAATGGTTGAAAATATCCTGGACCATCCGAATATTGAGGTTATGTTAAATACTGAATTTTCTGCGGTAAAAAACGATATCTCCTGTGAACGCTTGTTCTTTAGCGGTCCGATAGACGAGTTTTTTGATTATAAATTTGGCGAATTGCCGTACCGCAGTCTTGATTTACGTTTTGAAGAATTTGATACGGCGTTTTATCAAAGCGGCCCGCAGATGAATTATCCGGAAAACTACGATTTTACCCGCAGTGTCGAATATAAATATTATCTGGATGAAAAATCTGCGAAAACAGTAGTTTCATTTGAGTATCCGGAAGCTTTTGAACGCGGCAGAAATGAGCGCTATTATCCGATTCCGGATAAGGAAAATCAGGTCTTATATGACCGTTATCTCCAAGAAGCCGCCAAGCTGAAAAATATTTATTTCCTTGGGCGCCTGGGTGATTATAAATATTACAATATGGATCAAACCGTTGCCCGCGCTCTGGAGCTTTTTGAAAAGGTAAAATAGAAAAAACGGCTGAGAAATCTCAGCCGTTTTTTTCGTGTTAATATAATTCATTGAGAATCATTTCTCCGACATGATCAAAAGTAAATAAAGCGCGATTTTTATAAATGTTGTCACGATATTCTTGGATTTCTTCGTTGCTCATATTTAAAACTTTATTTATGTCTTCCGGTGTCTTTATCAAAATTGCCATTTTATTTTTCAGCATTTCTTTGTATACGTTATGCTCGGCATGTGAAATCAACGGAATAATACCGTTCATCAGATAACCGATATCTTTGCTTGGATTATTGATAAAAGCATAATTGGCCTCTTTTATTGTATAAGGGTTTTGGGTTTTGACTTGTCCTTTCAGGGTGAAGTAATATTTTTTATTCTTATGGTAATCATCAACACTTCCTCTGAAAATGTCATAAAAATGTGACAAGCCAAAACATATTTGTTTGTGTGTTTTATAAAAATTTTTTCTGTCTTCAAGGATGTGTTGATAACTGTCTCTTCCAGCCAGACTGTAACTGAGTTTTCTGCCGTTTACCAGACAATGCTTAAGCTTTGTAAAAAATCTGCGTAGTTTTCCTTTCCTCAACATATGAGGATTTGGATATATGATTATATCCATTTTTTTGTATTTCAACGGTAAGGAACAGAGAATTCTTCCGACGGAAACAAAAGATTTATCATATTTTGAAGAAGTATTATGGTAAACATAACGTTCTAACGGCGTTTCCAGCCATCCTAACAGAGATTTTTTCTTTCTTGCTTCGGGAATATTAGTCAACACAAATTCTTTTAGCAAATCGTTATCAAAAATTAAAATATCCGTATATTTGATTTTTTTGTTAAATATATTAACCATTTCTTTAGAACCAAAACCGGTATCCCCGTTGAATGTTCTGATAATTTTAGCTCCGGATTTATTGTCTGAATTATATTTTGATACCTTATATAAAATATCAAGTTCTTCCAGGCCGATTGCTTTAAATTCGCTGACACTGGGGATATCTCCACCGAAATTTCCACCGCCGATAACAATAGTGTCGGGAGATAAAGACAGTTTTTCATAGAATTTTTTATCGTCGCTGAACTTGACAATTTCAGCATCAAAGTTTTTTAAAATATCATAATTGTCTTTAAACCAGATCAGACTGTTTTTTGTTTTGATGACTTTGATGTCAAAGCCGTGTTCTCTGAAATATAAAAAACTGTCTATAAACCAACATCCTTCACCTATTAAAATAATTTGCTTTTTCATTATTTTATTCCTTTAAAAAAGTCTAATGCGCGATTGACGCAGAGATCCATGTTGTAGTATTTATAATCACCGAGCCTACCGACAAAATAAACATTGGAAAGCTTTTCAGCTTCCTGAAGATAACGCCGGTAAAGCTCCTGTGTCTGGGGATTGTTAATGGGATAATAACGTTCATTTTCACCGCGTTTGAATTCTTGCGGATATTCTACGGAAATAACGGTTTTGTCAGATTGTTCATTCAAAAAGTGTTTGTGTTCGCAAATCCTGGTAAAATCATAATTATTAGGATAGTTTGTCACCGCCGTATTTTGAAAATATTCAAAATTTTCGGTACGGATGTCAAATTTTAGGCTGCGATATGGCAATTCCCCGAATTTATAATTAAAGAACTCATCAATAGCGCCGCTGAAAATGAGACGGCCATAGGAAATTTGTTCACGAAGACTGTTAAAATCAGTATCAAGCTGAACTTTAATTAATGGATTATCAAGCATTTTCTGACACATTTTCGTATAGCCGTACCGGGGAATTCCCTGATACTTGTCTTGAAAGTAACCACTGTCTCTGCTGATGTATACCGGAACTCTTGCCGTAATTTCCGGATCAATTTCTTCCGGCTGCATGCCCCATTGTTTGGCTGTATAGCCGGAAAAAACCTTTTCATAAATATATTGCGCCAGAAATTGCAAATCTTTGTCTTTATTTTCTTTTAACTTTAAAATAGGAACCTTAACATTATAGCCGTATTCTTCAATTAATTTTAGTTCAAGTTTATTGGCAAGTGATTGAGGCAGAACCTCATGGAGCGTTTCCAGATTAAAAGGCAGAGTTGCCTTTATTCCGTCAATGACAGCCTGAGTTTTCAAGTGAAAATAATGCCAGTTTGTGAATTGGCTCAAATAATCCCAGACATGCTTCATGTTGGTATGAAAGACATGCGGACCGTACTTGTGAACGGTGATACCCGTTTCTTGATCGGTATAATCATAAATGTTGCCGCCAATATGATGACGTTTATCAATAATCAAAACTTCTTCTTTTAATACTGTTGCAATACGTTCGGCCAAAATTATTCCGCTCAGCCCGCAACCGACAATAAGATTTTTCACTTTAAGCATTATGCTCCTCCAGTTTATGCGTTCAAATTAAAAGGTCTTTTTATTTTAATATTTTTATGTATATTTTTTGTGATGGTTATGGTTAAAAATGTGAATAAAAATATAAGTTTATTGCTTATTTTTAAAATATTACTATCATTAGCAACAGTTAAAATAAAAAGACCTTTTAATTTGAACGGAATGTAAAATGAAAAAAACGCCAAGTATAAAAATCCTTGTTGGTTATCATAAACCGGCAGTTTTGCTAAAAGATGATATTTTAACCCCAATTCATCTCGGTCGGGCTTTAGCCACGGAAGCCTCTAAAGACGGTGCCATGAGTCAAAGAGATTATCAATGGATGCTTGATAATATGATTGGCGATGATACCGGAGATAATATCTCTAAAGAAAATCGTAAATACTGTGAGTTAACGGCATTATACTGGGCTTGGAAAAATTACGATAAACTCGGCAATCCCGATTATATCGGTTTTATGCATTACCGCAGGCATTTTATTCTTAATGAAAAAGCAAAACTTCCCAAAAAAAGATATCTAAATCAATTACCTACCTATCCGTCAATAACGCAAAGATATTTAAAAGAAACCGGACTTAAAAATATTACCTCATATTTTAAAGGGGAAATTATCCTTCCTGATTTTATATATGTAAATAAAATATATCCGACGATCACTTCTAACATACAAAGTTTTTGTAACTACGCAAAAATCCCAGATTTTTTTGAGGAAATGGTTAAAATAGTATCTCAAAAAAAACAGTATAAAGAACTTGCTGAGAATATTACTCGTGATAATAAAATGTTTTCCTTTAATATGTTTATTTTACCAAAAAAATACTTTTTTCAATATTGTTCTTTCTTGTTTGATGTATGTTTCCAGTTGGACCGGCATTTCAAAGATTTTACCTCTCAGAATACGGAGCATCTTCGGCAGATAGCATGGACATCTGAGTTTATTTCCACAATTTTCTTTGAGGAACTGCTTCAAAAATACTCATCTGTAAGGCTTATTCCTGTTTCCTATATTGCCAATACAGATCCTTTAAATAACCTCCGTCTTCTGAAATATAAAATTCTTTATAAAATAACTTTCGGGAAAATAAGGAATAAATACAAACAAAAATATAGAAAATGCAAAGGAGTATCGTTATGAACAAAAAGAACGCATTGTTAATTATGGCCGCAACAGGGAATTATTTGTTTTCTGTCGGCAATGTATTAATCGGCTTGAAAAAACATTCTCCGAATATGTTTGACGATATTGTCATTTATACGGATGAAACGGCAACGGAACAAGACAAAGAAACAATACAAAAAATATTTCCCGTAACATTCAAAATATATGATTTTCAAATAAAAAATCTAAAAGACAGAGAGAGATTGAAATATTTTTCTAATATGCCCTATGTGCGTTTTGAGATGTTAACATATTTAGACAGTTACAAAAAAGTTTTCTGGTTTGATTCTGATTTTTTGATTACTGATGATATTTCCGGCTTATTGCAATATGGGAATACCGGAATTTCCATGTCAATAGATTTGGATCCGTATCCCGAAGGACACGGCGTACATATGTTTTTCATAAAAAATGTTCCGGGATATGACATGATGGCCAAGGCTTATGCTTCCGGGCTTGTCATTTTTTCAGATAAACTTAAAGAACCGCTGAAACTTAGAAAATATTTATATGAAAAACTGGATTTATATTCCGGGTATATAAAATATGCCGAGCAGGGAATATTACAGCTGATGATTGAGGATTTCTCATTACAAGTAGAAGAATTTCCCAAACTTATTTATCATGCATTTCCCTTTGAAGACAAATCAAAAGCCAAACTTATTCATTTGTTGGACAGGACGAAACCGTGGCAATATTACTCAGGGACAGCATACGATGAATGGTATGAAAACCATAAACAATGGATTACTTTGGGAGGAGGAGAAGCATTCACTTTTGAAGGTCTTTTAAAACAATATCAAAAATATTTTTACGGACAAAAAAGATATCAAAATATTTTACATATGGCTTATTTTGATGATTGTATAAGAAATATTTTATCTTCCCCAAACAAAGCGTCAATATGCGATAATGAAACTATAATAAAAGATATCGGCAATTACACTAAAAACAAAATCAGATATTGGCGTTACCGTCTGTTGTCAAAAATCACATTCGGCAAAAAGCGTAAGAAATATAATCAGAAACGCAAGGAGCTCAAAGCCCGCCTCAAGCAGGTCAGAGCTTTTCTCAAAGGAAAATAACAAAAGCCCCGGCTCTTTAACCGGGGCTTTGCTTTACAAAAATTTCTTAAGATATTTGGCCGTATAGCTTTCCTTAACTTTAGCCACTTCTTCCGGCGTGCCTTTGGCGACAATCCGCCCGCCGCCGTCGCCGCCCTCCGGCCCGATATCAATGATATAATCCGCTGTCTTGATAACATCCAGATTATGTTCGATAACGATGACCGTATTTCCCTGTTCAACCAGCGTGTGCAAGACTTTGAGCAGGCGGTTGATGTCTTCAAAATGCAGGCCGGTTGTCGGTTCGTCCAGAATATACAACGTCCGCCCGGTTGCTCTTTTCGACAGCTCTTTTGACAGCTTGATACGCTGGGCTTCACCGCCGGACAGGGTCGTTGCCTGCTGCCCAAGATGAATATAATCCAACCCCACCTGTTGCAAAAGGGACAATCTGTTTTTAATCGAGGGAATGGCATCAAAAAATTTATAAGCCTCGGCAACAGTCATATCCAAAACATCGGAAATAGACTTGTCTTTGTATTTGACTTCCAGTGTTTCGCGGTTAAAGCGCTTGCCGTGACATTCGTCGCATTCCACATAAACATCCGGCAGAAAATGCATTTCAATCTTGGTGACGCCGTCCCCTTTGCAGGCCTCGCAGCGTCCGCCGGCTACATTAAATGAAAAACGTCCGGCAGCATATCCGCGGGCTTTGGCTTCCGGCAGGCCGGCAAACCAGTCGCGAATGTTGGTGAACAGCCCCGTGTAGGTCGCCGGATTGGAACGCGGCGTGCGTCCGATAGGCGACTGGTCAATATCAATAATCTTGTCAATATTTTCAACGCCCTTGATTTCCGAATAAATTCCGGTTGGTTCACGGCTGCCGTTTAATTCCTTATTCAGGGCTTTGTACAATGTTTCCAAAATCAGCGAAGATTTACCGCCGCCGGAAACGCCGGTAATACAGGTAAATGTCCCGAGAGGGATTTTAACGTTGACGTTTTTCAGGTTATTGGTTTTGGCGCCTTTAAGCTCGATAAATTTGCCGTTCCCCTTGCGGCGGGTTTTCGGTACTTCAATTTTTTTCTCGCCGTTCAGATATTGCGCCGTCAGACTGTTTTTGTTTTTCAGAACTTCTTCAACAGTACCTTCCGCCGTGACATTTCCGCCGTTGTCTCCGGCACCGGGCCCCATATCCACCAGATAGTCTGCCGCACGGATGGCGTCCTCGTCATGTTCGACGACAATAACGCTGTTGCCGATATCACGAAGATGCGTCAGCGTTTCCAGCAGGCGGTCATTATCGCGCTGGTGCAAGCCGATAGAGGGCTCATCCAAAACATAAAGAACGCCGGTGAGACCTGAACCGATTTGCGAGGCCAGGCGGATGCGCTGAGCTTCGCCGCCGGACAGCGTACCGGACTGCCGGGACAAATTGAGATAATTCAAACCGACATTATTTAAAAAGCTCAGCCGGTCAATAATTTCTTTCAGAATCTTGTGGGCGATTTCCGCTTTTTTGGGAGACAGCTTGGCTTCTATGCCGCTGAACCAGTCATAAGCCTTGTTGATGGACAGCTCGCAGGCGTCCATAATATCCAAGCCGTCTATTTTCACAGCCAAAGCTTCGGGCTTCAGGCGTTTCCCTCTACAAAATTCGCATGGCGCAGCAGATTGATATTTTGAAAATTCTTCACGAACCCATGATGAATCTGTTTCCAGAAAACGCCGCTCCATGTTGGGAATAACCCCCTCAAACGGCTTATCGGTAACAAAACGCGAATAATACATCGGCACGCAGACATTGCCGGAACCATACAAAATAACTTTTTTGGCTTCTTCCGGCAGTTCTTTCCACGGCGTGTTGATGTCAATTCTTAAAAAATCGGCCAGGGAATTGATTGTCTGGGTATAAAAAGCCGATTTTCCGGTATTCCACGGCGCAACCGCTCCCTGATGCAGCGAAAGATTCTCATTAGGTACAATCAACAGCGGATCCATGTACAATTTTGCGCCGATACCGTCGCAGTGCGGGCAGGCACCGAAAACGTTGTTAAAGGAAAACAGGCGCGGCTCAATTTCTTCAATGGTAAAGCCGGAAACCGGACAGGCAAATTTTGAAGAAAAAACTGTGCGCTCTTTTGTATCGTTGTTTTCAACATAAAGCAAACCGTCGCTGAGCTTGAGAGCCGTTTCAACGGATTGCGCCAATCGCTCCTGCATATCGGGTTTGACGGCGACACGGTCAACAACCACTTCAATGTCATGCTTTATGGTTTTGCTTAAATTCGGGACTTCGTCCAGGTTATAAACCTCGCCGTCGACTTTAATGCGCTGATATCCTTGCTTTTGCAGTGATTCGAATTCTTTTTTGAACTCGCCTTTTTTGCCGCGGGCAATCGGCGCCAGCAACAGAAGCTTGGTACCTAAAGGCATGGCGGCGATACGGTCAACCATCTGACTGACGGTCTGAGATTCAATTGGCAGTCCGGTAACGGGAGAGTAGGGGGTTCCGACCCGGGCCCACAGCAGGCGCATATAGTCATAGATTTCCGTCACGGTACCGACGGTTGACCGCGGATTGTGCGACGTTGTTTTCTGTTCAATGGAAATGGCTGGAGACAAGCCTTCAATCGAGTCTACATCGGGCTTTTTCATCAGTTCCAAAAACTGCCGGGCATAAGCTGACAGGCTTTCCACATAACGGCGCTGCCCTTCGGCATAAATCGTGTCAAAAGCCAAAGATGATTTTCCCGAACCGGAAAGGCCGGTAATAACCGTCAGTTTGTTTTTGGGAATATTGATGTCAACATTTTTGAGGTTATGCTCGCGCGCACCTTTAATTTCAATAAAATCATTCGCCATATTTTTTCTCCATGGCAGAATATAGTACAAAAGAACAAAAATGCAACAAAAAAGTCATATTCAAAAAAATCACTTTACATTTTCCGGTATCTTCATTACACTTCCCCCTTGCAGACAGGCGTTCTGTCTGCGGTGTCTCAAAAA
The DNA here is from genome assembly GCA_900538765.1 of uncultured Azospirillum sp. Lineage (GTDB taxonomy): Bacteria > Pseudomonadota > Alphaproteobacteria > RF32 > CAG-239 > HGM16780. The sequence continues at coordinate 15,898 of UQAB01000005.1, read as the reverse complement.
CACCTCGAAATAAATATCCACCTCCAGGTGGAGTATCCCCAATATATTGAATATGGACGACTGTATGTTGACAGTTCAGACCTAAAATATCCCCTTACAGCCACATTCAGTTTGCTCTTTGAGAAGATGATTACTAACAAAACAACGCAGTCAATACCGGCTGTATTGACAAGGCGTTTTGTGCGGTAAGGGCTTCTTAAAGGCAAATCCTCCGGACACCAGTGAAAACCTCATCCTGCTTGTAATTTTATTTGCCGTTAGCAATAAGTAGCGGCGGCATAAAATCACGGCGCATTATAAGGTTTTCGCTGGTGCTGAATGTGACTGTAAGGGGATATTTTAGGTCTTTGCTCCACCGCCATAAGGACTTCCCTCTGGCGGTTTTGTTTTATCCAAACAAAGGAGCTTTAGAAAATGAAAAAGAATAAAACCGATTTCTTCAAAAGGCTGGGACTAAAATTGCGTGACAGTCGCCGCAAACGAAACTTTATCTTTGAAGATATGCCAAACATCACCGGTCTGACGCCCTTAAAAGTCATGCTTCTCGAAAGCGGTAAGAAAGAACTTTATAACGGATCCGTTTCCGAACTTTGGACTTATCTTGATAAAATGGGATACGACCTTCACATTGACATCATTCCCCGGGAGCCGGACGAAAACACCATCCTATCCACAAACATGAAGCAAATGCCATCCTGAAAACCAGCCTTCTTCCCTTAAAGTAGGAGCTTTCTGCTTAAAAAAACAAGGAGTACCGCAAAGTACTCCTTTAATTTTTACTTTTTCACCAAGTTCAGCTCTTTATCATAAATGATAACGTTCTCACCATTTTTGACGGCTTTTTTTTCAACCAGCTGATACCAGACATAATCGGGTTTTTCGGGAATGACCGCAACAAAAGTGCCGTTTTCGTCTTTTACCATATCAAGGTCGTCAAGAATAATCGGCTTGTCATCACTGGGCTCAATAATTGTTTCCTTGATGATTTTGGCACTGCGATAACGAAGGGCGCCTTTAGGAGAAATCGTCAGACGGTTGTCGATGGTTTCGTCATAATCCGGCGGCGTAATTACCCACTCCAAAATCAGTTTGTGTTGTCCGTCAATGGCGGGATTGAGGCTGATAAGCTCAATTTCCGTTTGAACAAGATCAACTTTCCATAAATTTAAATCTTGAACCGTATGATCCATATTGCAGATTGAAATTGTCGCCATGGCATTGGCGTTGGCATAACGTAAAAAGTTTTTCATTTTATAATAATTTAAATTAAACATAATTGTATTAAAACGCATTCAATATACCACTTGGCGCAAATTTTGTCAATATTAGATTTGATGTGATAGAAAACTTGCATTTTTAAGGAGTTTAGGATAAACTAATCAGGATGAACAATTTTTAGAGATATTATCGCAAAAATGCTAAAAAAGCTTGCATATACGTTAGGAGGAGTCGTTTTCTTTGCCGCTGCCGGAGCCGGGGCAGCGGTGAATATTGCGGTAATAGCGCCGGAAGAGGGGGAATATCAGGAATTTGGCCGGCAGATTATCGAGGGTGTGCGTATTGCCGTGAACGAGATTAACCGAAGCGGCGGCCTTAAGGGAGAGAAAATAAACCTGATAACGGTTGACGAGCGCTGTAACGACAGCTTGGCGGTTTCTACTGCGCAAATGATGGCTGTAAATGTTTCTGAGGCCGACAAGGTTTCTCTGGTTATCGGGCCTTATTGTTCCAATGCATTGGAACAGGTGGTTGATATTTATACCAAAGCCAAAATTTTTCAAATATTGCCGATTCCCGTAAACTCAGGGCGTCTGGAAGGAGAACATCCCGGCTTGGTAAAACTTGCCGGTTATAAGGATGCCCAGAGTGTCGATTTTTATAATTATTACAATAAACGTTTTGCCGGAGAAAAAGTGGCGTTGATTTATGACAGTAATGACCGGGATATAATAGATATTGCCGCAGCATTGCAACAGGAATTTAAAAAGAACGGCAAGCTGGATATGCTTCAGGCTTACAGCTATGCTTCTTATGACGATATAGACGCTTTGTCGGAGGAAGTTTTGAAAGATGATTTGCATATTGCCTATGTGTTGGGATCACCGCAGCAGGTGGCGGAAATTTCGCGTGAGCTGAAGTCCGAAAAGGAAGAGTTTGTCATCTTCAGCAACAAATATGCCGCTCAGGAAGATTATTTTAAAATCATGGGACGTTATGGCGACGAAAACTATTACATCGGCTTGCCGTCATTGCAAAACAACCCCGATTTTGCCGCCACCCTGGTTAATCTGCGCCTGCTCGGCATTGAACCGGAAGGGTTGGGCGTTTATGGTTTTTCCGCGGTAAAGCTGTGGGAAGATCTGGTGAAAAAATCAGATTCCTTTGCTTATGAAAAATTGGCCGATACTTTGAAAAAAGAAACAATCAATACGACCTGGGGCAATGTTTCTTTTCAAAACGGCGCGCCCGCAGATACGTTCAATTTCGGCATTTACCGCCGCCGTGACGGACAATATACACAGGTCTACTGATTTCTGTTCCATTCTAAAAATAATCGGCTATATTTATTTAAAGTTTTTTAATTTAATTAAGTAAGGTAAAAAAATGGCTGGAAGTATTAATAAAGTAATCCTGGTTGGTAATCTCGGCGCTGATCCGAAAGTCAGCAACACGCAGAGCGGTTCCAAAATTGTCAATTTGAGCGTTGCGACGACGGACACATGGAAAGACAAGCTTTCCGGAGAAAGAAAAGACCGCACCGAATGGCATCGTGTTGTGATTTTTAACTCTCAGTTGGCGGATATTGCCGAAAGATATCTCCGTAAAGGTTCAAAAGTCTATATTGAAGGCCAGTTGCAGACCCGTAAATGGGAAGACAATACCGGCGCCGAAAGATATACGACCGAAGTTGTCCTGCAGAATTTCAGCGGTAACCTCACATTGCTTGACAGCCGCGGCGACGGTGCGCCTGCCGGCGGCAATGACGTTTTCTCCGGTTCGTCTTCCGGCGGTTGGGATGCATCTCCGGCAGCGGCTCCGGCGGCTGATTTGGATGATGATATTCCGTTCTAAGTCAGAAAGTTTGAAAAAATCAGAAGCGTCCTCCGGGGCGCTTTTTTGTCAAATGTTGTTGACAAAAAGCAGGCGAAGAACTATAAGCAAAACAGTGAAATATTATTTTTAGTATAATTAAAAATTTAAAATTATGGTACCGATTTTTATTGTAAATTTTTGGGGTGTATTCTTCGGAATACTTTTAGGAATAATCTTTTCCTATTTATGCAACAATGAAAAAGAAGATAAAACGCTTTCTTTTGTGCTGTTGTTGGTTGTGTACATACTGTGTTTTGGGTTCTATGGCTTGGTTACCGGCGGCGGTTTTAATTCAACCGATCCGTCAGCGGGAAGAATGTTTGACATCAGTTTCGGGTTTTTGCTGGGAGCTGTATTGGAAATTCTTATATATGAAATAGCTATTTACGTCTGTATAAGAAAAAACAAAATAAGAAACATGACGTGTTGCCTGGTGTATATGGCGCTGACGGCGGTTTGTTTCTTAAACGTTGCGAGAGATAGCTTTTTCGTGTATAAAAGCGAAAAAGCTATTCCGGTTGTCAGCAATTTTGCCGTTATCAGCAGTCATGGCGGAGAAATGTATATTTCTTGTGCCGAACCTTTCCAAGGCCCGTTTCGTACAAAACGTGTTCCAGAAAAGTATAATGAGAGTTTAAGGGACGCTCTGACGGCTATGGGTCGTTCTGGTAGCCTTTACGGACACGGAGATTTTGATTACGTTGTTGCTTCGCAGGGTGTTTATGAGCAACAGAGTAAAGAATTACTTTATATTATTCGAGATTGGAAAAGAGCCCGTGTCGTTACCCTGATGCGGCAGATTATCGGCGATAAAACAATCCCGTTTCAATAGAAACAGTGTGATAAAAAACGGTTCCGTTCGGAACCGTTTTTTTTGCCTGTAGGGAACAGGGACGTTAACTTTTTCAGCCCGTAGATTTTGAAAAATCGATTTTAAGGCGGTTTTTTTGCCCGTACAGCGCGACAGGGTGTTTATAAGTCGGTAAAAGTACTGGTTATCACCTTGGAATTTTACTATACTCTCCCTAGTTTAAAGTAAATGAAAAGGAATGATATGACAGAAGAAATTGAAGAACTGGCCGCGCCGTCGAATGTCGACGGTATCATGCCGGTTGAAATCTCCGAGGAAATGCGCCGTTCCTACCTTGATTACGCCATGAGCGTTATTGTGGCGCGTGCGCTCCCGGATGTCCGTGACGGTTTAAAGCCGGTACACCGCCGCATTATCTACGGTATGTACGAAAACGGCTATGACTATAACAAGCCTTATCGTAAATCCGCGCGTATCGTCGGTGATGTCATGGGTAAATATCACCCGCACGGCGATGCCGCGATTTATGAATCCATGGTTCGTATGGCGCAGCCGTTTTCTATGCGCCTGCCGCTGGTTGACGGGCAGGGTAACTTCGGTTCCATGGACGGTGACAGCGCCGCAGCCATGCGTTATACCGAAGCTCGCCTTGACAAAGTGGCTCATGCCTTGATTGAAGATATCGACAAAGACACGGTTGATTTTGTTCCGAACTATGATGAAACCTTGCAGGAACCTTCGGTTTTGCCGGCACGTTACCCCAACTTGCTGGTTAACGGTGCCAACGGTATTGCCGTCGGCATGGCTACCAACATTCCGCCGCATAATCTGGGCGAGGTTTTGGATGCCTGCTGCGCTTATATTGATAACCCGGAAATTACGATTGATGACCTGATTGGCATCGTTCCCGGACCTGACTTCCCGACCGGCGGCCTGATTTTGGGCTACGGCGGAGCAAAATCTGCTTATTATACCGGCCGCGGTTCGGTGATGATGCGCGCCAAATGCACCATTGAGGAACTGCGCAAGGATAAAGAAGCGATTATTGTCCACGAGATTCCTTATCAGGTCAACAAAGCAGCGATGATTGCCAAGATCGCCGAATTGGTAAAAGACAAAAAAATCGAGGGCATTTCTGAAATCCGCGATGAATCTGACCGTCACGGTGTCCGCGTGGTTATTGAAATAAAACGCGATTATCAGCCTGATGTCATCTTGAACCAGTTGTACAAATTCACGCCGCTGCAAACCAGCTTCGGCATGAATATGCTGGCAATTAACGGCGGCCGCCCGATGATGATGAATCTGAAGGACATCATTTCGGCTTTTGTTGATTTCCGTGAAGAAGTCATCCGCCGCCGCACAATTTTTGAATTGAACAAAGCACGCGATCGCGCTCATATCTTGGTCGGTCTGGCTATTTCCGTTGAAAATCTTGACCCGGTTATTGACTTGATTCGGACTTCGCCAAATCCGCAGGAAGCGAAGGAGGCTCTGTTGGCAAAAGCCTGGCCGGCAGGAGAGGTTGAAGCTCTGGTACAGTTGATTGATGAGCCGGACAGAAAGGTTGAAAACGGTTTTTATCACTTGTCTGAAGATCAGGCACGCGCAATTTTGGATTTGAAGTTGCAACGCTTGACCGGTCTGGAAAGAGATAAGATACATCAGGAATTATACGGTTTGGGAGATGAAATCAAAGAATGCCTGTCGATTTTGGCTTCCCGCGAAAAACTGTTCGGCATTATGCGTGACGAATTCATTGCCATTAAAGATGAATATGCCACACCGCGCCGCAGCAAAATTGAAGATATTGAATATGATACCGATATTGAATCTTTAATCCAGCGCGAAGAAATGGTTGTGACTGTTACCGAAGCCGGATACATAAAACGCGTGCCGCTGAATGCCTATAAGGCGCAGAAACGCGGTGGCAAAGGCAAATCCGGCATGGCAACGAAGGAAGAAGATTTTGTTACCCGCCTGTTCGTGGCCTCAACCCACACGCCGGTGCTGTTCTTCTCCTCCAAAGGACAGGTTTATAAGATGAAAGTTTACAAGCTGCCGCTCGGCTCGCCGACGTCAAAAGGCAAACCTTTCATAAACCTTCTGCCGCTGAGCGAGGGCGAAAACATTACAACAGTTATGAAGCTTCCTGAGAATGAGGAAGAGTGCAATAATATGTCCATCATGTTTGCCACCTCGCAGGGCAATGTCCGCCGTAACTCGCTGATGGACTTTGTAAACGTCCAGTCTAATGGTAAAATTGCCATGAAACTTGATGAGGGCGATAAGCTTGTCAATGTTCGTATCTGTACGGAAGAGCAGGATGTTATGCTTGCGGCCAAGGGCGGAAAATGTATCCGCTTCCCGGTAACCGAAGTCCGTATGTTTGTCGGCCGTAACTCCACAGGTGTCCGCGGTATTAAGCTGGCAGCGGGTGACGAGGTTATCTCCATGTCTATTCTGAACCACAGCGACGCCTCATCTGAAGAGAGAGAGGAATATGGCCGCGTTTCTTCTGCCCTCAAGCGTATTCAGGCTGAAAGAGGCGGCGACGAGCCGGTCAAATTTGCTGAAAGCGGCGTTGAGGTTAGCGTTCTGACGGCTGAAAAATATGAAGAAATGAAAGCCAATGAACAGTTCATCCTCTCTGTAACCACCACCGGCTACGGCAAGCGTACCTCTTCTTATGAATATCGCGTCACCGGCCGCGGCGGTCAGGGTATTGCCAATATGGAAATGTCTGCCCGCAACAAGGAAATCGCCAGTTCCTTCCCGATTGAGGATGACAATCAGATTATGATGGTTACTGACGGCGGCAAGTTAATCCGTATGCCTGTGGCCGATATCCGTATTGCCGGCCGCAAGACGCAAGGCGTTATCCTGTTCAGAACGGCGGAAAACGAAAGCGTTGTTTCCGTTACCAAACTGGAGGCTGACGCTGGCGACGATGAGGAGCTGGAAGACGAAACCGGTTCAGAGGTCTTGGGTGACAGTGTTGCCGATACGGATGAAACGTCCGCGGCTGACGAAGTCACCGAACCCGGTGTCGACCAGGCCGATTAAGATATTTTTAGGTTGAAAAAAATCCTTGTAAATTTTACAAGGATTTTTTCTTGCTTTTTTGTACAAAATAGACTATAAACAATATGAAAATTTATTATTAACTCAAATATTTTATAATTATGAAAATTTTAACGGAAGAAAGAGACGTAAAAAAAGAATTTGAACAATGTTCGATTCTGGTTGACGGCAGAATATATGCCAAACGTCTGAAATGTCTTCATTCTTGTTTTGAGTTCGTCGCCGGAAAAGAATATGATTTTTGGCTGACCAAAACAATTAATGAAGAGTATAATGCAACAGCCATATCGGTTATCCGCATGAATGATGATTTTCCGGTTATTTATGAAGTGCCGTTGTGTTTCTTTGAAAGTATTGAAACCGCGCCAGATGTACTGCAGTTTACGGATGCTGAAAATCACAGCCATGTCAGAACCTATGCCAAATACGGCAAGGAGATTGAGTTCAAGAAAATTGAATATCTCAAACATGAGTTTGAATGGATTATTACCCGTTGCCTGCGCCTGAAATCGCAGGGAAATGGGATAAGCATCACTTTTGCTAACGGTATAGTTTTTTTGAACGGGGATAATTTTCACGGTGACGAAGCTCGTCTGTTCTGTATGGCCTGCCTTGAAGAATTGGGGTGGATGATGCCATGTTTCATTGATGGGCGCAAAGCAAGCAGTTTTTATTCGGAGATAGCCAATCCGTGGAAAAGCCTGCTTTCCGGCTTTGATAATATTGAAGCTGAAAATTATTGGGGCAGTGAAGATGAAACTTATCGTGCTTCTGTCAAAAAATGCCTGATGAAGAATTAAGGCTTTTCTTTCGCCAAACCGGGATTGCTTGAAAAAAAGCGCCCGGTTTTTTGTTGTTGCAAATTTTGTCAAAAGTGTTATGGTAAGCGCATAAAAATATTATTTTATTAACTTTTAAATATTTATAATTATGAAACAGATTAATTTTTCAGAAAAAAATGTCGCTAAAGAGTACAAAAACAGTAAGTACGTCAAACTTATCGGCAAACCGACATTCCGCCGTCTGACTTGTCTGAAAAGCTGGGGCGCATGGTTGGAAAATGAAGAACCGGTGTTCAGGCAGGGACAAACCTATGACATCTGGATTTGTAATGTCTATAAAAACAAACAGGGGACATTCGAGCATTATGTTGCTATTCCGAAGTTTGTTTCAGATGAAGACAAAAACAACCGCCGTTTCATTATTCCTCAGGAGGTCTTCGGCAAAATCACCGACCGGGAAGATGATATTGTAACACAGATTGAAACGAAGCCGCGCCTTGTTGTTAAAGACGAGCACATTGAAGAAATGGAAACGGAAATCGGCAGCGAAAAGTTCAAGCTGGTTGCTGACTTTAATAATAATTTCCTGCTTATCCCTTCTTGGCGCCTGAATAAGGCAGATGTTGAAAAATACGTTATGGAAGAGGATGCCAAAACGTTTGAGTGTCAGAACGGAAGCCGTAAAAAGGCCGGAAACGCCTGGCTTAAGTTGTATCCGGCACTTCCGCAGAAATATGTTTTGATACCGCGTATTTTGGGAACGTCTGCGCAGAATATGTTTATCGCCTGGGAAATCCAGCGCAAGATGAACAAAAAAGTCACGCTGGCCTCTTATTTTAATATTTTTAACGGCCGTGAGGCTTTTAACTGGCAGGATTTGGATATTCGTTACCCGATTGGCAATAACCAGAAACAGGCACAGGTCAAACGCCTGTATGTCCGTTACAGCCGCAAAAAAATCAATGTCAGCTTCAAGCGCCTCTGAAAATTTATTAACCCCGCAGGTCAACCGGCCTTGCGGGTTTTGTTATGTCTTGCATTTCGTCTTGTTTGCGCTTATATTGAAAGCGGAACAAAAAAGGGGGAATAAATGAAATTATATATTTTTCGCCACGGACGGACTGACGGCAATGATTTGAAAATCTGCCAAACGCCGGATTTTGAACTCAATTCGGAAGGGATTAAACAGGCGGAAGAACTGCGGGATAAACTGGCGCCTGTAAATTTGCCGATTATTTATGCCAGCCCGTTTGAGCGAGCCAACAAAACCGGGCATATTGTAGCCTCGGCGCATAACACGCCGGTTGAAGTCGTTGACGGGCTTCAGGAAATGAGATTTGGCGAAGCAGAGGGGATGTATGAAGCTGATATGATAAAAAAATACGGTCAGGAACTTTTTGAGCAATTGGTCAATGTTCCGGATTCTCATTGGAATGTCAAAATTCCCGGCGGAGAAAGCAAATCTGAAGCTTTGGAGCGTTTTAAACAGGCTTTGGCTTATATAAAGAAAAACTGCCGCCATTATACTGCGGGCGTTGCCACGCATGGACACATTATGAGTCTGTTTTGGTATGACCGATTTAATGAAGAACGCGGTTTTAATAACTGCGAATATTTTGAACTGGAAATTTAGGAGAAACATATGCCTTTTGTAACGATAGATACCAATGTCAAAACAACTGTTACCGATGCAATGTTGGAGGAAGTAACGGATATGATTGTCAAAACGCTGAATAAGCCGGAAAGCGCCGTCACTGTAAAAATAAACACCGGTATGACGATTGCTTTTGGCGGAAGCCGCAAAAATCCCGGTGCTTTGATTGAAGTCAAATCTATCGGCTATGGCGATAAAAAGGCAGATTTAGCCAAACAGCTTCTCGATTTTGCTCAAATGCATTTCAATGCCGAAGGGCCTCTGGTGGGGATTCACTTTGTAGATATGCCGGCCAATGCGGTTTCTCATAACGGCAAACTCATGGGCTAGAAAAAGGAGCTGATTTTCAGCTCCTTTTTTGTGACGGAGAAAATCAAAATTCTATAACAAAGCGAACACCATGATACCTGTCCGTCAACTTGTTTGTTGTCGTCAAAGAGTTCCAACGAAATTGCCAGGACATTGCCTCACCAGACGAATACTGAGATGATGACCACAAATAATGATTGCCTCCAAAGCTTTCCGCTGCGATTCTGGTAAATCCCAAGTTTATGGCGTCAATATTTTTATAAACATTAACCAAGACACCTCCGGCAGACAGACACCATTTTCCTTTTGTCAATGGCGCTGAACTCGGCGTATAATCATGTGCATTCCAGAAAGCCGGATAATAACTTGATGCGCTGTCTCCATACGCTTTATAACTGTAATCCAAAACAGTTTGCGTATTTTTACAGCTGTCAAAATCGGTTTTGCCATCCGAATTTTTCAACCCTGGAATATCTACTTTTTCTCTTGACCATGCTATACCGTCAATTGCATCTTTTTTTAACGTTTCCAAAGCTAGTGCTTGGCCGCAGTTATCAGTGCCAATATAAGCAACGACACCAACGGGCTCAACTCCATTGACACGATAATCAGAACAAGTTCCGTCACTGTTCAAAATCTGCCCTATTTTGCAGTTTTTGGCATAACCGGTACATTCTCCGAGAATGGCTTTTTCTTCTTTAGGAGCAGGGCAAGCCCAATATTCGCCAAACGGGCATTTTAAGCCATTGTCGCATTTTTCAAGAGAAGTATAGCCTAATTGCAAACAATCTGTTACAGCGCAATGCGCTGTAACAGATTGCGGAAAACAGCCAAGCCATACGGCCGCTCCGCAGAGTAAAAATTTAAGATTAATATTCATGTTAAAAACATCCTTGCTTTAAGTTAAAACAAAACCCGCTTCATGAAGAAGACGGGCGGATGTTAGTAACCGTATAAAGTCAAACGGCTCAGCGCTTTCGTGCGAAGCCTTATAACGCCGACATCCGTCCCTAGCACTATTGTAGACAGATATCAGCATACACTTATTTAAAGTCGTAATTATGCTTGACGACTGACTTTATGAAGGGTTACTACGCCCTGAGCAGCAAACTCTACTGCTTAATATCAGGGTAACACAGGGACGTTGTTTTAGCAAGATGTTTTTCACAAAGACGAAGCCTGATTAAATATTTTCCGTCTTGTTGACAATTTCTTTCCTGAAAAAGGAAAAGCCTCCGAAAATCGGAGGCTTGTCTTAAAATCAATCCTTAGATATCAAAATCAGTTTTTCCTTCATAAGCATATTCATAAAGTTTTCTGATTTCTTCAATCAGCGGATAACGCGGGTTAGCGCCGGTGCACTGGTCGTCAAAAGCCAGAACTGGAAGCGTTTCCATAGCGTTGTCCCAATCTTCGCGCGAAATACCCCAGTCTTTAATTGACAGTGGAATGTTCAGTGTCTTTTTCAAATCCTGCAAAGCCTTGATTAAGCCGTTGACTTTGGCGTCATCATCTTTGCCATTGATGCCCAGAGCCGCAGCAAAGGAAGCATAAGCCGCCTTAGTATTCGGAAAACGATACTGCGGGAAAATGCACTGCTTGGTCGGCTTGTCCGTTGCGTTAAAACGAATAACCTGACAAATCAACAGGGCATTGGCAAAACCGTGCGGAATGTGAAAAGCCGCGCCGAGTTTGTGTGCCATAGAGTGGCAGACGCCAAGAAAAGCGTTGGCGAAAGCCATGCCGGCGATTGTTGACGCATGGTGAACACGCTCGCGGGCATAAGGTTCTGCTTCGGCATAAGATTTCGGCAGATACTGCATAATCAGCTGGCCGGCCTGAATTGACAAACCGCGGGTAAATTCGGTAGCCATGGCGGAAACATAAGATTCCAACGCATGAGTCATAACGTCAATACCGGACGCAGCGCACAGACCTTTCGGCATGGACTGAACCAGATTGGCGTCCACAATAGCCATAGTCGGTGTCAGGGCATAGTCGGCAATCGCATATTTTACGCCGGTCGAGTCATCAGTGATGATTGAGAAAGGCGTAACTTCCGAACCGGTACCTGATGTTGTCGGAATAGCAACCATAGCTGCTTTTTCGCCAAGAGGCGGAAATTCAAAAATTCTCTTGCGGATATCCATAAAGCGCATAGCCAAATCTTCAAATTTCAGTTCGGGATGTTCATACATCAGCCACAGAATTTTGGCCGCGTCAATCGGCGAACCGCCGCCGAGTGCAATAATAACGTCAGGACTGAAGCTGTCAACCATCTTGATGGCCTGATTAATCGTCGTCAAATCCGGATCCGGCTTAACGTCGCTGAAAATCTGATAAGCGATGCCGATTTCTTCCAAAACGTCAGTAATATGTTTGGTGTATCCCAAATCAAACAACGGTTTGTCCGTAACGATAAAGGCTTTTTTCTTGCCTTTCAGTTCTTTTAATGCCACCGGCAGAGAACCCGGCTTGAAATAAACCTTGCTCGGAACTCTGAACCACAGCATATTTTCTTCGCGTTTGGCGACAGATTTGATATTCATAAGATGTTTCACTCCCACATTTTCACTGACCGAGTTTCCGCCCCATGAACCGCAGCCCAAAGTCAGAGAGGGTTCCAGACGGAAGTTGTAAATATCGCCGATGGCGCCTTGAGCGGACGGGCAGTTAATCATAATGCGTCCGGTATGAAGTTCATTGCCGAAATATTTGATGCGGTCATCGTTATGCTGCGCCGTGTACAAAATGGATGTATGTCCGGCACCGCCAAAGGTAACCAATTCTTTGGCCTTGGCTGTTGCCTCTTCAAAATTGGCGGCTTTATAAAGAGCCAGAACCGGAGAAAGCTTTTCGGCCGAGAAAGGTTCGTGAGAACCGACTTCTTTGGCTTCGGCAACCAACGCCTTTGTTTCGGGAGCAACTTTAATGCCGGCCATTTCAGCGATGGTTGCCGCTTTTTGACCGACGATTTTTGCGTTCAGCTTGCCATCAATCATAATGACTTTGCCAAGCTTTTCTTTTTCTTTGGACGTCAAAATATAAGCGCCGCGTTTGACAAGCTCTTCCTTAACAGCGTCATAAACGTCTTTAACGCAGACAATAGACTGTTCGGAAGCGCAAATCATGCCGTTGTCAAATGTCTTGGACATCAAAATTGAACTGACGGCGGTTTCAATGTCTGCCGTTTCGTCAATCACAGCCGGAGCATTGCCGGCGCCGACGCCGAGAGCCGGTTTTCCTGAAGAATAGGCTGATTTAACCATCCCTGGGCCGCCGGTCGCCAGAATAACGTCGACTTTCGGATGGCTCATCAACAGTTGGGTCATGTTAATGCTCGGATTCTCAATCCAGCCGATAATGTTTTCCGGAGCGCCTGCTTTAACCGCTTCTTCAAGCATCAAACGTGCCGCTTCAACCGTGCACTTCTTCGCACGTGGGTGTGGTGAAAAGATAATGCCGTTGCGGGTCTTTAATGCAATAAGCGTTTTGAAAATCGCCGTTGACGTTGGGTTTGTTGTCGGAACAACACCGGCAATCACGCCGAGCGGTTCGGCAATTTTAATCATGCCGCCAGCCGGATCTTCGGCAATCACGCCGCAGGTCTTGACATTTTTAAACTTGTTGTAAATATATTCGGAAGCAAAATGGTTTTTGATAACCTTGTCTTCCCATACGCCCATGCCGGTTTCTTCCACAGCCATTTTAGCCAGAGGAATGCGCAGAGAACTGAGTTTCAGTGCAACTCTCCTGAAAATTTCGTCAACCTGTTCCTGGGAATAAGTTGCAAAAATCTTCTGAGCGGCGCTTACTTTGTTGACCAGTTCGTCAACATACTTCTGCTCGTCGAGCTCCGTTTGGGCGTCAATTTTCTTTTCAGCCATATCTTTTTGTCTCCTAGAGTAATTTATTTCACCGCAAATCATGACTGAAATATATAAATAAACAATTAAGAAACCGCAGTTATAACATCAATAAATATTACATTTTATATCAATCGGGTATGTATATGTCTTTAACCTGAAATTTACCATTTTGTGGTTACGCTAAACCAAATAATTAAAGAAAGGGATATGATGCTTTTTTATATTTTCAGACACGGAGAAACCGAAGGTAACGTGAAAAATCTTGTTCAGGGAGCAGGGCTGGATTTGCCGCTGAATGAAAACGGAAAAGATCAGGCTGCAGTTTTGGGGCAAACTCTTGCTGTGCTGAAATTTCCGGTAATCTATTCCAGCCAAATGATTCGCGCCATTGAAACGGCGGAAATTGTCGCATCTTATGTCGGAGCGGAAGTTGAAAGTGTCAGTGGCTTGGAAGAAGTGCATTTTGGCGAAGCCGAAGGGATGTTAAGCGAAGAGGCTCATGCTAAATATGGCGATTTGTTTGAAATTATCAATGACGAAGGACATCCCCAGTATTTTGACGCCAAAATTCCCGGCGGGGAAAGTATCCGCGAAAGCATTAACCGGTCGGTAAAGGCATTGGAGAAAATAAAGAGCAAGGCAGAAGGAAACCGTGTTGCCGTTGCTACGCACGGAGCGTTAATGCATAATATTTATCAACATTATTTTGGTCTTCGTCGCCGTTTTGCCAACTGTGAATACTTTGTGATTGATATTTAGTCGCTAAATCTTCGTCAGTCCATTGTTGCTACACACTGCGGCGAAGCTTCGCCGCTTTCGCCAAAAGTGAAAGGAGCCGCCAACAACATAACTGTCATCCCGAACTTGTTTCGGGATCTAAAGCTATCAACAAGAACATTCTCAGCCAGGCAAAAGAACGATTTCCTTTCTTTTCTCATTGCTTTTCTCCTTTTTTAAAACTCAAAACCTTGCCACATATAAATATTACCATCAAAAGCACTTAGCGGTATTTGTATCAAACCACTTGTGTCAAAAGTTAAATTACTTCCTGAGCCGGTATAATAGCCTAGCCTTATACTGAAACCCCAAACAGCTTTTCCACCACCGATTGTTGTCGGTTCAACGGCTGTGCTGGTTATAAAACTACGGTAATTTGCCCAAGAAAAATCTTCAAAATTTACGAATCTTGCTTTAGCTAATCCATAGGCTACTTCGGTCATATTATTCAGCATAGATTGTGCCGCACCAGCAGGAATTCCCAATCCGCCATAGTCATTGAAATTTGTTTTTGCTTCTGCCAAGGATAATTTAGGCATATTATCATAATAGTGATTTTCCATAAGATAACTGTTGGGCGCACTAGAACTGGGGCCTGTTACAGCATATCCGCCGCCGCCAGATTTAGCATAAACCACAACCCCTTTAGGCGTTTTTGTACTGTCCATATTATAAGAGCAGGTATTATCTGTATAATAAATATAGCCAATCTGGCATTTAGGCAAAGCTTTGCTGCAAGCGCCGCTTTTCCATTCATAGCCGGGCGCACACGAGCAGGACACATATTTTCCGCCGCAGGCTCCACTGATCGGTTTTATCTGGTTGGCACCGGTACAAGTATATTTATAAGATGTCCCGCAGCCGTCCCCCTTGCAATTCCAAGAATTTCCGAAGGGACACTTTATGCCGCCGTTTGGACAGGAGGCTTCGGTATATCCCAAACTGGCGCAATCCGTTGTTGCCACGCACTGCGCCGAAACTTCGCCCATTTCGCCAAAAGTGAAAGGAGCCACAAACAAAACCGAACTCATTAAAAATATTCTTCTCATTTCTTTTCTCCTTTCTAGTCCAAACAGAAAACGTAAGATGTATCAAAGGGGCACTTGACCGCCGCCCCCTCACAACTTTGTTGCGCATACCCCAAAGCCCCGCAGTTTTGGTTTATCGCACACCAGTCCGTCCCTGAACAAACGCAAGCCCCCGACGCAGCATCCCATGTATACCCAGAGGCGCATCGGCACTTGCCAAACTTCCCGTCACAGCTGTTGCCCTCGCCGCCGGCGTATCCCGTCCCGTTGCAGGCATATTTGAAACTTGTCGCGCAAACGCATTTCTTCTGCCCCGCGTTCCACTCGTAATTATTCGGGCAGTTGCACTTTTTGTAATGTGTGCCGCTGTCGTCCGAACAACTTCCGCCGCTGCCGCCCTGCGCCCCGCAAACAGAACCGTTGACATAAGCATTCGGGTCGCATTTTACCTTGTATTTCTTGCCGTCGCAGGACGAACATTCTCCCGCGCT
>UQAB01000004.1 GCA_900538765.1 uncultured Azospirillum sp. | reverse complement strand
GCGACTGCTGCTCCGACGGGACGATAGACAGTTGCGACGAACGCTGCGGCGGCTCCGGATGTTCCTCTTCCGGCGGCGGAAACAATAATAATACATCATACGACATATGGTATGCTTGCGATGATGGAAGACATATATATGACTACACCAGCACCAATATGTCTCAATGTGTTGCTGAATATCACAATTATATGTATTATTCAGCCTGTAACGGATACGGCTACAAATACGATATAGGATGCAATTAAATTCACTCAAAACAAAAAACGGTCGGAAATTTCCGGCCGTTAAAAAATCACAATCGTAATGAAAAATCATGAAGCAGGCTTTTCAAAGCGTCATTTCGCTCTCCCTCGGTTTCCAAACGCTCTCTCAGCCGCTGACATAAGAGTTCCGCATCTTTGGCATAATAAAAAAAGCTGAGTTTAAACTGGTCATGCGCAAAACCGCTAAACCAAAAAATAAAATTTTTAACCTCTTCTGTTCCGGCATGAAAGCTGATAAAATCAACCATATGCCCGGAAAGCAAAACCGTACTTGCTTCCTGCCAGATATTCAGGCAAAAATCTTTTTTCGAAGACAACAGATTTCTCAGCAAACACAAAAATTTTAATTCGTTGCCAATCAGCAGATTATCCTCAGGCACGTCAAGATTAACCGCCAAAACCTGAAACAAAGTCACAAAATCGCCATGCCCGTCAAATTCACAACCGGCATCGCCGCTTTTCGGAAATTTCTCGTTCCATCTCTTCCTGAGAAAATTTCGACGTTCCCGGCTACGTTCAGCCATAGCTGAAAAACGAGAACTGTCAACCTTGTTTTTTGCCAATTCCCCAGCCATTTTCCGCAAGATTTCCCCTTCCCGGAAAAAACAACGCAGACACGAATAAACATCCGCCATTGATGAAAAAGACGTTTCATCAATCCGCCATAACGCCAAACGTTGTTCCATCAAATAAAGAAGCTGAGAAACCTTATCAAGATAAACGCCGCTGAACCGATGGTCGGTCATGGCTTCTGCTTCAAGCACCCGCAACATTTTCATGTCACGATTAAAATCAAACAGATTTTGTAATTCATTTTCCATAATGATATGCTTAATTAATAATTTTAATAAAAATAAATTCAATACGCTGTTCTTAGCCCAAATCCCGGCAAAATTCAACAAAAAAGCGCCGGATATTATCCGGCGCTTTCGTTTTCAGCTTTCACTGCAATAAGCATCATAAAGCCGTTGATGTTCCAGAATGCGTAATCTAACCAAACCTGCATCTTTTAACTCAGATAACCGAACAGAAATCGCCTCCCTGACATCAGGATACATCTCTTGCCATTGCGGCATCCATTTCAAAAAAATCTGATAATCCGTCGAAAAAGCCAAACTGTCACCAAAATATTCAAGCTTAACAACCATTAAGGCAGCAAAACAACGATGTAAATCATCATCAAAAGAATAACTTTCCAAAATCTTTGCCGCTTCTTTGCTCGTCAGCACACATTCTTCATCCATCCGGTAAAATTTCTGCCTGGCTGCCAGCATAAATGCAAAAAGTTCCTTACCCATAAACAAAATAAGTTCAGGATTATCGCACATAAAAGGCCAAAAATCTTGAAGTTCGTCACCTCTCCCATCTTCCGTCAGCATATCCTGCCAAAAATTTTTAAGATACATCTTAAGCTGAAATTTCTGATAGTCAGCTATTTCCTGCCACGTTGCCGCTCGTCCGGAAGACACATCTCCGCGGATTCCCAAACGCAAAACCGCATCATGATAAGCCCCTTCTTTAACCGCCGGCAAAAGAACATCAAAAGACAACATTCTTGAACACAAATCATAAACTTCAGAAAACTGTTTAAAAGTCAACGTAGCCATAATAATTTTATTTTTAATGAAACATAATAATTTATCTTCACCCCCTCCTTATCATTTTCCGTTCATATTGTCAAAGAAAAAAGCGCCTGACATAAAATCAGACGCTTTTTATCAGATAAACTGCTTACCTGTCTTTAGGCGCACTTCTTAGAAGAACATCCGCCATGACAAGCGCCGTCTACAGCCTTCTTTTGGCCTTTGTGCTTAACAGCGGCCTGAGCGGCAGCCAAACGGGCAACCGGAACACGATACGGAGAGCAGGAAACATAATCCAAACCGACTTCGTCAAAGAACTCGATAGATTTAGGATCACCACCATGCTCACCGCAAACGCCGAGATGCAAATCCGGATTAGTTGCACGGCCTTCAACAGCTGCGCGGCGAACCAGTTTGCCAACACCGTCAACATCGATGGAAGCAAACGGATCGGCAACATAGATACCTTTAGCGCGGTATTCATCAAGAATAGCGCCGGTATCGTCACGGCTCATACCCAAAGTTGTCTGGGTCAGGTCGTTTGTACCAAAACCGAAAAATGCGGCAGATTCTGCAATTTCTTCAGCCATCAGGGCTGCGCGCGGCAATTCAATCATGGTACCGACCAGGTAGTCAATCTTCTTGCCTTTTTCAGCAAAGACTTTCTCAGCTGTAGAATCAATAACAGCCTTGACAATGTCCAGCTCTTTCTTGGAACCGATCAAAGGAACTTCAATTTCCGGCGTAACTTTAACACCGGCTTCCTGGCATTCCAAAGCGGCTTCCAAAATAGCACGGGTCTGCATTTCGGCAATTTCAGGATAGGTAACGGCCAAACGGCAGCCACGGTGACCAAGCATCGGGTTAGCTTCGTGCAAAGCATTGGCGCGATTCTTAACCTGTTCCAAAGTCATACCCATCTTGTTAGCCAGTTCCTGCATTTCGGCATCAGTGTGCGGCAGGAATTCGTGCAAAGGCGGATCAAGCAAACGAACCGTTACCGGCAGACCGTCCATAATTTTGAACAGGTCTTTAAAATCCTGCTTCTGGTAAGGCAGCAAACGAGCCAAAGCCTTACGGCGGCCTTCTTCGTTCTCAGACAAAATCATGGCGCGCATATCAGGAATTCTGTCAGCATCAAAGAACATATGTTCTGTACGAGCCAAACCGATACCTTCGGCACCAAAATCGCGAGCTGTCTGAGCGTCTTTCGGTGTTTCGGCGTTAGCGCGAACACTCATGGTGCGGATTTCGTCAACCCAGCTCATCAGCTTACCGAAGTTACCGCTGTTTGTATCAGCTTTAACTGTCGGAATCTTGCCTTCGATAATCTGGCCTTTAGCACCATCCAGAGATACCCAGTCACCTTCGTTAATAACAACGCCGGACTTGGTTGTCATTGTCTTTTTGGCATAATCAATTGTAATGTCGGTAGAACCGGAAACACACGGTGTACCCATACCGCGGGCTACAACAGCCGCGTGAGAAGTCATACCGCCGCGGGCTGTAATAACGCCCTGAGAAGCGTGCATACCGCCGATATCTTCCGGAGAAGTTTCGTTACGGATAAGAATAACTTTTTCGCCTTTGGCAGCCCACGCTTCAGCGTCTTCGGCATTGAAAACGGCACGACCAACGGCAGCCCCCGGAGAAGCCGGCAAACCGGTAGCGATAACTTTCTTTTCAGCTTTCGGGTCAAGCATCGGGTGCAACAGCTGATCCAACTGGTCAGCACCAACGCGCATGATAGCTTCTTCTTTGTTCAACAGGCCTTCTTCAACCATTTCAACAGCCATACGAACGGCAGCAGCAGCAGTACGTTTACCGTTACGGCACTGCAGCATCCACAATTTACCGTGTTCAATGGTGAATTCCATATCCTGCATATCTTTGTAGTGTTTTTCCAGGTTGTTGCGAACATCAACCAATTCCTGATACAGGTGCGGCCATTTTTCTTCCAGAGAAGTACCGTCATTTTTAGAAGCCATCGGCTGCGGTGTACGGATACCGGCCACAACGTCTTCACCCTGAGCATTAATCAGATATTCGCCGTAGTACACGTTTTCACCTGTAGCCGGGTCGCGGGAGAAGCATACGCCGGTAGCGCAATCATCGCCGGCATTACCGAATACCATGGTCTGTACGTTAACGGCTGTACCCCAGTCACCCGGAATATTGTTCAGCTTGCGGTAAGTAATGGCGCGGGCAGCCATCCAGGAACCGAATACGGCACCGATACCGGCCCACAGCTGTTCCCAAGGATCCTGCGGAACGACTTTTCCCAGTCTTTTACCGATTTCTTTATATTCGTTAACCAGTTCTTTCAAATCTTCAGCTGTCAAATCAGTGTCAGACTTGTAACCTTTGGCTTTCTTCATGGCTTCCAGAGCGCCTTCATATTCATCAAGATCGGCACCAAGAACAACGTCAGAGAACATTTGCAGGAAACGACGGTAAGAGTCGTAAGCAAATCTTTCGGAACCGGAAGCTTTTGCCAAAGCCTTAACTGTTTCATCGTTCAAACCGAGGTTCAAAACGGTATCCATCATACCCGGCATAGAAACGCGGGCGCCGGAACGGACTGAGAAGAGCAACGGGTTGTTGGCATCGGCAAATTTCTTGCCCATAATACCTTCAACATGAGCAACGGCAGCCTTAACCTGGTCTTTCAAGTCAGCCGGATAAGTCTTGTCGTTATTGTAATAATATGTACAAACTTCAGTTGTAACCGTAAATCCCGGAGGAACAGGCAGGCCAACCACGTTCATTTCAGCGAGGTTAGCGCCTTTACCGCCGAGCAGATTGCGCATGCTGGCATCGCCTTCGGCTTTGCCGTTACCAAATGTATAAACCCATTTACTCATGGTCAATTCAGCTCCTATTAGCTAATAAAGTTAAAACAAGGCTGCAAGCCAGGTGCAAGCACAAGTGATTCGCAGCCGCTTAGTTATCAAACTGCCGCAAATTTATAACAGCTTGCAAGATTCTTCAAGAAAAATTTCATTTTCAAGGATTTATTCACAATCCCGCCGCAAATTTTCCCGCCAAAAACCGATTCGCCGGCAAATTTGCAAATATAAGAACGGCAAGCGCCGTTTTTGTCCCATACCGATTCGTTTTCCGCGCTGCCAACAAGATTTTGTCAGATTCAATTTGGCGCCGTTTGTTGCAATTTTATTAAAACTTAATATTTTACACGGATTTATGTTGTTTTAAATTATAAAACATGCTACTCTATTATAGACAAAATACAATTATGTCATTGTATTACATTTTTTATTATTAGGAAACCAATAGAGTTTAACAGGACATAAATCTTCGTTTGCTCTGCTGATGTTTTCCTTCAAGATATACGCTCTGCGGCATACGTGCTTTCGCCAGGGCTTTAAAATTTATCCGCGCTTTCCCTTTGGGAAAGTTTAATCATATATACCAAAAAAAATTTTTAATAACTTAAATAATTTTTTATATGAAACAAATTTTGAACACTGTCGGCAGCTGCGCATCTGCGGCAGTTAAGAGCATCATCATGCTCCTTTGCGTATTTGTATTGGGAACATCAGTATTAACCTCTTGCGGCACGGAAGTAGACACCATTACCGAAGAGTGCCCGAACGGAGATTGCCCCGACCCGAAACCTGATCCGAAACCGGATCCTGACCCGGACGTTAAAGCTGAAAGCGTAACCAAAATCGGCTGCGAATTCGGCAAAAACTACTGGAGTGCGGAAAATGCCGTCCTGACCCGTTCAACAGCCTATCAGCTGGCAAACAGGGACGGAGGCGTTTTCGGCAAGATAAACATCACCTACCGCGCTAAGACCACTTTTAGCGATAACTCGGTAAAAGAATCCCAGCATCCGTATAGTGTCAACCACTCTATCGCCGGATTCGGATACCTTGGCACCCGCTACGTTGTCAAAGACGCCGTCAAGATGTTTGAACAGGACCCGGAAATTACCCGCAGCGGAGATATCACATTCTTAAGCTGGGGAAACGGCAAAGCGAAAATAGCCTTTCGCACCTTCACTTCAAAATCTGTAAATTCAATCACCATTAACGGCTTTGAAAAAACAGACCTTTGCAGTGCGGAAAGCGAATACAGCTATGACCGTACGGAAGTCATCAATCAGGGTGACAGCTTGGATTGGACCAAATATGCAGTCCGCATTTACGGAACCGCCATCGCCTCTGACGGCGAAGACCTGGCCCAAAACTTTTATATTGAAATGGCTTACAGGGAATCAAAAGGTTCATCTCCCGATCCGGGACCTGACCCCATTGACCCCGAAGCCGTAAAATATGACGTCATCAACAAGATTGTTAACAAAGACGGTGTTACCGGAGACCTTATCGTCATTTACAGTGACGGAAGTCAAAAAAATCTTGGTAAAGTCAATATCCCTTTGCGTACGTCGACGTTCACTAACCCTGACCAGACAGTAAAGGTAGCAAGCTTTGCTTATGAAAAGCAAAACCCAAGCTATACCAAGAACATGAAAACCGGCAACGTTCGCTCAGACTACCAACTGGGTTGTCAGATTCAAATCACGGAAATGAAAAACACCATCACCATGAAAACCGACAAAGCTGTCGCAACCATGGGCGGTCTTTTTGAATATCCGGTTTTGATTGACCCGCTTGGCGTAGAACACTATTGGGACATTGAAGGTTGGTCAATCAGCCAAACCGGCATCACCGACGACGGCGGCAACGGCAACATAATGAAACTGACTTATGCAGCCAACGCATCTTACTACGGAACCAACAAGGCTCTGCAGTCGATTGTTTATCTTGTGAAAGAAAACACGCCCGGCCCCGATCCCGACCCGGATGAAAAAATCCAGATTAATGCCTACCCAAAAGACGCCCATATTGAAGGCAGCTTCATCAAATGGACTTTGGTTCGCGTCTTTTTCTATAACGGAAAAGAAACAACCGAAGAAAAAGCCATGAGCATCCGCCATATGTGCAGCCTGACCACGGAAAGCAGAAAGACGACGTTTGACCGCACTTATGCGACCACAACGCCGAATATGGATTTATTGTCATCAGAACCTTTCCAGGATGGAAATTACTACGGTACTTTCGTACAGTATGAATCTTTGTTCTCATACCCCGACTTTACCAACACAATCAAATCCGAGGGAAGAACTGTTGTCAATTATAACGACAACGGCTTCAAGATGACCGTCTGGAATGAAGGATTACTGGTTGAAAAAACCGGTGTCGATAAGAGTACCAATAACGTTTCCACCAATCCCAACCAGAAAGTCTTCATCGACCACATCGACTACCACCTGACAAACGGCGGTACTGAAGCGGCCACGGGAAGACAGGAGGTTGCGTATACGGAAAACAACGTTACCCCGGGACCTGACCCGACACAGCAAACCGGTGCTTATGCCAAGGATGCTCATATTGACGGCTCATTAATCAAATGGACTCTCGTTCGTACATATTCCAATGCCGACGACGAAGAAATTCCGATGAGTGTGCGTCACCTGGGCAACCTGACGACTGAAAGCCGCAAAACCACGGAAAAGCGCGATTACAGCATCACCACGCCGAAGATGAACCTTGTTTCGAGCGAATCTTTCAAAGAGAACAATTATTTTGGAACCTTCTGCAAATACACATCGTCATTTGCATATCAGGATTTCACCAACGTAATCTCTTCTCAGGGAAGAACCATTGTCAACTACAATGACAACGGCTTTGAAATGGAGGTTTGGAATGAGGCACTGCTTGTTGAAAAAACAGGACAGGAACTCGGCCAGTACGATATTTCGACGGATAAAGACTACAACACTTACCTCGACATCCTCAACTACCATTTAACCAATGGCGGCGCAGAGGTTGCAACAGGCAAGCAGGAAGTGGCCTATACCAAGAAAGCGGACGGCGGCGATGGCGGCGAGGACAAAATAACCCGCACTTTCCAGGAAGACGGTGTTGAGAACGGCAAACTTTACTATTATTACATCGTAACCCATAGTAAAAACCCCGAACTCAACTCTAAAACCCGTCATTCCGTGGATTTAGTCGGCAGCATCTCGGCAAAAGCAGTTTCACCTTGGACAACCAAGGCCGAAAACGCCGGATTCAATCTGACAGGCAACACTGACCAGGTCTATGACAACGCCCGTGATTATACCTTTGCGTCCAACCGAGGCAACAACACGGCAAACACTTCCTTGCAGAAGGATTACACCGTTTCTCACGATGGATACAGCCATACCTTTACCGTTAACGGTAACATCAAGGCTTCTGTCAACAGAACGGCATCTTCCGAAACATCCAACACATACACGTTCAAATCAGACCTGTATGTTAACAGTGTTTTCTTCAAGACAAGCAGCGCAACCGTTGTTGAAACCATTGAAGGCAGCGGCGCGGAAGATAAGGTAACCAAGGTGATTGTCAAAGACAGAGTTGAAAACGGCAAGCTTTACTGGATATACAAGGAAACGCATAGCCAGAAACCGGAACTTGATGTTACCGAAGAAAGCAGCGAAACAATTGTATACAGCTTGAGCGCAACCGCAGTCAACGACTGGACGGCCAAAGCCGGCGCAACCGGTATCAGCCTGAACGGTTCAACCAGCCAGATATATGTCGGCGCGAAAAATTACACTTTTGTATCCAACCGCGGCAACAACATCGCCAATGCTTCCCTGCAGACGTCTTACACCGTAAGCGCTCACGGAATTACCGAAACACTAACAATTTCGGGCAATGTCAGCGGCCAGGTCGGATTAGTAAGTTCTTCTCAAAATTCGAACACTTATCAGTTCACAGCCAAGCTGTTTGCCGATAATGTCGAGCTGGTTTCAAGAAGTGACAACGCCATTGAAACGATTGAGGAGGACAAACCGGAAGACGTAATCACGCGCAGCGTTGAAAAAGTTAAGGTTCAGAACGGACAACTGTACTACAATTATATTGTAAAACACTCTGTCAATACTGACCAAAACTCAACCACCGAACATAGTGTCCCCTTGGAAAAGAGTCTGTCTGCAACCGCTGTCAACGATTGGACCGCGCAGAACAGTCAGTCCGGTTTCAACTTGACCGGCAGCACGTCTCAGTCTTTCGGCAGCAATGGACGTTACACGTTCAGTTCCAACCGCGGTGACAACTACGCCGACGCTTCGTTGCGGACGAGCTATGTTGTAACCCATGACGGCCAGAACTTTACGTTAACCGTCAACGGTACGGTCAGTGGTCAGGTATCGCGCATTGCCAATGCGGCAACCTCAAACACTTACCAGTTCGTGGCAAGATTGTTTGCGGACAATGTCGAAATTGCAACCGCCAGCGACAATTGTGTTGAAACGGTTACTCCGGATCCCAACCCGAACCCTTACGGATTGGTTGAGATTTATTCAACGGTAACCTTTACGACCAATGCTACGCCCAAAGTAACCATGGCTGCGCGCTATGACAATGGTAATTGCATCGTCTACATAGACGGACAAGTGGTTTACAAAGGTACGGCACCCAGCGGTACAATTTCTGCCATTCCGACAGATACAGGCTGGCAAGCAGCATCCATTCAGGAAATCGGCGATTACTTCGTTTACAGTGGTGTAAATGGTGGTTCTTCTACCGTTACCAAAGCTGACATTACTTACAACAAATATCCTTCGGGTATTCTGCCGGTAAATGTAACGAAGAATGATGATGGCACTTGGCGTGGTTCTAACAACTATACCAGCGCAACATTTGGCCAATATTGATGATTTATGTTCCTAGGGAGAAATCCCCCTCTATTGAAAGAAAGCCGCCGCACGCAATGTGCCGCGGCTTTCTTTGTATCCTCTTTCTATTTTTTCTCTATATTCATCTTTTCCCGCCGAACCTTCCATCAAAATTGTCACTCCGAACTCGTTTGTCCCAGGCAAGCTCGTTCGCACCAAAAGTCTCTGTCTGCACTATCGCTTGCCAATTACTGCAAATGTCATCCTGAGCTTGTCTCAGCATCTAAAACTCTCAACCCAAACGTACCCCCGTCACCTCAACAAACGTCATGTTCGGACAAACACAGTGCTTCCTTATGCACGGGACAGCCCACAGCGAGCTTTCCGCAGCAGGCCGCGCCTGTGAAGCTGCCCCAGCTTCCCCGCGGAGGCTCCCCGCCGCTCACCGCGTCGGCATGCGAGTCGGCGTTCCGACTCGCCGCCCCTCCGCCAACAACCGCCCCTCTCCCCACCAAACCTTTTTTGTATAATTTTCTTTGTCAGATTCTGTTAAACGCGCCACAGGACAATCCGCCGCGATTCTCCAGCCCTGCACTTAACACTTCTCCGGCGTGTCCAAACCCGTCGCATTTTCGTCTAAAAAAGCAATATTCACCGTTAACGCTTAATAAAAAATATTTAAACGATTCATTAACTTTTACGTTTTTTGTTGCCTCACCCCTCATTTTATGATATTCTAAAATTGACAAAATACAATTAGGTCATTTAATTACATTAGTTATTATTAGAAGATTTTGAGTTTTCAAAATTTAAGATCCGAATGGTTTATAATTTGGGAATTCTGGCTTCTGATACATCATATAATTAACTCTGCAGTCCACGGACTACCGACGGAGTTTCTTGCTTTTTATTTCTACTTGGTAAGACTAACACTCTGCCAGGGCATCATATAAAATTTCAAAGATAATAATAATAATAAAAAAACATAAATTTTATGAAGACAAACATGAACTCTGTTGCAGGTTACGCAGCTGCAATGGTTAAGAATGCTTTTGCATTCGTATGCGTATTGGTTGTTAGTGTATTGGTATCTGTATCTTTCGTATCTTGCGAAAGTGAAGTTGATACTCTCACCGAAAGCTGCCCCACTTGTGGCAACAACAACGGTGATAACAATAACAAGCCTGAAAACCCGGAAGATCAGGTAAAGAATATCGACCACTACGGTTGTGACTATTCAGATATTACCTGGAGAGAAGAAAATGCAACGATCACCCGCGCCGCTTCTTATGATTTGGCTGCTCGTGACGGTGGTATCTTCGGAACCCAGACTGTTACATATCTTGCTGAGGTAACTTATACCAACGGTGAGGTTAAAACAGAAAAACCGACTTACAAGGTTAACTACAGCGCAGCCGGTTTCGGTTACAAAGGCGTTAAGTTTGTTAAGAACGGAGGCATGGAAGTATTTGCATCTGACCCGCAAATCAAAAAGGATGGCGACATCACTTTCCTGACTTACGGTGAAAGAACAATCGCTTTCCGTACAGTTGCCGAAAATTCTGTTAAATCCGTAACCATCGCTGGCCAGGAAATGACAGATTTGTGCAACGGTAATATTGAGTATTCATATGATCGTACTGAAGTTATCGCTCAAGGTGACTCAGCTGATTTCAACAAATTCGTTGTTCGCGTTCACGGTATCGCCAAGGTATCTGCCGACAACAACAGCGAAAAAGGCTTCTACGTTGAAATGGCTTACCGCGAGGCTAAGTCAGGTCAGGTAGTTCCCCCGACTGAAGATGACAAAGAACCTGTTAAATATGACGTTGTAAACAAGAACGTAACTTCTGACGGCGTTACCGGTGACCTCGAAGTCATCTACAGCGACGGCTCAAGAGAAAATCTTGGTAAAGTTAATATTTCTTTGAACAAGTCTACCTTTGTTAACGAGGAACAGACCATCAAAGTAATTGATTTCTCTTACAACAAACTGGAGCCCAGCTTCGGTAAAAATATTAAAACAGGAAACGTTCGCAACGACGAGCAACTGGGTTGCAAAATCCAGATTACTGAGATGAAGAACACCATCATCATGAAGACTTCTAAGGCAGTCGTAACGATGGGCGGTTTGTTTGAATTCCCGGTACTTATTGACCCGCTGGGTGGCGAACACTCTTGGAATATCGAAGGTTGGAATTTGAATCAAGTCAGCATCACCGATGACGGTGGCAACGGTAACAAAATGGTCATCACTTACACTGCAAGCGCAGATTATGTAGGTGCTTCTGAAAATCTGGCTTCTATCGTAAATCTCGTAAAAGACAATACGGTAGACCCGGGTGATCCTGAACAACCAACAGTACAAACTGGAGCTTATGCCAAAGACGCTCGCATCGAAGGCAGTTATATCAAATGGACTTTGGTCCGCACTTATAACAATACCAATGACAGCGAAACGCCGATGAGCATTCGCCACATGGGCAAACTGACTGTTGAATCTCGCAAGAGCACAACTGACAGAACTTATGCGGCAACTACTCCGTCTATGGATCTGATTTCCTCTGAACCGTTTGAAGACGGCAATTACTATGGAACTTTTGCACAATATACATCTCACTTTGTATATGCAGATTTCACCAATGAAATTGCTTCTCAAGGCCGTACAGTTGTTAATTACAATGATAACGGTTATAAACTGTCAGTATGGAACGAAGGTCTGTTGGTTGAAAAAACCGGTGTTGAAAAAGGAACCAGCAATATCTCTGACGATGCAAACAAAGTTGCTTATCTTGACCTCATCAACTACCACCTGACTAACGGCGGTACCGAAGTGGCTACAGGCAAGCAGGAAGTTGTTTATTCTGAAGATAAAGAAATTGTTGATCCTACTCCGGAAGACGAAATCTCTAAATCAATTGTTAAAAAAGGCATCGTAAACGGTAAGCTTGTTTATACATACACTGAAACTCACAGCCAAAAACCGGAACTTAATGTTACCGAAGAAGGTTCTGTAGCTTTGGTTTACATCTTTAACGTAGCTTCCGTTGCAGATTGGACAGCAAAAGCCGGCGAAACTGGATTCTCTCTGACTGGCTCTGCTAATCAGACTTATTCAGGTGCAAAGGATTATATCTTTGCTTCCAACAGAGGCAATAACGTTGCAACTGTTTCCATGCAGACTGCTTATACCGTAAGCGCTCACGGAATCTCTGAAACATTGACTATCACTGGCAATGTGACTGGTGCTGTTGCTTTGGTTAATTCTTCTGAGTCTGCAAACACTTACAGTTTTACTGGCAAGTTGTTCGCTGACAATGTAGAAATCGCTTCTAAATCTGACAATGCAATCGAAACAATTGAGAAAGACAAACCGTCTGAACCGGAACAACCGGAAACTCCGGACTTCGGCATCGTTGCTGTTTACTCAACAGTAACTTTCAATACCAGTGCTCAGCCTCAGGTAACCATGGCCGCAAAATATAACAATGGCAACTGCGTTATCTACATCAACGGCCAGCAGGTTTACAAAGGCGCAGCTCCGTCTGGCGTTATCTCTGCTATTCCTTCCGGAAACGGTTGGCAGGCAGCATCCATTCAGGAAGTCGGCGATTATTACGTTTACAGCGGTATCAACGGTGGCAAATCTACTGTTACAAAAGTTGACATCACTTATAACAGATATCCGTCAGGCATTCTGAGTGTAAACACCAAGACTAACGAAGATGGTACGGTTACTGCTTCTAACAACTATGCAAGCGTAACATTTGGTGCCTATTAAAAATTAGAATAAATCAAGTTATAAATCCGGAAAGCAGGGAAATAAATCGCCCTGTTTTCCACAAATCCTAAAAATATGAAAACTTCAAAATATATCATAATCGCAATCATGGCTGTAATGGCCACAGTATTCAGCTTCTCTGCAAATGCTCAGGAAGCCGGTGATAACGCTTCTCTCGAAGCCCGTTACATGGGTCTCGCTCAGAAGTTAGGTAATACTCCTTTTACCGCACAGGTAAAAGACGGTAAACTCACTTGTTACAGACTTAAAGGTTGGTATGTCGGAGCTTCCGGCGCTGCCAATTTCAAAAAGTTAAACGACAAAAACGTAGTGAATCCCAACGCAGCCGCCATAATCGGTTACGAATGGAATCACTGGCACACTGAATTCAGAGGCGGCGCTAACCAGTTTGAATATGAAGGGAAAAAGCAAATCGGTCTCCAGACTGATTTAGGTATATATTATGACTTCATGCCCCTCAAAGGCAGAAAAGTCAACATATATGTCGGCGCTTTCGCAGGCTATAACGCTTGCCAGTTCAAATTAGTTAAAGAAGCCTGCACTGATGCGGAAGGAAATTGCATCCCCAAAACAACCACTGAGTACAAAGGAAACTATGTACGCTTTGGTGGTGAGGTAGGTATGAATGTTCGCGTTCATTATACTAATTATATTGGTGTATACGGACGCGCATACACTTATCAATATAAAGCCGGGGGACAAAAATTCAATCCGACAGTAGTTGAAGCAGGTGTGCGATTAACATTTGGTCTTGGCCGCAAGGTTAAGTATTAAATGTATTAAATAAAAAGACATGTTTATTATTATACAACGGGAGGCCCATAATGCCTCCCGTTCTTCATTTTAAATCTCCCCCTAAAAAAATATCAATTGTCATTCCGAGTTTATCTCGGAATCTAAAACTCTCCTCAAGAACATCCTCTCCCAAGCAAAAAACGTCATGTTCCGGTAAACACAATCTAAGCAGTACACATCATCACACGCAAAACAGCCCACAGCAGACTTCCTGCAACACCCCGTAGGTGTCCCCAGCTTTCTTCAAAAAAAACCGCAGTAAAAATTACTGCGGTTTTCAGCGATATCAAATTTTCAAAATTAGAAGACGTAACGGGCACCTATATAAAACTCATGAGCACGAACCGAAGCGTGTTCAATGTCGCCCATATGCCAGAAACGATAACCGATATCGGCATTGATACGGGTCGTAACCTGCGCGGAAATACCGCCGCCCACAGCCCAGGTAAAGTTCTGTTCGCTGTAAGACTTCGTAACCTTATTGCCGACAATAACGCTGGTTGTCGTCGCATCCAGATTACTGATACCGACACCGGCCATCAAATACGGCGTAAACATTGTATACGGCGACAGGTCAACATAGAAGTTCCACATATAGGAATCAGACTCAAAATCAGCACCGGCACCCATCAGACCTTCATTATCTGTCTTTTCTCGCCAGGTATATTCCAATTCTGTACGCAGGTAACCCCAACGATAACCCAGAGCAATACCGGCAATCATACTGTTGTCGTCCACTTCCAGTCTGTCACCGAAAGTTTCGCTGTTATCACCAATATTGTGGTTAATCACACCACCGCGGACACCAACATAAATACCATCGCAGCCTGCATAAGCAGATGAGGCCATTCCCATGGTCATAACCATTGCAGAAACTGCCGTTAATAATTTTTTGTTCATAAAAACCTCTCCCATCTTAAGTGTTTCCTAGGACTCACCTTTTCATTTTGTCTATTTTTATACAATAAACAAAAAATTTATGCAAGCATTTTTTTCGCTCTTTTTAAATTGTAATAAATTTGTAACAGAAATTTCTTAAAATCAGATTAACAGCACCACCGGTTGGCAGACATAAAAAAATACAGCCGTTTACCCGGCTGTATTTTATGGCAAAACTACCGCTCCGTCAGTTAAACGAGCGTACCAGCGACCCTGCCAACATATACCAGCCGTCAATCAACACAAAGAAAATCAACTTAAACGGCAGCGCCAGCACCGTCGGCGGCAGCATCATCATACCCATGGACATCAAAACGGAAGCAATAACCATATCAATAATCAAAAAAGGGATAAAAATCAAAAAACCGATTTCAAAAGCCCGGCGCAGCTCGCTAATCATAAAAGCGGGCACGGCAACTTTCATCGGAATTTCCTTGACCGATTCCGCAGGCTTGGCCGCCTCGCCCTCAGCAGCAGACAAATCCGTAAACAACAGCAAATCTTTGTCACGGGTATTGCGCACCATAAATTCCTTAAGCGGTTCAGCGGCTTTTTCCAACCCTTCCGTAATCTCGATTTTCTCTTCATACATCGGCTTAATGCCCTCTTCCCAGGACTTTTCGAAAACCGGCGCCATCACAAACATGGTCAGAAACAGCGCCAGCGAAATCAACACCATATTCGGCGGCGTTGCCTGCGTTGCCAAGGCGCTGCGCGTAATTGAAAATACCACCACAATGCGGATAAACGACGTCATCATCACCAAAATGCTCGGCGCCAAAGACAAAATTGTAATCATCAAAATCACGTTAAATATCCGCGCCGTCGCCGATCCTGTCGGCTGGTCCTGCATATTCAGGCTGAGTGTCTGCGCCCAGGCTGCATCCGCCCAAAACACAAGGCTCAAAAGAACCGCTGCTAGGCAAAACATCCGTTTTTTAGTCATTTTTCCCCACTTCCCCGATAATTTTTCCGTCCGTAGCCAAAGCACTGTCCAACAAAAGACTGCCGCCGGTGCCGGTCAGGACAAAAAACTCCCTATCGTCTTTTTTCAAAAGAATCAGCATATTTTTTGCATCCAAACGCTTTTTCTCCACAATCCGGATTCGCTCGTCGCTTTGCAAATGCTTAAATAGACGGGAATTATTGCTTTTCAGCTGCAAATACTTCATCAGCCACAAAGTCACCAGCATCAGCCCCAAAACAAAAACCAAAGCCAGCAAGGCCTGTATAATGCTCCAAACTTCCATCGCCATCCTTATCCTGAAAAAACGTATAAATCATACATTTAGTATCATGTTGTAATTTAAATGGCAATATGCTAACCTCAATACATGAACAAAAATGCAAATAACATAAACGAGCGCCAGGCAAAAGGTCTGTCAATCCTTTCGGGAACGCTGCTCCCCTTTGCCAGAAACCTGCTCGGAAAGAAAGGCTTCATTGAGGTTGACATCATCACCAAATGGGCGGACATTGTCGGCAAAGAGCTGGCCGGATACAGTTTTCCGCAAAAAATAAGTTTTAAAAAAGGCTGCAAAAACGACGGCACGCTTTATCTCTGTGTTACAACCGGCGCCTTTGCTCTTGAAATCCAGCACCGAGAAAAATACATTCTTGATAAAATCAACACCTATTTCGGCTACAACGCCGTTTCCGGCATAAAAATCATCCAAAACCAGCAAGCTGTCGCAACAAATCCCGACCTGGTTAACGAATATGAAAAACCTTATGCCTATAAATTAAATAAAGAAGAAGAAAAATATATTGAAAACTTGGCCGAACCTATCGACAACCCCAAATTAAAGGCTATAATCGCCAAATTAGGGAAAAGCGTTTTTAACAAAAACAAAAATAAGAAGTAATTAAGATGAAATTTGAAGATACTATAAAAAAATTAAGTGCCATCGCCGCCGGATTTTTCATTTTCTTTCTGGCCGCCGGGGCTTATCTGAGTTACAAAGGTTTTGCATTCAACAACGGTAGCATCACGCTTGTCAAAAGCGCCAACGCTGCGGAAACGGCAGCCAAATCGATTCCGAGTAATGTCGTCATCCCCGGCGGCCGCTCTCTGGGTTCCGCCAAAGCGCCTGTTGTCGTCTATGAATATTCGTCGCTGGGCTGTTTCCATTGCGCCGACTTTCATCTCAAAACCCTGCCGCAGCTGAAAAAAGAATATATTGACAGCGGCAAGGTACGTGTCGTCTTTTCAAATTTCCCGCTCGACCAGACCTCACTCAAAGCGGCAATGCTGGCCTCCTGTATGCCAAATTCAAAATATCATGACTTCATCAACGTTCTTTTCAAAAAACAGCGCTCCTGGAGCATGTCGTTCAATCCTGAAAAAGCTCTCGCCCGGCTTGCCGCCGCCAATGGCATGAGCGAAAGCGAAGCCTATAAATGCATGGAAGATAAAGAACGCGCGCAGGAAATTGTCGGCCGCCGGCAGGAAGCCATGAAAACCGTTGACATCAAAGGCACGCCGACTTTCGTTATTGCCAACCGCACCTCGCGTGAAGTCATCTTTGGGGCCCTGAGCTATGATGAAATAAAAAAACTGATTGATAAAAAACTCTGAAATTTTAATAAGTCAGTAATAAATTTTGTTTATAGTTGGGGCAATGAACAAGATTCCTGAAGACATAAAGCAGCTTGACGAGAAAATAAGGTCTTTGCAAAAAAAAGAACAGAAAACCCGTCAAAGCGGTCCCAAGAACGAATACGCCCATGCCGCCTCAACCGGCTTCCGCATCGGGGTAGAGCTTGTGTCCGGAGTGATTGTCGGCAGCGGCATCGGCTGGCTGCTTGACTGTTGGTTAAACACTTCTCCGTACCTGCTTGTCGTATTTTTGCTTCTCGGCGGCTGTGCTGGCTTTTTAAATGTTTACAGGTATGCCAAAAATGAAGAAAAAGCACAGGAGTGACCGCCTTGTCAAACCCAATGGAACAATTTACGGTAAAACCCATAATTCCTCTGGAATTTAAGGGCATTGACATATCTTTTACCAACTCGGCTCTCTGCATGGTCATCGCCGTTGTCGCCTCAACCCTGCTGCTCGGGCTGTGTATCCGTAAAAGAAGCATTATCCCCACAGCCGCGCAATCCATTCCTGAATCGTTATACAGTTTCATCAGCAGCCTGATAAAGGAAAATGTCGGCCGCGAAGGAATGAAATATTTTTCATTCATCTTCAGCCTGTTTCTGTTCGTGGCTTTCGGCAACCTCATCGGCCTGTTCCCCTACGCTTTTACTTATACCTCGCATCTGGCGGCAGTCGGTGGCCTGTCGGTCATAGCCCTGCTGTTCAACGTCTGTATCGGTATAAAAAAGAAAAAGCTCGGTTTTCTGCGAACATTTCTGCCGCGCGGCATTCCGCTGGCGCTCGCACCGCTGATTATTCCGATTGAAATGATTTCTTACCTTTCCAAACCTTTCAGCCTGACTGTCCGTCTTGTCGCCAACATGACTGTCGGCCATATCATGCTGAAAATTATCGCCGGTTTTATTCTGGCTTTGGGCATAGGCGGAATCATCCCCTTTGCATTTGACGCCTGCATTATTGTCTTTGAAATTTTCATCGCTCTGCTGCAAGCGTTCATTTACACGGTTTTAAGCTGCATTTATTTGGGAGATGCCCTGCACGAACACTAAACAAATGCGCTTAAGCAGCTTCTGCTGTCACAAATTATTATAATACTTGTTATTAACTTTTATAAAGGAAATGAAAATGGAACCTATGGCTTATATCGGAGCTGGTATGTGTGCTCTCTCTATGATGGTCGCTGCTTGGGGTGTGTCTCAGGTCTGGACAACGATTATCTCCACGGTAGGACGCAACCCGCAGGTAAAAAAAGATGTCGATATCTATGGCTGGGCAGGCTTTGCCGCTGTTGAAGCTATTGCTCTTTATGCTTTGGTTATCGCATTGGTAATGCTTACCGGCAAATAATCACGGCGAGGCAGATTGCCCGGCGCGCCGCACCGGCTGAACAGACAATCTGCCTCCGTTCACTTCAATCAGGGATTCGACTAATGCCTCAGTTAGATGTCAGTACATACAGTTCGCAGTTATTCTGGCTGGTAATATGTTTTTTCAGCATGTATTTCATCATGGCGAAACTTATCATTCCGCGGATAGCAGACATTATGGAACAACGCCAAAATAAAATTGACGACTACATCAGCCGTGCCGACGAAGTAAAACGCCAGGCGGAAGAATCTCTTGAAAAATATCGCAGCGCCCTGTCCAAGGCAACCGCCGAAGCCGATAAAACGCTGGAAAAAACCCAGTTGGAACTAAGCGAGCTCATCAGCCGCAAGCAAAATGAGCTTGACCAAAAACTCAAGGCCAAAATAGCTGAAAGCGAAGCTGAAATCGAAAACAGTAAAGTTCAGGCACTGAAACAGATACAATCCGTTTCTGAAAATCTTGCCCTTGAGGTCATCCGCAAAATCGGCTTGGACGGCATTACCGGAAAAGACATCAAATCCGCAAGCAAAAAGGTTGAAATAAGATAACATGGCTTTTATCGATTCCACACAACAGGTCGTTTTGAACACGGCAGCCAATGTTGGCAATATCATGAATCCGGGAACCGACGCCCACCACTACGGCAGTTTTTACGAAAACCCCGAATTCTGGGTCGGCTTGGCTTTTGTCTTTGTCGTTCTTGCCCTGGCCAAACCGGTCGGTTCCGCCATTGCGGCAATGATTTGCAAACGCACGGAAGGTATAAAAACCCGCTTGGATGAATCTTCCGCCCTTTTGGATGACGCTCAAAAACTGCTGGCCGATTATGAAAGAAAATATCACAACGCCAAAAAAGAAGCCGCGGAAATTCTCGAAAAATCACAAAAACAGATCGACTACATCAAAACTGAAAACTTAAGCAAATTAGAACAGGAAATGCGCAACAAGGAAAAAGACGCCGAAGAGCGCATCAACTCGTCAAAAGAAAACGCCGATAAGGAATTTACGGCAACCGCTGCCTCGCTGACCATACAAATCGTCCGCCAAACGGTTATGGAAAACCTCACGCCGGCAGCACAGGACAAACTGATTGACAATTCCATAAAAGCCGTCGGCAGCTTAAACTCTTAAAAAAAATCCCGGTTAAATCTCCGGGATTTTTTTCCAGCCTGATAAAAAATCAATTTTTCCAGCGTCCGTAAGTCCCCAGAACATGAACGTTCTCTGCAAAAAAATGCAGCTCGTCCATAGCGTTTTTAAAACCTTTCTGTGCCGGATGGGCTTCAACTTCAACATAAAACTGCGCAGAAACAAAACGCCCTTCCTCCAAATAGCTTTCCAGCTTAATAAGGTTAATGCCGTTTGTCGCAAAACCGCCAAGCGCTTTATATAAGGCAGCTGGAATGTTTTTCGCCTTAAAAATAAAAGACGTAATGTAATCATCGCCGTCATATTCGGGAACCATCGGCGTCCGCGCCATAATGATAAAACGCGTCGTATTGTTGGCGGCATTTTCGATATTGGCGGCTGCCACGTCCAAACCGTAAATCTCCCCTGCCAGAGAAGAAGCGATTGCCGCCCGGGACTTGTCATTGTATTCCAAAACAAATTCGCACGACTTCGCCGTATCAATGCGCGCTTCCGCCCGAATGCCGTGTTCCTTTAAGAAAGCCGAACACTGCGCCAGCGCCTGCGGATGCGACATCGCCGTCTTAATATCCTCAAGCTTTGCGCCTTTCACTGTCAACAACTGATGATGAACCGGCAGCAAATACTCGCCGACAATCGACAAACCAGTTTTCGGCAACAGAAAATGCACATCAGTCACCCGCCCGGCATTGGAATTTTCAACCGGAATCATCGCAAAATCCACCGCACCGTTCTGCACCTTATTCATTGCTTCTTCAAACGTATCGCAAGGCACATAATCGCTGTCAGGATAAACATTCTTTGCGGCAATATTGGAATAAGCGCCGGCCACGCCCTGATAGGCAATTTTCAATCTCATCATCTCTCTCCGAAACAAATAAAAAACTCTTGCGAACAGAGCGTTTATATACTATAACAGCCTAAAAATAAAGGATAAACAGCAATGCAAGTGGATATTTTTGACTTTGATTTGGATCGCAGCCTGATTGCCGACAAACCGGCTTCCCCGCGCGATACCTCCCGCCTTCTGGACCTTTCGGAAGAAGGCGTTATAAACGACCGCCATTTTTATGACCTGCCGGATATCCTGCAGGAAGGTGACCTCTTGGTGTTTAACGATACCAAGGTTATTCCCGCGCGTTTATACGGCAGCCGCGGCGAAGCCCTGATTGAAGTCACGCTCTACCACCCGATAGACGGCCTGAGCTGGATGTCCTTTGTCAAAAATGCCAAACGCCTCCGCCCCGGAGATACCATCGCCTTTTATACCGACACCATTGCCCCTGAAGAATCAGGCTTCACTGCAGAAGTCATTGCCAAACACGGCGAAGACGGCGTTGAACTGCGCTTTAACTGCCAGGCGGACGAGTTGGCACACTTGCTTGAAAAATACGGTTCCATGCCGCTGCCGCCCTATATCAAGCGTGATAAACCCAACCAGGGGCTTTGGAATAAATATAACGACAAAGAAGACTATCAGACAATCTACGCCTGCCACGAAGGCGCTGTCGCCGCGCCGACGGCCGGCCTGCACTTTACCGACCGCGTTTTTGCGGCCTTGGAAAAGAAAGGCATTCAAAAGGTTTTTCTGACCCTTCATGTCGGCGCCGGCACGTTTCTTCCGGTAAAAGTCGAAGATACCAAAGACCATAAAATGCACGCCGAATACGGCATCATCACGCCGGAAGCCTGCGCTGTCATCAACCGCGCCAAACAGGAAGGGCGCCGCATAATTTCAGTCGGCACGACATCTCTCCGCCTGCTGGAATCCGCGGCCGACAACAAAGGCATACTACACCCGTTTACCGGAGAAACCAATATCTTCATCACGCCCGGTTATAAATTTAAAATCATCGACCTGATGATTACCAACTTCCACCTGCCGCGCTCCACTTTGTTTATGCTGATTTGCGCCGTCGCCGGAACGGAAAGGATGAAAGACGCCTATCGTCACGCCATCGCCGAAAAATATCGTTTTTATTCTTACGGCGACAGCTCCATTTTAAAATGCGTAAATAAAATTTAAACCTTATTCAGTTATAATCCGGCGCAAAGTAAGACGAATAACAGGACAACAATTTTGCACCAGATTTTCCAACAATTGGAAAAATTTTTTCCGCTGCTGAAAAACACCTCCGTTCCGGCGGTCATCTTCGCCGTCGGTCTGCTGGGCTTTTACCTGTATCAGCCCTTGGAAGCAGCGCGCCTCCAGCATCTCCACCAGGGATATTTTGTTGCCAGCCTCCTCAGCCTTTGCATCCTCTTTTACTTCAACCGCAGCAAACCGGTATTTTTCATCCTGATTACCCTAAGCGGCTATATCCTGCTCAATTTTCTGAAAAGAAAATACGGTGAGGAATACATCCTGTCACCGGAATATGTCAACTTAAGCATTTTCCTGCCGTTCAACCTGATAATCCTTTATTACCTGCCGGATCGCCGCCTGCTGACAACCAACAGCCTCTACATCCTGCTGCTTCTTTTTGCAGAATATGCCTTGGGCGAAAAGCTTTCCGCTGACGGCATTTCTGTCGGTTCTTCTCTGGGGTTTGAAACTTACGCCAGCCTGAACAACCTGAGCATCCTTTTGTTCAGCGTTGCCCTCGCCGGCTTTTTCATAACCTGTTCCTGCAGCGGCAGCATCCTCGATAGCGCCTTGTTTTTTGCTGCCGCGGAAATATGCTTAGGGTTTTACTATTCCCCCAGCCCCAGCGCCGTTACCGTCTTTTTCGGCAGCGCCGCCCTGACAGTTTTCATTGCCGTCTGCGAAAACCTTTACAACATGACCTATCACGACCCGCTGACCGGCCTTTACAGCCGCAATTCATTTATGACTCATGCCAAAGATTTCCCTCTAAAATACAGTATCGGCATCATCTTGATTGACGACTATGAACGGTTGGAAAAAGTCTTCGGCGAAAACAGCTTGAAATCACTGATAAAAATGATTTGCAACCGGATAACTTCCGTTGAAAACGAAGCGCAAATATACCGTTACAGCCGGGAAGAATTTGTTGTCCTTTTCAAAGGCGAAGACAAAAACACCGCTTTTGAAAGAATGGAAACAATACGCCGCGCCGTCGCCTCTGCCGAATTCATTCTGCGAGGATATAAAAAGCCAATCAAACTGACCGTTTCCGGCAGCGTTTCGGAAAAAAAGCGCAGCGACGCCAACGCCGTCGAAGTCTTGTCACGTGCCGCCAAAGCCATGCAAAAGGCCTACCGTTTTACGCAGAACATCACCTCAAAAGCCTAATCTTCTTTTGTCCTGCGGCTATAAACGATGACCGCAAGGCCTAGAACAACCAGCGGCAGAGAAAGCATCTGTCCCATTGTCACACCGCCGAAGTAATAGCCCATATGCGCGTCAGGCTGGCGGAACTGCTCCATAAAAATTCTGAAAACCCCATACAGCAGGACAAACATTCCGGAAACAAAACCAGGACTGTTTCTGACTTTTGCCGATGTCCACAGCCAGTTCAAGACAATAAACATGACAATCCCCTCAAAAAAAGCCTCATACAGCTGCGACGGATGCCGCGGCAGAAAACCGCCGTTCGGGAAACGAACGGCCCACGGCACGTCCGTCACCCTCCCCCACAATTCGTCATTGACAAAATTAGCCAACCGCCCCAGAAACAGCCCGATTGGCGCCGGCAAAACCACCAAATCCGTTATCGTCAAAAAACGGCAGTGTATCTTGCGGGAATAAAAATAAACCGCCGCGGCAACACCGATTGCACCGCCGTGAAAAGACATACCGCCTTTCCAAATGGCAAAAACCTCCAGCCAGTTTTCACGGAGCATTCCTTCGCCGTAAAACAAAACATACCCCAAACGCCCGCCCAGAATAATCCCCAACGTGCAATAAAAAACCAAATCTTCGACATTCTGTACCGTCAACTTCAAATCATACTTCTTGACCAGACGGTTGACCCACCACCAGCCCAGCAGCAGCCCGACTAGATAAGCCATAGAATACCAGCGGATAACCAGCGGCCCCAGTTCAAACATAATCGGCGAAATATCCGGATAAGCAAAACCCATATTTATTCCTTTTCTCAAAGCTTGAAAATAAACTTTCCTAATAATAGCTTAATAACCAAAATAATCCACATCTAAAAAAATTTATCCTCCGAGTCGATTTTATCAACATATTGAATATGCGTCATAAAAAATTTAATCCACAACTTTTTGAATCCGCAAAGTGGAAAACTTTGTTTTGTTTATTGTATTAAACGACTCGCTAATGCAATCTCTATTCATGAGCCCCGTAGTCGTTTTTTTAGAAAGTGGAGAAGAACTGTGAACCTGGCAAAGAATTATGCCTTAAATTACAATCCGATAGACACCGTTGAAGACATTTTCGCTTCAAAGTCATACGAATTGGAACGTCGCAACACACATGAAGTTGCCGTTGAAGTCCAGGGAAAATGGAACAACATGCTGCTGTTCTTTTCCTGGGAAGAAAATATGCGCTGCCTCCACCTTTCCTGCCTTATGGACATCAAAAGCACCATAGAAGACCGCACCAAAATCTTCGAACTCATGGCTCTGGCAAATGAAGAGCTTTGGATTGGGCATTTTTCCTACTGGACGGACCAGAATATGCCCGTCTTCAAACACTCAATCATTATCGACGACAGTGACCGAGACATTTTTGAAAGCAAAATCGCGCAGATTATTGACATCGCCATCAAAGAATGCGAACGCATGTACCCCATATTTCATGTTGTTCTCACCAAGGGTATGAACCCGCAGCTGGCACTCTACCCGATGATGATGGAAACAGCCGGACAAGCTTAGCTTTTCTGACAAAAAAGGCGCTAATCCTCTCTGGATTAACACCTTTTTCATTACTCTTTCGCCATTGCGATAAAGTCGACCAGCTCGCCAACCGTTTTCAGGTGATAAACAACATCATCGGGAATGGTAATTTTCTGCTCGCTTTCAATTGTCATCACCACCACAAGCACATCAAGGCTTTCCACCCCCAAATCCGCCAGATTTGAATCCATCCCGATTTCAACATTGTCATCAAACAAAGAAACATGTTCGCGAATAACGCTGCCAACATACGTTAAAATTTCCTTCTTTTCCATAATAGTATATAATTAATGATAAATATTTGTCTATTTTGTATCATACATCCATAGGAAAATCAAGACATAAATCAAATGCGGCTGGATTTCCGCCAGCTCTGTACGTTAGAGTTATGCTCATTCAGCGTCTTGGCAAAATTATGCCCGCCTTTGCCGTCCGCCACAAAGAAAAGATAATCAGTCATCTCCGGATTGGCCGCGGCCATAATTGACGCTGCCCCGGGATTGCAGATCGGAGTCGGCGGCAAACCATGGTTCTGATAGGTATTATACGGGCTGTCCAGTTTCAAATCCTTACGATACAACGGCCGCCCCAAATCGCCCTGCCCCTGCGTCAAAGCATAAATCACCGTCGGATCCGTCTGCAGACGCATTCCCTTCTCCAAACGGTTGACAAAGACAGAGGCGACCACCCGCCGCTCTTCGGGCACAGAAGTTTCCTTCTCGATAATCGAAGCCAAAATCAAAAGTTCTTCCGGGCTGTCAACAGGAATAATGCTGTCCCGGTTTTTCCAGGCTTTCGCCAACACGCGGCTCTGCGCTTTCTGCGCATTGCTGACAACTTCAGCTTTCGTATCACCCAGTTTATAAGTATAAGTTTCCGGCAACATAGACCCTTCTGGAATATTCCGGACATCTTCCCCCACCAGATTGGGAATGGCGTTAATCAGCCTTGCTATCTGCGCAGACGTCAGCCCCTCGGGGATTGTAAAACGATGATAGACAATATCGCCTTTGCGGATTTTCTGCATAACGTCATACATCGAAACATGAGCCGGAAACATATATTCCCCGGCTTTCAGCTCTTTGTCCAGCTGATAAATCCGCGCCGCAATTCTGAACAACAGTGCGTTGCCGATAACGCCGTTCTGCTTTAATACCTCAGCCACACCGCGAGAACCAGCGCCTTTGGGAATAACGACAATAACATCCTGCGACAGCTTCCCGGGATGATAAATTTCATATCGCCCATAAGCCCCGATGCAAACCAATAAAACGGCAAATATCAGAATAACCCACTTTTTCATATCTTTACCTTCAAACGCTGACTTAACCCTAAACTTAGAATCAACCACCCCAAGAGTCAACTTGATAAACAAATATCCAACAAATAAAATCTCCCTCCCTATAACATCTAATGACGCACAAAAAGATTGCAACCGCTGAACCGTCATGATATAATCATCATCAAGCGGCAGAGTTTGCCGCTGAGGGCGTCAGAAACCCTTTAATCTTATCAGTCGTTAAGCATTAACGACTCAAAATAAATCTATGCTGATATCTGTCTACAGTGCTAGAGGCGGATGTCGGTGAATAAGGCTCAGCCAAATAAGCCGAGCCGTTTGATAAGATTCGGTTTCTGAACATCCGCCCGCCTTCCTTATGAAGCGGGTTTTGTTTAACCTCAAAACAAGGATGTTCAACATGAATATTAATCTTAAATTTTTACTTTTAGGGACAGGTCTGTCCTTAATCCCAAATTTAC
Source organism: uncultured Azospirillum sp. (assembly GCA_900538765.1). Classification (GTDB taxonomy): domain Bacteria; phylum Pseudomonadota; class Alphaproteobacteria; order RF32; family CAG-239; genus HGM16780. The sequence continues at coordinate 86,361 of UQAB01000004.1, read as the reverse complement.
TCTATGCACAATGCGCGGTTACCGATTGTCAGCAACTGGGTTACACTTCTCTTCAAAAATGTGATAATGGCTTAAAATGTCCCTTTGGCGAATATTGGGCTTGCCCCAAGGTTGAAGAAAAGGCTGTTCTCGGTGAATGCACCGGCTATGCTAAAAACTGCAAAATCGGCGATATCCTCAATAGTGACGGCACTTGTACGAATGATAAAGAAAACAGCAAGACACCTCTCGGCGTCGTCGTTGCCATCAAAGATAACTGCGGCTATGCCATGACCGCCAGCCCAATACGAACAAGTATCAGATGGTCTACGGAATATATCAGTACGGACTCTTTCCAATCATCATACTGGCTAAATGCGATTAAAGATTTTAACGTTAGCGGCAATATGACAAAAATTATTCAGACGGGTAGTTCCAGTGAATATCCGGCAGCTTATACCGCCTTAAATTATGCACCAAGCGCTGCAATAGCCACAAAAAATAAATGGGCGCTGCCGACAGCCGGTATTCTGAACAGCCTCTACACTAATTTAAGTGCTGTTAACAACGCAATATCAAAACTTAACGGCACTCAACTTATAGATGATAATGAACATATCTGGTCTTCATCTGAATTTAGCAGCGACGATATGTGGGTATTCTGCACGGGAAATGGCAACAACCGAGGCGGCATATACAACAACGGTAAGCACTACAATCTCAGCAACAACGTCGTTCGCCCGGTGCTGACTTTTTAAAAATCATTCATCCCCATTATCCCTTCCCCTTAACAGGGAAAACGGTTACGCAATTTCACGCGTAACCAATGGGGATGATACCCCCCCAACCATACATCCGATTGTCACCCAGAACTCGCTTCAGGGGCTAAACCCGTAACAAGAACATACCCCGCCGTCACAAAGAACGTCATTCTCGGACAAGCGCAGCGCGACCCGGACATGACAATTGTGAGTCTTAATAGAACAAAAAGCAGCCCCAATCTAAGCAACGCGCCTCCCTAAGCACGGGATAACCAACGGCGAACTTTTCACCGCCTGCCGAGCAGGCTCTCAGCAAAAAATCCCTTTACATTTTCTCTCACCTCCATTACAGTAACAAACGCAGACAGGCGTTCTGTCTGTGGTGCCTCAAAACACCCCATAGATAAAAATTCCACTTTCGAGTGGAGTGTTGGTAATATAAAGAATAACAACGACTGTATCTATGCAGTTTTGAGCTCCACTCTCCTTTGTTTTATTGACATAGGAGAGTTTGTTTCATTCAAACAAAGGAGCTTTAGAAAAATGAACAAAGACAAATTTTACCGTGACTTGGGAAGAAAACTCCATGACTGCCGCTTGCAACGCAATATCAGTTATGATGAAATCCCCGACAAAACCCCTCACGCCACACTGACTGTCATGCGTATGGAAGAAGGCAAAGCTTTGAAGAATTTCAGACTGATAAACCTCAAAGCTTATTGCGACAGCTTAAATTTTGACATGGAAATAAACCTTATCCCCAAAGATGAAAACATATAATCAAAAGGCTCGCAAACGCGAGCCTTTCAAACCAATTAGCAATGAGTTTGATTTTTGGGTATGCTACGAAGTGATTTTTCTCTGCGGTGTACAACAAAAGTACATAAAGAGAAAAATCACAAGTATGATACCCAAAATGCAAACTCCCCCTAAGCGGAATATTTTTTGAAAATCAGAGATGAATTAGTCCCTCCAAATCCGAATGAGTTCGACATAACCGCCCTAATCTCTTTCTTCTTGGCTTTCAATGGAACTAAATCCATATCTTTAATTTCATCAGCGGGATCTTCCAGATTGAGTGTCGGCGGACAGATCTGGTCTTCCAGAGCTTTAATGCTGTAAACAGCCTCTACGGCACCGGCGGCACCCAACAGGTGACCGATAGCCGACTTGGTAGAAGACATGGAAACATGCTTGATGTCATCGCCAAACAAACGCTTGACTGCCATCGCCTCACCGACATCGCCGGCTGGTGTAGACGTACCATGCGCATTGATGTAGTTGATGTCTTTCAATTCAACACCATGTTCTTTAGCATGATCGGCCGCCATTTTCATCGCTCGGTAAGCACCGTCGCCGGACGGAGCCGTAATATGATAAGCATCACCGCTCATACCGTAACCGACAACCTCAGCATAGATTTTTGCACCGCGGGCTTTGGCGTGTTCCAGTTCTTCTAAGACCAGCGCACCTGAACCTTCGCCCATAACGAAACCGCTGCGTCCTTTATCCCACGGACGGGAGGCTTTTTCCGGCGTATCATTAAAATCAGAAGTAACCGCTTTCATTCTGGCAAAACCGGACAACCCCAGAACATTAACCGCAGATTCGGCGCCACCGGCCAACATCATATCGGCATCTCCGCAGGCAATGATTCTTGCCGCATCGCCGATAGCGTGCGTTCCGGTTGAACAAGCGGTAACACAGGCGTGATTCGGGCCTTTCAAACCAAACTTAATGGACAGATTGCCGGATACCAGATTAATCAGGCAGGAAGGAATAAAGAACGGAGAAATTTTCTTCATGCCGTTTTCATAAAAAGAAATGGCATTCTCATAAATCACGTCCAAACCACCGATGCCGGACCCCATCATAACGCCGAAACGGTCTTTTTCTTCATCGCTGGCCGTTTCAACATCCCAGCCCGCGTCAGTCAAAGCATCTGCACCGGCAGCCATGCCGTACATAATGAACTTGTCGTTCTTTTTCTGGTCTTTCGGTGCAAAAACGCTGTCCGGATCAAACTCATGTTCGCCTTTGCCCCAGGGAACCTGTCCGGCAATCGTAACCGGAATATCTTTCAGGTCTACGCCCTCAATCTTGCGAATACCGGACTTACCTTCCAATATACTCTTCCAGTTGTACTCAACGCCTCTGCCCAAAGGAGAAACAATACCCAAACCGGTAACAACAACTCTTCTCATATATTTACCTCTTATCAAATTTTCAGGGTCGGGCCGTAAATAAGATGTCAACATCAGCCCCGTGATAAAGATAAAACTCGCCTATTCACCTAGAGCGAGTTTCATCAATCAACTTATAGTCATAAAGACTTATGCATTCTTAGAAAGATAATCGATAGCATCTTTAACAGTAAGAATCTTTTCAGCAGCTTCATCAGGAATTTCGCAACCGAATTCTTCTTCGAAAGCCATAACCAATTCTACTGTATCCAAACTATCAGCGCCCAAATCGTCAATGAAACTAGCGTTGTCTGTTACTTTTGATTCTTCTACGCCAAGGTGCTCTGCAACGATTTTCTTAACGCGATTAGCTACATCAGTCATATGATTAACCTCAAAAAAATTAAAACAAATTTTCAGACCGCAACGGCCTGTGAGCAATTTGTTAGCATAAAAACATATAATTTGACAAGCATTATTTTTCACATCGCATCGTTTTTCAATATCCTACATCGTTCAAAAGCGCGGTTTTCCTTGTTTTTACCAACGGCAGAAAAGTGGATAAAATTCTCATCCGCGGTGTTTTTTTTCGTTTTTTTCCCTGTTCTTTTCCCGTAAAATTGCGCATTTCTCCAAACTATTGTTGAAAAAAAGCAAAAACTAATCTACTTATAAAGGTATAAAAATACTTTTTCCGGGAGAACACATATGAAAAAAATATTTTACCTGATTTTAATCGTCGTCATAATCTTGGTTATCGGCCGCCTTGTAAACAAATCCCCGTCACCTGCAGTTGAAGCCAATATTGTCGCGGTTGAATCCGTCAATGAAGCCACAGACACAGAAACCGCCGTCGTCACCGAAGATTCCGAAGGCAACATGAGCGTCGACGGCCAGCCGGTTGAAGATATTGAGGAAGAAAACCCCGAAGACACCGCCGGAGAAGAGGAAACCATAATCCAAGAGTAACAATCCGCAAGAATTTGTTATCAAAAGGCCGTAAAATTTACGGCCTTTTCTCTTGCTAAAACTAAAGGAATGACTATATATAAGACAGGTATAAATTTAATGAGGAAAAAATAATGAAAGTAGGAATTATAGGAGCCGGTTCTGTCGGCAGCGCAACCGCCTTTGCCCTGATTATGAGAGGCGTTGCCAGAAAAGTTGTTTTAATTGACGCCAACGAAAAGAAAGCCGAAGCGGAAGCCATGGACCTGGCTCACGCCGCACCGTTTGCTTTTGCCAACAAAGTCAAGGCCGGAACTTATGATGACCTCAAAGGCTGCGAAATCGTCATTGTCACTGCCGGCGCCAACCAGCGCCCGGGCGAAACGCGCATTGACCTCCTCGGTCGCAACGTCAAAATTTTTGAAAGCATCATTCCGCAGATTGCCAAAGCCGCTCCCGACACCACATTGATTATCACCGCCAACCCGGCGGATATCATGACTGAAGTCGCACTCAAGCTCTCCGGCTTCCCCAAGGAAAGAGTCATCGGCTCCGGAACGGTGCTGGACACCGCGCGCTTCCGCACCCTGCTCGGCTACCACCTGGGGATTTCGCCGCAGTCCATTCATGCCAATGTTTTGGGCGAACACGGCGACAGCGAAGTCTTGGTCTGGTCTGCCAGTGATGCCGGAACGGTATCGCTGGACAAAATGGCTGAAGAAATCGGCAAACCATTTACCAAAGAAGTCAAAGACGAAATCGATGATGGTGTTCGCAATGCCGCTTACAAAATCATTGACGGTAAAGGCGCCACATTTTATGGCATCGCCGGCGCTTTGTGCCGCATTTGCCGCGCCATCACCAACAACGAATACGCCATTCTGACCGTATCCTCTCACCAGGACAATGTTGAAGGCGTCAAGGGCGTCTGCCTGTCCCTGCCGACAGTCCTCGGCAAACGCGGCATTCATCAGGTCATCTACCCGACCCTGAACGCCGAAGAAAGCAAAGCTCTTCATGACAGCGCCGTTGTCATGAAGGAATATTCAGACAAGGCTCTGGCCATGATTTCTGAAAAATAAGCCGTTATTTTAACGTTGCAAATCCTCTTCTTTTGCCCTATATTGCCGAAGAAGAGGATTTTTTATACGGGAATTTCAAATGGTCAAAGTCATCACCCTCGGCTGCCGCATCAACAGCTACGAGTCGGAAATATTGAAGGAAAAGCTCCAAAAGCTTGATAATATCATCGTCGTCAACACCTGCGCCGTAACCGGGGAAGCCGAACGCCAGTGCCGACAGACTATTCGTAAACTCCGCAAGGAAAATCCCAATGCCAAAATCATTGTCACCGGCTGCGCCGCCCAAATTGCACCACAGAAATTTGCGGAAATGGAAGAGGTCGACCTCATTCTCGGCAACCGGGAAAAAACTGAAATAGAAAAATACCTGACCGCTGCACCCGCGGAAAAATCCTACGTCGGCAACATTTTTGACTATGATAACTACGATAACTATATCATCACCGGATTCGAAGGACGGCAGCGTGCCTTTGTCCAAATCCAGCAGGGCTGCGACCACCGCTGCACCTACTGCATTGTTCCTTATGCCCGCGGTAACAACCGTTCCGTCGCGGAAGAACATATTTTTGAGCAAATTGCCGAACTGCTGGAACAGGGCTTTCAAGAAATCTGCCTCACCGGAGTCGATGCCTGCTCCTACCGCCCGTCATTCAGCCGCCTCGTCCGGCATATCCTGGAAAAATTTCCGGCTCTTCCGGCGCTGCAATTTGGCTCGCTTGACCCCGCGGCCATTGATGACGACTTTATTGAACTTTTGCAAAAATACCCCAACATTACACCGCATTTTCACTTTTCAATCCAATCCGGCGACAATCTGATTCTGAAGAGAATGAAACGCCGCCACAGCCGTGAAGACGTCATCAGCCTCTGTCACCGGATTCGCAAGGTTCGTCCCGAAGCCACTTTCGGCGCCGACTTTATTTGCGGTTTTCCGACCGAAACCGACGAAGCTTTTCAAAACACGGTAAAACTGGTGCATGAAGCGGGAATTGACAAGCTGCACGTTTTTCCTTATTCGGAACGCCCCGGAACGCCTGCGGCCCTGATGCCGCAGGTTCCGGTGGAAATCCGCCGGGAACGCGCCCGTATTTTACGCGAACAGGGAGAAAATATTGATGGTTAACTTTTTTCAAAAACTCGGCCTCGGCTTAAAAAAAACCTCCGCCAAACTGACCGGCGGCATCTCTGATATTTTCACCAAACAAAAAGTAGATTCGCAAACGCTTAACGATTTACAGGATGTTCTCATCGCCGCGGATATGGGTGTCAAAGCCTCTGCCAAAATAATCGAGACATTTGGAAAACGCCGTCTGAATAAAGACATCAGCGAAGCCGAAATCAGAAGCGAACTTGCCGCGGATATCGAACAAATTCTCACCCCTTGCGAAAAAGGATTTGTCATTGATAACCATAAAAAACCCTGCATTATCCTGATGATTGGCGTTAATGGCGCCGGCAAAACGACCACCATCGGCAAACTGGCCGCAAAACTCAAAAACGCTCAATCGGGACACAAGCCGCAAATTTCCTTTATCGCCGGAGATACTTTCCGCGCAGCCGCGGTTGAACAGCTTTCCGTATGGGGAGAACGCAACGGGATTCGCGTTTTCAAAGGCTCTGACGGTTGTGACGCCGCAGGGCTGTGTTATGACGGCATTCAGGAAGCTCTCCGCCAAAATGACGACATAGTCTTCATCGACACCGCCGGCCGCTTGCAAAACAAAACCGGGCTGATGGACGAACTGAAAAAAATCACCCGGGTTATTCAGAAAATTATCCCCGAAGCGCCGCACCAAACCCTGCTCACCATAGACGCGACCACCGGCCAGAATGCTCTGGATCAGGTAAAGACCTTTCGGGAAATATGTCCGGTTGACGGCCTGGTCGTCACCAAACTTGATGGTTCTGCCAAAGGCGGAATCCTGGTAGCCATTGCCGAAGAAAGCCCTCTGCCGGTTTATTTTATCGGCGTTGGCGAAGGCATTGACGACCTCGATTCTTTCTCTGCCCGCGACTATGCCCAAAACCTGCTGAGTTTATAAAATGGCTTATCAAACAATAAACGAATATAAAAAAATAGCAATATCAAGGCTGCTTGATTTAATCCTTCCGTTTTTTCGTATAAACATAATGAACAGCTTCAACTTCAAGGGAAGATCAAGCAAATGCGCCTATCTGTCATTCATCTTTGAAAATATCATTATAATCTCAATTTTTAATGAAATATGCGCGTATTACAACCAATACACACCTTTACACATCTATCTGATTTTACTAATAATCCCAAGCATTTCACTGCAAATCAGAAGACTGCACGATCAAAATCAAAGCGGCTGGTGGCTGGTTGTTCTCACTGCTTTTCTGTTCTTACCAAAATATCTTTTTCTATGGTATCCTATCAATAAAGCCTATGATGTCATTTACATAATCCCTTTTTTCTGTGTCTTCGGCTTCATTCTTTTTTGGTCGTTTCTATCCTCCGAAACCATATACAACAAATATGGATACAGCGGATTACGCACTGAATTAAAAGAAATGAACAGAATAAAAAAAGCATTCCGCCTGAGCCGAATGCTTTCATAAATTTCTACCCTTGCAACAAGGACAAATGGCTCTCGTAAATTTGCAGCCACTTTCGCTCAAACACCTCGCCAGAAGCCGTAGAATGTTCGCAAAAATTTTGCTTCAGCATATAAACTTCATCTTGCAGCCACTCTTTCAGCCAATAACATTCCTGATATGAAAGCTTAGCCGCCGCTGCCGCAAATTTATCCAGACGTTCTTGGTCATCTTCCGCCACACCTTTCGCCTCAGGCAAATCGGCATCAAGCCTGTGCCAAACGTCCAAACCCTTTCTCAGCCTTGTTTCTTTGTCAAAACCGAAGGCTCTTTTCAAAAACTTTGCTGTAATCATAAACACAAAAATTAAATTAATTTAATCTAAAACAATACTTCTCTCGCAACTCCTGTTCCGAAACATTTTTCACAGAAAAAACTTTCCACAAATCAACCGGCTGCAAGCCATAATAAACAGGCATGCCGATAACACCTTGCTGCAAAAGTTCTTCCCGTTCCTGCCGATGCGGATCAATGGTCTTATCGTAAGATTTATAAAACACGTCATAAACCCCGTCATGCTTGACAACCACAGTCAGCCCATCCTGCCGCGAAACAACAACCTCTTCCACAACCCAAATATCTGAAGCCAAAACATTATACGTGCCATACACTTCAAAGACTTTAAAACGCTTTTCCCGTTCTAGCTTCTGATAACTCTCGGACACAAACTCCAAACTCAGACGGGAGCAATAAGTAAAATACCCGCCGTAACTATCCCAGCTGTTAATAATAAAACTGACATCCTCAAGCGAAAACTCGGCAGCCTTATCCGTCATTCTCCGGTGCATAAGCTTCAAAGAAGAAACATCAAAGAAAAGATGCCTCTTGCAAAACATCTGGTAATCTTGTTTCCAGTCAAGCGATTCTTCCTTTTCCATAATTATAATTTTTTAAAATAATACATATTCGCCCTAACAATAACAACTTATCGCAAAAATTCAAGCAGTTTAAACCTCTTCCTCGTCCACACCCCGAAAAACACTGCTTAACAAAAACATTAAAACAGAATAAAATAAAGCGGACTTATAACAGGAAACACAAGAATGGAAGATTTGTTAAGCAGCCTTGTCGCCCCCGCCGCGACAGAGCAAACGCAAAATGAAGAAAAAGAATATACTGTCAGCGAAATTTCGGCGGAAATCAAACGCTTTGTCGAAACAAAGTTTAACCGCGTCCGCATCAAAGGCGAAATTTTCGGCGCCAAAAGGGCAGATTCAGGACATTACTACCTGTCCTTAAAAGACGAAAACGCCGTTATCGCCGCTGTCTGCTGGCGCGGTGTTGCCGCCGGCTTAAAAATCAAACCCGAAGACGGACTGGAAGTTATTGCCACCGGAAAAATCACCACTTTTGCCGGCAAATCATCATACCAGCTGGTTATTGAACAGATGGAAGTTGCCGGCACCGGCGCCCTGCTCAAACTTTTGGAAGAAAGAAAACAACAATTTGCCGCCGAAGGCCTGTTTGATTCCGCACATAAAAAGAAAATACCCTATCTGCCTCAAACTATAGGCGTCGTCACTTCGGCCAGCGGCGCCGTCATTCGGGACATCATCCACCGTGTCCGCGACCGTTTTCCCGGCCATATCATCCTCTGGCCAACCCCGGTGCAAGGCGAAGGAGCGGCGGAAAAAATAGCAGCGGCTGTAAAAGGTTTTAACAGCCTGCCGGCAAACGGACGGATTCCCCGCCCGGATGTAATTATCGTCGCCCGCGGCGGCGGCAGCCTTGAAGACCTCTGGCCGTTTAATGAAGAAATCGTCATCCGCGCGGTTTATGCTTCAGAAATTCCGGTCATTTCCGCAGTCGGACACGAAACCGACACCATGCTGATTGACTATGTTGCCGATATCCGCGCACCGACGCCGACCGGAGCCGCCGAATTTGCCGTCCCGGTCAAGGCTGAATTGGAATCCCGTCTGTCAATCATTCAGGGGCGCCTGATTAACGCAGCCCACCGCTACCTGAGCGGTTATCAGACCAAACTGGAAGGCTTAAACCGCGGCATTCCGAATTTGGAACAAATTCTGCTGGAAAACCAACAAAAACTGGACGACAGAACCGAAAGACTGAAACTTTCGTTTACCAATTTTCTGGCCAACAAATACAGCCAAATAGAGAAAAATAATCTAAGACCTTATTATATTTTGAATATTTTTGAAAAAAAGCAAGAAAATTTAAAGAATTTATCGCTTAGACTGGACTCAGTGTCTGTGGAGGCTGTATTAAGACGAGGCTTCGCCTGGATAAAGAATAACAAAAGAAAAACGGTTTATTCTGTAACCGAAGCGATACACAGCCCTCATCTTGAAATTTTCTTCGCAGACGGTTCCGTTAAAACCAAACCGATTGTAAAAAAAGATGACTTGCAAGGCGATTTATTTAACTTTTAGCATGATGTTGTTGAGCGCATCCGCTCAGGCAATAGAAGTCTGCGGACAAAGAGTTCAGGGCTCTGTTGTCCTCCTCCATGAGAACGATATCCATGAAGTACGGTTTAACGGCGAAAAAATCCAGGTAAGCGCTGACGGTTATTTCATGTTGGCCTTTGATCGTGATGCCAAATTGAACCACTCCCTTCAAATTCTCCATAACGATGAAGAAGAAAACTATCCGACAGAACGCTACTCTTTCAGTATCTCCCCTGCCCAATGGGATATTCAAAAAATTAACGGTGTGCCGGAAAGAAAGGTAACCCCGAAAGAGGAAGACCGAAATGAAATTCTCAGAGAAAACCAAAGCTTGAGAAAAGCTTTGGAAGAAAACAATTCGCAATCGTCGTTCTGGAAATCCGGTTTCCGAATGCCGTTGGAAAAATACCGTGTCAGCGGACAATTCGGCGGTCAGAGAATTATCAATACAATCCCCAAAAACCCGCACCGCGGCATGGATTTGGCAGCGCCGGAAGGAACCCCTGTCATAGCCCCGGCTGACGGAATTGTTGTCATGACCGGAAAAAACTTTTTCTACAGCGGCAATATGGTTGTCGTTGACCACGGACAGGGACTGCATACGATTTATGCGCACTTGCAAGACATTAACGTCAAAAAAGGACAAACGATAAAACAAGGCGAAAAAATTGCAACCGTCGGCAAAACCGGACGCGTCACCGGACCGCACCTGCATTGGGGCGCCTCTCTGCACGGAACCAGATTCGACCCGCAAAAACTGCTGGATATCAGCAAAAAAAACATGTGTTCAAACTTGTAGTTAGTTGATGAAACATAAAGGAAAAACCAATGGAAAAGAACCCCAAAAATCACTGGACCGGCATCAACTGCTTAATCATTGATGATGACAAATTCTCAAGAGCCTTTATCAAAACGGCCTTATACCAAATCGGCATCAAAAATGTCAAAGAAGCGGCTTCAACCGACGAAGCCATGGAAATTCTGGAAGCCGTTTCCATTGACCTGATTTTTCTCGACCAGATAATGCCGGAAAAAACCGGAATCGAATTTGCCGTTGAGCTGAAACAATCAACCAAACCCGGCCTGAAAAATATCCCAATTATAATGATAACCGTTGACACCAAAGAAAAAACCGTTTTAGATGCCAAAAGTCTGGGAATTGTGGAATACCTGGTCAAACCAATTTCCCCAAACTCCCTGAAAAGCCGCATCTGCGATGCATTGGAATCAAAAAAAATAACCGAGTAATATCATGGACATCAATATTCATATTTTATTACTGTCAATTCTGCAGGGATTAACAGAATTTTTGCCGGTAAGTTCATCCGGACATCTTATCTTGTTTTCAAAATTCACAACTTTTCCCGATCAGGGGCTGACACTTGACATTGCCGTCCACGTCGGTTCCATTATCGCCGTTTCCATCTACTTCGCCAAAACCATTTGGGAAATCATCAAAGGCCTGTGCAAAACCTGGTTTATTCCCAATTTCAAAAATGACGGAAACAAATTATTCTGGCTGATTGTTATTGCGACGATTCCTGCTGTCATTGTCGGACTTTTGCTCAAAGAACACGGCATGGAATGGCTGCGCAACACCAGAATCATCGGCTGGACCATTCTCTGTTTCGGCATTCTGCTGTTCATCGCCGACAAAATCGGTATGACGATTCGCAAAGTAGAGCATCTCGGCATTATTGACGCTGTTTTAATCGGACTGGCCCAATGTCTGGCACTTATCCCCGGAACCAGCCGTTCCGGCATAACCATCACTATGGGGCGCTTTTTAGGCCTGGAACGTCGAGAAGCTGCCAAGTTCTCCATGCTTCTTTCTGTCCCGACGATTTTTGGTGCCGGTGTCTTAGTCGCTTATGAATTATACCAAAGCGGTAACATCGCCGAAATCGCCAACGCTGTAGACGGCGTTCTTTATTCCTTTGTCGCTTCCTTGCTGGCTATTTATATTATGATGTGGTGGCTGAAAAAATCAACCTTTCTTCCTTTCGTCATCTACCGAATTCTCTTAGGCGGATATCTGCTGCTTGAAAGTTATGGATACTTAAATAACACAATACAATAAAAAAAACGCTTGCATTTTATTTTTATTTATTATAAAAGAATAAGCGTTGCTCTGGTGGCGGAACTGGTAGACGCGTAAGTTTCAGGTACTTATGGGAGCTTTCCCGTGGAGGTTCAAGTCCTCTCCAGAGCACCAATAAAAAATCCCCTTCTCGGGGATTTTTTTTATGCCTCAATTCAAATATACGCCAATAACGGAAACAACGCCCAAACACAATGCAATAGTCTTACGCAGAGAAAAACTGTCCGTCTTAAACAAAACCGAAAGAATAAACAGCAAAAAGATACGCATTTGCTCAATCACAACGACAACCGTCGGAGCATCATTAATAAAACTGAATGTTTCAAAAACATAATAGACGGCCTCTAAAATTCCGATAAGCAGACATAAAGAATAAAAATTCTGCCGCAAACCTCTTGCCATTTCCCGCATCGCAGCATCCCGCCCGGAACGAGCCTTCAGAAACTGCCAGCCGAAATAAGGAACGGCAACCAGATAATAGCCAAGATTTATAGCTGTTTCATTAGCTCCTGCTCCATCAGAAAGCTTTACCAGATAAGGTGCCGACACATAAAATAATACCGAAGCAAGAACCCAGAAAAAACCGACCGGCTTTAATTGTTTAAAACATTGCCGCCCACCGGTCAAACAATCTCCGGCAAATAAAAAAACCGAAAAAACGAATAACAAAAACATCGTGGCAAAATAAAACGTCACCTGAATATACCCCAATGCCGCATCAATCATAAATGTCAGAAATAAACTGCTCGATTCGATTAACCCAACCAAGGCCACCGGAATAAATACCAAAGAACGCACAAAGCAGATATACCCGGCCAAGACCAAAACAGCATGAATAAACACAAACGGCAACGAAACCACAGAAAAAGAAATATGTGTTACCACCCCCCAACACAACTGCAACACAAAAGCCGTAAACGATGTCCAAAGCAAAACCCGGTAATAATCATACCGGCTGACAGCATAATCTAAAACAGCATCGCAAAACGAGTTTGAAACCGTTGCAATAACGGCGGTATACCTGTAATTCATAAACAGCCTTTCTTTTCAGTCACCGTCATTTTACTGCGGAAACGTTAGAATATGTTTAACCGTATAAAATGCCGAATAACAAAAGAAGCGTTAGACATTTTATAAAAATGCAATATACTCCAGCTTATGACTGAAAAAGACTTATCGACATCGCTCCTTGAATGGTATGATAAACACGGCCGCACATTGCCTTGGCGCGTAAAAGGCGGCGCGCATCCTGATCCTTATGTCATTCTGGTTTCTGAATTTATGCTCCAGCAAACCACCGTCAAAACCGTTATTCCTTACTTTCACCGTTTTATGCAGCGTTTTCCGACCGTACAGGAACTCGCCGCGGCGCCACTGGAAGAAGTTTATCTCTATTGGCAGGGGCTGGGTTACTATACCCGGGCTAAGTCATTACATTGTTCGGCGCAAATGATTTCCCGGCGGGGAAGCTTCCCCGATACGCGAGATGAAGTGATGAAACTCAAAGGTATCGGCAGCTATACCGTTGCCAGTTTTCTGTCCTTGGCATTCAACCTGCCGGAAACCGTCATCGACGGCAATGTCATCCGTATCATCTGCCGCCTCTATCACCTCACCGAACCGGTTGATAAAATCATGCCGCAGATTCGCCAAAAGGCAGCAAACCTCACCAGCCGCACCTCTCCCGCTGATTACGCCTCGGCAATTATGGACTTGGGCGCCGTCATCTGCACCCCTCGAAAACCGCAATGCCTGCTTTGTCCCTGGCAGAATTTTTGCCGTTCAAAAAACTGTCCCAAACTTGAAGAAATCCCCGTGCGCACCAAACCGGAAAAAAAAGAAAAACAGGGCAGCGTCTGCCTCATATACAACAGCAAAGGCGAAATTTTCATCCGTAAAAGAATCGAAAAAGGATTGCTTTCCGGCCTCTATGAATTTCCCTGGAGTGATAACGGTCAAATTTTTGCATCCCTCAACCCTCAAGACAGCGGAAAAAACATTACCCATATATTCACCCATTTTAAACTGCTGTTGCGCATTTATACCTTAACCTTAGAAACGCCGCCGCTTGACGGACAATTCGTCCGGCCGCAGGATTTGGAAAACTATCCCACCTCAACCTTGATGAAAAAGGTATGGAAAAAACACCTTACCGCCCAATAACCCCTGCCAACTTTCTCCTTATGCCGTAATCTCCTTGCGATATTTATAATAATAAACAAACCCGGCCATATCTGCCAACAGCCAGCCGATTGGCACTGACCACCAAATTCCCGTCAGACCGATAGACGGGATTGAAGCCAGCCAATAAGCCAAAACAACGCGAACCCCCAGAGAAATGATAGTCAAAACAACCGATATTTCCGGCTTGCCCAAACCGCGATACAAACCATAAAGCAAAAACAGACAGCCGATTCCCACATAACAGGCACCCTCAATACGCAGATATTCCACACCGATGGCAATCAGCTCCGCATCCTCAGACTTAACAAAAATCAGCATAAGTTCCCGCGCAAAAACAAAAACCGTAGCTGAAATCACCACACAAAAAACAAAGGAGCTTGTCACCGCCGACTTTATGCCGGCCACGATTCTGTCCTTCTTCCCTGCACCGTAATTCTGCGCAATAAAGGTTGAAAAAGCATTGCCGAAATCCTGCACCGGCATATAGGCAAAAGCGTCAATTTTCACCGCCGCGGCAAAAGCGGCCATCACCGTCACGCCAAAACTGTTAATCAGCCCCTGCACTGCCAAAATGCCCAAATTCATAATAGACTGCTGCACGCAGGTCAAAAGGGAATATTCAATAATCATCTTAAAAATGCTGCTTTTAAAATAGCGATGCCGCTTCTCCAACCGCAACAGCGGCAGACAACGCCAGCAATACCACGCCAACCCCAGAGAAGAAAATAACTGCGCCGCAACCGTCGCCCAGGCGGCGCCTTCAACCCCCAAACCACAACCGAGAATAAACCAAAAATCCAGCGCAATATTAATAACCGTTGCCCCGCCCAAAAACCACAAAGGAACGGCGGAATTCCCCAAAGCCCGAAGCAGTGCCGCCAGATAATTATATATGAAAGTAAAAGACATTCCCCAGAAAATAATCTGCAAATACCTTCGCGTTGGGGCATATATGCTCTCCGGAATCTTCAATAACACCAGAATATCATCAATAAAATACAAGACAGAAATGTTTATAACCAATGAAACCGCCGCGATAAAAACAAAGGAAACATAAACGGAAGATCTCAGCAAATTATAATTTTCAGCACCAAACAGAATGGAAAAAACAATTCCGCTTCCCATGCACAAACCCAAAATAACCGAAGTCAGAAACACCATCAGCGTAAAAGAAGACCCGACGGCAGCCAAAGCATCCGCGCCGACATATTGGCCGACAATAATCGTATCGGCCACATTATACAGCTGTTGCAGCAGATTTCCGAGAATCAGCGGCGCCGAAAACAACAGCATGGACTTGGTGACATTCCCGTTAATTAAGTTTATTTGCATATACCCCTGCCTGTCCTTTAGTTTTAGACAACTTAAACGCCTGCGGCGCCAATGTCAATCTCAGCCTCCCAAAAAAATTATACATACTGTTTTATAACAAATAATCAATAAGTTACAGAAGATTGAACTTGGAATATTCAAAATTATATATTATACTATAGTTGTTATACTAAATGAGAGGAGGCGATATGCTAAACCCTAAACCGACCATGGAGAACCTCAAAGTTCAACATGCTTATCTGGAAGCTGCCATTCATGAAGAAGAACAGCACGTCTGGAAAAACCTGATTAAAATCGAAGAGCTGAAAAAACAAAAGCTCCAAAAGAAAGATACTTTACTGCGTATGGCTCTGCAAAATGAAAAATAACACCGGAGTAATCTTTCTCCCATAAGCCTCATCAAATTTGGTGAGGCTTTCCTGTTGCACAAATACAAAAATTACAGTATGATAAAAAAGTGTGTAGGTGTATAGAATTAAGGAAAAAAACATGAACCGGCAATATATATTACTTATTCTGCTTCCTGCCATATTAATCACATCCACTGCTGCTGCCGGCGTTCGCTTTCTGGTTCAGGATGCCGAAACGCAATACAACGATGTTTTCAGCGACACACATGCCGGCCCCAAAACCGATTCCCAGCCATTCCTCAGCAAGTGCGAAGAAGAAGGCTATCGCTACACCGCCTGTTCAAATGGAATGATCTTGCGCGGCCGCTGCCCTTATAACTCCATGTATTACGCCGACTGCTGCCCGGAAGATTATAAATATACGGCAGCCCAATGCCGAGCCATGGGCAAAGAAACCAGCACTTATTCCTGCGCCGGGCTCTATGCCTGTTATTAATAAAATACCATTTCACTGGTAAAAGGAACAAGGCCCTTCCTCCCGGGGGACGGGAGGAAGGAGAGAAAGAAACCGCTCTACTTGTCAAAAAGTTTATTGCCCTGATTGTTTTTGTACAAAGCCTCATCTTGCTGCTGATTCCGCCGCTGAACTTCTTCGGCATGACGGCGGTTTTCTTCCTGTTGTTTTTTCGCCGCCTCGGCACTCTTGTTCCATGCCTCCTGCTCTTTTTGCCGCTGAGCCTCAATCTCTTTTTCTTTCTGAACCTGCGCCTTGGCGTCATCAGCCCCGACAATCGCCTCTCCGGCTCCCATAAGCCCGCCGAGAACATCGCCTAACGCGCCGCCGCCAATCTTTTGTCCCTCATGTCCGGCTGTTGTTGCTTTTCCGGCAACCGTGGCCCCTTTGTTGATAATATTATTCATCTGGGCAAAATCCTTTTCCAAAGATTTGCCGCCTTCCTCACTGTTAATCCAGCTTGAAATCAAATTCGATTCTCCGCCCGCCGCACGTTCTTTGGCATTAATATTGCGTTGTTGCTGCGTTGCTGTCATGTCCTGGGCATTATTCGCCACATTGTCAATCCCACTCAGCATATTGCTCATGCCGGTAGAATAAGCAGAACCGATATTATTCATAGCGCCGGAGATATTGCCGACCGCGCCGAGAATGCCATCCAGCCCGTCGCCATTGTTGGTGATGGCGTTTTTGATGATGTCGGCATTGTTTTTGACAGTGTTAAGCGTCGACTTAACACCCTGAACCGTGTTATAAGCCCCGCGTACCGTATTCAGCCCGGATTTAATAGAACCGACCAAATCCGTTTTCCAGTTCCACTTCCGTTTCTGCGCCGTCACCGTAACTTCAGGAAGCATCCCGTCGTCAATATCAAAATTTTTCTTGCTTTCCGTTCCTTTAATCGGATTGTAACTGCCACCGAGATAATTACCGTATTGCAAGTTTATCTCTACAGTCTTATCTCCGGTAAAATAAGTAATAAACGGTCCGATCATGGCCAGAAGGAACAGACCGATGGCTATCTGTGAGAAATGTTTCCAACTGATTTTGTTAAACACCGCAGCATAGGCAAAAGCCACCATACCAAAGCCGGAGATAACATACGCAATAATACGCAGGTCAATCAAAAACATCATGGCTTTGCAGGCAATCTGGGCAAAGACTTTGGTATTGCCGGAACCGGCATTGGCACAAACGCCTTTCAAACCTGTCGTATTTCCGCCGGTACCGTCGGCATTGCCACCGATGCCGATATCTTTGTTCGGATCATCCTTACTGCCTTCTTTCTGCTCTACACCGGATATCTGATCTTCTTTCGCTACCTGCTCTTCTCTCTCCTTATCCAGTTTGTCCTGCATCTGTTTTACGGATTCCTGTGCCGCTTTTTGTGCTTGACGAGCTGTCAAAGCAGCTGCCTCTTCATCACTCAGGCCATATTTCTTCTTGGCCTTTTCCGCACAGGCCTGACGCTTCTCCGGAGTGGCTACCATCGCCTCGCACTCCTCAAGTTCCTTGGCCAGCTTGTCCAGTTGCTTTTCGGCCTTGTCCGCCAGCTTGTTCTGTTTCTTCTGCACCTTCTCAGCAGCTTTCCGCTTTTTCTCTGCTGCCTTTTCCTTAGCCTTTGCCTCTTTATCTTGATACTTTTTATAGTCATTCAAAGCATCAAAACTATCTTCAATCTCACTTATGGCTTTTTTATATTCATCCTCAGATATTTGCCCACCTCTCAACATTGCATCATACATACCCTTAAGAGCAGAACTCAGGTCATCGGTATTGTTTATCACTGCTTCCATTCTTTCCGCAGAATTTGAAGCATTATCTACCTTAGTCTCCTTCCATTTATCCAATGCACTGTTTAATTCATCATTTTTCTGCTCTTTTGAAATATAATGAGCATTTAACCAAAACTTGTTTATATTACTAATGGCAGAACGATTCTCCGTTTCCCATTCTTCAACACTTTTGGCAAACAAATCAGTCGTCACCAAACAAGGCACAAATAAAATGCAAAAAAATAAAAAACATTTTCTGAAAGCCGAAAGATTACACATAATAATGTCCTCCGCATAACTGTCCTTTTTTTCAATAATACACCATTCTTCAATATGATTCAAACAATTTTTAATACGGAAAATAAAAAAAATGCCAAAAAAAACGCCCGGTAATTTCGGGCGAATTTTTCTCGGCTATAAACTGTTACCCGACCATATGCGACAATATCTCATTGGCAAAAGCCCGCAGCTCAACATCTTCCATCAGTGAAAGCTTAAGGTTTGATTTCTCCAGTTCCTTTGCCGTACCGCAGTCAAAACGCACCGCATCGCATAACACACCGTGCAGCGGCACGCCGCGTTTGGCCGCCAGCTCCATGGCATCAGTCAGATTAATCTCCCCGTTGCTGCCTTTTCTGACCTCGGGAAGAATATCCATAATGATATTCGGCAGAATATACGGCCCCATGCTGGCATAATTGGAGGGCACATCCTCCAAAGCCGGCTTTTCAACCAAACCGTTTGCCTTAACGACGCGGCCGCTGCGCACAGCCCCGACCAAAGCGCCGTAACGAACCATCTCCTCACGGGGAAATTCCATCACATTCTCAACCATGCCGCCGGTTTCTTCATAAACTTCCTCAAGCTGCCGCAAAATGCCCGTACCGTGAAAGTTAATATAAACATCATCAGGCCACATAACGACAAAATCGCGGTCGCCGACAATCTCCTTAGCCATCAAAATGGCATGCCCGTTACCTTTCGGCTCTGACTGCCGGGCAAAAGAAAACTTCATGCCTTCGGGAATAATGTCGCGGACAACTTTAAGCAAATCAAGCTTGTTATGACTTTTCAAATGGTTTTCCAGCATCTCACAAGGTGAAAAATAGCTCTCAAACAAATCCTTGCCGATTTCATCGCTGTATATGAAGACGACTTCCTTAATGCCTATCTCCCGACAGGCGTCAACCGCATATTGAATAATCGGCTTGCCGTGCAGGGTCAAAAACCCCTTATGAATCACCTTTGTCGCGGGAAGATTACGGGTAGACAACCCCGCAACCGGAAGAATACAGACTTCAGGCTTTCTTATCATGCTAAAAACTCCTCAGTTAAGAATAAAAAATAATGGAGTTATTATAACAGCAAATAACATTCAGACAAGTACATAAACAGTAATCAACACAACTTTTTATTGTTTGGTAACTGTCCCCGTCGCACCTACAATTTCTCCGGAAGCTTTGGTTATAATCCCGGACGCCCGGCTTTCTTTTTCTTTTAGCCGCGGCGCGTTATCCTGGCGGACAACGCCATGTCCGTCATCTTCCTTGCTGAAATCCAAAACTCGGACCTCTTCTTTTTGTATTGCTTCCTCAGCTTTTTGAACGTCTTCAATATCGGGCACCACACGCATGACCTTGCCGCTTCCGGAAACGGAAATCGTACTGGTATTTTCTTCAACTTTGCGTTTTATGGCAGCTTCTTCTTTGCGGCGGCGGTCTTTTTCTTCTTCTGCCGACACCTTTGCCTCGCAAACCTTATAAAGGCTGTCGGCGTTGGCCTGCATGGTTTCAAACTCTGTCTTCGCCCTGTCCGCCTTATCTCTCAGCTCAGCGGCATAAGCGGCCATACGCGGTGTATCGTTGCTGTCCTTAACAACGCCGTAGCTCTTAGTTATATCAAAACGAATGCCTTTCAGCGCCAACAGATTGTTTTCAATGCCGCTCTTAAGCCGGGAAACATCGCAGTCATTTCCTAAAATCAGCTTGCTGCTAATCTTGACCAGCCGCTGCGGATAGCTTTTATACTTCTCGCCGTAATCGCCGTTCAGCGCTTCAGCCCGTTTATAAATGTCCTCAAACATATTGTAATAAAAATCAATCTGTTCGGCGACATCATCATGATAAATAACGTCAATCTCGTCATAAAAGCCGTTAACCTGTCCCTCCACGGCATCGTTCATTTCCCGGACGCTTTGAATCAACGCCTCGTCATATTCCGGAGTCAACCCCAGCGTAAAAACTTTTTCTATCTGCTGGATATTGCCGTCAAGCCGTCCTTGCAGCTGTTCCGACTTATTTTTGGCCTTTTCGCCGCGCAACAGGGAATTCGTTTCAGCCAGACGCTTTCCGACATCTTCCTCTATCTTCTTTTTAAGCCCTCTGGCGCGTTCCTGCTGTGCGTTCATATCGCTTTTCAGAGCATCGCGCCGCGCCTGTTCCTGTGCTTTGCGCTCTGCTTCGAAACGGGCGTTTCTGTCATCATAGCTCTTCACCAGCTCACCGGTATCAACAGACAACTGCGGCGCCGCCAGACTTCCGGCCATCGTAAATGCAAACCCGGGAATATCTTTCAAATTTTCCCAAACGACACTAAACTTACCGTTCATGTTCCAATCGGTCAAACTGCCCTCGTCCGTTGTCAAAACGCTCGCCTGCGGAGAAACAAACACGGCATCGCTCAGCTTATACTGCCCCTTGTTCAAAACCAGGCTTCCGCCAAAGCTTTCAAACTGCATTTCTCCTTTTTGCATATTGTCCTGAACAAATGCCGCCACACCCTCAGACTGGGTGCGTTTTTCCAAATCGGCGGCAATAGCCGGCAGATTCCACCCTTTCACAACCGGCTGGCTGATGGTAAAGCGAAACGTTCCGCTCAAATTATTAAACATATCGTCAAAAGAAACAGCTGAAGTCGTAAAATCAACATCCCCGTCAAGTTTTCCGTAGCGCAGCCCATATTTGCTGCCGGACAGTCTGCCGTCGGAAATGCTCTGCCGCGCCAGTTGCAGCTTTCCTTTCAGATTAGGCTCTGCACCTGCCGCCAGTTGTGCCGAACCGTTCACCATCCCGTTATTGTAAGCCATGCTCAAATCTTTCAGACTGATTAAACCTTCTTTCATAGCCAGCCCAAAAGAAACGTTGGACATTTTTTCATCACGATAAGACAGATTGTCAAAAACAAAACTGCCGCTCAAATCAAACTCGTTAAAAGGCGCATAATTGATTTTGACCTTGCTCAGCTCCGGCTTGGCGATAAACTCGGCGCCAACGGCATCCTTAAAGTTCCCCGGACGGTTTGAAGCGCTGCCGGCATCCTCCGGTAAAAAGCGCTCAATTTCAAACCGGTTGATTTTCATATCCGTCTGAACTTGCGGCCGGCCGCTGCTTCTGTCAAAATCAAAACTCCCCTGAAAACGGTTTGAGCCGATGTTCATCTCCGCCTCTGCCAGTGAAAACTTCTCCCTGCTTCCCGCCAGCTTTGCCTTTAGCTGCAAAAGCCCCAGAGAAAAAGCCCGCGGCTTATAACTGTACCCCAGATTATTGATAAACTTCACAAAATCAGGATTTTTCAGTTCCAAACTGCCGTTCAAAGACGGCATCTCGCCACTGTAATCAACAGCGCCGTCATAAACTACGCTCAAATTTTCAACCTTTGTGGAAGTCCTGACATTGGCTCGGGCAATATTGCCGCTGGCAACGCCCTGTGCCGAAAACTTCTTCACCATTCCCGGCTTAAGCCCTTCTTTCTCCAGCCCCAGCGTATTAATCAACGCGGCAGCATCATTGCTTTCAAGGCTATACCGCAAATTTTGAAAAACCGGACTTTTGCCAAATCCGCCGATTGTTCCCGACAAATGAACTTCGCTGCCCGATACGCTGCCGATATCCAGCTTGCCGATGTTCAACACGCCGTTCACCAAGCTGAATTCGGAACTGACATTTTCAAAAGGCAGCCCGTTATAAATCCCCAGCGTCATGCTCAGAATGATACGCGTATCCAGCCCGTTCAACGCCTCCAGCTGCTTAAACCTGGCCTGAATGCGCTGCAACAGATTTTTGTCGGCGTCAATCTGCGGCAGTTTCTCAATATAATTGTCAAAATTGGCGCTGTCGATATTAAGCACAATCATTGACTTGACCGGATTGCCGAAAATAAACCCGGCCTCGCCTTTTGCCACGCTGTTGTCCAATGCCAGTTCAAACGGCGAAAGCTGCATATTTTGCAGGTTTCCGAGAATATGCGCCGTCCCTTTGGCTTTCTTATATGTTGAGGGCGCAACCTGTTTGAGTTCATACCCCAGCCACTTGCTTAATTGCGCAAACTCACCCGTTTCAAAACTGACGTCAACATCATAGGTCGGATTGTCGGCGGTGCCGTCAAACTGCCCGTTGCAAGAAAATGTCGTGTCCGCCCAAAGCGCTCCGCTCAGCTCCTGCAAAACCACTTTTTTGCCCACCCAGTCAAAACTAAGCGCAAAATCGCGCAGGGTTTCATTGTTATAATAGGCTTTCAGGGCTTTCACATCCCCAAGCAAATCAAATCCCAAATCCGGAGAATAAGCCGCGCCGGATTTTTTATACCCGTCAACAACCTGCAAAAGCAGCTTCGCCGCCGGTTCCAAATCCCAGTCCGTCATGTTGAATGCCGCTTCGACTTTGCGGCGCTCGGCGCCATCTCCCTGCTGCAGCGGAATCAAAACATTGCCGGCGCCGGAAGTCCGTCCATACTTCACCACCACATTGGAAAAATCGATTCTATCTTTATCCGTTGCCACTGCCGCCGTTACCGCCAAAGGCTGGTTGAAGGAAGCGTCAACGCCGTCAAGCGCTGTCATCTCATTCAGAAAATCGGCAATCTTGCTCGATTCGAAAATAATGTTTCCGGTAACCGTCCTGTCCCGAAGAAAAACCGAACCGTCAAAACGGACATAAGATTCCAACGACGGATAATTCACCACCAGATTGACCGTCGTCGCAAAATTGTCGGTAAACTGCCCCAGAGAAACGGCAAAACCCTCCGGCTTGTCCCCGCGCATATAGCTGCCTTCAATGCGGTACGGCCCGTAAATATTTTCGGCAATTACTTCCGCGTTCAGATTCTCAAGCCTGGTATCAATACCGTTGCGGGCATCAATCAAATGAACCTTGGCTTTTTCAAGCGTCGCACTATCAAGGCTGATGGACGTATTCCGCTGTTCTTCAAACGAACGGGGTGCAGCCTCCGTCTGCCAGTTCAGACTTCCGTCATCGGCAATGTCAATAACAATCTCCGGTTCAACGACGGAAAGTCTGCTGACATCCCATTCCTCTCCGAAAACGGCCCCCAAAGACACCTTGGCAATCAGGCTCTTGATTTCGGCCAAAGGCTTTTGGCTGTAATCGCCGCTCTCATTATAAACCTTAACATCCGAAGCCGTCAGATAGGGCGACGGCAGAATAGACATCTCCACCGGTCCCTCAAAAACCACCTTTTTTCCGGTCAGAGCCAAAAGTTGTGCGGAAATTTTATCTTTGTGCCGGTTCCAGTCAATATTTGCAACATATATCCATAAGCCTGCAACCAAGACAACCAGTGTCGAAACAACGATTAATAAAACCTTTTTCACAAACTTTCTCCTGTTTCTTCGGATATTATTAATTATTCTTTGCTAAATATTAATTCTAATTTATACTCTAAAGCATAAAATTTAATTAATACAGAGAAAAAAGAGAGGCAAGTTATGAACACCGCTGAAAAGCTTTTTAATCTGGCGCGGCAGGCACGCGAACACGCCTATGCCCCCTACTCGGCTTTCCGCGTCGGCGCGGCGATTCTGAGCGAAAACAACAACTGCTACAGCGGCTGCAATGTCGAAAACGTTTCCTATCCCTGTGGCACTTGCGCCGAAGCCGGTGCCATTGCCGCCATGATTAACGGCGGCGATTCCCTGATTGCCGAAATTCTCATCATCGCCGACAGCGCTGATATCATTACGCCTTGCGGCGCCTGCCTGCAGCGGATAAAGGAATTCTCCCGCCCCGAAACCAAAATTCGCCTTGCCAATCTTAACGGCATCGCAGCAACTTATACCGTCCGCGAAATGTTGCCCCATGCCTTTAATGCAGAGGAGCTGAAACAATGATAGATAAAATAGCCGCGCAAATCCAAAACCGCCTGAACGGCCGCCAACCGCAGACCGCTGTTATCCTTGGCAGCGGCTTGGGAAAACTCGGCGATGAAATCACCGACGCCGTTACCATTCCCTATGCCGAAATTGAGGGCTTTCCCCGCTCCACCGTTGCCGGACACAAAGGCCGCCTCATTATCGGAACGCTGGCCGGAAAAGAAGTCCTTTGTATGCAGGGACGGATTCACCTGTATGAAGGCCACGCTCCGCAGACAATCAAAACGATTATCGCCGCTTTCCGCCGCCTCGGCATAAAACGGCTGATTGTCACCAACGCCGCCGGTTCTCTGCACCGGGATATGCCCACCGGCAGCCTGATGCTGATAAAAGACCACATCAATCTTAATCTTCCCAATCCGCTTATCGGACCCAATGACGACAAAGACGGCCCCCGCTTCCCGGACATGAGCAACGCTTACACCGCCGCCATCCGCAGCCGCATCAAAGACATTGCCGCAAAACTGAAAATAAAACTTTTTGAGGGCGTTTACATGATGATGCTCGGCCCCTGTTTTGAAACGCCGGCGGAAATCCGCACGCTGCAAACGCTTGGCGCCGACGCCGTCGGTATGTCGACAGTCCCTGAGGTTATCTGCGCCGTTTACAGCGGTATGGAAGTTCTGGGAATTTCCGTCATTACCAACCTCGGAACCGGCCTGCAAAACACGCCGCAAAGCCATGTTGAAACTATGGAACAGGCAGATAAAGCCGCCGCTTCCCTGACAACGCTGGTCAAAGAATTTATCCGGGAGAACTGAAATGGACAACGTAACCGCCGCCAAAAAATTAATCGGCCTGATGGACCTGACCGCGTTAAACAGCGATGACAACAGCGGTCGCATTGAAAAACTCTGCGGCAAAGCTTTCACGCCTTACGGTAATGTTGCCGCCGTCTGTATCTGGCCGCGTTTTGTCCCGCTGGCAAAAAAACTCTTGCAGCAAAGCGGTGTCAAAACCGCCACGGTCATCAACTTTCCGCAGGGCGGCACCGATACTGCCGAACTGGCCAAAGAACTGAAAATTGCTCTGGACAACGGCGCTGACGAAATCGACGCAGTCCTGCCCTACCGCGCACTGATGAACGGAGAAAGCGCGGCCTGTGAAAAGTTTTTCCGAACCTTAAAAGAAGAATGTCCGGCAGACATCCCGGTCAAAATCATTATTGAAAGCGGTGAACTCATCAAACCGTCCCTTATTTCGGAAGCTTGCAGAATGTGCATTGACAGCAGCGCTGCTTTCATCAAAACCTCAACCGGAAAAACACACGTTTCCGCCACGCCGGAAGCCGCCAATCTGATTTTGGAAAACATCTCGTCCGGACGCAGAAACATCGGCTTCAAAGCCTCCGGCGGCATAAAAACAACCGAAGACGCCAAAAAATATTTAATCCTGGCCGAAGCCGTCATGGGAGATAAATGGGTTTCCCCGCAAAACTTCCGTATCGGCGCCAGTTCGTTGCTTGACGATTTGCTTCAAACCATTGAGAGAGGATATTAGCATGTTACCGCAGGAAATCATTCGTAAAAAACGCAATAAACACCACCTGAGCAAAGACGAAATTTCTTATTTCGTCGACGGCATCACCACCGGAGAAATCACTGACGGCCAAACCGCCGCCCTGACCATGGCCATTTGCCTGAACGGGTTAAACAAAAACGAAATACTCCACCTTACCAAAGCCATGCGCGATTCCGGAGAAGTCCTCGACTGGTCAGAACTCAAAGGCCCGATTGTCGATAAACACTCTTCCGGCGGCGTCGGCGACAAAGTCAGCCTCATGTTGGCGCCGATGCTGGCAGCCTGCGGCGCTTTCGTGCCGATGATTTCCGGGCGCGGGCTCGGCCATACCGGCGGTACGCTCGACAAATTCGATTCCATTCCGGGATACAATACCGCTCCTGACAACGAGCTCTTCAAAAAAACCGTGCGGGAAGTCGGCTGTGCCATTATCGGACAGACCGGCAATCTCGCCCCTGCCGACAAAAAAATATACGCCATCCGCGACGTTTGCGGCACGGTTGAATCCATACCGTTGATTACCGCCTCGATTCTCTCCAAAAAACTGGCCGCCGGCCTTGACTGCCTGGTCATGGACTTAAAATGCGGCAACGGCGCCTTTATGGAACACCGTAAAGATGCAGTCGCCTTGGCTGAAATGATTGTCAATGTGGCCAATCAGGCAAAAACCAAAACCGTTGCCGTCATAACTGACATGAATCAGGTGTTGGGGCGCAATGTCGGCAACGCTCTGGAAGTCCTTGAGGCCGTCGAATTTCTAAAAGGCAAAAACGTCGATTCCCGTCTTTATGCCGTCACCATGGAACTCTGCGCCGAACTTCTGGTTGTTTCAAAACTGGCAACCAACCTCGGACAGGCGAAAAAACAACTTGAACACGCCTTGGAATCAGGACGCGCCCTGCAAAAATTCCAGGAAATGATAACCGCTCTCGGCGGTCCTGCCGATTTCTGCAAAAAGCCGGAAAAATATCTGCCTAAAGCCGCCATTATCCGCCCGGCCTACGCTGAAAAAGAAGGCTATGTCAAATCCATGATCACCCGCAACGTCGGCCTCAGCATCATCGGCCTGAAAGGGGGACGTATCCGCCCCGAACAAAGCCTTGACTACGCGACCGGCTTCAGCGACTTCTGCCAAATTGGCGACTATCTCTCCAAAGACAAGCCCATTGCCATAATCCATGCCCAAAGCGAACAGGATTTCGAGCAGGCCGAAAGAGAACTGCGCCTCTGCATCCGCCTGACAGACAAGCCGCTCAAAAAGCTGCATAACCCGATTATCAAAAAAATCAAATAGAAAGGAAAACGCATGGGAAGAGCCATAATCCTGATGATGGATTCTTTTGGTATCGGCGGAGCCAAAGACGCCGCTGCCTTTAACAATGCGGGAGCAAACACTTTCGGACACATTGCGCAGTTTCACGGCGGCCTGAAAATCCCCTATCTGAACAGCCTCGGCCTGGCTCAGGCAGCGGAAGATGCTTCCGGCGACAAACCACAAATCGGCAGCCAGACACAGGGATTTAAAAAGCTGCAATCCAAATACGGACACATGTCGGAAATCAGCAAAGACAAAGACACCGTTTCCGGCCACTGGGAACTAGCCTGCCTGCCAAACCTCAAAGGCTGGGGGCATTTTCCGCCCGTATTTCCCTCTTTTCCCAAAACGCTGATTGAAGAAATCTGCCGCCGCGGAAACCTTGCCGGCATTCTGGGCAACAAGGCCGCCTCCGGCACGGTCATCATCCAGGAGCTTGGCGAAGAACATATAAAATCCGGCCTGCCGATTTTTTACACCTCCGCTGACAGCAATATCCAAATTGCCGCCCACGAGGAACATTTCGGCCTGGACAGACTTTACGCCCTCTGTGAAATTGCCTATGAACTGGTCAAACCCTACAACATCGGCCGCATTATTGCCCGGCCGTTCATCGGTGAAAAAGCCGGTTCCTTCACGCGCACCGCCCGCCGCCGCGACTTCACCGCCGAACCTTTTGGAGAAACCCTGCTTGACCGCCTGAAAGCTGCCGGAAAAAATGTCATTGCCATCGGCGCGATTAACGACATTTATGCCCACCGCGGCATCACCAAAGGCATCCACGGCAGCGGCCTGCAAGAGCTTTGGGACTTAACCCTGGCGGAAATAAAAACAGCACCGGAAGACAGCCTGATTTTCACCAATTTTGAAGATTTCGATATGCTCTGGGGACACCGCCGCGACATCAACGGCTACGCACAGGGGCTGGAATATTTCGATTCCCGCCTGGCTGAAATTGAAGCCGTTCTCCGCCCTGATGACATTGTTTTCATCACCGCCGACCATGGCAATGATCCCTCTTATAACGGCACGGACCACACTCGGGAACAAGTTCCCGTCCTGATGTTCGGCCTTAACGTCAAACCGGAAAACATCGGCCAGCGGGACACTTACGCCGACCTCGGACAGACAATCGCCGCTTACTTTAACCTCAAACCCTTTGACTATGGAAAGAGTTTCTTGTAATGACCTGGTCAGCCCCAAATCTCCCGCAGAAAAAACATTGCTTTTTCGGTCGTAAAGGTGGTGTTTCCGAAGGTATCTACCAAAGCCTCAATGCCAACTTCAAATCCCGCGACAGCAAAGAAAACATCCGCCGCAACTGCGAAATCATCGCTGCACATTATGACCTGAAATATGACAACATTCTGCGGCTTAACCAAGGCATCAGCAACAAATGCGTTTTTGTAACCCAGGCTTCGCAAAACCAAATTGAAGCGGACGGCGCCGTTACCGCCACCCCCGGCATCATCCTCTGTATCGGCACGGCAGACTGCGCGCCGATTCTCCTCGCCGACTATAAAAACGGCGTCATCGGCGCGGCTCATGCCGGCTGGCGCGGCGCTTTCGCCGGTATTATTGAAAACACCGTCAGTCTGATGTTACAACACGGCGCCGAAATTGCCAACCTTGCCGCTGCCATCGGCCCTTGTATCCAACAGCCCTCTTGCGAAATGGGAAGCGAAGTGTTGGAGCAATTCTTATCTCAAGACCAAAAGAATCAAAAATATTTCATCCCGGCGCCCCGCCCCGAACACTATCTGTTTGACCTGAGCGCTTATGCCGCTGACAAACTCCGCCGGTTAGGAATACAAAATATTGCCGTTTCAAAGGACGACACTTATGCCGACAGTGAAAATTATTTCAGCTACCGCCGCAACACGCACCTCGGCCTGATTCGCTTTCCCGCTGATTTTCCGGTCGAGTTATCAACTATAACCTTATAATCTGCTTTATTAATTCGGCGGAATACATTATTATCAAGACAATGTTTAATTAATATGGGATTTTTCAATGTTTCCGATAGGAAAACTGACACTGGCTGTTTTGGGATTGCGCTTTTTCGGCGCCGCGGGATTTTTCTGGGGAATGTTCATCGGCCATATGTTCATCGACCGCACCGTCATCCGCAAACTCATCAAACAATACATAAGTTCCATTGACGACAACATCCGCCTTTTTCTGCCCTACCGTTATTATAAATATTACAACCGCCTTGAAAACAATATGTTTGGCGTTATCTGGGGCAGTATCATCGGTTCGCTGACTTTCGGCTTTCAGGGATTCATCATCTTCTTCATCATCGGACACTTTGTCTTTGACATGCCGGACAATCGCTGGTCTTTACTCTTTAAATCCCACTTTGAAACTTTCTGGAACCAGAACTGGTGCAAAATTCTCGGCGCCATCATCGGCTTCACCCTGCACAGCAACCTCCTGGTTTTCATCGGTGTTGTCATCGGTTTCTTCGCCGATTCCATGCGCTTCGGCAACCTCAAAAGAAAATTCAACCTCAAATTTTTGAACAAATTCTGGTCCGACCTGAACCTCATAAAATTTTATCTCCATTCTTCCGACGCCAGACATTTCTCCCTTGTGCAGGCCATGGCCGGACTGGCCGCAAAAATCTCCAAAGCCGACGGCGTTGTCAGCGAAAACGAAATCCGCATTTTCAAAAAAATGTTTGAACTGACCTATGAAGAAAACAGCAAAATCGCCAATATTTTTAACAATGCCAAAAAAACCGCCGACGGTTACGAGCGCTATGCCAAACAGTTAAAACTAATCACCCGGGACAATCTCGACCTCAAGGAAAACATCATTGATAACCTTTTTAAAATCGCCGCGGCTGACGGAAATATTCACAACGAGCAGCTGGGAATTTTGAAAAACGTTGCCTATATCATCGAACTGTCAGACGGCAATTTTGACGTCATTCATGACCGCTACAAACTGCGCCCGGCATCGTCCTCCCCGCTTCAGGACTATTATGACGTTCTGGGCATTTCTCCCACTGCCGGCAATGACGAAATCAAAGCCCGCTGGAAAGAGCTCATCATCATCTGGCATCCTGACAATGCCCAGGCTCACGGCGGTTCTCCGGCTGAAATTGAAAAATACACCGCCAAAATGGCCGAAATAAACAACGCTTACCAGCATATTATGAAAAGCCGCAAATTATAGGATAAAACCATGCCGGAACAATTTTTGCCCTATTTTGAAGAACGCTGTGCACCAGTCGAGCTTTTGGTTTTTCATTGCAATGCTTTTGACCTTGAACAGTTCTGCCGCTGGATGCACGAATATAAAACCAGCGCCCACTACTTTATTGCCGAAGACGGTGAAATCACCAGCCTCGTTCCAGAGGACAAATGCGCTTACCATGCCGGAAAAGGATTCTGGCGCGGAAAAGCGACCATAAACGCCCGCTCAGTCGGCATAGAACTGCAAAACCAAACTTTAGGACAAACCCCTTATGCGCCGCGGCAAATTTCAGCCCTAATCAACCTCAGTCGGAACATAATTCACCGTTACGGCATTCGTCCCGAAAACATTATCGGACATTCGGATTCGTCACCGGACAGAAAGCCCGACCCGGGAATTTGTTTTCCATGGAGAGAACTGGCGCAACAAGGGCTCGGCATCTGGCCCGATAAAAGACAACAAGAACAGCCAACAACAATAAAAGCACAACTCGCCCGGATTGGCTATCTAACGGAAACAATAGAACAAACCCAAGCATCCGCCTGTGCCTTCTGCCGGCGTTTTGCACCACAGTTTATCACCCCGGATTTTGACATTACGCACCTGCTCAACCATGTCCTGCCGGATAATTTCGATTTTATGCAAAATCCGCAGTTTCTGAAAATGCTCGGCCGTGTCGCCGAAGCCTATCCGCCTCTTACATAAGCCCCAAACGGTCAAGTGCGCCCTGCAGAATATAAGCCGCCGCGCCGGCGTCCAGAACTTTCTTGCGCTTGGCGCGCGACAAATCCGCTTCTTTAATCAAAAAGCTCTCCACCGCGGAAGATGACAGGCGTTCATCCCAAAACAAACAGGGCAACCCCGTCGCTTCCTGTAATTTTGCCGCAAAAGCACGTACCTCTCCGGCAATATCGCCCTCCTCGCCGTTCATTTGAAGCGGCAGCCCGAAAACCATTGCTCCGACTTCTTTTTCGCGGATAATGTTTTTAATCTCCTGAATATCCGTATCCAGATTAGTCCGTTGCAGAATTTTATACGGCGTCGCCGTCATCCGCAACAAATCAGAAACGGCAACCCCAAGCCTTTTGCTGCCGTAATCAAAACCGATAATCGCCTGATAAGGCTTAAGCTGCGCTTTAAATTCCTGAATATCCACCTGAAAATTCCGCCTTATAAATATTGACAAATAACTGACTGTAAGTTATCAATAAAACCGCTAAATTACAATTATAAACTTCAAATTATTTTGTTATGGAAAAAGAATTAACATTCATGTTGCTTGGCGCTGCCTTGTGTTTTACGCTGCTTTTAGTTCTGTTCATAGAAACCTATGTTAAAAGCCACCGTCGTAAACTGATGAAAGAACTGCGAAAAAAGTTCGTTTTAAGACAAGCGTCCAAACTACGCGAAATTATCAACGGCATGTCTTACATTGAGGTTAAAGAAGAACTGAAAGAACTTTCCTTTGACATTGTCAGTGAAAAAATCAGCCGTTTTCTCTCTCCCAGACCATGCGTTTCTCAATAAACGCATGGTTTTTTATGATATATTAACTATATTCATATATATTTTTAACACTAAAAAAACTTTTTATGCGGAGAAACTTCATGAAATTACGCAGCATCCTGGCATTTTTGCTCATCGCTGTCTTTGCGCTTCCGGCTCGTGCCGAACTGCAGATTGACGTCAACGGCGCCGTGCGCGACCCCTTGCCGCTCGCTTTCCCGGAAATAATCAGCAGTACCCCGTCTGCCGAAGATTACGGTGAACGGATTCGTGAAGTTGTCATCGCCGACCTGGAACGTTCCGGCCTGTTCCGTATCATTCCCGACAACAGCTACATTCAGGAATTGAAATCCATCAACGAACAACCGAACTTTACCGATTGGAAAGCCATTAACGCACACGCTCTGGTACAAAGCGCCATCAGCGAAGTCAATATGCAAAACCTGAAAGTCGAAATGCGCCTCTGGGACGTCTACGCCGAAAACCAGATGAAAGGCCAGTCTTTCACCACCACCAAAGACAACTGGCGCCGCATTGCCCACGTCATTGCCGACGCCATTTATGAGCGCCTGACCGGTGAAAAAGGCTACTTCGACACCCGTATTGTCTACGTTTCCGAAAACGGCCCGGCCACCCGCCGCGTCAAACGCCTGGCAATTATGGATCAGGACGGCGAAAACCATAAATTCCTGACTTCCGGCGCCTCGTTGGTTTTAACCCCGCGTTTCTCGCCCAATCTGCAAAAAATCACTTATATGTCATACTCCGGCACCATTCCGAAGGTATACCTTCTTGATATTGAAACCGGACAACAAAACCTCATCGGCAACTTCCCCGGCATGACCTTTGCGCCGGTCTTTTCCCCGGACAGTCAAAAACTGCTGCTCAGCTATGCCAATGATGGCAAAACCAATATTTATGAAATGGATTTGCGTACCTACAAAGCCAAACGCATTACCAACTCCAACGCCATTGACACCTCGCCGAGCTATTCGCCCGACGGTAAACAGATTGTCTTCAACTCCGACCGCGGCGGCAATCAGCAGCTCTATGTTATGGATGCCGACGGCAGCAACATCCACCGTATCAGCCATGGTTCCGGACGCTACGCCACGCCGGTCTGGTCACCGCGCGGCGACTATATCGCCTTTACCAAAATGGCCAACGGCCAGTTTTACATCGGCGTCATGTATCCTGACGGAACCGGCGAACGCCTGCTCGCCAACGGCTATCTGGTCGAAGCGCCGGTCTGGTCGCCCAATGGCCGCGTGCTGATGTACTTCCGTCAGGAAAGAGGCTCCGCCCGCAAAAATGCGCCGGTCAAACTCTACACCATAGACCTGACCGGTTACAACGAAAGAATGGTCGTCACCCCTGCGGACGCATCCGACCCGGCCTGGTCGCCGCTCCTGCCGTAAACAATCAAAAAGCCTTGGAATCTTCCAAGGCTTTTCTCTAATTAAAACTCAATCACTGGCCATACTTGATAGGAGCTACCGCTGTAGCTTTTAATGACAGCTTCAATTACAAAAGCAGAACTGCTACAAAAGGCCCAAACATGGCTCCTGGAATTTTCTGACGACGACCAAATATACTTCTTGTAACCTGTTATTTGTTGGCCGCCAAGTTTGGATATGGTGTTGTTTATTGTGTCTATATTAGTGTCTAACTTATAAAGCACCCCTGCCGATGGTAATACCCATTTCCCCTTTGTTTCTGGAGCGGTACTCGGTGCATAATTTACCGCAGTCCAGGCCGCCGGATAAGCATTGGAATTTCCCTCTTGAATTATCTTTTGCATATTCCCAATAACATCAAAATCTTTCTCTGCTGCCGACATCCCTGCATAATTTGGTAAACCTGAAATATCAATAGAGCTCGTAGACCATGCTACACCTGTCGCAATCGGACTGGCAGTCATGGCATAGCCGCAGTTGTCACTCCCTATGTAAACAACAACAGCAATCGGCGTTTTGCCACTGACTTTATCATTTGAACAAGTTCCATCGCTGTTTAATATCTGCCCAATAGCACAGTTTTTGGCATAACCGGTACATTCGCCGAGAACAGCCTTTTCTTCAACTTCCGGGCAAGCCCAGTATTCGCCGAACGGACATTTCAACCCGCCCGTACATGATTTTAACGATGTATAGCCTAATTGCAGACAATCGGTAACCGCGCATTGTGCCGCAGCATATTGCGGAAACAACCACACAGCTGCCCCGCAGAGTAAAAATTTAAGATTAACATTCATGTCAAATCATCCTTGTTTTTGATTAAAACAAAAAATCCTCCCGCGAAGGAGGACGGATGTTGACAACCGTATAAAAGCAAACGGCTCGACTTATTCGGCAGAGCCTTATTCAGCCGACATCCGTCTCTAGCACTGTAGACAGATATCAGCATATACTTATTTTAAGTCGCCATTATGCATAACGACTGCTTTTATAAAGGGTTGTCACGCCCTCAGCGACAAACTCCGCCGCTTAACTTCAAGATAACACAAGGGAATATGTGAAGCAAGCAAAAAACAAAAGCCGTCAGGCCATACCTGACGGCATTCAAAAAACACAAGCAGCTATAAATCCTTAACCATCTTGGCAAACGTAATACCGTTCTCGGGAAAAATATCGCCTTCCTGATGAAAACCAAGATGTTCATAAAAACCGACAACCGACAGCATTGCGTGCATAATCAAACGATGATAACCGGCTTCTTTCGCGCGCTTTTCGGCATACTTCACCAGTTCCCGCCCGATTCCTTCACCCTGATATTTTGTATCGACGGCCACCTGCATCATACGGATATCATCATTGTCAATCGGCGCCAAAATCAACCCGCCGACCAACTTATCGTCAAGCTGCTCAACGCAGCCGATATGCAGATAATTGACTTCCTGCTGACGGTGCATATCCAAAAACTTTAACCCCAGAGGTTCCAACAGCACTTTATAACGCAGTTCCACCAGCGCGTCATAGCGCGATGATCCGAACTGAACATCAACCATTTTCCTCATTTTGTGCCTCCTCCGAATATAATTATATGCTTGTCTTTCATTTAAGCATATTTTTTAGCCTCACACAACACAAATTGTATTGCCTAAAAACATTTTTTACACTATCTATTAACTTAAATAATCACTAATCAAGAAAGATAAAGATGGCTACAGACTTAAGTTTAATCCGTAATTTTGCAATCATCGCCCACATCGACCACGGCAAATCAACCCTCGCCGACCGCATTATCGAATTTTGCGGCGGCCTGCAGCAACGCGAAATGCAGGAACAGGTTCTCGATTCCATGGACATTGAACGCGAACGCGGCATCACCATCAAAGCCCAGACCGTCCGCTTAAATTATAAGGCCAAAGACGGCAAAACCTACCAGCTCAACCTGATTGACACGCCGGGACACGTTGACTTTTCTTATGAAGTATCACGCTCCCTCGCCTCCTGCGAAGGTTCCGTTCTGGTTGTCGACGCCACTCAAGGGGTTGAAGCGCAAACGCTGGCCAATGTCTATCTGGCAATTAATAACAATCATGAAATCGTCCCGGTCTTAAACAAAATTGACCTGCCCTCGGCTGATCCGGAACGTGTCAAAAAACAAATAGAAGATGTTATCGGCATAGACGCATCTGAAGCCGTCGAAACATCGGGAAAAACCGGACTCGGCGTTGACAATCTCATTGAAGCCGTCGTCACCCGCCTGCCGGCGCCTGTCGGCAATGTAGATGCGCCGCTGAAAGCCTTGCTGATTGACAGTTGGTATGACAGCTATCTCGGCGTCATCATTCTGGTTCGGATTCATGACGGCATTATCCGCAAAAAAATGCAAATCCGCATGATGTCCAATAACGCAGTTTATACCATTGATAAGGTCGGTATTTTTACCCCAAAAATGCAGGACGTCGAAGAACTCCGCCCCGGCGAGGTCGGCTTCATTACCGCCAGCATCAAAAGCGTTAGCGACTGTCATGTCGGCGATACCATTACCGACAACAAAAATCCCTGTACTCAGGCGCTTCCCGGCTTCAAGCCCTCAATCCCGGTCGTTTTCTGTTCCATTTTTCCGGTTGACAGCAGTGTCTACGGCTTATTGAAAGACGCCTTGGCCAAGCTTAAGCTGAACGACGCCAGTATTGATTACCAAAACGAAAACTCCGCCGCTCTCGGCCTCGGTTTTCGTTGCGGTTTCCTCGGCTTGCTGCATATGGAAATCATCCAGGAGCGTTTGAGCCGTGAATTTGACCTGGACTTAATCACTACCGCACCGTCCGTTGCTTATAAAATCAACATGACCGACGGCACACAGATAACCCTCCACAATCCTGCCGATATGCCGGAAACAACCAAAATCGCCAGCATTGAGGAGCCCATGGTACGCGCCACGATTCTCGTCCCCGATGAATATCTCGGCAGCGTGTTGAAACTCTGCACCGAACGCCGCGGCGAACAGGAAGACCTGACCTATGCCGGCAGCCGCGCCATGGTTGTCTACAAAATCCCGCTGAATGAAATTGTCTTTGACTTCTACGACCGCCTGAAATCTATCTCCAGCGGTTACGCCAGCTTTGACTACGAGCTTATCGGCTATGAAGTGTCTGATTTGGTAAAAGTGCAAATCCTGATTAACGAAGAACCGGTCGACGCCCTCGCTTTCCTCTGCCACCGCGAAGAAGCGGAATCCCGCGGCCGCCAGATTTGCGAACGCTTAAAAGACCTCATCCCGCGGCACCTGTTCAAAATTCCGATTCAGGCGGCTATTGGCGGCAAAGTCGTTGCCCGCGAAACCATCTCTGCCATGCGTAAAGACGTGACTGCAAAATGCTACGGCGGCGACATCACCCGCAAACGCAAACTGTTGGATAAACAAAAGAAAGGCAAACAGCGAATGCGCCAGTTCGGCAAAGTCGAAGTACCGCAATCGGCATTTATTGAAGCCCTCCGCATCGGCGATAATTAACACAAAGGCTCGGATTTTTCCGAGCCTTTGCCAATAAACCATCCAAGAGCTTGATTTTTGAGTATGCTACGCCGTGATTTTTCGACGCGGTGTACAACTGAAGTACATAAGAAGAAAAATCACAAGTATGATACCCAAAAAGCAAGCTCCCCCTAATGAACACTGCGGGGAGTCAAATTATTCTGCTTAGCCACAATAAAAGCATAATCGCGATTGTCGGTCGTCGCCAGCTTGGTGCCATCCGCGGCATAAATCAGCCACATATCTTTACCGTTTTGATAATCGCTCTTGATAAAGGCAACGTCCCGATCATTCCAGGAAGAGAGTTCTGCCTCAAATTCGGCGGGGATTTCATAACCGAAATCAAAATTCTTTTGCTTGTCCATCGTTATTCTTCTAAATTGATTTTATATATTTCTTAACTTATTTCTATTTTATTAAATAATAGCTAACGTCATCGCGCTCCAGGAAATAATTTGCATGTTTTTCAGCCTCAATAAAAAATTCCTTTATACCATAGCCGCTTTTTTCATCATTGCCGCGGTTATCTTCCTGTCCACGTTTTACAATGTCTATTATAATAAGATATTGGAAGAACAGCGCACAACCTTTGCCCGCAACCAGCAATACATCTCCCTGCTTTATGAAAACATCCGCCTGCAAAAAAAGCTTGATGCCGCAGATAAAAACCGCCTCAGCCGCTATACGCAGGAACTGTCAAAAGAAAAAATCCTCGCCTCGGAAATGATAAAAAATTATAATACCCGTAACGAAACCATTAAACAGGGAATAAACATCATTTTCCTGAATTCGTTTCTGCTGGTTTTGTCAATGATTGCCCTAGGCTTCCTCATCCGCAGATTTATTATTATCCCGGTCAATAACTTGTCGGAAACTGTCGCCAAAATCGCCCGGGGAGACCTGTCTTCGCGCGTCCGGCTCAAACAAAACAAACATTTTCTGGATGAAGTCGACAATCTGGCCCTGGCCTTCAACCGTATGGCCGACAACATTCAGGAAAAAATCGCCGAAATAAACAACCAGAAAAACTTTCTCCAGTCATTGATTGACGGTATTCCCGACACATTATATGTCATTGACGAACAAGGCATTATCATCATTGCCAACAAAGAATACCGCCGCCTCACCGGCAGCCGGAAAAACAAAGTCGATGAAAATCTGAACCGGCAAATCAGCAGCATTATGCAAAACAGCGACAAAGCCGCGCAGATTTTCATCACTTATGACAACCGCCTCCTTGCCGTTAACGCCGCGCCCCTGAATATAAAAAACAATCTTGGAAAAAAACAGAAACTGACGGTCAATTCTATTCGCGACTTAAGCAACGACATAAAATTTTCGCATCAGCAAAAATTATCTGTCATGGGCTTCCTGGCAACATCTGTAGCCCATGAACTGAAAAACCACCTCGGTTCCATCCGCATGCTGGTCGAAGCTCTGCTCGACAAATACCACCGGAATAAAGACGATGACAGCGAAGAAAAAAAATACCTAAACCTGATTAACAAACAACTGGTGGAAAGCATTAACGTCCCAGAAAGACTGCTCCGCCTTTCGCGGAAAGCACACCAAAACGAATGCAAAACCCGCTGCAACGACACAATCCGGGAAATCGCCGGTCTGCTGGACTATGAAGCAAAGCGCAACGGCATCACGATAAACACTGTCCTGCCGGCCAAAGATTTATATATCAAAATGCCGGAGATAGACTTCCGCATTATCCTTCTCAACCTGTTGCAAAATGCCTTCAAAGCCATGTCCGACAATGGCAAACTACACATTGACGTCAAAGCTGTCCCCGCCGGAAAAATAACAATCAACGTCACGGATAACGGACACGGCATCAGCGAAGAAAATCTCAAACGCATTTTTGATCCGTTCTTCACAACCGACACGGCAAACCTGCCGGGAAGCGGCAGCGGCCTGGGGCTGGCCATTGTCAAATCCATTATCGACAACTGCGGCGGCAGCATAAAAGCAAACAGCGTCCAGGCCCAAGGAACCCGCTTTAGTATGATTCTTCCCCGCGCTTAAACCTTAATTTTTCATTGCATAAAAAAAAATTATAGTTTATATAGGTAACAACAGTAAATATTTAAGGAAAAATTTATGAGTAAAGAAGAACTTCTTGAACTGACAGGAGAAGTAATTGAAAAACTTCCCAATGCCATGTTCCGCGTCCGCTTGGAAAACGGCGTTGAAATTTTGGCCCATACCGCGGGAAAAATGCGCAAATTCAGAATCAGAGTCATGGTCGGCGATAAGGTCGATATTGAAATGACACCTTATGACCTGACTAAAGGCCGCATTACTTTCCGCCATAAAGACTAAAAAAAACGCTGTAATCATACAGCGTTTTTTTCTTTGCTACATATATTTGACACAGGCAAATCCGCCGACCAGCAAAAGTACAAACAAAATCGACAGCATTCCCAAATTCTTATCAATAAATTCTCGCATCGGCTCGCCGTATTTTTTCAAAAGCCAGGCCACCAAATAAAAGCGAATGCCGCGAGAAATGACCGAAGCAATGCCGAAAACCAGCAAATCCAGATGAACGACACCGCTGGCAATCGTGACAACCTTATAAGGAAACGGCGTTACCCCGGCGCCAAAAACAATCCACGCCCCCCATTCGTGATAATATCCCTGAAATGTTTCAAACTGCTGCATATAACCGTAAAAATTCAGTATCGGCTTGGCAATAACCTCATAACCGAAAACGCCGATGGCATAGCCGAAATAACCGCCGACAACACTTGCTGCCGTAGCCACGCCGGCAATCCGCCACGCTTTCTGCGGCGCCGCCAAAACCATCGGAATTAACATAATATCCGGCGGAATCGGAAAAAAAGAGCTCTCAATAAAAGCTATCGCTGCCAAAAAATACATAGCGTGCTCATTGGACGCCATGGCAATCATCCAATCATAACAAGCCCTGACAAATTTGTGAAAATAACTGCTGACTCTGCGCATCGCCGTAATCATAAAACCTCCTTGTTCTGTCGGATATAAGCCTCTAAAGTATTGTCCAAAAGCATGGCCACGGTCATCGGTCCGACACCGCCCGGAACCGGCGTAATATAACCGGCCGTCCCCAAAACATCATCAAAATCGACATCCCCGGCCAATTTGCCGTTAACCCGGTTAATCCCGACATCAATAACTACCGCTCCCGGTTTAAGCCACTCTTTTTTAACCAGGCGCGCTTTGCCACAGGCAGCAATGACAATGTCGGCACACCGTGTCAGTTCTTCAATATTCTCAGATTTGCTGTGAACAACAGTCACCGTACAGTTGTTATTCAGCAAAAGCGCAGCCAGCGGCCGCCCGACAATATTTGAGCGCCCGATAATCACGGCATATTTGCCGCTCAAATCAGTATAAACCGACTTTAACATACGCAAAATTCCTTTCGGGGTCGCCGCAATAATCGCTTCGGGAGAATTTGTCATCAACAGTCCGGCATTATAGACGCCGAAACCGTCAACGTCTTTCTCGGGAACAATGTGCCGCAAAACCTCTTCCGCATTCAAATGCGCCGGCAGCGGCATCTGAACGATAATCCCGTTCACCTTTTTGGCCGCGTTCAATTCATCAATCAGCGCCGTCAGCTCCTTTTGGGAAATATCTTCCGGCAAATGGTGAATCACACATTCCATGCCGATTTCCTGTGCTGCTCTCTGTTTGTTGCGGTCATAAATCAGGCTGGCTTCATCATTGCCGACCAAAACCACCGCCAAATGCGGTTTGTGTTTCAAAAGAGCCGTTTTCTGCGCCAGTTCTTCCCGAACCCGGCGCGCCATTTCTTTCCCGTCAATAATTTCCGCCGTCAAAATTCACCCCGCCAATTCATTCAACCGAGAAATAATCATATCCGTTTCTCCCGAAACTTCAAGCCTTTTATACCGATCCGTTTCACCGCTGACAATAACAATATCAGACTTGGCTATTTTAAGCCGGCCGGACAGAAGATTCACCAGTTCCTTGTTGGCCTTTCCCTTTTCGGGAACAGATATGACGCTGATTTTCAGATATTCTTCTCCGCCGGCATCGGTAAAAATGCCGTTTACCTTCAAAGCAGCCGCATTGGGAGAAAGCCTGACTCTGACAATGACCTTGCCGTTTTTCTCATCATAAAACATTGCTTTCAACCGGCCAAAAGCTGAGAAATACGCCACAGCAAACGCTGTAAAAACGTCAGTGCCAACAACAAAATAAACGGCGAAAAATCGATTCCCGAAAAAGGCGGCACATAAGCGCGCACCTTGGCATAAACCGGCCGAGTAAGCGATTCGAGCACACGCGTCAAACGCTGCATAAAACCATTGTGCAAATTGACGATACCAAACTGTATCAGCCAGTGTAAAATAACCTCAATAACGATAATATAGAAATAAACCGAAAGCAAAACATGCAAAATATATACAAAAGGTTCTAACAAGAGCCCCATTCTCTTACTCCTACAATAAAAAAACAATTATGCCCGAAGATAATCTTGACTTTCCTTCAGCTTTTTAAGCATCAGATATTTATTCATGTCAAAAGCCCGGGCCCGCGTCTGGCTGTAATCATATT
Source organism: uncultured Azospirillum sp. (assembly GCA_900538765.1). Taxonomy (GTDB): domain Bacteria; phylum Pseudomonadota; class Alphaproteobacteria; order RF32; family CAG-239; genus HGM16780. The sequence continues at coordinate 44,846 of UQAB01000004.1, read as the reverse complement.
CCGGCTCCTGCCGCAGCGGCGCCCGGCGTCCGGACAACACTGCCAGCTTATGCTCTATCGATTCCCGGGTCTGAGGTTTAGCCTCTTCCTTCTGCATCACATAACGCTCCGCCAGGCTCTCGCGGAAATTATCTTTCCGCTGTAACGCTCGGCTGATACTCTCCAGAACATAGGGCACATTAACATAGGAATTGCTGATAATATTAAGCTGCCGGCGCTCTTCCGGTGAAACCAGCTGTTTCCCGTCCTCAACTTCCCTGCCAACCAAAGATAAGAAATTCAAATAAACCTGTGCTTTGATAATATCACGCACCACATTGTTCTCCGGGCGGTTTTTCTCATCAACCTTGTCTTTGGTAGAGGTTTCGACCGCACTCCTGATTTCGCGCAGGCGTAACAGTTTCTTGTTTAATTCCTCAAACTTCTTTTTAATCCGCTCGTCTTCCAGATTACAGCGTTTATACAAAGCGATACAAGTCATCAAATCGACTTCGCGCTGCTGAAAATTACTAAGCAAATCATGCTTTTCTTCCAAATCCTGAACCGTAATTTCGCCGTCAGTCATATTTCTGATAACGCTCTGCCCTTCTTCAATCCAGCCAAAATATTCCCCCATCGACGAACTGCCGTATTCGGAAGAACCGGCATTAATCAGCTCAATATTATCGGCCACATACTCATTCAGATAATCTATTCTGATTTCCTCGTCGCCGATTTTGATTTTACTGCTTGTCGGCTGTGTCACCAACCCTGTGACGATTCGTCTGCTGTCTTCGGCATTAATACGCGGATACAGGCGTTCAACCGCTTTTCTGACAATATTTTCCGGCGTATCAAGCCGCGAGCTGTCGTTTCGCAGCGTTTCCATTTTTCGGATTCTGCTTTCTCCGCCGTTGTCTGATAACTCTGCCATTTTACCTCCTGCCGGGAAGTTAACTACACTTCTTCAAAAATCAGCTTGCCGCGTTCCAGCCAAATGATTCGGTCAATCACCCAATTACTGATTTGCTGGATTTTCTCAAGAGAAACCCCCATCGCTTCTCCAACCTTGCCGATAAGCAGGGTTTCTGAATCTGAAAGCTCGTCATCGGCATGAGCCAGCATGCACATTTCCTTAATCAGCATCAAAGCAGCCTGACGGTTGTCAATAAGTTTGACCTTTTCCAGCAGCTCTTCTTCTGACTTTGACGCCCAGATTTCATCAATACGCGAACCGGGGATACCGTAAGTCAGCGCCGCATCCCGAATAAACTCTTTTTCTTCCGCATCAACATGGCCGTCTGCACCTGCCAGTTTTGCAAACGCCGTCAAAAAAGCCAGCTTTTGCTCTTCATTCAGTTGAGAAATAATCTTCATATCCTGCTCCAGCATATTATCTTTCATCTCTTTATTCCGAATTAATTACTTTTTCTGTGCGTATGGTAACAGAAAAAAGCCGCCTTTACCAGAACAATTTTGCCCCGCGTAAAAAAAATTCCCCTCAATGACCGAAATCGCACAAATAACATTTGAAAAGATAAATATTATGCCCTAAAATAATCTGAATAAGACAACTGTAACTATAAGGTAAACTGTGCAATATTATATTAAAACTTTTGGCTGCCAGATGAATGTCTATGATTCGGGACGGATAGCCAACATCTTGCAATCTCTCGGCTATACGGAAGCCTCTTCCGTCAGGGATGCCGATCTCGTTATCTTCAACACCTGCCACATTCGTGAAAAAGCGGCGGAAAAAGTCTTTTCTGACCTCGGACGCCTCAACCTCGTCAGAGAAGAACGGGCTGCCGAAGGGAAAAGCACTATTATCGGCGTTGTCGGCTGTGTTGTCCAGGCGGAAGACGAGCAAATCTGGAAACGTGCGCCTTTTGTCGACTTTGCTGCCGGCCCGCTGACTTACCATCGTCTGCCGGAAATCATTGCCCAGGTAAAACGCCGCAAAGGAGATTTCGTTATCGACACCGACTTCCCCGTCGAAGCAAAATTTGACTACCTGCCCGAAAACACTTCCGGCGGCGGCTGTTCTTTTCTGGCCATTCAGGAAGGCTGCGACAATTTTTGCACTTACTGCGTTGTCCCTTATACCCGCGGCGCCGAATATTCCCGTCCGGTTGAAGATGTTTTGGAAGAAGCCCGACGCCTCATTGAAACCGGCAGCATTGAAATCAACCTTCTCGGCCAAAACGTCAACTCCTACCACGGCGAAGACAAAAACGGCAAAGAGCGCGGCTTGGATTATCTGCTACGCCGCCTGGCAGAATTTGACGGCCTTAAACGCATCAAATACACCACCTCATACCCCGCAGACATGACCGATGAAATCATTGCCTGCCACCATGACCTGGACAAACTGATGCCCTATCTCCACCTGCCGGTACAGTCGGGTTCTGACAAAATCCTGAAAAGCATGAACCGTCGCCACACTTCGGGTGATTATCTCAGAATTGTCGAAAAATTATATAAAGCCAATCCCAAACTCAGAATGTCATCAGACTTCATCGTCGGTTTTCCGGGGGAAGACGACGCTGACTTTCAGGCAACGCTGGACATTGTCAACCGGGTCAAATACATTCAGGCCTTCTCATTCAAATACAGCCGCCGCCCGGGAACTCCCGCCGCATTAATGCCCGGACAGGTTGAAGAAAAAGTCAAAAAAGAACGTCTCGACATTCTGCAAAATCTGCTTTTCGATTATCAGAACAAATTCAATCAAGAATGCGTCGGACAGATTATGCCGGTTCTGTTCGAAAGTAAGGGCCGCCACAAAGGCCAGCTTATCGGCCGCACCCCGTATATGCAGAACCTGCATGCCGCTATCGGCGATTCTCAACTAAACCGTATTGTCAACGTAAAAGTAACCGCTGCAACAACCAATTCATTAACCGGAACTGCGGAAGGAGTATAATCATGACTGAAGATATTTTTGAACTCTATAACAACCAGCTCGTCCAGCAGCTCATCGGCCCGCAGGACGCCAACCTGAAAATCATCGAACAAATGCTGAATACCGAAATCTCTTCTTTCGGCAACCAAATTAAAATCAAAGGCGATGAAGCCGCCGTCAAACAGGCGCACAACGCTTTGGAAATATTGCACCACAAACTGACAAAAGGCATTGAAATCACGGCTCAGGAAGTCAAAGCAGCCGTTCGTTTGAGCGATGGGCCGGAAAGCAATGACGAAGAAGACAATGCCAACTTGGCAGATATTGTCCTTAAAACAAAAAAACGCCACATTTACCCGCGTTCCGCAACGCAGGCAAAATATATTCAGGAAATGATGAAAAACGAAATGGTCTTCGGCCTCGGGCCTGCCGGTACGGGTAAAACATACCTGGCCGTTGCCTTGGCCGTTTCCATGATGCTTGAAGGTAAAATTGATAAAATCGTCCTTTCCCGCCCTGCGGTCGAAGCCGGAGAAAACCTGGGCTTTTTACCGGGCGACTTAAAAGACAAAGTCGACCCTTATCTCCGCCCGCTCTACGACGCCCTGTATGAAATGCTCCCGGCGGAACAGGTAGACAAGAAACTGGCCATCGGCGAAATCGAAATCGCCCCGCTGGCTTTCATGCGCGGCCGCACCCTGTCTAATGCCTTCGTCATCCTCGATGAAGCGCAAAATACGACGCCGATGCAGATGAAAATGTTTCTGACCCGCCTCGGCGAAAACTCCCGCATGGTCATCAACGGCGACTTAAGCCAGGTTGACCTCCCGCGCGGCGTTGTTTCCGGCCTGAAAGACGCCCTCGACACGTTGGACAAAGTTCCGGGCATAAGCTCAGTCACCTTCAGTGCCTCCGATGTCGTCCGTCACGGACTGGTCGCCAAAATCGTCAAAGCCTATGAAGAAAAAGGAAAAAGGCAGCACGGCTATGATTAAACCGCAGTTATATCTGAGCATTGAGGACGAGGGCTGGAATTCAGCCCTCCCCGATGCCGAAAAAATCTCCGATACGGTTATGGAAACCGTATTTTCTTATGTCAGCCGACACCATGACCTGAGTTTTCTCCCCGCCGACAAAGAAATCATAATCAGCCTCTGTCTGAGCAATGATGAAAACGTGCATCGCCTGAACCGGGAATTTCGCGGTATAGATAAGCCTACCAATGTCCTGTCTTTCGCCAATATTGACGATCCCGACTTCACAGCCGACTGTCAAAATTATGACGAAATCGAACTCGGGGATATCATTATTGCGCTGGAAACCATGAAAAGGGAAGCGGCAGAGAAGGGCATCTCCTTTGCAGACCATTACTGCCACCTGCTGACACACGGCTTTTTACATATTCTGGGTTTTGACCACCAAGAAGATGAAGAAGCTGAATATATGGAAGGTTTCGAAATAAACATTCTTCATGCGCTGAATATTGCCAATCCCTACCAAGAGTAATGCAAATGCTGACATGGTTTGCCAAACATTTCAAAACCGCGGCAGCGCTTGCCGGCGTTTTTTCTGTCTGTGCCCTACCGCCTTACTACTTTTTCCCGGCCTTATTTGCCGGCTTCACCGTTCTGCTTCTTTTGCTCGGACGGGCATCCTCGGCAAAACAGGCCTTTACCGCCGGCTACTGGTTTGGCTTCGGCTTTTTCGCCTGTGGTTTTTCCTGGATTGGCAATGCTCTGCTGATTGACGCCGCTACTTTCGGCTGGCTCTATCCGCTCGCTCTGCTCGGCAGCGGTGCTTTTTTTGGCCTGTTTGCCGCCGTGCCGGCCTGGCTGACATTTTACTTTCCGGGTTTTAAACAAAAATACGCTGTCTTTCCGGCACTCTGGGTTCTGTCTGAATGGATACGGAGCTTTATCCTGACCGGCTTCCCCTGGAATCTTCTCGGTTCCTGCCTGGCATTTCACAGTGCGGGCATCCAGCTGGCTTCCGTTTTCGGAACCTACGGCCTGTCCTGGCTTCTGCTCTTTGTCGTTTCGGCTCCGGCTTTGTGGCTGCAGACTCCCGGACAAACCGAGCGACGCGCTTCTCTGACGATTATAGCTGCGGGAATAGCCGTCATTTACGGTTTCGGCTTTTGGCGTCTCGCCGCAAAAGACGATCCAACACCCTCAGAAACGACAATTCGCATCGTCCAGCCCAGCATTCCCCAAAACATGAAATGGGACCGCAATACGCTTGAAAACAACCTTAACGACTACATTTCCCTGAGCCGAGAACCCGGCCTGGAAAAAACCGACTTTGTCATCTGGGGCGAAACCGCCAGCCCGTTTCCGCTGGACATAGATCTGCCACACCGCCGGGCCGTCACGCAGGCAATCCCCGAAAACGGATATTTGATTACCGGTGCCCTGCGGTACAGTTTTGACCGTTACGGCGAAGCATCACCTCTGAATTCCGTCCTGATAATCGGTAAAAACGGAGAAATTGCCGCAGCTTATGATAAAACACATCTGGTACCGTTTGGGGAATATATTCCACTGCGCCGCTTTCTGCCGGCTTCATTCCGCCCGATTACCAACACCATTGCCAATTTCCATCCTGGAAACGGCCCGGAAACGGTTAACATTCAAAATTATCCCGCCCTCGGCATGGTCATCTGCTATGAAATAATCTTCCCGCACGAAATAAGCGACCGGAAAAACAAACCGCAATGGATAGTCAACGCCACAAACGACGGCTGGTACGGAAACAGCGCCGGCCCTTACCAACACCTGGTAACGGCTCGACTGCGCGCCGTTGAAGAAGGAATCACCGTCATCCGTGCCGCAAATTCAGGAATTAGCGCCATAATCTCCCGCACAGGTAGAGTTATCAACAAGCTGGACCTGAATCAGCGCGGAATTTTAGATGCAAGACTCCCAAAATCGTTAAATTTATATACAATATACGGCGAATTTGGCAACAAAATACCCTTAATATTACTCACATTTAATATATTACTCGTATTTTTTTCATCGCATTACAAACGTTAGTAGATTGATTTTCAAACAATAAAATCTCCAGTTACATTTTTGGTAACGAAATTGAAAAATATTGCAAAATTGTTGTTGACGAACGGGGCATAAAATCATATTTTTAGCTCATGGACTAAATTATAACAAGGAAAGAACTATGAGTGCAGAGACTGTAAAAAGATCTAGCCGCGGAAGAACACCGACAGGACAACCCAATCCTATTGATGTACACGTTGGCAATCGCATCCGCTTGAGAAGGACACTGCTTGGTTTGAGCCAAGAAAAACTGGCCTCTTTATTAGGCTTAACCTTCCAGCAGGTACAAAAATACGAACGCGGCATGAACCGCGTCGGTGCCAGTCGCCTTTGGGATATCGGTAAAGTTCTGGAAGTTCCTGTTGAATTTTTCTATGAAGACATGGATAAAAGTGTCGCCAGCCAAAGCCCGCGCATGTTTAGTCTGCCGGACAGCCAGCCGTTGTGCCTCGAAGAAGAGGGAACAACTTTTGATGTTGACCCGATGAACCGTCAGGAAACCATTGAACTGGTTAAAGCTTATTATAAAATTTCCAACCGCAAAGCGGCTAAACATTTGTTTGATCTGATTGTGGCCATGTCCAAGTCAACAAACAACTATGATAAAAACGACAAAAAAGAAAGCTCCGACGAAGAGTAAGCGGCGCTTGTTGTGCATGGAATAAAAAAAGCTGGCATTTTGCTGGCTTTTTTTTATGATAGAAACAGACAACAAGGAGAGTTAAATGAGTTACCTGTTTACATCGGAATCCGTGTCGGAAGGACATCCGGACAAAGTCTGCGACCAGATTTCCGACGCCGTGCTGGATTTGTTCCTCAGCCGGGACAAAACAGCCAGAGCAGCTGTCGAAACGCTGGCCACCACTAACCGTATCATTTTGGCGGGCGAAACCGCCTGCCGCGAATATATCACGCCGGAAGAGATCGCCGACACCGTCCGCCAAACCGTCAGAAAAATCGGCTATGACCAGAAAAATTTCAGCTGGCAGACTGTCAAAATCGAAAACCTGCTTCACCACCAGTCACCGGACATTGCCGCCGGTGTAGACAGGAACGGCGCAGGAGACCAGGGGCTGATGTTTGGTTATGCCGAACAAAACGAGGAACCCGACACTGAATACATGCCGCTGGCCATCCATTATGCCCACCGCCTGCTGCAAAATCTGGCGGCAGCCCGCCACAACGGTACAATCAGCGGTATTGAGCCTGACGCCAAAAGCCAGGTAACAATCCGCTACAATGACAACGGCAAACCGCTGTACGCAGACTCAATCGTCCTCTCAACCCAACATGCCGAACATCTGTCGCAAGATGAAGTTCACGCCATTGCCAAAGAAATCATAAAAGAAACCCTGCCGGAAAAATTTCTGACACCACAGACAAACATACTGATTAATCCCACCGGACATTTCGTCATCGGCGGCCCTGACGGAGATACCGGCCTGACCGGCAGAAAAATTATCGTTGATACCTATGGCGGTTATGCCCCGCACGGCGGCGGCGCGTTTTCGGGAAAAGACGCAACCAAAGTTGACCGCTCGGCGGCTTATATGCTGCGCTATCTGGCCAAAAACATTGTTGCTGCCGGTCTGGCCGGAAAATGCCTGCTGCAGATATCCTATGCCATCGGCTACGCCCGACCTTTGTCCCTTTACATCAACTGCTTCGGCAGCGAAAAAACTGATACCGGCAAAATATTAAAATTTCTGCAGGATAATCTTGACTTAAGCCCCACCGGTATAATAAAACATTTAAAGTTGGATAGACCGGTTTACAGCCCGACCGCCGCTTATGGACATTTTGGGCGTCCGGCTGTCGAACCGTATTTTTCCTGGGAAAAACTGGACTTGCAAAAAGAACTGATATCATGCTTTTAGAAAACAATTTCATCTCTGACAAACCAAAATTTTTCGGCCGCCGCAAAGGCCGCGTCATCCGCAAAGCCAAATCTACGCTGCTGGAAACATTTCTGCCGGAAATAAAAATCACTGACCAAACCAAGCTGGATAAAAACACGCTGTTTGGCGTTCCCGTAGAAGAAATCTGCCTTGAAATCGGCTTTGGCAGCGGCGACCATCTCGCCGGACAGGCTTTGAACAACCCGCGCCGCGGCTATATCGGCGCCGAAGTTTTTCAAAACGGCGTCGCCAATCTGCTGACTCTGATAACAGGAATTAAGGAAGGCACCAATCTGCCGGAAAAAATCACGCTGTTGCCGGGCAGAGTTGACAATATCAGAGTTTACGATGATGACATCCGCCTGCTTTTTGCCAGACTGCCGAATGCTTTTCTGGATCGCATCTACCTGTTGTTCCCTGATCCCTGGCCCAAAAAGCGCCACGCCTCCCGCCGCTTTGTAAATCCCGAAAACCTGAAAGAACTGGCGCGTATTTTAAAACCCGGCGGAATATTGCGCATAGCGACCGACCACAAAATTTACAAAGCTTGGACACTGCGCCAAATGCACGACTGCCCGGATTTTGAATGGACCGCTGCCTGCGGCAGCGACTGGAAACGCGAACCGGCCGACTGGGTACAAACCAAATACCAGCGTAAAGCCCTGCGGGAAGGGCGCCGCCCTGTTTTTCTCGATTATAAAAGAAAGTAACCGCCATGTCTGTCACCGATATCAAAAATAAAATCCGTGCTGTCCCGGACTTTCCCAAACCAGGCATCATGTTTCGCGACATAACCACGCTGTTGCAAGACGCGGCGGCTTACCGGGAAACAATCGAGCTTCTTTATCAAAAATTCAAAGACCGGAAAATTGATTACATTGCAGCCATAGAATCCCGCGGCTATCTCTTCGGCGCACCTCTGGCGTTAAAGCTCGGCGCCGGACTGGCGCTCATCCGCAAACCGGGCAAACTTCCGGCCGAAACCCTGCGTGAAGAATACGCTCTGGAATACGGAAACGACGCCGTTGAAATCCACAAAGACGCCATAGAACCCGGCAAAAACGTCTTAATCATTGACGACCTTCTGGCAACCGGCGGCACCGCCGCCGCGGCCTGCCGCCTGATACAACGCCTGAACGCACGGATTACGGCGGCAGCCTTTATCATTGAACTCAAAGGGCTGAACGGCAGGGAAATACTTCCGGCCGATACCGAAATATTCAGCCTGATACAATACTGAGGCGGACATGATGTTTCTGACAGACTTAATCGGCAAGGGCGCAACCCGGGAATGTTATGCTCACCCGGAAGAAAAAGAAAAATGTATCAAAGTATACCAAAATCCCAAACTGGCTGAACCTGCTTTCAAAAGAGAACTGGAAATTTACCATCGTGTATCGCCGATTCTCGGAAACTTCGTCTGCGCTTATGACCCGCAGCTGGTAGACACCAACAAAGGAAAGGGGCTGGTTTCCGAGCTTATCTTGGATGATAACGGCAAAACGTCCCGTCCTCTGGTAACCTACCTTGTCAGCAGCTGGATGAATGAACAAATCATTGCCGAAATCAACGCCTTCACCGCGCTCCTGCTCAAAAACAACCTGTTTTTTTATGATTTTAATTTAATGAACTTCGTAGTCCAAAACAAAAAAGGACATTTCCGTTTGCGCTACATTGATATGAAAAGTTTTGAAAACTACAAATCATGGAGTTTTCTGGGACTGGAAAAAATATCCCCGGCCATAGCCAGACATATCATGATTCGCCGCCTGAAACGGATGTATAAACTGCTGAACCTTCCTTTTCCCCAATAAAAAAAGATCCGCGTTTCACAACGCAGACCTTTCAAACGTAAAGCTATAACTTAAGCGAAGAATTACTGTTTAATCATTTTTTTCACTTCGTCGTACGTATAACACGGTTGCTGCGAACAGACAACCAATGTCAGCGGCGTCGCAAAGATTTCTCTGGCAATGTCCTGAACATCCCGCGCAGACACCAGCCATGTGGCATTAATGCGTTCGGAAACATCATACATTTTTCCCCGTCCCAAGACCTGCCAGGCGGCTTCAATCGAAGCATCCTCCTGCTGGGTCAGTTGAAACAGCTTTTCGCACATTGCCCGGTTACGTGAAGTTTCCATGCGTCTGTCTGAAGCCAAAGATGTCGTCAAACGGTTAATATTGGCACAAACAATGTCAATACATGTATTGACATCTTCCTCGCGAGCCTCAACGGCAACCCGAAGCGTGCGCAAACCATAATAGCCGGCAATCTTTACTTCCGTCGTAACGTCATAATCGGCAAAACTTCTTTCCAGACGTCCGGCCAACATCGACATTAAGACATTTGCTTCAGACACATTTTGCAGTCCGGAAACATCCCAGCCCAACATAACTTTCTGGAAGCCTTTCTTCGCCGGCAATTTCGCATAACCGCCGGTATAGAACTGATTTTCAACCTTTTGCGCTCTTCCTGCCGGATAATCGCCCAGATACTTTTCTGCCAGCTTGGCAAATTCTTCCGTTTTAACCGAAGGACCTGCCAGACAAACAACCAGATTTTTTCCGGAATAATACGTTTCCATAAAGGATTTCAAATCCGCAGACGTAAGGCTTTTAACCGAATCAATATAAGCATCCGTATCCCAAAGCACTTTGCCTTTCTTAAAAGCGGTGTGCTTGTAAAGAAGCTTCATCTGACGTTGCGGCAGAGGAGCCATATCCTGCGTGTGCTGAACAATATCCGCGACGGCAGCATCAATTCTCTGTTGCGACAAATCAGGATTTTTCAACACACCTGCCAAAGCAGTCAGGGCATCTTCCACATTACCGCTGTTGCAGCCGAGAATAAAAGAAGTTATCGTTCCGCCGTAAACAGCGCTCGAATTTTTCAGCTGTGATAAAATTACTTTTTCACAAACTGCGGCAATTCCCAGGCGGGATTCGTTAACATGACCTACTCTGACTGTTGCCGATACTCTGTAACCTTCGCCATTGCTTGGAGCTACTATAACCTTCACTCCGTTAGCCAACGCTAATTCTTGCATAAAATTATAATTTTATAATTAAACATAAAAATATTAAACACGACAAGAGTCGTAATACCTTTTCTAAATTTTGTCAATAATAAATTAATGTACCGTTAAACAAAATTCAGGAAAACCGGACATATCCATTCCATATTCATCCCGTTCTCAACGGCGGACATACCAAAAAACATTAACCCGCAAACCCCACAAACGCGATGGAAAAATTTCTTTTTCCCGCAAAATTGCCAGTCGGAACATCTCCGACAGAACAATGGCGTCAGCGGATATTTCCGCATTCAACTTCCGTCCCAGCTCCTGTTCCAGACCATTGCCGACATTGCACAACAATAGCTTGTACCTGCTGAGATCTTCCTTCATAAAGTCCTTTTTGTATATATGCAGATTATTCAATTTTCCGGTTCGTTTTTTTACCAGAAAGAACGGCAGCGCGTCCCATTCATAGCCATAAAAACGGTGTTGGGGAAACTTCTTGGCCAAAGGCACCAGTAAACTGCCGCTTCCGCACCCCAAATCAACAACATCAACGCTCTCCTCCTCTCCGGCCAAAACTTCTTCGGCTTTCTGCAGAAGGTCACGCTTCACCCGGCCGAACGAAATAACAAACGGCAGATATTTTCCCCGGCAGCGAACATAACTGATTAATAAATAAAGCTCAAACAGACAGGCTGCTACGGCAAATGTTAATGCAAAATATAAAAACATGATTTTTTACCTTTCCGTTAAAATAAAAAGCAGCCGAAGAATTGACAAATATATCATCGGAATAACCCTTCTGCCTACCTGCGCGAAAGCTCCCCGGCCAAAAAAGCCGGAGATATATTCTTTGGCGGCACCTGTAAAACATGATAAAACAACGATGCTTTTCCCTACCCAGCCGATAATAAAAAGCTTGCCAAGGCTTCAAACCACAAACTCTAATTCTATATATAATATAAAATTACTTTCATAGTAAAAACAAAAAAACAGATTGGCAAGAGTTATTTTAAAGAAAAAGCACAGCTTGAAAAAACTGTGCTCTAAAATACTTTCCGCGTTTATCTTAATCTGGAAGAATTTCATTAATTGCGGCCAGCGCATTCAATGAACGCGGATAGCCGATAAACGGCAGCAAAACCGTAACCGCATCAACCAGGGTTTCTTTTCCGTTACCGACATTGGCATTACCCTGAACATGGCCTCTGACTTGAGCATCTGCTCCGCCCATGGAAATAAGAATACTGAACGTCAGCAGTTCCCGCTGCTTGATATCCAGGCCTTTTCTTGTATAATAATCGCCAAAACAGTTGGCCGACAAAAAGTCCTGAATATGTTTCTGCCCTGCCGGCGCCCCGGCGCGCATTCGGTCAATCTGCTCGCCGAAAATTCCTTTCTGAACTGCCAGCCCTTTGTCAAAACGCGTCTGCTGAGAAACCGTTCCCTGAGCTTCCGTCGGCAGTTTAATTCCTCGTTCTGCAAAGAGCTCATTCGTCAACAACAGAAAACCATAAACCTTTGCGCCGCCGGCATAAGGAACGGCATGATACAAAACCTCTTTGATCTCAACTGGCGAAATACCTTTTTCCAACGCCTTTGCCAATGTTTCCTGATACATTCCCGCAGACTGCGTCGCAATATTGGAAGCCAAAATAAGCAAAAGCCGCTCTTTTTCACCTAAACTGTTATGCAATATCGCCTCCGACTGCTGCAAATTATTCCAAATTGCCACAAATTCAGGATCTGTTCTGTTCAAACGCTGCATCCCGTTCTCCTTTCTTTCTGCCGGCATCAAAAGCGCAACCACCGCTGCAATCGCCAACACAACAATAACGCCCAAAATTTTCTTCATTTATTTATATTCCGCATCACTGACCGGTTCCAGCCAGGTTGTCACATTATCAGGAACATTTGTTTCCAAAGAAATATGCGTCATCCAACTGTCCGGCGCCGCTCCGTGCCAGTGTTCGATATTCGGTACAATTCGGACAACGTCGCCTTTGCGCAACACCCGAATATCCTTTCCTTTTTCCTGATAACGCCCTTCCCCGTTCAAAACCAGAAGAATCTGCCCGCCGCTGTGCTTGTGCCAATTTGTCCGTGCCCCTGGCTCAAACGTCACATTGCCTATCGGCGCGTTAAAAACGTCATCCCTGCCATTCAACATTGTCAGATAAGTCTGGCCGGTAAAATATTGTCCGTAAGGATTGGATTCGCCTTGTTCAAAAACCGTATCAATCGGCGCCTTTTTCATTTCTTTTGCCTCCGTAAAAGAGGAATGCAGACACATTCCCATCATTAAAACACAACTGAATATCTTTATCATTTTTCTTCCTTTTCAGGTTTTAAAATTAGAACCGTAATTTCTGACGGTGCCAACAGGCGCATCTGGGGTCCCCACTGCCCGGCCCCCCGCGTTACATAAATTTCGGCGCCGTTTTCCATCCGGTACTTTCCCGCCAGATACTTGTTTTTCAACTTCGCCGGAATATGGAACGGAAAAATCTGTCCGCCGTGCGTATGACCGGAAACTTCCAGATCAAAAAGATTCTCCTTTCCGAAATCAGCCGGTGTGTGGGACATTAACAACCGGAACTGCCCTGTATCCGCCCCGACAAAAGCCCGGGAAACATCCGCGTTCTTGCCGAGCATACCGCCGGCCGTACAATCGGGAATTCCCGCCACAAAAATATCGCCGAGGGACACGCCGTTGTTTTCCAGAAAAACAAAGCCCATACTTTCCATCTCGCGAACCGCTGCCCGGTATCCGGCGTAAAATTCATGGTTACCGGTCACAAAATAAATACCCTCTTTGGCTTTAAGCCCTTTCAGCAAAACGCTTATGTCAGACACCTTGCCGACATCATCGTCAATAATGTCTCCTGCCAGCAAAACAATATCCGGCTGTTGCGCATTCGCCGCGGCAACAATTGCTTCCACCTTTTCCGGGTTGATAACCCGGTGAATATGAATATCGCTGAGCACGACAATTTTCCGCTCATTCTTTATCTTATCCGAAACGACTGTCACCTCTTCAACAGCCGGAACTTTCATTCCGGCATACAAAGCATAAACACAACAAACCAAAGCCAAAGCAATGTTAAATCCGCCGGCATATTTCGCCCACTTGCCCACCTTTGCGACCCAAGGCGTATAAGACAACACCCACAGAACAAAATCCGTTGCCAGCGTCAAACAAAACAACAGCAGGCAGGCAACAAAAACAAAATACAGAGCATAACGGTAAAATGGATACATCCGGCCTAAAAAAATCTCCGCTTCATAAGAGATAAACAGCGGAATGCACCCTGCCGCCAGAAAAACGCCCCAGAGCAGCCCCCGACGAACATATCCCAGCTCAAAACACCATGTGTAACGGAAAAACAAATAAGACGTTACAAGACATCCCAAAAGAGAAGTAACCAGCGAAAATGCCAGCATCATAGCCTCGGTTTCAGTTGCGTGGTTCATTTTGCCAAACCTACGTCTTCAAGCCAGCCGGAAATACCCAAAGTACGACTGCCGTAACCAACCCACGGATTGTCGCTGACTTTACAGCCCCGGCACTGCGCCTTCAGATTCTTAACCGTATTCTGCACACCGCCGCCGCCATGCGTAATAAACGGCACAACCGTCTTTCCCGACAAATCGGAACTCTCGATAAAACTGCTGACTGCCGGCGTAATCGTCCCCCACCAGTTTGGAGAACCGATAAAAACGACATCATACTGTGCCATGTTCGCAACTTTGTTTTTCAGCTCGGGACGATAATTTTCGCTGATTTCTTTCTTAGCCTGCTCGGTTTGTTCATTATACGCCGCCGGATAAGCGGAAACCGTCTGTATCTCGAACAAATCGCCGCCGGTTTTCTCGCGAATGGCTTCCGCCACTTCCCGCGTATTGCCGGATAAAGAATAATAAGCGATTAAAATTTTGGAATTTGCCATAGGTAACTTTTCCTCCCCTGTTGTCTGTGCCGTAGCCGACATACCGAATAAAATGCCGGCTAAAGCAAGTAATAAGCCTAAAAAACCTGTTTTTTTCATATATTTATCCTCCCTGAAATTACAATACTTTCAAAATATCCGCTGCAATCAGTTCCGGCGTCAGATGATAGCGCTGATACAGTTCGTCCAAAGAAACCCTGTCGGTAAATTCCTTCTTGGCGCCGAAAGCCAAAACCTTCATTGCGCTGTCCCCGTAAAATCTGGCGACTTTTTCGCCGAAACCACCGTTCAGCACACCGTCTTCCAAAGAGGCAACAACCTTATGCCCGGCCTTCAGGCTTTCCAACAAAGCCTCGTCCAAACCGGTAATATAGCGCGGGTTAACCACTGTCGCCGTAATACCGTGCTTTTTTAGTTCCGCAGCGGCTTTCTCCGCCAAATCAAAAAAGCTTCCTAAACCGAGAAGAGCCACGTCTTTTCCCGCCTGCGTCACCACAGAAGTGTTCAAATGGTCATACGCCTTGTCAACCATACCTTTGGCATAAGTCACATAAGTCGGCACACGAATAACCACCGGATGCGCCGTCTGCTCGATTCCCCATTCCAGCATTGCCAGATATTCTTCTTTTGTCGTCGGCGCCAGATAAACAATATTCGGAATATTGGAAATCAGCGGAATATCAAAACACCCCAAATGCGTCACGTCCATACTCGAAATCGCACCGGAAAAGACCAGAATAACCGCCGGATTATTATTAATCGCCAAATCCTGCGCCAACTGGTCATATGTCCGCTGTACAAAGGAGCTCCAAACCATATACACCGGCTTGCAGCCGCCTTTGGCCAAAGCCGACGTCATTGCCACAGCATGCTCTTCGGCAATACCGACATCGACATAATTGACACCGAATTTCCGGCGCCTTTCGGCATCCAGCCCAAAAGCACCCGGCGTTCCCGCATTGACAACGACAACTTTGTTATCTTCGGACACCTTATTAAGCAAATAATTCGCCGTAATATCGTTATAATTTTCACCATCGCCAAAATTGATGGTTACTTCGCCGCTTTCAATATCAAAAGGCAGATTCCAGTGCCATTTCTCTTTATTCTCCTCGGCAAAAGCATAACCTTTTCCTTTAAGAGTATGAATATGTACCACTGTCGGCCGCGGCGTATCTTTCACCGACGACAAAACCGCTGTCATCTGTTTAATGGAATTACCGTCCGCCACATAGTGATAATCAAATCCCAAAGCCTTAAACATATTGCACTCTGCCTGGCCGTTCGTTTCGCGCAACAGACGCAGATTCGTATACAAACCGCCGTGATTCTCGGCAATCGACATCTCATTGTCATTAACAATAATAATGATATTGCTGCCTAAAACGGCCGCGTTGCTGAAACCTTCCAAAGCCTCGCCGCCACTCAGGGAACCATCGCCGATAACGGCAATAACATTGTATTTTTCGCCTCTGATATCGCGCGCTTTAGCCAAACCGCAGGCCAAACTGACAGACGTTGACGTATGTCCGATAATAAAATTGTCATGTTCGCTTTCCGCCGGATTCGTATAGCCGGAAATTTCAGCCATTCCCGCCTCGGTCAAAAAACCTCTCTGTCGACCGGTCAAAAGCTTGTGCGGATAACATTGGTGAGAAACATCATAAACAATCTTATCTGTTGGCGAATCAAAAACATAATGCAACGCAATAGTCGCTTCCACAATTCCGAGATTCGGACCGACATGGCCGCCGATTTTACTGTCACGGTTCAAAACAGCGGTACGGATTTCCCCGGCCAAGGCTTCCATTTCCTTTTCATTAAGCAACTTAACATCTTTGGGTGAATTGATTTTTTCCAAATAAGACATTTATTTCTCCTGTTCTTTTATGACATGATTCGAATTTAAGCACATCATAAATTTTAGAGTTAACTCTAAGTCAAGCATTATTTTGCAATTTTAAAAACTTTTTTATTTTAGAGTTAGCTCTAAGTTAAAATAAGATTGACAAGCGATATAATTTGTGCTTAGCGTATGCCTAAGGAGGAAAGAAACCATGGGATATTCTATCGGACAAGTTGCACAGAAAACCGGTCTGTCGACACACACATTGCGTTATTATGAAAAGGAAGGGCTGCTGCCTTTTGTCAAAAAAAGCGGTTCCGGCTTGAGAATCTTTTCAGACAGCGATCTCGGCTGGCTGGCAATGATTGAATGCCTGAAAGAAACCGGTATGCCATTGAAAGGCATCAAACAATACATCGACTGGTTCATTGAAGGCGATTCAACTCTGCAAAACCGCTTGGATATGTTCCGGGCGCAAAAAACACATATTGAAGAACAAATTGCCCAACTCCAAAAACACATGGAAAAAATCAACTATAAAATCAAGCTTTACGAAGAAGCCGTCAAAAAAGGCAGCCTGGATATCGCCTCCGCCAACAAACGCCTCAGAGAAGAAAGAAACCGCCTTTTTAATGAAGGATAGATTAACTGGCGCGAAATTAGATGCCCAAACCATAATCCCGTCAAATGAAGCGAGATTCCCTCGAAGCTGAATTCCCTCTCTCAGCAAAAAATCCCGCTCATAAATGAACGGGATTTTTTAATTGGCGGTGTAGTAAAACTCAACGGTATTGAGCATACGAAAGAGCAATTCTATCTACATATAGAAATTATTGCAACTATCATAGACGCAATGGCTATAGCTAAAGTCCATTTTGAAATAATCAAAGATTTTTTCAAAATAAGATCATTCGTTCTTCGTGAAAGTTCATTTTTTCCTATGCTGATTAGATGTTCAACATCTTCAATCTTCGAAACTATTCCGTTTTGATACTCTCCCTTATTAATATAAAGAGTTAGATTCGTAGCTCTATAAATTTCATTATAATTTATTTCCAATTTTTGAATACTGGCCAACAAATTCTTATCAGACATTGAAAATGGATATTCATAAGGAACTTTTATTTGGTACCCTCCTCCATCTACCGCTGGTAAAAAGTCATTATTCAAATTTCTTTTCAAAGATTTCTTAAAAAATTTATCAAACATTAGAATTTCACTTTCAAACATATCTTTTATTTTTCTAAGATAAATTTATCATAACAATAAATAAATTGTCAGCAACTTACAAACATTTTGCACCGATGACCATAAATCTTTTCTATCTCGGAATCACAAATGCATCATCGCCTCACTGCAATAACAGGGAATCTACAGGGAAATTCACCTTGTTTCTACCCAATATACCATCTTAAAATCCTTGAATTGATTCCCTTACGAAAGCATCGTGCTCAAAATTATCAGGGAATTTAAAATTAACAACAATATGGCCTGTCTTTAAATGGAAAATAACCTGTTGACAGGGAAATTGTTTGATGCCAACGGCACCATTTTTACCAATCAGGCTAACAGCAAAAAGAAAGCTACCAAACGACATTACTATTCTATTAAGGGTTTGTTCCTACCCACGGAGCAAATTGATAAGCTCGCCAAAGATGCCATAATTGAAATTCTGAACAGCAATCTTAACGGGCTGAACAAAGACAGCGCCATGGCTTTAAAACTTATAAACTTCAACGATATGGACTATTTTGCACAACGCAATTTTATCCGCAACTTCATTAACAAAATCATCTATCAAAAAGATCGCCTGACCTTCTTCTTTAATACCGATCCGATAATCCTCTCGGCCTATACCGGCGATTCGCTAAACGAAAACAACAACTCGCTGGAATTTATTGCTGATAATGCCAACAACCAAATTATCTACGAAAAACAGGTGGTCATCAACCGCGGGCTGTCAAGCAACGTTTATAACGCCGGAAAGGTCGGACTGATGAGTGTTAATGACAACAACCACCTCATCGTCAGAGCCTTTGCCTATGCATGGAAATTTAAGAAACTATATGAAAAAGGCATCCGGATGGAAGACATCATGAAACAGGAGAAAATGACCAAGCGTACAATTTACAAATACCTAAACCTCGCTTATCTATCTCCCAAACTCGTCAATCAGCTCCTCAACGGCACCTTAATCATCAACCTGCAAACCCTCTCCGATGTCGCCTCTAAAAACCTGAGCTTTGAAGAACAGGAAAAAGAAGTATTTAATTAAAAGAAAAAGAATTTAACGCTTCGACCACTCTTTCTTTTATCTGCTCATCAGGCTCTTCATGTCGTGCCAGAGTTAGATAATAGTTTTGATTATCTTTTCGATATAACACAATCCAATCACCTGTAAGTCTTTTTTCCTCATGACGCTTTAGATATCCATCATCTGTAAAAATTTGCCCCATCCTTCCAAGAGCATATTGATTTGCCTTATTTTCATCAAATTTCTCTATTACATAATAATAAAGAAATAAAGTATCATACACGAGCTTTTCATATTCATCTTCAGACATTTTTAAAGAACCAGCTCTTTTTTTCAACTCATTAATACAATTTAAAGCAATATGAGAGGCCTGGACATGATGTATATGAAATAGATTATCTATACCAAAATTTCTTAAAGGCTTATAGATATTTTTATTAAAAGCATTTTCTTCAAGCTTTTTAATTTTATCTAATATTACAAATACATTGTAATATATTTCCTCATATTGTTTGGTATATTTATTATAATAATTACCTACTTTATTAGCACCATGCTCAGTTAATTGCCTTAAAAATTCAGGACTAAAACGGTTATAGCCTAAAGAACTTTCTATCCACTCTTTCATTTTTTCCCTCAAGTAACAAATGAAGTGACTTCCCAAAAATTGGCAAAGTATGTAACTGTCTTAAATTTTGCACTTTCCAATATAAAATAAGCTTACCATAGTCATTTCAGCAATGTCAATCGCCAGCAAAGCCCGTGTTTCCGCGGGATACGAAAAAAGACGCTGCAATCCAGCGTCTTTTTAATTAAAATGGCGGAGAGAGAGGGATTTGAACCCCCGGTACGCTTACACGCACAATTGATTTCGAGTCAACCGCATTCGACCACTCTGCCATCTCTCCAATACATATTGTTAATAAAATCTTTTAAACAAGATTACAAGCATTAATTTAAATATCCCGACCGCTTTTTTCCAAAATTTCTTCTTTCATCATCCGAACCTGCTCTTTATCGTCCCTGGCACTCTTATCAACAGCATTCTCTTCTCGGGAATTTTCCTTACTGTCCATGGCATGATCACGTACCCTGGTGTCAAAACAATCAATAATTATCCCGATAACACCATACTTATGCTGTTCTTCATAGCTAAATATCCTGTTAAGTCGGACTCGGATTTCCTCACGATTATCATATCCAAAAACTTCCGGCGGCAACAACTCAACCATCGTTTCAACCGTATCAAAAACCAAAAAACCTTTTACCAGACACAACGTGCGATCATTAAGCTCTTTGCACTCAAACTCAATAACATCATTCGGCCGAATCTTTTGGCATTTTTCGGTATACAAACGAACCTCCACCTTTTTTGAACCGGACAGCAGCTTCTTAAAAGGCATCCACATCATCGGCATAATATGCTTCATACTTATCTCCGTTTACTGGTAATATACGGAAGTATGCTACAACTATTTACGAAAAATATCAAACACTTCCAAAAATTTTTCCCAGCGTGACAATTCCTGCGCCTGACGAAAGGCAAAATGTTTAAACAAAAGATAATTAAGAATAAACAACACACTGATTGCCACCGCCTGCGACAAATAGATATTCAAATGAAGCCGCCCGACCAACAAAGACAATATTCCGGCATTTATAACATAACTGACTGACCAGATTAAAACGCTCTTCGCATACTCCCGTACATGGTTTCCGCTCGTCCCAAACACCAAAATCTTATAAGAATAAAACGCCACAACAGAAGAAAACAACCACATCATAAGCAAAACCAGCTGATAATGAAGCGTTTTAAAAACAATGCCCAAAACAACAAACAAAACATAACGAAAAGCCATGTTTAGAGAAGCCAAAATGCCAAAACGCAGGCGCTCGTCCGTTTCAAACCAATGGTCTATTAAAGTTTTCTCCTTAATAAACCAGCCTTTAACTTTTTCATAAGCCGCATAAAGCCATTTCATTTTTCATCTCCGTAAAAGTATCACTTAGTTAAATATAATTTTCAATAAAGAAAATTAAACAAGCAATCGCAGCGTTTTTTTACGACAAAAACTTATGAACTAATTTAAAAGAAAAAGGCCTTGTAAAACAAGGCCTGGAATTGGAGCGGGCAATGGGATTCGGACCCACGACATCAACCTTGGCAAGGTTGCGCTCTACCCCTGAGCTATACCCGCATCATTTAGAACAAAGAAATAATTACCATAAAAAAAAATAATTGCAAGCAAAAAAATCAAAAAAATATATATTTTTTTCAATTTAATTATTTTACAAATGGTTAGGCTTTTACAATAAAAAAGAAAAAGGCCCGTGTAAAAACACGAACCTTTTCCTAAAAACCAGGTTTTGGTTAAAAACCCATACCGCCCATTCCGGCAGCGCCGCCGCTCATTCCGCCGGTACCGCCGCAACCGCAGGAACATTCTTTCTGCGGAGCTTCGGTAACCATAGCTTCGGTTGTAATTAACAAACTACCGACAGAAGCTGCATCCTGCAACGCCGTCCGGACAACCTTAGTCGGGTCGATAATACCGGCCTTAACCATATCGGTATACTCATCATTCTGAGCATTGTAACCATAATTGCTGTCAGACTGTTCAAGCAATTTTCCGGCAACAACCGCACCGTCAACACCTGCATTCTCGGCAATCTGGCGGATTGGCGCCTGAATAGCTTTACGGATAATATCAATACCCACTTTCTGATCGGCATTGGCCGGCGTCAGTTTATCCAAAGCTTTAATGGAATACAGCAAGGCAACGCCGCCGCCGGCAACAACGCCTTCCTTAACGGCTGCGCGCGTTGCGTTCAAGGCATCGTCAATGCGGTCTTTCTTTTCTTTGACTTCGACTTCTGAAGCGCCGCCGACACGAAGAACCGCAACACCGCCGGACAATTTAGCCAGTCTTTCCTGCAGTTTTTCACGATCATAATCAGACGTCGTGTCTTCAATCTGCTTGCGGATTTCAGCCGTTCTGTCCTGAATGGTTTCTTTGTTGCCCATACCGTCAATAACGGTGGTTTCTTCCTTGCTGACTTCAATTCTCTTGGCTGAGCCTAGGTATTCCAGCGTAATATTCTCAAGTTTCATGCCAAGCTCTTCAGAAATAACCTGACCGCCTGTCAAAATGGCAATATCCTGCAACATGGCTTTGCGTCTGTCGCCAAAGCCCGGAGCCTTAACGGCGCAGACTTTCAAACCGCCGCGCAGTCTGTTGACAACCAACGTAGCCAAAGCTTCGCCTTCAATATCTTCAGCTACAATCAACAACGGACGGCCGGACTGAACAACAGCCTCCAAAACCGGAATCAACGGCTGCAAATTGGAAATTTTCTGATCATAAAGCAGAATATAAGGATTCTCATATTCGCAAATCATCTTTTCCGCATTGGTAATGAAATAAGGAGAAAGATAACCGCGGTCGAACTGCATACCCTCAACAACATCAAGTTCCGTTTCCAGCCCTTTGGCATCTTCAACGGTAATAACGCCTTCATTGCCGACTTTTTCCATCGCGCGCGCCAGATATTCGCCGATTGAACGGTCGCCGTTAGCGGAAATCGTACCAACCTGAGCAATTTCTTCAGATGTCTTAATATCTTTTGAACGGGATTTGACATCTTCGACAACGGCTTCGACAGCCATATCAATACCGCGTTTCAAATCCATCGGGTTCATACCGGCGGCAACGGCTTTACAGCCCTCGCGAATAATTGCTTCGGCCAAAACGGTCGCCGTTGTAGTACCGTCACCGGCTTTGTCTGCCGTCTTCTGGGCAACTTCCTTAACCAGTTGCGCGCCCATATTTTCAAACTTATCGGCTAATTCGACTTCCTTGGCCACGGAAACGCCGTCTTTGGTAATTTTCGGCGCACCGTAGGACTTATCCAAGACGACATTGCGTCCCTTCGGCCCCAGTGTAACCTTTACTGTTTTCGCCAATGTTTCAACGCCTTTAAGCATTTTTGCTCTGGCGTCTGTTCCAAACATAATATCTTTCGCTGACATATTTTACTTCCCTTGTAACATTTAATTATTCTTCAATAACACCGAGAATATCCGATTCTTTCAGGATAACCCGGTCTTCACCGTTAACTTTAACTTCCGTGCCGGCCCATTTGGCAAACAAAACCTTGTCGCCTTCTTTGACGCTCATCGGAACAATCTTGCCGTCTTCGGCTCTGAAACCGTTGCCGACAGCCTCAATAATACCCTCGCTTGGTTTTTCCTTAGCGGTATCCGGAATAATAATTCCACCGGCTGTTTTGGTTGTTGCTTCAACACGTTTAATCAACACTCTGTCATGCAAAGGTTTAATTTTCATTTTCAACTAACTCCTCATAAATTTAATTCCTAACACCATAGTTAGGAATTAAATTTCATCAAATCAAGATTAATTTCAAAAAAATTAAAAGTTTTTATATCTTACACTTCGGCAGCAGCCCCATCATTTTGCGGAAGATTTCCGTAACCGCGCTCATGATAAAGCTGATAACCATCAAAAACGAGATAAAAATAAAGGAAACGAAGAAAATCCACGCGTACGGAAACTCCCGCATAACCGGTCGGGCAATATCCACCGCCCAGCCATCCAGCGTAAACAGTTGCAGCAATGTAAATGAAGAAGCCCCAAGCGTCGAAAATTCAACATAAGTATCGCCAAACAGACTGACCGCCATAATCGCAAAAACATAAAAGAACACGGCAAAAATCAACAGCATGGCCAAGAAACTCGGAATCAGTTCTATAAAAATGACAATCACCTGCCGCAAACGCTTAAAACGGTTAATATAACGCAAAACCAAAAACAGGCGGAACGTTCTCAAAACAATAAAGAAGCTGACCGCCGGCAAAGAGGAAATCGCCACGATAATAAAATCAAACAGATTCCAACCGTTTTTAAAGAACTTCTTTCCGTAAGCCCAAACTTTCATCAGCATTTCGGCAATAAAAATCGCCATACATAATCTGTCAAGAATAAACAAAATCCAGTCATACGCGCCGAACAGGGTCGTTGTCATCAGTCCCATAATCACAGCGTCAAACAAAATCAGCGACATAATCATCATATCAAAATTACGCCCTTCGACCAGCTTTTTGACTTTTCTTTTGTCCTGATTGAGTGATTTTTTTAGATTATCCCAAACTTTCATCTTTTTTATCCTTTATATAAAAGCCGCACAGATTGCCGCCAAAGCCAAAGCCGGACCGAAAGCCCCCGCCCTTTTGCGGGCCGCCAGCGCATAAACGGCAAAAATAATACACGCACCAATAATGACATATAACAGTTTTTCCAACCCCAGCCAGGCGCCGATAACGGCCAGATACTTAACATCACCGCCGCCGAAAGCGTCTTTGTGCTTCCAAACCAGAAACATTGCTGCTACCGTCGGCAAAATATACCCGGCCGCCGCGCCGATAAAACTCTCAACCGGCAAGATACCGCCGCCGAAACAGGCAAAGCCAAACCCCAGAATGAGCAGCGGATAAGTTATTATATCCGGCAACAACAGCAAACGGCTGTCAATCTCCACAAGCAGCAGCGATACCCCGGCAAAAATTGCAAGCCCTGCCGCATCAAAACCGGGATTTCTCAAAGCCAGCGCATAAAAAATTACCGCCGCGGCCAAAGCATACATAAAACTGCGCCAACGAAGTGTTGCCCGCAAACGCAAAAACTTCTCTTTTCCCTTCGTCTGTAATGAAAAACGACAATGGCAAATGTCAAACAGAGCATAAGCAAACGTTGCCGGCATAAATTTTGCAAAACGCCTGGCAATATAAGGAATAAACAATCCCCAGACAAAACCGCATAAGGCATAAGACATTATATAATTGCTCCTTCTATGGCAACAGCTTAGTTCATAACATTAAAAAAAACATTAATACATTTTTTTACCGACTTCAAAAATCCTTAACGTTTATTATTTAAAATCAAAACAAATGTAATTTCATTCGGAGGAAAAATGCAAAATCAAACAGAAAAAAGTTTTTCAAGAAAAATTCTTATTGCCGTATGGAACTTTTGGACCAGCCCGACAGGAGCTTTTATTCTGGCCGTTTCGGCCATAGCATTGGGATATTACCAGTTTTACATCAGCCGCCCCATCCTGCGCTACGAAACGGACAGCGTCAAACTGATTTCCTCTGCCAATCAAAATGAATACAGTATTAAAGTCAAAGGCAGAGAATATAAAGATTTATACCTGAGTAAAGTTTACCTCTATAATCAGGGACAGCAAGCCCTCTCGGGAACTGATGTATCCCGCGTCGGTCATGATCCGATTCGCATCGTAATTCCCGAGGAAGCAAAAATGCGCCATTATAATCTGAATAATGACGAAACTTCCCAAGCCATGACGACAGAAATTATTCCCTACGAAAATAATTTGATTTTAAAATTTGATTTTCTCAACCCTGATTATCAATACGTTGTAAATATCCTGCATGAAAATCCGACGGCTGATTTTATCGTCACCGGCAGTGCTCTCAATGTCAATGAAATCACCCCTGCCATCAGCGGCAAAGAACTCAAAAACTGGATGATATGGGGACTGGGTGCGTTATACATTCTGCTTATCATCCGTTACATCGCCAAAATTTTAATAAAAGATTATCATAAAAAACATAAATAATCAAAAAAGGCGGCCTGCATTTAACAGACCGCCTTTTTCTTAAAAAGCGGACAACATATACGAACTCAGCCGCTCAGCAAAAAACGACGGATCCTTAATCGCTTCTCCTTCCGCAATCAGAGCCTGATCATACAAAACCCTGACCATTTCCGTTACTTTCGCTTTCAAAGCGTCATCGCTAACAGCTTCGGAAAGCTTGACAATCAGCGGATGATACGGATTAACCTCCAATATCCGCAAGCTGGCAAAAGCCGTCTGCTGCTGGTGATTGCGCATCAGCCTTTCCAAATGAATGCTCATCTGCCCGTTTTCCACGGTCAGGCTGACCGGACTGTTTGTCAGTTTGTCCGTTGTCGTCACTTTGGCAATCTCGCCGTTCAAAATTTCAGCCATAAAATCCGTCAGCTTTTTCAAATCCTCGTCTTTGGCTTTGACGCTCTCTTTGCGTTCTATGATAAAATTTTCCTCCGCCTGGGAAATATGCTTAATCGGCTTGTCTTTATACGATGTTAAGACCTGAGTCCAAAACTCATCAATCGGATCAACCAGCAATAGAACATCGATTCCCTTGGCCTTAAAAGCTTCAAGCTGCGGATTATTCGCCAAAACCCGAACATCATCGCCGGTAATATAATAAATGGCCTTTTGCTCATTGCCCATTGCCGCCACATATTCATCAAGCGACAACGTCCTTTCCGGATTTTTGACCGAATAGAAACGAGATAACCCGGCAATTTCATCACGATTGCCGAAGTCTTCATAAATTCCTTCTTTGAAAGCAATGCCGAAAGCTTCCCAGAACTTCATATAGTCTTCCAAATTCTCACTGCGCTTTTTTAACTCTTTGAGAATTCTGGAAACAATGCCGCTGCGGATTTTGGCAATCATCGGATTTTGTTGCAACATCTCGCGAGAGATGTTCAGCGGCAAATCGGAACTGTCAACCACACCTTTGACAAAGCGCAGATAATTCGGCAGCAGTTCTTCCACCTTGTCCGAAATAAACACCTTGTTCACATAAAGCTTCAGACCGTTTTTCCGGTCAGGCTGGAACAAATCATAAGGCTGGCTGCCGGGAATAAACAAAAGTCCGGTATATTCAATATTTCCTTCGGCTTTAAAATGCAGTGTCATCCACGGTTCGTCAAAATTCTTGGAAACATGATGATAAAACTCTGCGTACTGTTCCTTGGTAATCTCCGCCTTGTTTTTCGCCCACAACGCCGAACCGCTGTTAATCGTTTCTTCGCCGCCTTTTTCGCCAAGATTAAGGACAATCGGATAATTAATATGGTCGGAATACAAGCGCACAATCTGCCGCAAATAAATCGTATCCGTATACTGCTTTTCGCCCTCTTTCAAAAAGATTGTAATTTCCGTGCCGTTACCTTCTTTTTCGGCCTTGCCGATTTCAAAACCGCCGATACCGTCGGAAGACCAGCGCCAGGCTTCATTCTCTCCGGCCTTGCGCGTCAGAATTTCAACCTTGTCGGCGACCATAAAAGCAGAATAAAAACCCACACCGAACTTGCCGATTAAATCTACATCCGAACCGTTGTCCTTCACATTATTCACAAAATCAGCCGTCCCGGACTTGGCAATTGTCCCCAAATGATTGATTAAATCATCGCGATTCATACCGATGCCGTTATCGGCAATTTTTAAGGTATTTTTTTCCGCATCCGGCGTCAGCACAATACGCATTGCCCCTGACGACTTTGCCAAATCGGGATTCATCAAAGCCATGTACTTCAGTTTGTCGCAGGCATCGCTGGCATTCGAAATCAATTCCCGCAAAAAAATCTGCTTTTCAGAATAAATCGAGTTAATCACAATATCCAAAAGTTTATTGACTTCCGCCTTAAACTCCATTTTATCAGACATTTTCTACCTCCGTTATCAAATATTTTACTTAATATATGGGACACGGAAAGGCAATTCGCAACCCCCGGCAATAAAATACTTGATTTTAAAATCAAGTGTGAGTACATTGTGGTCTGAAAACAAACCGCCGGTTTTTTACAAACCGAAATTTAGGAGATATAAATATGGTTTCTGTTGTTAATGATTCTTGCATCAAATGCCGCGCCTGCGTTTCCGTTTGCCCGGTTGACGCATTTCATGAAGGTGACAGCCAGATGGTTGTTGATCCGGATACCTGCATTTCTTGCGGCGTATGCATTTCCGAATGCCCGCAGGGTGCTATCTGCTCAGATGATGAAGCTGATGCCGAAGTTGTTGCATTCAACGCTGAAAAAGCCAAAGAATGGCCGAATGCCAACGACTAATGATATTTTGATTAATCAAAAAACCGTTGTTGCTCAAACAGCGGTTTTTTTATATTTTTCTCCAAGAAATCGAACCATTAAAAACTTTATACACCTTTTTTTATTGCATTTAAATATACTTGTATTACTTTGTAGTAACGTAAAAGATTTTATAATATGAGGATAATAATGAACGCCAAACCAAACGAGTCTACTTTTTATGATGTTGTCGGTATCGGTAACGCCATCGTTGACGTCATGGGAAAAGTCGGAGAAAGATTTTTAAGCGAACGCGACCTGCCCAAAGGCGGCATGGTTTTGCTTGACGCCCTCTCCGCCGGAAAAATTTATCAGGATATTATGCCGGAACGCGAAGTTTCCGGCGGTTCCGCCGCCAACACCATCGCCGGCATGGCCTCTCTGGGCTCGGCCTGCGCGTTTATCGGCAAAGTTCACGACGACGAACTGGGACAGGCTTTCAGCCGCGACATCGGCGCCGCCGGCATTGATTTCTTCACCAAGCCGCTCAATGAAGGCCCCTCAACCGGCCGCAGTATAGTCTTGGTTACGCCCGATGCCGAACGCTCCATGTTCACTTACCTCGGCGCATCCACACACCTGAGCGTTGAAGACATCGACGAAAGCATCATCAAATCCTCGCGCATGACTTATGTTGAAGGTTATCTGTGGGAAGACCAAAACGCCAAAGAAGCCATTATCAAGGCCGCGGAAATCGCGCATAAATATAACCGTGACTTTGTTTTCAGCCTGTCTGACAAATCCTGCGTTGAACGCCACCGTGCCGAATTTATGGATTTAATCAGCAAACATGTCGATATTCTTTTCGGCAATGAAGACGAATTAAACGCCTTGTTTGAAAACGATGATTTTGAAGCAAACCTTGACTTAATCAAACCGTTGGTCGACATCGCCGCCATCACCAGAAACATCAAAGGGTCGGTTATTGTCAGCGGACGCGTTAAGACCTTTGTCGAATCGGAAACGGTCGATAACGTGGTTGACACGACCGGCGCCGGCGACTTGTATGCCGCTGGCTTTTTGTTCGGCCTGATTAACGGCCGCAGCCTCGGAACCTGCGCCATGATCGGCGGTCTGGCCGCTGCCGAAATCATCAGTCATTACGGCGCCCGCCCGGAAACATCCCTGCGCGGTTATGTCCGTAACAACTTGGTTAAATACGGCAAAACGCTCTAAATAAAAAATAAACTAAAAAAGAAAGGCTCTATTCCCGACAAACAGAATGAGCCTTTTCTTTTTGCTAAATACGTCAATGTTCATACCGATACCCTCCAAACATTGTTCCCAGGATACAATCTACAATCCATGGAGTAAATACGGATACCATAACGGCCAGCGAATGTCCTTCAAAATCCTTAAACAGGCCGGGGTTCAGAAAAACCAGCAAACAGCACGGAACCGCAACTGCAACATAAGCAACTGCCTTAACCACTGATAATAATGCGTTTTTTCCGAATTTTTGAACCAACAAATATTGCCCGACAATCGACAATATGCCTAAAACTAAAATAATAATGAGTGTTGCCATGATAATTTATGTTATAATAAGTTAAATAATAGAGTTATGCCAACAGTATTACCGGAAATGATTAACAAGCATTTAATGCGACTCCTGCACCTGAAAAAAAATAAATTAAATTACAGTAAATTCTTGAAAATTAAAATTAACTTGCTATTGTAAGGGCAACTTAGAACAGCATAGCTTTTCTATGAAGATTGGTTATGCTGGAAGCAAGTCCGGCGACGCAGTGTACAACGAATAGGACATAAGGAGCCGGATTTACGACATGACGACCTTTTAGGAAAGAAAAAAAAGATGAACTTGAGAAATATTGCCATAATCGCTCACGTTGACCACGGCAAAACAACAATGGTCGACGGCCTGCTAAGACAGAGCGGTACTTTCAGAGATAACCAGAAAGTTGAAACCTGCGTTATGGACAGCAATGAGTTGGAGAGGGAAAGAGGAATTACGATTCTTTCCAAATGCACTTCCATTGAGTGGAAAGGAACCAGAATTAATATCGTTGATACACCGGGACACGCGGACTTCGGCGGCGAAGTCGAACGTATCCTGTCTATGGTTGACGGTGTTGTTTTGCTGGTAGACTCCTCTGAAGGACCAATGCCTCAGACAAAATTCGTATTGGGAAAAGCCCTGAAAATCGGACTGCGCCCGATTGTTGTTATCAACAAGGCTGATAAGCCGGATGCCCGCGCTGATGAAGTACTGGATGAAATTTTTGACCTGTTCGTCAGCCTGAACGCAACCGATGAACAGCTTGATTTCCCGGTTTTGTATGCTTCCGGACGCAACGGCTGGGCCGTTAAGGAACTGACAGATGAAAAGAAAGACCTGACCCCGTTGTTTGAACTGATTTGTTCCTATGTTCCCGAACCGGCCTGCGAACCGGACAAACCTTTCTCCATGCTGGCCACAACTTTGGAATCAGACAAATTCATCGGCCGCATTCTGACCGGCAAAGTCCACTCCGGCAAATTAAAGGTTAATGACACAGTTAAGATTTTAAACGGCAAAGGCGAAGAAGTCGAACGCACCAGAATCGCCAAAATTCTGGCTTACCGCGGTCTGACCCGTGTAGCGCTTGAAGAAGCCAATGCCGGTGACATTGTCGCCGTATCAGGCATTGTCAAAGGCACTGTAGCCGACACAATCTGCGCGCTTGACGTCAACGAAGCTATCCACGCTCAGCCGATTGATCCGCCGACTTTGGCAATGACTTTTTCGGTTAACGATTCGCCGCTTGCCGGACGTGAAGGCGACAAAGTAACCTCACGCGTTATCTGGGACAGACTCGAAAAAGAAGCGGAAGGCAACATCGCCTTAAAAATCTCCCGCACAGATACCAGCGACTCGTTTGAAGTCGCCGGACGCGGTGAACTTCAGCTTGGCGTTCTGATTGAAACCATGCGCCGTGAAGGCTTTGAGCTGTCCATATCCCGTCCGCGCGTTTTGATGAAAAGAGACGAAAACGGTCAGTTAATGGAACCGGTCGAAGAGGTAGTTGTTGACGTAGACGAAGAATTTTCCGGCGCCGTCGTTGAAAAGCTTGGCCGCCGCAAAGCCGAACTGGCTGAAATGATTCCATCCCAGCTAGGCAACAAAGTCCGCCTGATTTTCAATGCTCCGTCCCGCGGCTTAATCGGTTATCATTCCGAATTTCTGACTGACACGCGCGGCACCGGTGTTATGAACCGTTTGTTTAAATGTTATGAACCTTATAAAGGAGAAATCGAAGGACGGCGTAACGGTGTGCTGATTTCTTCGGAAAACGGTACGGCAATTGCTTACTCTTTATGGAAACTTCAGGATCGCGGCCCGATGTTCATTGACGCCGGCGTCCCCGTTTACGTTGGCATGATTATCGGCGAACACACCAAGCCGAATGACCTTGAAGTTAATCCGACCAAAGCCAAACAGCTGACCAACATCCGCGCTGCCGGAAAAGACGAGGCCATTGACCTCATCCCGCCGCGCAAGCTGACATTGGAACAGGGACTGGCTTATATTCAGGAAGACGAACTTCTTGAAGTCACACCCAAAAGCCTGCGCCTGAGAAAGCGCATTCTTGACCCGATTCAGCGTAAACGTGCCAAACCGGAAGTCATGGAGTAAAACGAAAACAAGAAAACAAATAAAAGGCTCTTTTATCAAAAAGAGCCTTTTATTTGGTCAGTATCAAAAATATCATGATTTCTTCCGTATTCTGAGATTTGATGCCATAATTCTTCCCCGGTCAAAACACTCTTCATAACCGATTTCCTTACCCGGAATAAGAAAAGCAATACCTGCCTTTTCCAGCTCAGAAATATGGACAAACACATCATCACGGCCATCATCAGGAATAATAAAACCATATCCCTTTCTCAAACTAAACCATCTTACGCATCCTGATCTCATATTAACCTCAATTCAAAAATCCTCTTGCTTACGAATTTTAGTATGAACGACTTTGCGCTGAAACACAAGACCTTAAAATCTGATTGTGTTACCGAAAAATATGTGCACTCTGCACGACAAATTCGCAACGAGGCATCGAAAAATAAGGACACTGCAATATAAAATAAAGAAAATTCAATACATTAAAAAACAAAAAAGACCTGCAACACAGATCTTTTTTACAGCTTGTATAAATCAGTCCAACGCGATTCCTACAAAAAACTTTCGACCTGAAATTTCTGTATTAGGCGCCCAAGCCGCTCTAAAAAAACGTGGAGAATGCGGCGAATAATAAGAAATAAAGGCGAAAGCAACGCAGCGTATAATGGCTAAGCAAAAAGCACCAAAGTAATGGTGCTTTTTGTCTGTAACATCTCAGTAAACCTTAGTGAGTAAGGCTGTGACAACAGCTGAAACGAACTTAGGTTCCTGAGTTAGTACGTGGCTTTCGACCTGAAATTTCTGTATTAGGCACCCATTATACACGTTTTTTCATCGAGAAGCTCAAGTTCGCTGATATACTCTTCAATCAGGCCCAACCCTTTCAACCAGAAATGCGGATTATGCGCATCCAAGCCGAAAGGCTGCAAAAGCTCATCGTATTTTTTGACTCCGGTCTGAGAAAGCATCTGCAGATATTTATCGGGAAAATCTGAAACCGTTCCTTCGCGGTAGACTTGGTAGAGGGAGTTTACCAGACAATCGGCAAAAGAGTAGGCATAAACATAAAAAGGCGAGTGATAAAAATGGCTGACAATCGGCCAGATATATTTGCTGTCATCATCCACAATCACATATTGTCCCAAACTCTCACGCATGACATCCAGCCAGATTTCGGAAATCCGCTCCTGAGAAAGTTCGCCTTTTTTGCGCTCGGCATGAATTTTCTTTTCAAAAAAATGAAAAGCAATCTGCCGCAGGGAAGTATTAATCATATCATTAACTTTGGAGGCAATCAGACATAATTTCGCTTTGTCGTCTTTCAGGCTGCGCAAAATAGACTGAAATGTCAGCATCTCGGCAAAAACCGAAGCAACTTCAGCCAAAGTCAGCGGCGTATCGTCGTTCAAATCGCCTTCCTTAATACTCAACTGCATATGGCAGCCGTGTCCGAGTTCATGCGCCAATGTCAACACGTCGTTTTGCTTACCGACAAAATTCAACAGCAGATACGGATGCAAATCGCTTGGCAGCGGCATGGCAAAAGCGCCGCTTCTTTTTCCCTGACGCGGCGGCACGTCAATCCAGTTATGCGTGAAAAAGTCTTTCGCAACCTCTTGCAACTTCGGAGAAAATTCCCCATAAGCCTTCAAAACCAAATCAACGCTCTCCTGCCAACTGTACATATTATCGTCAGAAAACGGCAGCGGCGCGTTTCTGTCCCAATACTGGATTTTTTCTTTTCCCAGCCACTTGGCTTTTAACTTGTAAAAACGCTCGGCAATGTCTTTATACTTGCTTCTGACCGTTTCTGCCAGCGTATCGACAACCTCATCCTCAACCCGGTTAGACAGGTTGCGGGAAGCAATCGGCGATTTAAAACCGCGTTTTTCGTCCTCAATAGCGCCGTCCTTAACAATCATGTTGTAAATGAAAGTAAAAAGCTCACCGTTTTCCTTATTAACGCGATTCAGCTCCTTGCCCGCCTTTTCACGTACCAACGGATCTTTATCCTGCAAAAGCTTACTGATTTCGGCATCATTATATTCCTTGCCGTCAACCACATATTTCAGCTTGGAGGCTGTTTCGTCATACAACCGAACCCAGGCGGCAGAAGAAGTCAAAGCCTTATCAGCCAGCAGCGCCTCAATATCTTCCGAAAGCTCATAGGGCTTAAACATTCTGACACGCTTCAGCCACGGCGCATAATACGCCACCTGACTGTCCTGCAAAAGCGCCTGAAACTTGTCTTCCGGCAGCGCGTTTATTTCCAGCGTAAAGAAAATGGCCGGCTTTCCGTATTCCGTCATCGTTTCGTTAGTGTCCTGATAAAAAGCCATCGCCTCCTTGTTGGACATTTGCGTAATCATATTCAGATAGGCAAAAATCCCCAGTTTGCTGGCCGCAACAGAAGCCGCTTCATAGGTTTTAACCGCCTCGTAAAAATCGGCTGCCGACAGTTTTGCCATTTTTCCCTTATATTTTTCGGCCAAGCCGAGATTCAGCTGCTTATATTGCTCCAAATCGCTTTTAATTTTGGGGTCATTAATACCTTTGTAAAGATCAGACAAATCCCAAGCGGGAAGTTTTTTTTCATCAGTCATTTTTTTGTACCTTCTTTTCCAATTCACTGCTTTGTTTAATCAGCTTATTCATACTGCCAGCCAAATCGGGATTTTCATTATAAAACGCCTGTAGCGCTTCATCCGGATTTCCCGTTTCGATTTCATCATCATAGAGATAGTTCGCCCATGGCGTTTCCTGCGCACCGGAAAGCCATTTGCCAATCCCGGAAAACACAACACCGACATTGCAAAAACCATTATTCACAACCGTCTCCAGCATACACCAGCTGCCGCCGCTGCCGCAAAGCTGAACCTGCTCCAGCATTTTTGCGGAACAGGCGGCAAAGCCGCGCTGCTGCTTATCCTGTTTCGGCGCCGCCAAAACCAAGATGAAAACGATAAAATAAATAAGAACAACGGTCGACAAAATCAAGCCAAACCAGTGATGTTTAACAAATGTCATAACTTCTGCTTTCTGTTTTGCAGATATTTTTCCAGCTGCGCCAGTTCTTCCTGCGTATTAGCACCGACAACTTCCTCGGTCGATGTTTCAATCGCGCTGCATTTCAGCCCTTCGGCGCGGGCAATTTCAATTGTATCCGTCAGATAATATTCTCCGGCCGCATTATTGCTCTTTACCTTTGACAACAGCTCAAACAAAACCTTGCCGTCAAAAGCCATCACGCCGGAATTGCAGAAACCGATGGCTTTTTCTTCTTCGCTCGCGTCTTTATATTCCACGATTCTCTCCAGTTCGTCGCCTTTCATTTTCAGACGGCCGTAACGGGCGGCATCTGCCGGATGAAAACCAAGCACCACAACGGAATAACCGTCATCAAGCTTTTTCAGGGCGCGCTCAAAAGTCTGCCGGGTGACAATCGGATGATCGCAATAGACGACCAGAACCTTGCCGTCAAAACCTTTCAAAGCCTCTTTGGCACAGGCTACCGCATGCCCGGTGCCCAGCTGCTGCTCCTGAATACAATATTTATGCGGCGCAATTTCCTTTCTGACCAAATCCCCGTCAACAGACGTCACAACCACAACTTCGTCAGCCTTCATACTCTCGACCGTGTCCAGAATATGGCGAATCATCGGCTTGCCGCAAACCGGCATCATCGCCTTGGGCAAGTCGGATTTCATCCGTGAGCCTTTACCGGCAGCCAAAACAACCACCGCCAACTTTTTATCGTTCATCTGATATCTCCTTTATTATCTTTTAATAAATATAAGTTAGCATAACAAATATGTTTTATTTGTTAATAAAGGCGCTGAATTTATGAGAAAACTTTTTCTTTCAATTTGTTTCATGGGAATAATCGCCGCAGCACAAACCGCCTGGGGAGATGCCGTTGAGCTCAACAGCGCAGAAGAACTGCAGCAACGCCAATTGACGACGCCTCCTCCGGCTGTAACCGACCCGCGCCTGCCTGATTTAAACAACCAGAGCGGCGTCAGTGAATTTATTAAAAACCGGCTGCTAAACGACAATGTCATCATTGACACAAATTTTAACGACGACGACCTGAGCAACTCCAGCTCTCTGGACATCCAGCATAGTGAAGAATACATTCAGCAAATGAATGAAGAAAACAAATCCACCTTTGAAAAAATATACGACAGCGCCCTCAGCCGCATTTCTGATCAGGAACGCCAGCAGCATCGCGACATGATAAAAAACCGTGAAACGCTGGCACAAGACCGTCGGCGCCAGCAGCAGGAATGGCAGGAGGAACAACGGCTTCCTGATTTTCCGGTTGTCAGCGTCACTTTTCCCGGCGCCAAGAAACAAACCCTGGTCCCGGCCAAAGAACACATTCCTTATATGTTTTCTGACATTGAAATTCTGCCGACCGGACAAATCAACATTGAAGAAACCGTAATGGTCATCGCCAACGGCCAAAAACTCCACAACGGCCTGTCCCGGGCTCTCCCGGCTTACGCTTATTCCCGCACCGGCATTATCAAACCCGTTGACGTCAACCTGAACAAAGTAACCGTCAATGACATGGAAATCCCGCACAAGCTCGAAAAAAACGGCTTAAAAATCGTCATTGAACCGACAGACAGTTACATTCTCAACCCCGGCGTTTACACTTACAAATTCAGCTATGTCATCAACCGCAACATCTGGGACTATGATGACTTTTATGAATTTTACTGGAATGTTTCCGGCAGCTCCTGGAACCTTGTCATCAGCCGCATCGGCGCCATCATAACCCTGCCAGGCAGCCGGGAACCTCTCGGCACCATCGCCCTCCGCGGCTATCCCGGCAGTATGCAAAACGACGTTGCCATCCTGCAGGGACACGGCAATTCCGTCGGCTTCATCAGTACGGTTCCTCTCTTCATCGGCGAAGGACTGCACTTAATCGTTTCCATGAACAAAAATGATTTCATCGCGCCGGACTTTAATCAAAAATTCTCTTGGTTTTTGGACGACTACGGTGACATTATCATCAGCTTTTTGGCTCTCGCCGCCATCATCATTTCTTACTTCGTGTCCTGGAAATTGATGCAAAAAACTTCCGGACGGCAAAAATACAGTCTGAAACGCAACGCCCCGCTGCTGAGATATCTTGCATTTGAAACCTTTGACAAAGTTTCTTTCGGCAGTTTTCTTCTGGAACTGTTCAAAAAAAATATTATCGACTTTGCCAAAGACGGCGATAATCTGCAGCTTATCAAAAAAACCGACAATCTGTCCGCTTTGTCCCGCAGTGACAAAAAAGCCCTGCACGCCTTGTTTCCCGGTAATGAGGCCGTCTTTGAATTCAACAAGGCCAACGCTTTGAAAATCAAACGGGCTTACAACTGCGTCGCCAAAGACACCGTAAAAAAATTCAAAATGTTTACACTGAAAATCAACAGCGGCTACCTTTTGTTCAGCTGCGGCATGTTACTCTTGGGAGAAGCCGGCATCGCCCTGCTGCAAATCAGCCCGTTGCAGACATTCAGCATACTTTTCGGCTGCAGCCTGGCCTTTTTCTGTCTCATTCCGCTGTTTAACCTGAAACTCAAAAATAAATATCTGAACATCGCCGCCAAAATTCTCAGCTCTGCTATCATCTGTTTCAATCTGGTAATTCTCTGGCTCGATATCCATTTTATCAGCGCATTGTTTATTTTGGGCATGACCTGCGCCATATACGCCTATACAAAAATCTTTGCCCATCGCAGCGGTCTGATTCGCGAAAACATTGAAGACGCCAAAAGCTACGGAGCCGTCCTAATAAAAAATGCCGGCAACATCAACCTTGGTCGGAACTTCCTGACCCAGCAACCGAATATTCTGGCTTCAGGCGTCGAAAAACATTTTCCCGATAATCCGAATATTGAAAAATACTATCGCCTGGACATCATTCAGGAAATACTCAAAAAACTCTAAAAAGAAAACCGGATTTCTTCAAAAATCCGGTTTTCTTCCGTTTATTTTCCTTTTTTCCGCCGATAACGCAACTTATGGTCAAGGCGATCCTCTTTAACCCCCACCGGATCCTGGTGAATGATTATCTGCGCATTCGGAAATTCATCCAATAAATTATCCTCGACTGTTTCAGTCATCTCATGCGCTGCCGACAACGGCAAATCACCGTCCAGTTCCAAATGAAATTCAAACATATAAGCACCGCCCAAATCCCGGGTACGCAAATCATGAATCCCCCTGAGAAAAAGGATTTTCCATAACAATCCGGCACACCTTTTTTCTGATATCATCACTCAACTCAGCATCTGTCAAAACGCTGACAGCACCACAGGCCAGCTTATAAGCATTGAGCAGCAGATACCCGGCCACCGCAAGCGCCGTAACCGTATCAAACCAATAGATTCCCCAAACTTTAACCACAACCAACGTGGCGATAATCGCCAGATTCGTTACCACATCTACCGTGTAATGAGCGGAATCCGCCGCAATCGCCAGTGAATTCGTCCGCTTGGCCACATATTTCTGAAACAAAATCAACGCCGTTGTCGCCGCCAGACTGATAACCATCACGACAATGCCGAAATCCGGATCACCGACGGTTTTGCGCGTAAACAGGCGCATTATGCCGTCATACAAAACAAAAATACCCGACCCGGCAACAAATGCCGACTGCACCAGCGCGCTGATTGCCTCCGCCTTTCCGAACCCGTAACGATGGTCATCAGTCGCCTGCATTGACGCAAACTTCACCGCCACAAACGTAATTGACGAAGCAAAAATATCTGCCAGAGAATCAATCATCGACGACAAAACGGCCAAAGAACCGGTATAAACCGCAGCCGCTACCTTCAAAAGCGTCAACGCTGCCGCCAAAGCGACACTGGCTGCCGAAGCCGCCCGTTTCAGCCTATTTTGCGCTTCCTTTTCGCTCAGCTTTAAGGACATATCTTATTTTCTCCATATTATCCTTGGATATCTCATAAAATTTGTCTTTAGCATAACGTTCTAAAAATAGCAAATTATTATTTTCCGCTATCTTTACAAATTCATAAGCCACATAAAACTTCTCGCCGCAGCGGTAAAATTTCAAACGTACGTCACTGCCGTCCTCAGTCACCAGCGACACATCGCCGTTTTCTGCCTGTCGTGTTCCGGCGCAAGGCAAAACTTCCGTCTGTCGGATCAGTTCGGTATTCAGAATATACTTCATCAAAAGCGCAATGTCTTCGGCATTATTAGAACCGTTGACGCTAGCCAAACGCCCAAAGCGCAGATTCCACAACGTCGAATAGGTCCATTCCCGCCAGTCGGTCGATAAATCGATAAAATCAACCGCAACCAGCCAAACCTGAAACTTATTGTCAAACTTTATGTAAGCCGCTTTGGCGCCTCTGCCGATATCAACATCGTAACGGCCTACTTCAAAGCCTTCAATAACATTTCCCTGAGCCGATTGCAGCTCTATCCGCAAATTCTTTGAACCGTCCTCCGCAACCGGATTCAGGTCAAAACGCCGCAAATGCTCGGCATTGGCTGTCTTTCGTTCATAATATCTCGCTTCCAGCAGTGCACTGAGAAAACTGCGGATTCGCGCCTGATAGACAGGAACATCGGCAGGATTATCCAACATCCAGACGCCGTCTTTTTTATAAAAATTAAGCTCATGGTCATGACTGCGCAGAACAATTTTCTCCACCATATTAATCTTGTCGGCCAAACCGGAAAACACCGGCTTCCCTTCTATCTTTTCCGCCGAATTCACGTCAGAACGATAAACCGACCACAAACCGCAGCACAGCAGCAGAAGCATAACCGCACCAAGCAGCAGAACCGGACGGTTCAGCTTAAAGGCGGACAGCCGCACCTGCCGTTTCCGTCGTGAAAACAAGACCAAGCCGCCCAACCCGGCCAACAGCAACAGCGGCATAAAATAAATATTGAAAAACTTAACCGTCAAATCAATCCGCTTAATTTCGGCATTGGATTCTGTCCTGATTTTTCCGAGTTCAAGCCGCAGTTCTTCCAGATTCTTACGAATACCGGCAATCACCGCCAGCTCGTCGGCATTGAAATTCATCCGCTCTTCAAAATCCTTTTTATTCCAAATCTGTTGTAAATCTTCTTTTGCCTTGTTAATTTTTCTGAAAATTTCCGCCTCGCCGACTTTATAAGCCCGCTCGTTGTTGCGGCGCATTTTTTCAATGTCTTCAAACGGCCGGCGCAAAGAAGATTTTCCCCGAAGCCCGATAAGGTTAACCTTCTCGCCCAGCAGGCTTTCCAGCGCATTCATCATAAAATTGACATTATCCAGCACCGGAACCACGTAGCGGCTGTCCAACACCAGCTGCGTCCGCGACCAGAAAGAATCATACAGCATATCCGTATCGGCCACGGCAATAACCTCATAAGGGCGCTTCTCATCCCGGCTGATGATTTTTGCCGCCACAACCTTATCCGTCGTATCGGCCTTAAAATTCTGCAGCAGCACTTCCGGCGCAATACTCCGCTGAGCGGCATAAGCCGGCATCAGCTGAGAATTGATGCTGGTTTTCATCAACGGGATAAACGTCACACTGTCATCGCCCGGCAATGGTTCGATAACCGCCGCCGACGCAAACAGGATTTCTTTAAGCTGGCTTGTTTCCGCCGCCTGCCGGTTAAAATTCGCCGGTTTGAGAATAAACTGTAAAACATCTTGGGTAAAAGTCGGATTCGTTTTATAAT
Source organism: uncultured Azospirillum sp. (assembly GCA_900538765.1). GTDB lineage: Bacteria > Pseudomonadota > Alphaproteobacteria > RF32 > CAG-239 > HGM16780. Next base: position 4,639 of record UQAB01000004.1, on the reverse strand, counting down.
TGTCCGTCGCATCCACCGTAATCGAATTGCTCAAATCAGCCGCAACCACATCCGTATTGAACTTAAATCCCCAGAACGCATCCAAACCGCCCAAATCTGACGGCAGCAAATCATTGTTGCTCGGTGAATACAAACGCGAAGCCTCCGGCGCCACATCGGCAAACAGCAAAATCTTGCCCCCCTTGTCTGAATAGTCCTTAATTTTGGCAATCACATTCTGCGTCAGGTTCTGCGGATAAATCATAATCAGCGCGTCAATACCGTCAATGTCATCCGTCGTTTCAATCTTGCGGACATGATAGAGCTCTTCCAGCTGGTCAATAAACGCCCACTTCTGCGAAACTTCATTATCCGTGCGCATGGTATCGAAAAGAGCCAGCGGCGTCAAAATCCCGATAGTCTTCTTGGCATGGCTCAAGGCATAAATTTTCGCCGTCAAATCCTGCTCCAGAAAATCAAAACGCTCCATGGCAAAAAACGGAATAACTTCATGATTATCCAAAACATCCGTCAGGCTCAGACCAAAAAACGCATTACGATTCATGTCGATAATCGGCAGCGGCTGCAACCCCGAAGCCAGTGCCTGATCTTCCCGCTCGCTCAGCATTTCCGGGTCATAAATACGGTAATCAAATTTTCCCTCAGACAAAAACGCGTATTGCCGCAGCAAAATCCGCACCTTGTCAAACATCTGCCGCAGCGCCGGATTCCGCTGCTCCAGAATTTTGGAATAATAAAGTTTTGCCGTAATCGGCTGCTGTATGCTCTGCAAAACGTTTCTCGTTGAATCCGTAATGGTAAAGACCTGTTCTTCGGTAAAATCATACTGAAAGCGCCGCAGCAAATTGTTGGCCAGCAGATTCAAGCCGACAAACCCGCTAAGCAACAACACAAACACCAAAATATAATAATTCCGCGACGCTGACTGCAAAAGCCGCGAACTTCCCGATGTCCGGAAACTGACTGCCAAAACCGTCGTAAAATTAAACAACAGGATTAAAGAAACAAAAAACACCAAATCGCGCAGCTCCAACAATCCGGCAATCATCGTGTTAAAATGCGTCAGAAAACTAAAAGAAGCAATCATGTCAATAATCGGCAACGGCGCAAACAGCCGGAAAAAGGAAAGAACATATTCCAGCCCGCTTAAAAAGAAAATCAGATTTGCAATAACCGCCAACACCAGCGCAATTACCTGATTTTTCGTCAGTGCCGACATTGTCTGCGAAATCGCCAGCATACATCCCGCCAGAACAAAACTGGCCAGATACCCGGAAACAATCACGCCGTTATCGGGTGTGCCAAGCATATTCACCGTAATCACAAACGGAAAAGTCAACGCCAAGGCCAGTGCGCAAAAAAACCAGGACGCCAAAAATTTGCCCCAGACCAGCTGTGCTATCGTCACCGGCATTGTCACAATCTGCACCACGGTTTTGCTGCGAAACTCCTCCGCCCACAAGCGCATGGAAATCCCGGGAATAAACAGCAGATAAAGCCACGGCTGATACGCAAACATCGGTGACAAATCAGCGCTTCCCCTGTCAAAAAAATGCCCGAAATAAATGGCGAAAGAACCGTTTAACAGCAAAAAGCTGACCAGGTAAACATAAGCCAGAGGCGATGAAAAATAACGCGCCAGCTCATTTTTAGCCACAACCCATACCTTATTCATTTCACGCCTCATCTTCCGTTGTTGTCAGCTTTGCAAAAGCCTTTTCCAAACTTTTGGCCTTCGTCTGCTTCAAAACCTCGGAGAGCGTTCCGTCGGCAACAATCTCTCCTTTATTAATCAGCACAATCCTGTTGCAGACTGTTTCTGCCTCCTCCAACAAATGCGTTGAAATAAGGATCGTCTTCTTCCGTCCCATCTGTTCAATCAGACCGCGGATATGCTGTTTTTGATTCGGGTCCAATCCGTCTGTCGGCTCATCTAACAGCAAAATCTCAGGATCGCTTAAAATACTCTGCGCAAAACCGACACGCCGAACATACCCTTTAGACAATGTTTCGATTTTCTGCCCCATAACCGGCTCAACTTTAGCCGTTGCCGCCGCCTGCTCAACCTGCTGTCGCTTCTCCCTGCCGAAAAAACCTCTGAGTTCCGCCATATACGCCAAAAATGCGGCAACGCTCATATCCGGATACAACGGCGCACCTTCCGACAAAAAACCGATATTCCGCCTTGCCTCCAGCGGATACTGCTCAATATTCCGTCCCAGAATTTTTATCTCGCCGCTGCTCGGCGTCAGATAGCCGGTAATCATGTTCATCAACGTCGACTTCCCGGCGCCGTTTGGCCCGAGCAACGCAATAATCTGCCCTTTTTCGGCCGTAAGGTTAAAATCTTTTATCGCTCTGATTTCGCCAAAATTCTTATTCAGGTTTTTAAGTTCAATCGTAATCATACAGCCGCCTCCGCTTTTATTCCCTGCTCATTTCATACAGGGCGATTGCCGCCGCCGTTGACACATTAAGGCTTTCCACCCGCGCATCAATCGGAAGCTTCACCGTTTCGTCACAGGATTCTTCCACCAAACGGCGCATACCTTTTCCCTCGCTGCCCATAACAATAGCGATTCGGCCGTTTTTATTCATCTTGTCGATTGTCGTTTCGGCATAACCGTCCATTCCCGCCACCCAGAAACCGGCTTTTTTCAAATGCTCAATAGCGCGCGACAGATTCGTCACCCGGCAAACCGGCAGAAATTCGATTGTTCCGGCGGAAGCCTTGACCATCGCCCCGCTCTCCGCCGGTGCATTTTTATCCTGCATAATCAGCGCATCCGCCCCAAAAGCCGCGCAGGAACGGATAATCGCCCCCACATTTTGCGGATCCGTCACCTGATCCAAAATCAAAACGCGGCACCTGTCTTTGCCTTCCGCCAGAATGCAAATATCTTCCAAAAGCTGATTTTCCAAAGGCTTCACTTGCGCCGCAATTCCCTGATGTACTGCTTCTGCCGGCAGCTGCTTGTCAATCTCCTTGCGCTCGACAACCTTCAAAAGAGCCGTATCCCTGCCGCTCTGCAACAACAGTTTTTTCAAAACTTCGCTGTTTTCCGCTGTTGTCATAATCCTGTTAATGACACGCGCCGGATTGCCGATTGCCGCTTCCACCGCATGCCGGCCGTAAATAAGCAAACCGCTTCCCTGATTTCCGCCCGCTGTCTTTTTATTAAATTTATTTCCCATAATTTATCTCACCTGTAAAACTTTTCTTAAAATACCGCCGTTTGCCTCAAGGAGCTTCTCAGCTTCCTCCCTGGACACATTTTTAACAGCCATGACACAGGCCGTCTTCACTTTATTCCCGCCGGCTTCAATATACTTCTGCGCATCCGCCAATGAAATCCCGGCAATCTCGGAAACAATCCGGCGCCCCCGCTCCGCCAGTTTTTCATTCGTCATCCGCACGTCAATCATATAGTTCTCATAAGTTTTGCCGATACGAATCATCGCACCCGTGCTCAGCATATTGAGAATCATCTTCTGCGCCGTTCCCGACTTCATGCGGGACGAGCCGGTCACCGCTTCCTCGCCGACAACCGGATTGATAAAAATGTCGCAAAACGCCTTAAGCTTTGCTTCCGGATTGGACGAGATACCGATAGTCTTACAGCCTGATGCCCGGGCTTTTTCCAAAACAGCTAAAACATAACGCGGCCCGCCGCCTGCCGAAATCCCGACAACCACGTCTTCCGCTTTCGGCGCAAAACGCAGCAAATCTTCCAAACCGAGTTCCGCAGAATCTTCCGAATTTTCGATTGAAAAACGCAGCGCCTTGTCCCCGCCGGCAATATAGCCGCAGACCATCCCTTGTTCAACTCCAAAAGTCGGCCAGCATTCCGATGCATCAAGAACGCCGATTCGCCCGCTTGTTCCGGCTCCGAAATAAGCCAACCGGCCGCCATTGCGAAAAGCTTCGGCAATCAGCTCAATCGCAGCGCCGACCTGTGGCAAAACCTTTTCAATGGCCAAAGCCACCTTTTTATCTTCATTGTTAATAGTTTTGGCGATTTCACAACCGTTCATCAGGTCTATATCCGTCGTATTGGGATTTCTTCTCTCCGTTAAAGCGACTGCCGCCATAAATATTCTCCGTTTTTCATTATTTGGATTTTAACATATTAATCAGAGACTTGTTAACAAAAAGTAATAAGAATATTTATTTTTTTATTCACAAATCAAAACAAATTTAGCTTTTTATGAAAAAAAGGTGTTGACATTTCCCCTCAAATGCTATTAATTTGCGTGGTAGTGATTACACAGAATAGTAAGATCCTCTACCCGAGATTGGATTAACACGGAGGGGTGGCAGAGCGGTCAAATGCAACGGACTGTAAATCCGTCGACTTCGGTCTACGAAAGTTCAAATCTTTCCCCCTCCACCATTCTAATTCAAGCCGGGTACTCTCAAAATGAGGTTGATTAAGCGGGTGTAGCTCAATGGTAGAGCAGAAGCCTTCCAAGCTTATGACGGGGGTTCGATTCCCCTCACCCGCTCCAAATATCTTCCCCCTTTTGAATCAGTCTTAACATTAAACTTTAGGATTTATAATAATGGCAAAAGAGAAATTTGAGCGTAGCAAGCCGCACTGCAATATCGGCACGATAGGTCACGTAGACCACGGTAAGA
>UQAB01000003.1 GCA_900538765.1 uncultured Azospirillum sp. | reverse complement strand
CACGAAGTTGACAGTAATATTACTTGGGAAATATTCTTCATCGTATCCTCCACACTTGTCATCACAAGGATACTATAGCATAAAAATTTCTACTGTTCAATCATTAATTTTAATAAGAAGAGAGAAAAATGACAAAGACACAATTAGTATTCTTAGCTACTATTTCTGAAAATAAAAAAGATTGCCTCTTTTATGAAGCAATCTTTCTTTTGGATTTATCAGAATTCAAAAACTAAGCGAACAGAACCAGAATCAGCGCTATCCGCACTGAAAATAAAATAACCGCCCGCGGTAAAGCTCGGACTAAGCGAAGCTGTCCACCATTCCGTGCTGTAGTTATCATTCTTTACATTCTTACATGTTGACGTCAACAGCCCTGTACTCACAGCCTGACTATCAACCATTTCTCCACCAGCTTTATACATTGCATTATTAATTACGGCAAGTTTATCTGCCATTTTAATATAAGTGCCTAAGGACGGAATACACCATTTTCTTCCCCAAGGTTTCTGTTCATTGTAACTATTTACGTCGTTAACCAGGGTAAATAAGTAAGAACGATTAACCCAAGTATCTCCTTCGGTATGCTTTTTAGCAATAACTTCATCCATTGCATTGTTCATCATATCCATATTCCAACAGCTGGCTAAATCTGCTTTGGCTTGCGCCTCCTGAGCATAACATGTCATATTGGTATCAGACTGAATATAGTTGTCTGATTGACCATGGAAGGAATATTGCTGGTGAATTGTCTTACCATCCGCTCCCCTATAATAATTTAAAGCCATAACCTGCCCATGCCCTTTTCCATCGGCATAGACAACAACGCCGAGAGGAAACTTATTTTCGATAAGGTTTGTACTGCATGTATCATCAGCATAATAAATAGCTCCAACAACACAATCTGACATTCCTGACGAACATTTACCATTTTTCCAAGTATATCCAGATTGACACTTGCAGGCATTAAATTTTCCACTGCAAGCATAATCTCCGGTTTTTTCATTACTTCCCTTGCACTCATATTTAAAACCATTTTTATCACAAACACTTTCGTCTGTTGCCGGGCAGGCAAAGGTATTTCCGAAGGGACACTTTATGCCCTTGCCGTTGGGGCAGGAAGTTTCGGTATATCCGAGGTCTGAGCAACTTGTTGTGGCAACGCATTGAGAATGGGTTAAGTTCGGAATTAAGGACAGACTCGTCCCTAAGAATAAAAATTTAAAGTTAATATTCATGTTGAACATCCTTGTTTTAAGGTTAAAACAAAACCCACATTTTTATAAAAAAGTGGGCCGGATGTTCGAAACCGTGTAAAGATAAACGGCTCAGCGCTTTCGTGCAAAGCCTTATAACGCCGACATCCGTCCCCTAGCACATATCCGGACAGATATCAGCATAACCTTATTTAAAGTCGCAAATATGCTTAACGACTATCTTTACAAAGGGTTTCGACGCCCTGAGCAGCAAACTCCGCTGCTTAAGGTTAAGCATAGCATGAAGAGATTATAGTTGCAATGTTTTATTTTCTCTCAGCAATCCTTATTCTTACTGAAAAAACTATTGTATCGCCGAGATTAATATGCTACCTTGGGTTAAGTTTAAGGTTTGTTAAGGATTTACTTTTAGTATAATGCTACGTTTTTTTTGATAAATAAGAGGATGGATTTAAAATGACATATAGAAGCGCTATGGAAGTGTATGACAATACGCTGGTGCCGATGGTGATTGAACAGACTTCCCGCGGGGAACGTTCTTTTGATATTTTTTCACGCCTGCTTAAGGAAAGAATTATTTTTCTGAGCGGCGAGGTTAATGATGAAGTTTCATCTTTGGTATGCGCGCAGCTACTGTTTCTGGAAGCTGAAAATCCTAAAAAAGATATTTATATGTATATTAACTCTCCCGGCGGCGTGGTTACTTCCGGTATGGCGATGTATGACACAATGCAGTATATCCGCTGCGATGTCAGCACGCTGTGTATCGGGCAGGCCTGCTCCATGGGTTCCCTGCTGCTGACAGGCGGCGCGGCCGGAAAAAGATTTTCCCTGCCGAACGCCCGCATTATGATTCACCAGCCCAGCGGCGGTGCCAGAGGCATGGCTTCCGATATTGAAATTCAGGCAAACGAAATCCTGAAGATGAAAAGAATGCTGAACGGTTTATATGTCAAGCATACCGGACAAAAACTGGCTGTCATAGAAAAAGCCATGGACAGAGATAATTTTATGAATCCCGAAGAAGCCCTGAAATTCGGGCTGATTGACCAGATTGTCGCCAACCGCGCAGAAATTTCTAAATAAGGTATTGAAGAATGAGTGATACAACAGACAATAACAAAGACAAAGGCGAGACTTTATACTGTTCATTCTGCGGCAAAAGTCAGGATGAAGTGAAAAAGCTGGTAGCCGGCAGAGGCGTTTATATTTGCGACGAATGCATTGAAGTCTGCATCAACATTGTTGCCGACGAATTAAGCGAAATGGCACCGGGAGAAGGCGGAAACAGTGCCGAAAACCTCCCTACCCCGTCTAAGATAAAAGAATTTTTAGACCAGTACGTTATCGGTCAGGACTATGCCAAAAAAGTGCTGTCCGTTGCCGTGTACAACCACTATAAACGCTTAAACAGCAAAAAGACAAACAAGGATGTTGATATTCAAAAGTCCAATGTCATTTTGATGGGGTCGACCGGAAGCGGTAAAACCCTGCTGGCTCAGACTTTGGCCAAAATCCTTGACGTCCCGTTTGCCATTGCCGACGCGACAACGCTGACCGAAGCGGGTTATGTCGGCGAAGACGTTGAAAACATTATTCTGAAACTGGTGCAAAATGCCAATTATGACATTGAAAAAGCGCAACGCGGCATTGTTTATATCGACGAGATAGACAAGATAACCCGCAAAGCAGACGGCCCGTCCATTACACGTGACGTTTCCGGCGAAGGCGTTCAGCAGGCTCTGCTGAAAATCATTGAAGGCACGATTGCCAATGTTCCGCCTCAGGGTGGGCGCAAGCATCCGCAGCAGGAATTTTTGCATGTTGACACCACCAACATTCTGTTTATCTGCGGCGGTGCATTTGCCGGGATTGAAAAAATCATTGCCAGCCGCGGCAATGAAACTTCTATCGGGTTTGGCGCCAAAGTCGAAGCTCCCGAAGACCGCACAATCGGCGAGATTATGAAAGATGTTCAGCCGGAAGACCTGTTAAAATACGGTTTGATTCCGGAGTTTGTCGGCCGTTTGCCGATTATTGCGACGCTAAACGACCTTAACGAAGAAGCTTTGGTTAAGGTTTTGACCGAGCCGAAAAATGCTTTGGTTAAGCAGTATGTCACCTTGTTTGAAATGGAAAACGTCAAACTGACGATTACCGATGATGCTCTGGTTGCCATCGCCAAACAGGCGATTGAGCGCAAAACCGGTGCCCGCGGCCTGAGAGCTATCATGGAAGGCAATCTGCTGGAACTGATGTATGATATTCCGGACATGAAAGATGTCAAAGAGATTATCATTAACGCGGATGTTATTAACAACGGCGCAAAACCGGAATTTATCAAAGGCGATAAGGAAGACTGCGCTCATGATGACTGCAAATGTCATGACGGCGAGAAAACGGCCTGATAATCCAGATACAGACAGGCTATATTGAAAAAGGAACTGATTTTTTCAGTTCCTTTTTTTGTTTGAGATTATTTTTCACCGCTAACTGATTAGAATTCCCAGTTTTTGGGCAGTGATAACCGCCTGTGTCCGGTTATTGACATTCAGCGTGCGCAGCAAAGCATTGATATGCAGCTTAACCGTTGCTTCCGAAACATTCATTTCATAGGCAATCTGTTTGTTGGACTTCCCTTCGGCAATCAATTTTAAGACTTCCTGCTGGCGATTGGTCAACATTCTTTGCGCCAAACCGTCATCATTTTTACGGCCGGACGCCGGCGCCGCACTCTTATACTCGTTAGACTGGCAGTTGACGGCATTAATCGGAATATATGTGCCGCCGTCAATGATGATTTGGATTGCACCGTGTAAAATTTTCGGATCAAGGCTTTTGGGAATATAGCCAACAATACCGGCAGCCACGGAACGGCGCATTGTCTGGCAGTCTTCGCTGGCCGTAACAACCACTATTTTGGTGTCACCGCTTTTCTCGCGAAGCCGGTTCAACCCGTCTTCCCAATTTCTGTCGGGCAAATCCAAATCAAGGATAATCAAGTCAAAGACATTACCGCTGTCAAGTTCCGCAAAGGCTTCTGAATATTTTGCCACTCCGGTTATCGAAACGGCAGCATCAATCTGCTTCAACAGATTAGCCAAGGCATCCCGAAACAGTACATGATCTTCAGCGATTAACACTTTCATTCTATTTTATAACTCCATATCATCAAACTGCATACTGTATTTATTACTAATATATGAAGCTTGCGGCAGATTTAAAGCCCTGTTTTTTAATTTTCTTTGGGCAGCGTTATATATTCGACACCGGCTTCTTCAAACATCTGGCGGGAAAAATCCAGCTTGTCGCGCCAGGTATTCTGCGGCGTGGTTTTATCAATTTTGATTTCATGCGTCACAACTATTTTAATTCCCGACTGAATTATGGCGCGGGCACAGTCGGTACAGGGCGCGTGCGTGGCATACATAACACAGCCTTTAAGCGACGTTCCCGTCAGGCAGGCATTGTAAATCGCGTTACGTTCGGCGTGTTCAAAAAAATCGTATTTTGTCGGGCGTTCCAAACGTTCCGGTTTATTATCGTCTACGCCGCGAACCAAACCGTTATACCCGGTAGCACGGATTTCCCGGTCGGGACCGACAACTATCGCGCCGGTTTTGGTGCTGGGGTCTTTTGACCAGGTTGCAACCAGCTCTGCCACTTCCATAAATCTTTTATGCCATTTTTCAGAAAACATCAGAGGGCTCCTTTAATTGTTTTTTTCTAATTTAACGTGTTTACACAAAAGTTTCAATAAAAAATTATCCCGTATTTTCCGATACGCCCGGTGAGAGGAAAATATTGTTTATAACTTAAAGAAACTGCCCGGTAAATTACTTCTTTACTTGACATTCTTATTAAAATGCAGGAAGTTATAGGCAGTTTATTTTGTAATAATATTAGGAGAAAAAAATGAGTGCTATCGTAGATATTCATGCCAGAGAAATTATTGACTCCCGCGGCAATCCGACTGTTGAAGCAGACGTTGTTTTGCAGTCAGGCGCTTTCGGGCGCGCTGCCGTTCCGTCAGGCGCTTCTACCGGCGTGCATGAAGCCGTTGAACTTCGTGACGGCGACAAAAGCCGTTTTGGCGGCAAGGGCGTAGAAAAGGCTGTTAACAACGTTAACGAAGCTATTTATGATGCTTTGGCCGGCTTGGAAGCTGATGACCAGATTGAAATTGACGAGGCTATGATTGAACTCGACGGCACTGAAAACAAAGGCAAGCTCGGCGCAAACGCCATTTTGGCCGTTTCCATGGCTGTTGCCAAGGCTCAGGCCGAAGAATGCGACTTGCCGTTATACCGCTACCTGGGCGGCACAATGGCTCGTGTTCTGCCGGTTCCGATGATGAACATCGTCAACGGCGGCAAGCACGCTGACAACCCGATTGACATTCAGGAATTCATGATTATGCCGGTCGGCGCATCTTCCGTTAAAGAAGCTATCCGTATGGGCGCTGAAATTTTCCACACTTTGCAGAAGAACCTGAAAGCTGCCGGTCACAACACCAATGTCGGCGACGAAGGCGGTTTTGCTCCGAACCTGAAATCTGCCGAAGAAGCTTTGTCTTTCATTGTCGAAGCCATCAAAGGCGCCGGCTACAAACCGGGTGAAGACGTTGTTTTGGCTATGGACGCCGCTTCTTCCGAATTCTATGAAAACGGCAAATATGAAATGAAGGGCGAAGGCAAATCTTACACCAATAAAGAAATGGTTGAATTCTACAAAGATTTGTGCGCAAAATTCCCGATTTTCTCCATTGAAGACGGTATGGCTGAAGACGACTGGGAAGGTTGGGCTATGTTGACTGAAGCTCTGGGCAAAAAAGTTCAGTTGGTCGGCGACGATTTGTTCGTTACTAACCCGAAACGTTTGGCTATGGGTATTGAAAAAGGCGTTGCCAACTCCATTTTGGTTAAAGTAAACCAGATTGGTACGCTGACAGAAACAATGCGCGCCGTTGATTTGGCTCACCGTCATGGTTATACAGCCGTTCTGTCCCATCGCTCCGGCGAAACAGAAGACACAACCATTGCCGATATCGCTGTTGCGACAAACTGTGGCCAGATTAAAACCGGTTCTATGTCCCGTACAGACCGTATGGCTAAATATAATCAGTTGATTCGTATTGAAGAAGAACTCGGCGATATGGCTGAATATGCCGGTAAATCTATTTTGAAAAAATAATTTTCAAAGGTAAAAAAAAGAAAAGCGGAGATAAGTTCTCCGCTTTTTTGTATCTCTGTTAGCGTTCCAGATTGTTGACGACATGCCGGTAATAAGCAATATGTCCGGTTCCGGCATCATATCCTTTCTCAGCCGGGCGCTCTGTTGTCTTCCATTCATTCCGGCGCAGTCTGAGACGCCGGATTGTCAAGCGGATACGGGACAACGCCGATTTCTGGCGCAGCTTCTCCTTTTCGGTCAGCGGGCGGTTTAATTCACTTTCAAAGGCGGCTGCGGGGTCTGTTTTTCCTTCAGCCGGATACAAAACCTGATTGTTCATAACATTCAGCACTTCAAGTCCGGTATCGCTGTTTTTGATTCTTTTTAACAAGGTTTTGACGCTGTCTATATAATCTTTGGGAACACGCAGCTGGGAAAAATGATGAGGTATGTTGGCGCCGGTCTGCGGTAACTTTCCTTCCAATGCCTGTTCAAATTTGTAGACACCGGCCACATGGCGTGACACAATATTGGTTTCAAGCTGGCGTTTGGGTACCGCAGCAAACTTGACATCAACTTTATAACCTAAATCCCGGGCAATCTCGGCATAGACCAGAAGCGAATCGTTCGGCTGGGCATCAATAACAAGATTGTACCCCTGCCCCATGGCTGACGCTATGGCATATTCGAAACTTTCACTAACAAAATTTTCAACATCAGAATGTTCCTGAGCGCTTTCCTCCTTAGTGTTCAGACTGGAAGGATATTTTTTATAAAGATTAAAGATATTCGGATAGAGGGCATAAAAATCATCACTGCCGATGACAACCGTATTTTTATTTTCAGCGGTCAGCTTGGCGGCAGCGGTTGATTTGCCGCTGCCCGGCAAACCGGTAATGATTGTCAGACGTTTTTCTTGCGCCGGACTTTTACCGCGAAATGCTTTTTCCAGATATTTATCCGCTATTTGCCGTTGTTTGTACTCGGCAACTCCAAACTCGGACACCATAAGTCTTCCTCCTTTATATGAAAAATATCTTATCATATATTTAGACAAAAATAAAGCCTTTTATCAAAAATATGATGGACTTACTTTCATAGATGTGGTATTATTACAATGTTAAATCTATTATTAATTAAAAAAATAAAAATTATGGCAAATTATTTTACAAGAGCATCTGTTGAAACAAGAACAAAAGTTATGAACAAAGTTTACGGCTATATGTTTCTGGGGTTGATGACCTCGGCCATTGTTGCCGCTTTATTTGCTTATATTCCCGAATTTTACAGCCTTATTTATAAGGTCGGCGAGGCAGGACAAACAAGTTTATCTGTCGCAGGCTGGGTTGTTTTACTCTCTCCGCTGCTATTGGTATTCTTTTTTGGAAAAGCTGCCGATATGGGAATTGGGGCAATGAAAAGTTTGTTCGTCATTTTTTCAGTGTTACTCGGCGCTTCGTTAAGTTCTATTTTTCTGGTATATACAGAAAGCAGTATTCTGATGTGCTTTCTGATAACGGCTGTTACATTCGGCTGTATGAGCCTTTACGGATATACGACCCAAAAAGACCTTTCAAGTATCGGCAGTTTATTGCTTATGGCTCTTATCGGCATTATTATCGCCTCTGTTGTCAATTTGTTTTTGCGTTCGGAAATGATGGATTTTATCGTTTCTATCATTGCTGTTGTTGTCTTTGTCGGACTAACCGCTTATGATACGCAAAAAATAAAAGAAGAACTGAGCAGGTGTTATTCTGACGAAGAAGCGCATAAGATTGCCATTTTCGGCGCTCTATCGCTGTATCTTGATTTTATCAACATGCTGCTGCAAATTTTAAGACTTCTCGGTAACAAGAAGTAAAAAACTAAGGCATTTCTTATTGTTAAGAAATGCCTTTTTTGTCCTTTATATTTGTAATGACTAAAACTCAATTACCGGACGAACAAGACCTGTGTTGTAGCCGCTGATAGTGCCCTTGGGTTCATATACAAAATCACCATTGGGAGATTTACATTCCCATGCATAGGCGTAGTTATACTCGGATGATGAAAACCAACTACCACCGATTTTTTCTTCATTAATTCTGGTTAAACTTTTATCTATAATTTCTTTGTTCTTGTAAATGTTGTTCAGAATACCACCCGCAGGTATGCACCATTTTCCTTTTGTTGATGGGATTGAAATGGGAGCATAATCATGTGCTTTCCAAAATAGCGGATAATATTTTGATGCACTGTCACCATATTCTTTATAGCTATAATTCAAAACAGTCTGTGTATTTTTACAGCTATTAAAATCATTAGTTGGTGCGCTGCTATAATTTGTTAAGTTTGGAATATCAATATTTTCTATTGACCATGCCAAGTAACCTAAACTCTCCAATGCCAGAGCTTGACCGCAGCCGTCGCTGCCAATGTAGGCAACAATTCCTACCGGTTCAACACCGCCAACACGATAATCCGTACAACTACCATCAGCGTTTAAAATCTGCCCAATTTTGCAATCTTTTGCTTTTCCGGTGCAGGTGCCTAAAGCAAAAGCTTCGCATTTGCCGTTTTTCCATTCATAACCAGAAGCGCAGGCACAGGAATAATATTTTTTGTTGCAGGCATTGCCCAATGGTTTTTCATTGACGCCGGTACAATCATGTATAAATCCAGATTCTGAACATCCGCCGCTAAAACAGGCGAAAGTGTTGCCAAAGGGGCATTTTAAGCCTTTACCATTCGAACAGGAAGTTTCGGTATAGCCTAAAGTGGCGCAGTCGGTTGTGGCGACGCACTGGGCTTGGGTTAAGTTTGTAATTAATGACAGACTCGTCCCTAAGAGTAAAAATTTAAAGTTAATATTCATGTTGAACATCCTTGTTTAAAGTTAAAACAAAACCCGCTTTTTAAAGAGCGGGAGGATGTTCAGAAACCGTACAAAATCAAACGGCTCGACTTATTTGGCTGAGCCTTATTCGCCGACATCCATCCCCTAGCACATATCAGGACAGATATCAGCATACACTTATTTAAAGTCGCAATTATGCTTGACGACTGATTTTGTAAAGGGTTTCTGACGCCCTCGGCGGCAAACTCTGCCGCTTAAAGATAAGGTTAGCATAAGGGGGAAGTTTTAGCAAGGGGTTTTTGTGTTTTTTGATGAGGGGATTTTGCTTGGGAGGGGTACGGTTTTGTTGAGGGTTTTAGACCCTGAAACAAGTTCAGGGTGACATTGATGGTTGGTTAGGATTCACACCCACCCTAACCAATTCCGACTATATTTCGCTTCGGGAGCTGTCGCTACCTCGCTTAATAAGTCTCATTGCTTGGCTCACCAAAACAATTCACCGGATTGTTTTGGCTTCGCAGCCCGGTACTCAGGGAGGGGATATACGGAAGATTTCCTACTTTAGGAGGAGGCTTAGATAGCACCCTATTTAGAGGAAAGAATATTCAGCTAAAAAAAGTTCCCCGGAAATTTTTTATAACTTCCGGGGAGGTTTGTTTTTTCTTATAAATTGACGATACGCTGCAAAGCGGCTTCAACTTTGGCTTTGCTTTCCAGCGCTTCCGACTGGCGGCGCTTTTCTTCATCAACAACCGCCGCGGGCGCTTTTTCAACAAAGCCCGGATTACCCAATTTACGGGCATAACCGTCAAGGCGTTTGTTTAAGCCGTCAAGCTCTTTGCGCAGGCGTTCTTTTTCGGCAGCAAAGTCAACAACGCCTTTCAGCGGCAGCAAAATCGTTCCTTCGCGGAAAACGCTCTGAACCATATCCGGCGTTGCTTCGCCATGAAAGGCCTCAAGTTTTTCCAAACGCGCCAAAGAACAGACAATCGTGTTAAATTCATTTAAGTTTTTAAGTGAATTTTCATTGACATCTTTCAGATAAACCGTCAGTTTGGCACCGGCCGGCAAATTCATTTCGGCACGCAGTGAACGGATAGCACTGATTAAATCAATCGCCCAGTCAACATCATGCATAACCGTTTCATCTATCTGTTCCGATTTCGGCCAGGAAGCTTTAATCAGTTTAACATCGCGCTCAGCGGTATTATTCCACAATTCCGTGGTGATGAAAGGCATAAACGGATGCAGGATAACCAAAATCCGGTCAAGAACCCAGGCAAAGGACGCGCGGGTTTCCGCCTTGGCCGTTTCGTCTTCACCATAGAGAATTGGTTTAATCATTTCAATATACCAATCGCAGAAAGCTCCCCAGACAAACTGGTAAACCGCATTAGCCGCATCCGAAAAACGATAGGCATCAAGGTTGCGGGTAACTTCGCGGGTTGCTTCTTTGGCCTTGGCGATAATCCAGCGGTTTGTTGCCAGTTTGACGCCGTTTTCATCAAAAGCTTTAACCGTACAGCAGTCGTTCATTTCACCAAAGCGCGCCGCATTCCACAACTTGGTGGCAAAATTGCGATAGCCGGCAATGCGGGATTCCGACATATTAATGTCACGCCCCTGAGTTTCCATTGCCGCCATAAAGAAGCGCAAAGCGTCCGCGCCATATTTTTCAATGGTTTCCATCGGGTCAACCGTATTGCCTTTGGACTTGGACATTTTATGGCCATGTTCGTCGCGAACCAAACCATGAATATAGGCCTTTTTGAACGGAACCTTTTTCATCATGTACATACTCATCATCATCATGCGGGCAACCCAGAAGAAGATGATGTCAAAACCGGTTACGAGCACCGAGGTCGGATAGAATGTATCCAGATATTCAGACTTATCCGGCCAGCCCAGCGTTGAGAATGCCCACAAACCAGAAGAGAACCATGTATCCAAAACGTCCGTTTCGCGGCGGAGCTCAACGTGGTGGCCATAATGTTTATCAGCAGCGGCCTGGGCTTCCTCTTCATTTTCTTCGCAGAAAATTGTTTCATCAGGGCCATACCAAATCGGCATCTGATGTCCCCACCACAGTTGGCGCGAAATGCACCACGGCTGAATATTGCGCATCCACTCAAAATATGTTTTTTCATAAGATTTCGGAACAAATTCCATATCGCCTTCTTCAACAACGCGAATAGCTTCTTTGGCTAATACCGGCGCGTCAACAAACCACTGATCGGTCATCAAAGGCTCAATAATAACGCCGGAGCGATCACCGTAAGGAATAACCATCGGGTGGTCTTCAATCTTTTCCATAAAGCCAAGTTCGGCCAGTTTTTCAATGGTTTTGGCGCGGGCGTCAAGCGTCGTCATGCCGGCAAACGGCGTATTTTCATTCAAAGTTGCGTCCGGGTTCAAAATGTTGACCAAGGGCAGATTATGGCGTTTGCCGACTTCAAAGTCGTTGAAGTCATGCGCCGGCGTGATTTTAACCGCGCCCGTCCCTTTTTCGGGGTCAGCATGGTCGTCTGCCACAATCGGAATAACTTTGTTAATAATCGGGATGATACAGTTTTTGCCAATCAGATGTTTCAGCTTTTCATTATCCTTGGAAATGGCAACAGCCGTATCACCGAACATGGTTTCCGGGCGCGTGGTGGCAATGTGAACAAATTCATTGTCAGAACCTTCAATCGGATATTTGTAATAATACATTTTGCCGACAGTTTCCTTTTGGACAACTTCCAAATCGGAAACAGCGGTCATGAACTTAGAATCCCAGTTAACCAGCTTTTTGGCTTTATAAATCAGGCCATCCTTATACAGATTTACAAAAATCTTACGAACGGCACGGCTCAGCCCTTCGTCCATTGTAAAACGAGCGCGTGACCAATCGCAGGACGCGCCGAGACGGCGAAGCTGCTTACAAATGGTTCCGCCGGATTGTTCTTTCCACTTCCAGACAGTTTCGATAAATTTTTCACGCCCTAAATCGTGGCGGGTAATTCCCTCTTTGGCAAGGTTCCGCTCAACAACCATTTGCGTGGCAATACCGGCATGATCCATTCCCGGCTGCCACAAAACGTTTTTACCCTGCATACGGTTATAGCGGATTAAAATATCCTGCAGGGTATCGTCCAGCGCATGCCCCATGTGCAAAACGCCGGTGACGTTCGGCGGCGGAATAACAATGGCAAAAGCGTCTTTGCCCGAACGCATATCCGGCTTAAAATCACCGCTTTCTTCCCAATCGGCATAAATTTTTTCTTCAAAGTCTTTAGGCGTATAATTTTTCTCTAACATCTATTTAATCCACTTAAATTTGATAATTGAATGATTATTAACATTAAATTCGGCATATGTAAACCGCAAAATGCTCCCAAAACTTCCGTTTGAGAGCATTAATCATGCGAGGCCGGTTCGACGGAACGCCTTAAGAACCAACCTTTGCCATCACTCGTTTAACTTCTTCTCTGACAACGTCTTCAACAACTTTTGTCAGATTTTCATCAACCCATTTTTTGGCTGCGGC
Organism: uncultured Azospirillum sp.; assembly: GCA_900538765.1. Classification (GTDB taxonomy): domain Bacteria; phylum Pseudomonadota; class Alphaproteobacteria; order RF32; family CAG-239; genus HGM16780. The sequence goes on along the minus strand of UQAB01000003.1, from coordinate 107,536 downwards.
GGAAACTTCCTGTTTCGCATAAGCCAGAATATCGCCATCAACATGCAAAACAGCCTGTTCGACAACAGGTTTCAGACTGTCGGCAATAACTGATTTTATCATATCCTCAATCGTCAGGGATGCCATACCGACCCTGGTTTGCGGTTCGGCTTCGGCGACAGGCGCCGGCGTCTTGTTTTCAGAGAACATACGGGCAAAATTATCAATAATATCGGCAGAGACATCCGGGACTGCAGACTTTTCGTCCTTTTCTTCCGGTTCAGTTTCTTCATAAACCGGTTCAGAATCGACATCGATAACTTCGTCATTTTCAGCCGCCGGGACAGGATTATCCAAAGTCGGGATATATTTATCCTCCTCTTCAAGATAGATAGGATCAGACTCAATATCAATTATATCGGGAGAAGACTGGATATTCATATCAGGGACAGCCGTTTCCGCCGTTTTTTCAACAGGGATATCGCCCTCGAAAGACGGCGTTTCGGCATAATGCTCCGCCAAGGACGGTATTTCTTCGTTTTCTACCTCTTCCAATTCCGGCAGTGTTTCCAGATTTATCTCTCCTTCGCCCTCAAGGTTATTGAGAGAAGCCGAGAAATCAAACTTCGAACCGGGTAGCTCCACTTCGTCATTGTCGGAACCGGATGCCGTGATTTCAATATGATCGAGCTCTTTCTGCTCAGCATCGGAGAACTCCGGGATGCCGATTTCAGGCAACTTCAAATCCATATCGTCACCGTCATCAGACAATGCCGGCGAAATATCAAGGCGTTCTTCCTTTTCGACATTTTCCGCTTTTATTTCCGGCTGCGGCACATTCTGCCCTTTTTCAGTATTAACATCAACAATCATAGAGGCAGACAAGTTATATATCTCGTCGTCTGCATCCTCTTCCTTTTTCGGCTTTTGGTGAGACGTTTCGTCATCGGAAAGAATTCCCTTGATTGACGAGAGAATGTCTTCCATAGAAAGTTCTTCTTGCGGTGGAATATTATCTGCCATGATGTTTATCCATAATAGTTATACGTTATTTTTCAACTGACAAGGACAACCATTTATCCCTTGTTTCTTTATAATGTTTCTTAGCATTGTACAAGTCAACATTTAATTTCATATCTTTAGCCGTTAATTTGCCCATAGCCATCAGAAGTTCCATGGAAGCGACATAGTAATCGCGCTTGGCTTTGACTTCTTCCACGTTAGAATTTAACAGCTCCTGGTAAGCATTCAAGACATCAAGAATGGTACGGTTGCCCAAAGCTTCTTCTTTCTGCACGCCGTCAAGAGCAACTTCATTGGCTTTGACCTGATCTTTAATCGATTTAATGCGAGCTTCGTTAGAACTCTTATATTCCCAAGCGCTTTTAACATCAGACAGAACTTTGCGTTCAGCTTCCAAAACCAGTTCCTGAGCCTGCCATTTCAAATATTTGCTCTGGCGAATCTTCGCCCGGGTTGCGCCGCCTTCATACAAAGGGATGGTCATGTTGACGCCCCACTCAAGATTGTCAACCTTATTGTCGTCATATATGCCGCCATCGTTGTTACCGTGGGAAGCAACGCCGTCCAAACTGATTTGCGGCAACAAAGCGCCGGTATTTGCGGCAACGTCATAGGTTTTGGAATCCAGCAAGAATTTTGCCTGCTGAATCGTATAATTATACACTTTGGCATAATCATAGGCTTCTTTAAAAGTCTTGGGCAAAAATTCATTAATATTGCCGGGTTCAACCAGTTTATCCGGTTCATTGCCGATGATTTTGGCATAGACGGCTTTAGAAGCCTCCAAATCTCCTTCCGAGCTGATACGCTCGGCCTGGGCGCTGGAGTAACGGGCGCGCGCCTGAGAAACGTCGGTACGGGTTACTTCGCCGACATTGAAACGTTCCATTGTTTCATCCAAACGTTTTTTCAAAAGCTTTTCATTGTTTTTCTGCAGATTGACAATCGCCGTATCGCGCAAAACGTCCAAATAGGCCGTTGACGCTTCCAGCAAAACATTCTGTTCGGTATTCATCAGATTATTTTGCTGTGAGCGGACATAACTATCTGCCGATTTTACGGAATTAACCGTCTGCATACCGTTAAACAACGGCTGGCTGATTTGAGCCGAAACGGTTGTCGTCTGTTTTTCGTCATTCAGCGGATTAGAATTGTCATGAATATCAGAATCCGAATACCCACCGTTTAAAGAAATCGTCGGGCGGAAACCAGATTTGGCAATAGCCACATTTTCATCGACAGAACGCAGATTTGCGCGCTGCGCCTGCAGGGTCGGATTTGTTTTATAAGCCGAACTCATTGCCGTAAAAATATCTTCGGCAGAAGCCGGAGCAACAGATGTCGCCAGAGCCGTCGCAACCAACAGTGCCGACAAAAAAGTCTTTTTCATTCCTTCACCTTTTTATTAATTACGTATGTATTTTATAGTGTTATTGCGATTATGCAATGAAATTTCTAAAAAAAATGATAACAAAACATCTTTAATTCAAAAATAGTGCATATTAACTATATTTCAAACAATTCCAATTTATGCTTGGGATAAATTTGTATGTTTGTAAACTTTAGGAGAAAATCTCGTGAAAAAAAAAGATGCCGCCAACAGTATCATTAACGAAATCGACAAGGCACGATTAAAACTTTCGATTGAGCATTATATCAAGTATTTTATCGGCAAAAGAACCTGCGAGATAAACAAAGAAGAAGCTTTGCAGGCAATTGCCCTGGCTGTCAGGGAATTTGCCATGGACAAGATGTATGAAACAATCGCCCGTTATAATCAGGTCAACACCAAGCGAATCTATTATCTGTCCATTGAATATCTTATCGGGCGTTCTCTGGAAAACAATCTTCACAACCTCGGTCTTTATGATATTATGAAAGATATCAAAATTGAGGGATTTCCCGATATTTCCCTGAAAGAAATTTTTGACGCGGAATATGACCCGGCTCTCGGAAACGGCGGTTTGGGACGTTTGGCGGCCTGCTATCTGGACTCAATGGCTTCTCTCGGTCTGCCGGGGTTTGGTTACGGTATTAATTATCAGTTCGGGTTATTTAAACAAAAATTTGAAAACGGTTATCAGGTTGAACAAGCGGACAGCTGGCTTGGTGAAGACTCTCCCTGGCTGGTCGCCCGTCAGGACAGAAGCGTTACCATTCCGATTTACGGCGATGTCGAAGTAATGAAAAACGCCAACGGCCAGGATACTTACATTTGGATGAATACCCAGCATATTTACGGCGTGCCGTTTGATTTTCCGGTTGTCGGCTATAACGGCAGAGCCGTCAATTATCTACGTTTGTTCTCGGCTAAAACCGACGATGAGCTGGATATTAATATCTTTAACGAAGGCGGCTATATGGAAGCAGTTAAAGAAAAAATCGGCACAGAAACAATTTCCAAAGTTTTATATCCGTCCGATGCCGTCGAATCGGGGAAAGCACTGCGTCTGGTTCAGCAATATTTCTTTGTTTCCTGCGCTGTTCAGGATATTATCCGGCGTTTTCTGGAAAAGAGCAATGATTTCCACAAACTTCCGGATTATGTCGGTATTCAGCTTAACGACACACATCCGGCTCTGGCTATTGTTGAGATGATGCGTCTGTTGGTTGACACTTACGGTCAGGAATGGGACGATGCCTGGAGTATCGTTACCAAGGTCTTTGCCTACACAAATCATACTCTTCTGCCGGAAGCATTGGAAACATGGCCGTCAAAAATTATGGGACATATTTTACCGCGCCATTTGCAGATTATTTACGAAATTAATCGGCGCTTTATTGATTTTGCCAAATCAAAATTCGGTGACGATTCAGCCAAGCTCAGCAAACTTTCCATTGTCAGCGGTGACGGAGACGGCCAGATTATCCGCATGGCCAACCTGTCTATCGTCGGTTCGTTTTCTGTTAACGGCGTTGCCCGGTTGCATTCCGAGCTGATTAAGACGCGTCTTGTTCCCGAATTCTACGAATTATGGCCGGAAAAATTTACTAACGTCACAAACGGCATCACGCCGCGCCGCTGGCTGTTGCATGCCAACAGTGCCTTGTCCGATTTGATTACGTCAAAAATCGGCGGCGACTGGATTATTAATCTTGACGAGCTGCATAAACTGGAAAAATTTGCCGATGACAAGAAGTTTCTGCGGGAATTTTCGGAAGTCAAGCTGCAAAACAAGAAGCGTCTGGTTAATACGATTTTCAAAACAACCGGTGTTATGGTTAATCCGGAAAGTATGTTTATTATTCATGCCAAAAGAATCCATGAATACAAACGCCAGCTTCTGACAATTTTGCAGGTTATCGGCGATTATCTGGCAATTATTAAAGACAACCAGAAGCCGACAACGGCCAAGACTTATATCTTTGCCGGAAAAGCCGCGCCGTCTTATAATTTTGCCAAGCTGATTATTAAACTGATTAATAACGTTGCTTCCGTTGTCAATAATGACCCGCGCGTCAACGACATGATTAAAGTCGTCTTTATCCCTGACTATAAGGTTTCTCTGGCGGAAATGATGTTCCCGGCTGCCAACGTCAGCCTGCAGGTATCAACGGCCGGATTTGAAGCTTCAGGCACGGGTAACATGAAATTTGCCCTGAACGGCGCGCTGACGGTCGGCACGCTGGACGGTGCAAATATCGAAATCAGAGAAGAAGTCGGTTTTGACAACTTCTACCTTTTCGGCCTGACGGAAGAAGAAATCAACGAGAAGCGCGCAACCTACAATCCGCGCGAGCTGTATGAAAAAGACGATTATATCAAACGTATTCTGAATGCCGTCAACTCGACCATGTTCTGCGAAAAAGACTATGTCCTGTTGTTCAAGCCGATTTTTGAAGAGCTTGTCAATCGTGACTACTATTTTATTCTGGCTGATTTGAATGACTTTAACAAAACAATCAAACAGACGGAAAAAGATTACCTCAACAAAGAAGAATGGGCAAAAAAGGCGCTTCTGAATGTTGCGAGAATCGGAAAATTCTCTTCCGACCGGGCAATTATGAACTATGCCGACAATATTTGGCATATCAAACCAGTTAAATAAACCGAAAAATATAAAAGAAAACCCGCTTTTACAAGCGGGCTTTCTTTTGTTGAAAAGCGCAGATTACCGTCCTTCCCCGGCATTGACCGGCGTATTTTGCGTATGACGGGAGCCGCCGAGTCTCATATTGGTGTTAAGGCGCGAGAAATAAATCTTTTTCAGACCTTTTTGCTCTAACTCTCCGGCAATGGAATCCATTTTGCCGTTTGCATTCATAATAACATCTTTAACCGCATCGTCTTTTTCCTTGGCGGTCGAGTAACGGGCAGCGTTTTCTTTCATTTCCTGCGCCGCCTGTTTTTGCTGGATTGGCATAACGGCCTCAAACATTTTAGTCAAATCATCTTTTTTCAGCTTATTCATCGGCTGATCCAACGGTAGAGGCATTTGCGCCTCGGCATATTTATTTTTTATGGCTTTAATCTCTTCTTCCGTGAAAAGGTTATTTTTAGGATTAAGAACATCTCCCATGGTTATAGCCCCCGGATCGTTTGTTTCCAGACCACCACGGTAGGCTTCAAAAATCTTTTCCATGGTATAAACGGCGCCAACGGCATTTTCAGCCTTATTACTACGTTTTTCGCGTTCAATAATCCCCTTAAAGACATCGTCGTAAGCCCCTTTGAACGGATTAAACTTAAAGTCGCCTTCAAGGTCTTTAATATAGCCGGCAGTACGATCACTTTCAAAAGCTTTTCCGCTGTTTCTGATGTTTTTGCGCATCTGCTGCGCCAGCCGCCATTTAAACACCTGCAACTCATCATCCGACAATTTTTTAGCCGCTTCGCCAACCATTTCCGCTGCATGTTTTTCATTAATACCAATACCAATTGGGATAATTCCCATACGAGCACAGCGGGTACGAAAAGTTCCGGCATCATCATCAGTCATACCGCCAAACTTAATATGCGTATTGCCGCGATCCTTATGCAGAGAAATCAGCTTGTCAGCCAAGGCATTGCTAATCGGTTTGCCGTTAGGCATTGAATACCCCAATTCAATAGAGCCGTTATCTTTTTCCCTGGCCCATAAAACAAACTGATTTTTAACGGCAACACTGCCGTCTTTGCCGCGTTTGCCATCATTATCATAGTTATCAGGATTTTCGGTATCATAAACATACCATTTGTCATATCCACCCTGTTTAACATGGAAAAAGCTGGAATCCTTGATTTTTCCCATATTTCTCTGCAGAATGTCAAATTCAACCTTATGGTGAAATTCTTTATAGTCGTAAGAAAACTGCGGTGCCGGTTTAGATTCCGGCAAATTAGCGGTTTCAGACGCGGCATATTCGGGGTTAACTCCCGGGATAATCGGGGCATTAGATTCAAAAGCCGGGCGAGAGGGGCCGTTGTCTTCTGTTCCCTGATTGCCGTTATCATTGGCGGCCGACGTCTTTTCGTGCTCTCCGGTCAGCAAAGTCGGGGCACGGTCTTTGTCATAATTCCGGTCAGCTTCGGCATTCCGTTCATCAACCGCCTTTTCCATATTTTCTTTGAGTTTTTTATCCAATTCATCCGGGATACGAATGTCTTTAATTCCCATTTTTTCCAGCGTATCAAGCATTTCTTTCAACTGCTCGGGAGAAACGTTGGTATTGTCAAAGGTTAAATGTCCGTCACGAATGCTAAAGCCAAACGGGCTGGGACGCATCATCTCGACAACAACTTCCAGATTGCCGTTCCGATCAACTTTCAAATCTGCAGAAACATTTTGCGAAGACAGGTTTTCTTTTATATTGTAGAGATTGGTATAAGACTGCGGATTTTTGGCAAAAGAAGCCAGCCTACCGTCTATTTCCGCCAATTTATGTTTAGTAACCTGCTTAATCTGAGATACGGCCTTCCACTCGTTCATCAACCTTGATTTTTCGGCCTGGGGCGCCGTGTGCATCTGTGTCAGCAAATCCGCCGTCTGTTTTTCAAGGCGGTCAAATTCTTCCTGCAGCTGCTTACGCTCTTTTTCCAAGGAGCGCTGGACTTCAGCAACAGTAAAATCTCCCTCCGGGCGCGTTTGCTCATTTAACTTGTTGAAATCTTCAAAATGAATTGTTCTATTCTCTTCGCCAGCCATTTCATGCCTCTTAAAATATCTCATATTTATTTTTATATTAGCATATTTTTCGATAAAAACAACGTCTTTTTTGACAAAATTTTATTTTCTACAATAATTATTATACAATACTTTCTTTAAAATTTCACAAAAATATCATACATTAGGATTAGGAGTTTGCAAAAAAACTTTCGTATATAGAGGTTATTACATTAATTAGTAAAACCCCCGTTTGGAAAGATCAAACAGGGGTTTTTGTTCAGCGTTTTTTCTTATTTTTTCAGAACAACAACGCCGGGGAGCTCTTTGCCTTCCATCCATTCAAGGAAAGCACCGCCTGCCGTCGAAATATAAGAAAACTTATTTTCAACACCGGCATTCGCCAAAGCAGAAACGGTATCGCCACCGCCGGCCACGGTTGTCAGCTTGCCTTCTTCCGTCAGTTTGGCGGCATACTGGGCAACCTTGTTGGTGGCATTGTCAAACGGTTTCATTTCAAATACGCCGAGCGGGCCGTTCCAAACCAAAGTTTTGCATTCGGCAATTTTGCCGTTGATGGCGGCAATTGATTTTTCGCCGACATCAAGCAAAGACCAGCTTTCCGCCGGAATTTCAGCCAAATCAACCGTTTTGTGTTCGGCCATGGGCTTAAATTCCTTGGAAACGACAACATCCTGCGGCAAAATGATTTCGCAGTTGTTGGCTTTGGCCGTTGCCATAATTTCTTTCGCCGTATCCAGCATATCCATCTGAACCAGAGAATTGTTTTCATTAATGGTATCAATGCCGTTGGCTTTCATAAACGTATGCGCCATACCGCCGGAGATAACCAGCTTGTCAACTTTTTTGACCAGATTGTTCAAAAGGTCAAGTTTGGTAGAAACCTTGGAACCGCCGACAATGGCAATCAACGGGCGTTTCGGGTCATTCAGGCCTTTGGTCAGGGCATTGACTTCTTCTTCCATCAACAGCCCCATAGCAGCCGGGCGCAATTTTGCAGCGGCAACCATGGAAGCATGGGCGCGGTGAGCCGTGGAGAAAGCGTCGGAAACATAAACATCAACCGGCGCAACCAGCTCTTTGGCAAAGTTTTCATCGCCTTTTTTCTCTTCATTATAAAAACGAAGATTTTCCAGCAGCAGGATTTCATCCTGTTTCATGCTTTTAACAGCGGCGGCAACTTTTTCACCGATGCAGTCATCAACAAACACAACATGTTTGCCGAGTGCTTTTTCCAAATCTTTGACTATATGGCTCAGGGAGTTTTTCATATCGCCTTTGCCTTCCGGACGGCCGAAGTGAGAAACAACAACAACTTTCGCGCCGGCGGACATCAGCTTTTTAATAGTCGGCACGGTGCGGACAATACGCGCGTCATTAGTTACGTTAAAATTTTCATCCATAGGCACATTCAGGTCGGCGCGGAGCATAACAACCTTGCCGTTCAAATCGCCCAAATCATTAATTGTCTTATATTCTGTCATTTATTTTCCCTTACAAAAAACATTACCCCCCTGGCAGAACCAAGAGGGTAACGTCAACATCACTTATGCTTTATAAGCTTTAGCCATAGCTACGGCAGTGTCGGACATCTTGTTGGAGAAGCCCCATTCATTGTCGTACCAGGAAACGATACGGACGAATTTGCCGTCGATAACTTTGGTCTGGCCGGCATCAAAAATTGAGGTGTGCGGATCAGTTACAAAGTCCTGAGAAACCAACGGTTCGTCATTGTATTCCAAAATGCCTTTCAGTTCGCCTTCAGCGGCAGCTTTCATAGCGGCATTGATTTCTTCAACCGTAACGGCGCGGGTAGCGTCGAATGTCAGGTCAACCAAAGAAACATCCGGGGTCGGAACGCGAACGGCAGAACCGTCCAGTTTGCCGGCCAATTCCGGCAGAACCAAGCCAACAGCCTTAGCAGCACCGGTAGAAGTCGGAATCATGTTCAAAGCAGCAGCGCGGCCGCGGTACGGATCTTTCGGGTGAACGATGTCGAGTGTTCTCTGGTCGCCGGTATAAGAGTGAATGGTGGTCATGTAACCTTTTTCAATACCGCAGAGTTTGTTCAGAACCATAGCTACCGGAGAGAGGCAGTTTGTGGTGCAGGAAGCGTTGGAAACAACGCGTTCGGAACCGTCCAAAGTTTTGTGGTTTACGCCGAATACGATAGTTTTGTCAGCGCCTTTGGCCGGAGCGGAAATCAAAACCTGTTTAGCGCCGGCTTCGAGGTGAACAGATGCTTTTTCCTTATCGGCAAAAATACCGGTGCATTCCATAACAACATCAATGTTCAAATCTTTCCAAGGAAGGTTTTTCGGGTCTTTTTCAGCAAAAACCTTAATCTTATGGCCGTTAACCGTGATAGAATTTTCATCAGCGGAAACTTCGCCTTTGAAACGGCCGTGAACCGAATCATATTTCAGCAGACGGGCATTGTCAACCGGCTTACCCAAATCGTTAATCGCAACGAGTTCAATATCTGTACGACCACTCTCAACCATAGCGCGGTGAGTTAAGCGGCCGATACGGCCATAACCATTAATAGCTACGCGAACTACCATATTTTATATCCTTTTCAATTATTATGCGGACAGCCCCGCACCGGCATTATTTTATCCTCGGATAATGTATCACTAAATCTGATTTTTTCAAGAATTAATTTAGCTTTCAACAATAACTCCCTGCCGCAGAAAATATCCAGCGCAAAATTAAGCTTGATTTATCCAAAGAAATTCGTTAGTTTAAGTTTAGGCTTTGTTCCGTAGAAAAGAGCAATGCTCAGGGCTTAGAAAACCCTTTACATAACCAGTCGTTCAGCATAGCGACTCAAATTAAATATGCCGACCTCTGCCTTTCAGGCGGATGTCGGTGAATAAGGCTCCGCCAAATAAGCCGAGCCATGTGGTTATGTATGGTTTTCTAACATCCGCCCGCCTTTATTAGCGCGGGTTTTGTTTTGTTAACAGAATGAAAAACAGGATGTTTGAAGATATGAAAAACTTAATTGCATACACAATGCTGGGGCTTCTCCTCTCCGGCTGTGTTTCCTTAACGCATCAGGAAAACAACACATTGCGCAGCCTGCGCGCGCAGGGCATTACCACGGAAAAACCCGCCGGAAACTGGGAAAAACCTGCCAGCGCAGCCGGCGCCGGCCTTTTGAACCTGCTGCCGGGCGGTGGAAACTTTTATCTGGCGTCAGGCAATGGCGCGGACAACGGGCAGATGTTATATGGTTTTCTCAACCTTCTGACCTGGCCGATTTCCGTTGTCTGGGGCATTCCGCAGGCAGCAGTTGACGCAGGCAGAATCAACGAGCGCGAGCTGATTTATTACTACACCTTTGACGAGGGCGGCAAAGAAGCCCTGCGGGAACAGGGGTATGAAGTGACGGCCAGCGGCAGGCTCGAAAAAATACAAACAAAGTAAAAAGAAAACGGAGAGTTTTTGCTCTCCGTTTTTCTTACATATAATATCTGGCGGGAATTAATATCAGGCCGTCGGCATAGGCGTATTCCGCCGATTTGAGAAACATCGGAACAATATTGTCCCGCGGCAGATAGGTATTGGGCAAATCCGTCTGGCGGGCAAATTTATAAACAACACACCAGGCTTTTGCGCCGTCAGACAGACATTCGGGAAGGCGGATGCAAAAACCGTCATCTTCGTCATTCAGCGCAGAAATAAATATTTCCGCTTCCGGCGGGACATCCTCGCTTTCTTCCATTTCATGGATTTTGGCCGTGGTTTCTTTCAGCCAGTCAATATTCCTCTGGTGTGCCTCATCTTCAGCAAACAAAAGGACAGCGGGGAGATACATTTCATTTCCCGGTTCATACAGGGCATTATTGGCCTGAACGACAGAGGCATAAATCAAAGGCGCATTTTTCAGGGCGCTTTCCCACTCGGGCTTGCCGATAATGCCGAACAACGGCGGGTTACCGATAATTTCCTTAAATTCACCCTCCAGCTCCCGGGGACGTTCAATAAATTTATCAAGCTTTTTAAAGCTGACTTTATTGCCGTTTTTCTGCTTTTCTCCCGGAGGTGTCGGATCTGTTACTTTTTCACCCAGCCATTTTACGGTATTATCAATAAACCCCATGTCCTAAACTCCTTAATTTAGGTTGCATTGTAATAACTTAATGTTAGTACTTTTATAAATAAGTTCAAGCAAATATTACATTAACGGCAATAACGGGCGAATAAAAAGCGGGCAATGCCATAGCTGCGTTCGTCAAGGAGTTCAAAATCCGGCGGCAAATCAAAGGCTTCGTTTTTTTCAAGTTCAACAACACACAGGCAGCCGTCTTGCAGCCAGCCCTGCTCTGCCGCCCGGCGAAGCGCCGGTTCGCTCAACCCTTTGGCATAAGGCGCATCCATAAACAACAAGTTATAAACCTCTGTTGCCGGCGGAAGTTTTAATGCATCGGCTTTCAATAATTTGATAAGCCCCTGTTCTTTTGGGAAAAGTTCAATATTGCGGCGGGCATTGTCAGGATTAATGTCTATCAGGCAGGCCGCCGCGGCGCCGCGGGATATTGCCTCCAGAGAAAAAGCGCCGGTACCGGCAAAAATTTCCAGCAGGTAACAAGCTTCCCAGCCGCCGTCAAGCTTGGAATTGAGAATATTAAAAACGCTTTCCCGCGCCCGGTCGGCCGTCGGGCGAACGCCCTCCGACCGCGGCGAAAAAAGTTTTTTTCCCCGATAGCTGCCGCCGATAATCCGCATCAGAGTTTATTCCCCAACTGTTCTTTAAGAACTTTCTGCGGAACTTCGCGGACTTCTCCCTTTTTCAGGCTGCCCAGTTGAAACGGACCGTAAGAAAGACGAATCAGGCGGGCAACATCCAAGCCGATAAACTTCATCACCTTACGGATTTCGCGGTTTTTCCCTTCCTGCAGCGTTACGCTCAGCCAAGCGTTTGTCCCCTGCTCGCTTTCGACCTCGACTTTTATCGAACCATAGCGAATCCCGTCTATCGTTATGCCCTGCTCAAGTTCCGCCAGTTTGTCGCGGTTAATTCTGCCGTGGACTTTGACTTTATATCTGCGGCTCCAGGAATTTGACGGCAGTTCCAGACGCCGGGAAAGTTCGCCGCTGTTGGTCAGCAGCAGCAGGCCTTCGGAATTTAAATCCAAGCGCCCGACGGAAATAACGCGCGGCAAACCTTCAGGCAGATTTTCAAAAACGGTCGGCCTCCCCTGCTCGTCTTTATGGGTTGTTACCAGTCCGGTCGGCTTGTAATAAACCCACATGCGCGTGTTTTCAATCGCCGGAAGCTTTTCGCCGTCCAAAAGAATCTTTTCATTCCCTTCGACATTAAAAGCCGGGCTTTCAACAACTTCGCCGTTGACGGTGACTCGCTTTTGGAGAATCAGTTCCTCCGCCTGACGGCGGGAGCATACGCCGGAGCGGGCGATAAATTTGGCTATTCTTTCAGACATTTTAATCTTTCCTTTTTTATTTTGTTATACTATATAACAAATATTTTCAAAAGAATAAAGGATTAAAATGCAAGTCAAATATATGCAGCGGGCTTTGGAGCTGGCGCGGCAGGCGGCTCTGGAAGACGAAGTTCCCATCGGTGCGGTGATTGTCGACCCGGAAGAAGATAAAATTATTGCCGAAGCATACAACCAAAGCGAACATATTCTGGATGCGACGGCGCACGCCGAACTGGCAGCCATTCAAAAAGCCTGCCGAAAGCTTGGGCAAAACCGGCTGCGCGGCATGGATTTATATGTGACGCTTGAACCCTGCACCATGTGTGCCGGCGCCATTTCCTTCGCAAGAATCAACAATTTGTATTTCGGCGCCTATGACGCCAAAGGCGGCGCAGTTGCCAGCGGCGTCAGATTTTACGATGCGCCGACCTGCCATCACCGGCCGACTGTTCAAGGCGGGATTTTGGAAGAAGAATGCGGGCAGATACTTAAAGATTTTTTCAGAAATAAACGGAAGCCGTAAGCAAAAGTCCGATGTCTATTACGGGACTTTATCTCTCTTTACCGATTGGCGTTAATCATAATGCGCTGTTTGTCGCGCGACCAGTCACGGTCTTTCATGGTTTCCCGCTTATCATAAAGCTTTTTGCCGCGCCCCAGGCCAACAATCATTTTCGCACGTCCCCGTTCGTCAAAAAACAGTTTTACGGCAACAAGCGTTGTTCCTTTTCTGGCCAAGCTGCCAATAATATCGTTAATTTCTTTTCTTTTGAGCAAAAGTTTACGGTCGCGTTTTTCGGCATGAGAAGCATAGCCTTTGTTGGCATATTCGGCAATGAACATATTGCTGATAAATAGTTCGCCGTTTTTTTCCAGACCATAGGCATCATTAATATTAGCATGCCCCTGACGCAGGGATTTGACCTCCGTTCCTGTCAGTTCCAATCCGGCGGTATAGGTTTCGTCAATGAAATAATCAAAGCTTGCGCGGCGGTTTTGCGCAACGACGCCGGTAGAAATATAATCTGATTTTGAACTCTTGGCTACCATTTTCTCAATTAAGCCTGTTTTTTGACCTTTTCAGGAGAAGACAACATCGCCGTGCTTTTGACAGCCGTCAAAGATTGTGCTTCCCTGTCCTTGCGAATGCAACGGCCGTCAATATAAGCGCCCGGTTCAATCGCAATCGTTACATGCGTTACGTCGCCAATCAGTTTGGCTGTTTGGGCAATAAACAGGCTGTCGGCTTCGGCTTTCCCTTCAAAAGTTCCGTAGATATGAAATTTTTTGGCATTTACATAACCTTTGACATAACCGTTGGTTCCGATAACCAGTTCATCACAAGCCACATCCCCGGTCAATTTGCCGTCAATATGAATCGTGCCGCTGCTTTTGAAATTCCCATTAAATTCCGTCCCCTCGCCGATAATGCTCGGTACGGGAGCCGTATTGCTGTTGCTGCCGACCCGACGCGCAAATTTCAAATAAACCATACGTTTTAAATTACCCATTTTTGTTCCTCAACTTAAATTTTAGCCTGAATAAACGGCATCGGATCAACCGGAACACCTCGATACAAAACTTCATAATGGAGATGCGGCCCGGTAGAACGTCCGGTCGAGCCGACTTCGCCTAAAACCGTATCATATTCGACTTCATCGCCTTTTTCAACATAACGTTTATGCATATGTCCGTATTTGGTTACAAAACCGTTGCCATGGTCAACGACAACCAGATTGCCATAACCAGCCGTGTATTCCGAACGGGTGACTTTCCCTTTGGCCTTTACCTTGATTTTGTTTCCAGTCATACTGGCCAGATCAATCCCTTTATGAACGGCCTTGCTCTTTTTAAACGGATCCAACCGGCCGCCAAACTTGGAGGTTACCCAATAGCTCCATACAGGTTTTCCAATCGGAGTTCCCGAAATCACCTGCTTATAATATTCATGGTCTTCCATATTCCGATAAATGGCGGTTACCTGTTCGTTGAGTTTCGGATTGCGGTTCAACAAACCGTTATCAGGAATATACGGGCCGCCAGTGTTGCCTTTTTTATTTGACAACGCGTTGAAATACAATCCCTTTTCCTTCAGAGGCTTATTGACTTCTCCCAAAGCTTTTTTCATTTTTTCCACTTCTTTTGACGACAGCGTTTTTATTTTTTCAAAGACTTCGTTTTCAACGCTGCGCATTTCCCGCACGGATGTTTCCAACTCATCCAGCTGCTTTTTCAATTCATCGCGTTCAGATACAACAATATCCCGCTGCAACATGGCTTCATACATATTAGCACGCTTTGTCACCTCATCCGGCGCCAGCCAGGAATTAGCTTCCGTAATTTCATGAATCTTATTTTCAATTATTTCGGCCTGAGCCTTATATTGTTGGATGCGCCGATCATTCGGATCCTTTACATCTTCAAGAGATGCAACAATGGTACTGACGTTTTTATTGAGCGCAACAAATTCCGTCATCAAATCGACATAGGCATCGCGCGTCTGATCCAGCTGCCGGTCCTTTTTAGAAATAATATGGCCGGACCGGTTATACATGTAATAAGAATAGAGATTCCAGCCGCCGATAAAAAGCACCAGTATAAACAAAAACATCTGCAAAAACGAGGATATGGTAAAAACCACGGCCCGGCCTTCGCCTCTGAATATTATTTCCTTAGGCGAAAAGAACGGCTTCTTTTTATTATATACCGGCCGCGCAGGCAAGACTGCTATTTTCTTTTGTATCTTCATACTTTCCATAAACAAAAAACCATCCATCCGGAAAACACTCCAGACGGATTTTATTATACAGCAATTTGCTCTAAAAAAACAGTTTATTTACACACTTATCCTATACTTAGGATTAACCTTTTGTATTTCTGTACTTTTTTATAAACTAATTTTCTTCGTTGTCAAGCAATATAAATTCATTATTCCCGGCATAATTCAAAACTGCGCGGGCACGTTCGTCAAGCATATCAAGATCAAGACTGTTTGAAGACAAAAGGCGCACCTTTTCTTCCAACTCGGCTTTTTCGCGGCTGTATTTATCGGCAATTTTCTCTGCATAGCTCAATTCCTGCTGCAGGTGCAAATAACGGCGGAGGCCACGCTCACCGTTGATGGTATAAAAACTAAAGTAGAAAAACAGCAAAACGAAAACAATCAATAATCCTGACTTTTTCAAACGGTTTTGCAGTTCTGACAATAATCCCATAATAGCACCTAAATTTCAGATTAATACAAAAAAAACACAGACTCGCTGTCTTTTATAATTTGAGCATATTAATCTTAAAAATTGGTAAAACGGGAACACCCCTAAAGCGAAACAGCTACCCGCGAATACTGAAAAAAGTCTTTTTGCTTTGCTTGGCCAGCAGCCTTTGGATATAGCGCCCCTGATACAAATTTATGCCGAGAGAATTGCCGATTTCGACAGCAGCCGGATCATCCACCCGGCAGAGAATCATTTTGGCGCGTTCGGCACGGTTGACATAGTCCACAAAATGTTTGTCTTCATTGACAATCTCCATAAAACTCGGATGCCAGATTATTTTGATTAAATCCGCACCAAGGTTTGTCCGGTTAATATATTTCAGCTTATCAACGGTTATGCCGTCGATACAGATTTTATACCCCCGATACTGAGCAAATGTCTTTGCCAGCATAAATGCCTTAATATCACTGAAAATATCAACCAGCTGAAGTTCCAAAACAACGGAGGAACGCATGGAAGCATTGATATTCTCGTCAAAGAGCAGAAAATCATCAGAAAGAATCGTAGAAACATTCAAATTTAAGCTGAAATTTCTGGTCAAGGCTCCGTCATCATGTTTACTGACATGGACCAAAACCCTTTTATCAAGCGTTCCCGCCAAGTGTAAGAACAACCAAGGATTTGCCGTCAAATCAACATCCGGCATTAACATATCGCGCAAATCGGCAATAGAAACAAACACCTCATCGAATAAGACCTGAGGCGAAGATTTTCCGATTACGGCACAAACGGACTGGCGGCGAATCAGGCTTGAAAAATCGGTCATTGCCAATGCTTTCTGGACTTTAGCCAGCATTCCCGTGGTTAATTCCTGCCGGATTTTTCTGGCGCCCATCACCATTTCGTGAGAAAGGGCGGGTTTGGCCTTATAATCTTCACCCAAAGAGCGTCCGGGGCTGCGATAATCAGAAATCGCGGCATCAATCGTATCATGCAGCTCTTTGGTTCCCTCGTTCAAATCAAAATATTTTATAAAGCCTATTTGTTCCAAATCAAAGGCATCTTTCATGAGCGGATCATCATGAAGCATATAGCGTATTTTTATCAGGCAGGCCCACACTTCCTCCTGAGCTTCCTTATTATAAACAACTATCATGTCATCATTGGGCAATGCAAAAACTTCACCCTTGAACTTAGAAATAACATTTTCAAAGATTTTCAAAAGTGCCTGACGGGACAGCAGACGCAGACTGTTACCGTTAAGTTTGTGCCCATAAAGATACAAGGCCTTGTATTTTCCGAGATTGTCTTCCAGTTTGGTCAGATAATCATAGATAATCACATCTTTTTTTAATTCGGCTTTTTTATTTTTGTCGGCAGACTGATTTTTAGAAAAAAGAAACATATCCGGCCTCACAATATTTTTTCCAGGATGTCTTTATGTGGACATTCATCACGAAACATTCCCTGCAACAGGCGGCGGCGCTTGATGCAATCCAGGCTGCCGCAGATTTTGGCATTGGGGCATTGGCGGCGAATCAGCGCAATTTCTATTTCATCAATATACGGCCCCTGAAAGGTATTAAGACCGTATGACAAGCCCCAACGCATTGCTTCGCTGCCATCACATTTTGCCAGAATAACATTTTCGGGCTTCATATATTCCACGGCATTTTTCAGGCTCTGGTTATCCGTGTCATAGACTAACAGAGGCTCCCAGAATATTTTTATCATATCCGGTGCCAGTTTATCGAGATTGAGCATACTTAGCGACGCGGGGCTGAGCGAATCAATCAACAGCTTATGCCCGCCTTTATGCAGGATATCTTTTACCTCGTGATACAGATTCAGATTGTTAAGAATATCCATCATCTGAACTTCGACAATAATCTGCTGCGCGGGCTTCAGGAAATTCTTGGCAAACTCGACAAATTCCTTAGAAAAGACGGAGCTCAAATTGAGGTTCAGACTTATTTTTTCGGGCCATTCGGTAATTTCGGCCGAAGCAAAAGCCGCCAGTGTTTTTTTATCAAGCACCTGCGTCAGATACTGAAACAGCCAGCGGTTGGCGACCAAATCCTTATTGTCGCCGAAATAACGACTCAAATCTTTGACGGCAACAAAAAATTCCTGCATCAAATCAGTAAATTCATTGTTATGCACGCGCATAACGCTCTGGCGCTTGACCAATTCCGCCATATCAATATCATCCAGCGTCGAAATGATTTTATCCATATCTTCCGCTTCTATCGGTTCTTTTACCGGCAATTCTTCCGTTTCGGCTTCTTTATTTTCCTGCACCATCTTTTCTATTTTGCCATAAAAGGAAAAGAAATCGCGAGGAAAAGAATAAACGAGAGCAAAATCCCGGCTGTCATGGGATAAGACCGGATCAGCAGCCAGGCCGGCACGAAGTTTCTTGACGGCTTCGTCAATTTCCGACGGCGTAATATTTTTGCTTAAAATGGCAATATCGCCATTTGAAAGAATATACATCGACCCTTTGGCGGCTCCGATAATACTCTCAAAAAGCATGGCGATAATCTTGACAAATTCAGGATGGCGGTTTTTGGGTTTGAGTTTTGAAATATTGATGTAAAGCACGGCATAACCGAGGGCGTTTTTTGCCACACGGTCCAGAGCGGTCAGTAAATATTTTTCCGACAGGACTACCTTTGCTTTAGACATTATATGTTTGACTTTCCTTTTTGATTTTATTTCATACTATTACAAAATTTCTAATTTTTTGCTAATAATTTTGAAACTTTATCCACGACATCAGAAATCTGATAAGGCTTGGCGACAAAAAGCGTGTTTTCATCCGTGGCAACAACGTCCTGAATATTATTGTCTTCCGTATAGCCGCTCATAAATACCGTTTTCAACGCGGGATTTATTTTCCGCAGGTCGTGATAAACCTCCAACCCGCTTTTTTCCGGCATAATGACATCCAGCATTACAACGTCTATACCCGGTGTATTTTTATATAATTCTACAGCATTGGCGCTGTCCCCCGTACTGACAACTTCGGCATCAAAATGCTTTAAGATATCGGTTAACAGTTCGCGGAGAACAACTTCATCGTCAACAACCATGATTTTGCTGCGAATACCGGCGGGAAGCGGACATGAAGGATGCGGGTCATAAAGTTCCATTTCACAATTTTCATCAGCCAGCGGAAGATAAACATGAAAAACCGTTCCGGACGAAGACGATTCATAAGTTATTGTTCCGTTATGCTTTCTGACTATTCCGTAGACTGCTGCCAACCCCAGCCCTGTTCCCCTTTCAGAGCCTTTGGTCGTAAAAAACGGTTCAAATATTTTATTCCGCAGGTTCTTGGGGATACCGCCGCCGGTATCTGAAACGGAAACTTCAAGATATTCTCCCGGTTCGGCATTTAAAACCGCTTTTCGGATATCCGCCCGGCTCAAATTAACATTGCGGGTCGCGATTGTCACAACGCCGCCGGACGGCATGGCATCCTTGGCATTCAACCCCAGATTAAGAATCAGATTGTGCACTAAATCGGGATAACCGCATATTTCGTGTTTTTCCGCTTTTTTTATTATTTTCACCTTAACGCGCGAATTGACACTATGCTCAAGTAAGTAAGCCGTTTCATCAAGTCCGGCGTGAACATCTATGCGCATGGGCGTATCGCTTTTGGAACGGGAGAACAAAAGCAGCTGATGCGTCAGATGCGATGCCCGTATACAAGAATCCACAATAATCTGCGCATAACGGTACAATTCGTGTTTTTTTCCCAGCTTCAGCTTGATAAAATCGGCAGCGGAACTGATACCCGCCAGCATATTGTTAAAATCATGCGCTATGCCACCGGCCAGACGGCCGATTGATTCCATTTTCTGCGCTTCGGCTATACGTTTTGCCATACGGCGGTGACGGATGACGTCCCAGATTACAATTACCAGAGCCAACGCCATAAAAATCAGCAGCCAGTCTTCTATAATCATTTTCCTTATTCTCCCTGTTTGTTTTTCCCAGTCTGCCACAGCTCCGCTGCAAAGACAAGAAAACAATGCAGAGCCCGGAAAATTTGGTTGATTTTTTGACTTTCCGGGATATAATCAGCGCATATTTTAACCACCCCGAATAAGGAAGAAATAATATGTTACCACAGAAAAACAACGTGGCCCCGCTCAGAAACAGAATTATTGTTAAAGTTGCCGAAAGTTTTATCAACGACCGTTTTGAAAATGCCGACAATATCCCGGCAGAAATTATGCCGGACGGTTCTGTTCCATACCACGCCAGCCTGGATATCGACAGAAGCATTGTCAAACAGATTGCTCTGGCGGTTATGGGCTTTTCTCCCGATGACGAAAAAGATTCCGCCAAATCTCTGAAAGAATACGGCAAAGAAGCTTTGGCCAGAGAAAAACTTCTCCCTAGCAAACTGTCGGTTATCACCAGCGCCTGCGCCGCCTGCATGAAACAGCAGCATGTCGTTACAAACTTCTGCCGCGGCTGCATTGCCCGTCCCTGCCAGGTAAACTGCCCCAAAGGTGCCATTTCCTTTACGGAAGCCAACCGGGCGCAAATTAATCCGGATATGTGCATTAACTGCGGCATCTGCCTGAACAGCTGTCCGTATAATGCCATTATCAAAGTTCCGGTTCCCTGCGAAGATTCCTGCCCGGTCGGAGCCATTACCAAAGATGCCGACGGCAAAGAACATATTGACAACGAAAAATGCATTTCCTGCGGCAAGTGTCTGCGCTCCTGCCCGTTTGGCGCCATTGTTGAGCCATATCAGCTGATTGACGTTTTGAAACTTCTGAAAGACAGCGACAAAAAAGTTGTCGCCATGCTGGCTCCGGCTGTTCTGGGACAGTTCGGCGGGACAATCAACAATCTGGTCGGCGCTTTGAAAAAGCTTGGCTTTACCGAGGTATACGAAGTTGCCGTTGGTGCTGACATTACAACGGCCAAGGAAGCCGCCGAATTTATTGAGCGCATGGAAAAGGGCGAGAAATTTATGACAACGTCCTGTTGCCCGGCTTATTTCCGCGCCGCAAAAACAAGTATTCCCGAAATTGCGCCTTACGTTTCGGAAACACACACGCCGATGTATTATACCGCAGAAAAAATCAAAGAAGAACATCCTGACTATCTGACGGTTTTTGTCGGCCCCTGCTATGCAAAACGCGTTGAAGCAGAATCGGATCCTTATGTCGATTATGTCATTACTTTTGAAGAAGCCGGTGCCATGTTTGACGCTGACAAGATTAAAGTCGAAGAATGCGAAGCGATGGATTTTGCTGAGATTTCCTGTTATCAGGGACGCCAATTTCCGGTTACCGGCGGAGTTGCCGGCGCTGTCAAATCTTTGGTTGACGGCAAAATGGAAATGCGCGCCGAAACAGTTGACGGCCTGACCAAAGAGGGCTTGAAGGCACTGAAACGCTATGCCCTGAAAGGCTGTGACAACAACATGATTGAAGTCATGTGCTGCGAGGGCGGCTGTGTGGCCGGTCCAGGTTGTCTGGCCATGCCGAGAAAAGCGGCTGTCGCTGTTGACAAGTATGTCAAAACCGGCTGCGATTTGCGCGAAAGACTGGAAAATCAGAAGTAATTTTACCGACACCGCCTGTTTTTTCAGGCGGTGATTCTATAAAGATAACGGAGCAAGATATGAAAATCGGAATTATCGGAACGGGTTATGTCGGCTTGCCTACCGGCGTTGGTCTGGCTGAGCTGGGCAATGACATCATCTGCATTGACCGGGAGCAAAGCAAAATTGACGCCTTAAACAATGGTAAACTGACAATTTATGAAGACGGTTTGGAAGAGCTTTTTAAGAAAAACGTTGCTGCCGGACGCATCAAATTTACAACCTCGATGAAAGAAGGCGTTGAAAATGCCGATTTGGTTATGATTGCCGTCGGCACCCCACCGCATCCGATTACCAAAGAAGCCGACATGAAATATATTCATGCCGCAGCGACGGAGCTGGCCGAATATCTGCAAGGTTATACGGTTATTGCCACAAAATCGACCGTCCCGGTCGGAACCGGCGATGATGTCGAAACGTTAATTCGCAAAAAGAATCCTCTGGCGGATTTTGACGTTGTGTCCCTGCCGGAATTCCTGCGCGAAGGTTTTGCCATTCATGATTTTTTCAATCCGGACAGAATCGTTATCGGCGCAAATACAGCGAAGGCCTGCAATATTGTCAGAAAGCTGTATGAACCTTTTGCTGACAAAGCGCAGATTTTGTGTGTCAAACGCCGCTCTTCGGAAACGATTAAATATGCATCCAATGCCTTTTTGGCGCTTAAAATTCATTATATCAATGAAATGGCCAACTTCTGTGAGAAAGCCGGCGCTGATATTTATGAAGTTGCCAAAGGTATGGGGCTGGACAGCCGTATTGGCAATAAGTTTTTGAATCCGGGGCCGGGATATGGCGGCAGTTGTTTTCCAAAAGACACCAATGCTATGGCCTATATGGGGCGGCAAAACAATGTTACCATGAGTTTGATTGAAGCTGCAATTAAAGGCAATGACGAGCGCCAGAAAGAAATGGCCGACAGAATTTTGGCGCCGGTCAAAAGCATTCCTGACGCTAAGATTGCGGTTCTCGGCCTGGCATTCAAAGGCGGGACTGATGACTGCCGCGTTTCTCCGGCCATGGCGATTATTACGAATCTTATCAATCTGGATGCAAAAATTACCGCTTATGACCCTAAAGCCATGGAAAACGCCCAAAAGGTTCTTGGCGATAAAATAAATTATGCTGAAAATATGTATCAGGCAGCCAAAGGCGCTGACGTTCTGGCCATTTTGACCGAATGGGACGAATTCCGCCATATTGATTTCGGAAAACTCAAACTGGCGATGAGAACGCCGGTTATTGTTGACCTGCGCAATATTTTGCAGCCGGAAGATGCCCGGACAGCAGGCTTTGACTATTACAGTATCGGAAGATAAGGGGATGCGTCATGAAACACGTTAAAAATCTGGTTGTCGGCTGCGGCTTATCCGGGTCGGTTATTGCCGAGAGAATCGCCTCAGAACTCAACGAGGACGTTTTGATTATTGACGCTAAAGACCATATCGGCGGTAACATATACGACTATAAAGACCAAAACGGGATTACCGTTCACAAATACGGGTCGCATATTTTTCATACGAATCTGGAAAACGTGTGGCGTTATCTCTGTCGCTTTACAGATTTCAATACCTATATGCACCGTGTTATCGCCGTTATTGACGGGATTGAAACACATATTCCGTTTAATATTAAAACGCTCTATGACGTTTTTCCGCAAAGTATGGCGCAGCGCTTGGAAGAAAAACTGCTTAAGAAGTTTGAATACAACAAAAAAGTACCGATTTTGGAGTTTCAAAAGCAGGATGACAACGATTTGAAATTTTTGGCCAACTATGTTTATGAAAAAGTTTTTCTGCATTATACAACCAAACAATGGGGAATGAAACCTTCTGACGTTGACGGCGCGGTTACGGCGAGAGTTCCGGTATTTATCGGTTGCGACGACCGTTATTTTCAGGACAAATATCAGGGAATTCCCCGTGGCGGCTATACAGCCATGGTTCAAAAAATCATCAACAATCCGAAGATAAAGCTGCAATTAAGCACGTCTTTCGACGATATCAAAAACGAAATCAGTTACGACCGTCTGTTTTTCACCGGGCCGATTGATGCGTTTTTTGATTATAAATTCGGAGAACTTCCCTATCGCAGCGTTTCTTTCAAATTTGAAGAATATGACCGGGAGTATTATCAGGCCGGAGCAGTTGTTAACTATCCGTGCAATTATGATTTCACCCGTATTCACGAATATAAATATTATTTGAACGAAAAATCTGCCAAAACAGTTATCGCCAAGGAATATTCCGAAGATTTTGAACGGGGCAGGAATGAACGTTATTATCCGGTTCCCAAAGATGAAAATCAACAGCTTTATAATCGTTATCTTCAAGAAGCGGAAAAGCTGAAAAACGTTTATTTTCTCGGACGGCTCGGTGATTATAAATATTATGACATGGACAAGGCGGCGGCCAGAGCGCTTGAATTGTTTGAAACAATTCGGAATTACTAAAAAAATACGGGAAAATTCCCGTATTTTTTTATAAATCTTTAAGTTGAGAGCTGTTTCTCAGCATTTTAGCGGCTCGGAGGTATTCTTTTGCTTTTTGGTGAAATTTTTTTCCGGCACTCCCAAAACTGAAATAGTAAGCCAGTCGGTAAAGCCATGCTTTTATTCGGCATACCATAACCGATGAATTGCCGTTAATGCGATATAAGCCTTTTATATCATCATCACAAACAATATATTTTTTGATACCGACACTTTTCATCTTGCGGTTAAACTTTTTTATCTCTTCCGCCAGATTGTCACCGTGCAGCATATACAAAGCAAACTGCCGGGAAGCAAAGCCATAAAAACGGTCAAGATTGTCTTTCAAAAGATTGTGTTTTTGCAGAAAATCCAGCACTACATAAGTTACATCAGTAAAACTTTTTGCCGATGCCGGATTTCTGGCGAGATGTTTTTTTTCGTTTATCATCTCGTGCATAATGGAATTTCGGCGAATATAATAGGCATATACTTCATCTTCCAGAAAAAAGATGTCATTGGCAACGCTGTGATAGTAAAACCAAAAGACATCATCGTCATGGCGATAATGTTCCGGAAAACGAATCGCATACTTATCAATAAGAGATTTTTTGAATATTTTATTCCACAGCATAACATTGACATTAATGTTCTCATCCAGAAGAAAGCGCCCTTTTCGCGCCGGATTGTAATATTCCCGGTCTATGCGGCTTTCGTTCGTTTCCTTATCGCTTTCATCTTCATAAGCAAAAGCATTATGCGCGCAGACGACATCAACTTTTTGTTTTTTCAACGCTTCATACAAAATTCGGTTGCTGCCGGGAAGATACCAGTCATCACTGTCGCAAAAACGGATATATTTTCCCGATGCATTCTCCAAGCCGCGGTTGCGCGCTGCTCCGGCACCAAGATTTTCAGGCAGGGATACGACTTTAATATTTGGGTAACGAGCGGCATAAGCGGCCAGGATTTTAGCGCTTTCGTCCGTTGATCCATTATCAACGCAAATGATTTCCGTCTTTGGTTCGCTTTCAGCAACCAGACTGTCCAGACAACGAGCCAAATATTGTCCGGTATTATAAACGGGGACAATGACGGAGATTTCCGGCTGTTTCATATTTTCCTCACAAAAAAACTGCCATATAAACGATTGCTTTATCCTAACTTATTCAGAAAATTAATCAACCGTAATATGGCAGTTTTTATAGGGGATAGGTAATTTAACTTATTTGCTTTCTTATTTTCAGGATTGGCAGACAATTAAATAAATAACCTTTAATATCTCCTTTGTTATTCACCTTGGTTTTCCATAATGGCAGTCCTAAAAATGAATAATGCATTTTTTTGTTATTATATCCTGTTTTTTTAAACAAGGTTATAAAACCAAACAGCATAATTCGATAAAAAACTTTGCTATGCGTATCAGTCAGCGACATAAAATATTTTGAACAAAAATCAAAAACACCATTTGAATATAATGTAAGGTTGCATAAATTTATGTCATCTTGTGTATATACCCCTTCACTATTTTTTATATCATCTTCCATTTTCTTCATAAGGCCTTTGAATTTTTCATAATACCTCGGTTGATCTCGATGAGCCGGAAAAGCCACTGTAAAGAACAGATGAAAAGGAACTCGGAATTTCTTTTGCAAATTATTTTGTTTTAAATAATCATACAAGTCTTCTAAAGTATTGGGTATTTCTAAGTTTTTAAATAAAACCGTTTCGGTTAAAACACCTTCCGGCTTTAACATTCTGCGCCAATAAGCCGAGTTAGGATAGGACTTTTTGGAAATAATACAATAATTATCTAAATGAGCCAATAGTTTAAAGGTAAAAGGAACATTATCTGTTTGAAATCCCTCTAAAAAACGCACTTTATATTTGTCCAAAAATGATTTTCTGTATAATCTCCCCCACATCGGAATATCTGTTTCTATTCTGACATTCGAGTTATAATCTTCAATTGTATAATTACCTTCCGGACGATCATAATCAAATAAAATATTAATATCTTCTGTTTTCAAATCCTTCATATAATTGAAAGCGTTACTATTAACAACTAAGTTGTACGCTCTACCATCAGGATCTTCTTTTTGGATTGCATCGACCATGCTTTTAATATGCTCCTCTTCAATCCAATCATCAGGATCAACAAAACAGATAAATTCTCCAGAAGCATTATCCAAACCGGCATTGCGTCCACCACAAAGTTTTCTATTTTCTTTTAGTGTTACGATCTTTATCCGTTTATCTTTTTGTGCATATTTTTTCAATATTTCAGCACTGTTATCAGGAGAACCATTATTAACACAAACGATTTCTATATTTTTATAGCTTTGTTTTAAAATGCTGTCTAAACATTCTTCCAGATATTTTTCAACATTGTAAATACTTAAAAGTATTGAAACAAGCGGTTGTTCATTCTTTTTTTGTTCTACCATGTCACTGCTCCAAGATTTCCTTAATTGCTTCATCAATGGTATATTTGGGGGTAAAGCCAACTTCCTTGTTCAAGCGAGTGCTGTCGCCAACAACCCTTTTTTGTTGAGGGCTTGGCTGTTCCTGAAAAATGACTAAATTTTCACGTTTCATTGCCTGTGCTATTTTCAACACATAATCACGGATTGACATTTCTTTTCCTGTGCAAATGTTGACAATCCCTTCAATATTGCTTTCTAAAAAAGCAACAAATGCTGCGGCTATATCCTTTGTATAGATATAATCACGAATAAGGCTACCACTACGAATTGTAACCGGCTCACCGGCCTTTAAATGATTAATAACGTCGGAAGTCAGTCTTCGAGGGTCGCTTTCCTTTCCAAAAGCTGAGAAAATCCTTCCCCATCCAAAAGAAACATTATTATTTTTACAATATGCTTCTGCAATCTGACGGACAAAATCCTTGCATTGGCTGTAAATATTAATAGGTTCAGCCGACATTGTTTCACACAATGTTTCATCATGGTAACCATATTCGGCATAGGTTCCGGCCATAACAACCCTTTTTCCTCCGTGCTTTACAAATGACTTTAACAAATCAATTGATGATGTCAGAAAATCAAAATTACTGTTGTCATTAAAAAGTCCCGTACTTAACCATGCATAGTGCAACAAATATTCCGGCTTAATTTCCGATAACAAAAAATCTATTTCCTCTTTATTAAAAAGGTTTCCCTTTACATATTTGACATTATCGTTGCTTTTCTCATCATTAATTGTCAAAGCATAAATATCAAAACCGCTTTTCTTTAGAAACGGAATTGTTTCCTTTCCGATTAATCCGGTTCCGCCGGTTATAAAAACTGTTTTATTTTTCATCATTATTTATCTCCTCTGCAGTCTGTTTTCCATCAGCAAAAGCCTGAAAGGTCCAAAAATATTCCCATTTGCCGAAATGTCCGATTGACTTGATATTTTTTTCAGCCAAGTAATCCAAAACAATTTTTCGGCAACTATAAATATTATGGTCAAAGATGATATTGGCATAGGGTTCAAAACGAATATCTTTAACGACAATATCTTCGTCATTGAAAAGTCCCATGCTTTTTAATTTTGAAACAGTTTCTTCCAAAACCTTTTCCGCTGGAGGGATTTCTGTACCATTTGCATAAAATATCTCTGCTTGCAAAGAACTACATCCTTCCGGTGCATTATCCGGTGACTTTAAACTTGGCGAATAAACACGGGCAGGAGGAATATCTTCATCATAAATATAAAACCACAAGTTTTGTGCTACATTTGGTTTATTAAACCCCAATGACACCTGATAACCGCAGGTCCATCGTAATTTTTCTGCTGCCTGACGTACATTATCTGGAACATCAGGAAGCATTTTTATAATTACCGGCAATGGCAAGGATGAAAAAATTCGACTATAGACAGCCTCTTCTCCATTGGAAAATCTTACCGTTTTTTTCTCGGGATCTATCTTTACAACTTGCCTATTGAGGTAAATTTCTGTCTTTTCTTTCATCAAACTTAAAATACTTTTAAAACCGCCTTTTTTGGGATATTTCATAACTTTTGCATAATAAAAACATTTATCCTGATATTCAAATGCTCCAGCCAGAACTTCCTCTAATTCAGGACAAGTCATACGAAAGCCCACCCATTTGGTTTCCAGTTCTTTAGGTTCAACCCCCCAATACTTACGCGTATAGGCAAAGGGAAAATGTTCAGCAAAATAATTTCCATACTGACAACGCAGCCATTCTTCATAATTTTTAATTTCTATAATTTCTTTATGCGGGCGCTTTACAAAATCAGAAATTATTTTAACCTTTTCCTGAACAGATAAATTATATAAGTTATTTTGCGCAGGATGTTTCAACCAGATTCCTTGATAATAATTTGTCGGATAAGGAATATGCTCAATCATTCCAATATTTCCGGAAAATATTTTTTGTGTATATTCATCCGGCGCAAATGATAAATGAACAAAACGGTCAAAACGGAAACCATCAATCATAAAGTTACCGCATAAACCGCCCCAATCGCTGTCTTTTTCATAAACAACACTGTCTTCACCTTTTTGTTTCAGATGATAGGCAGCGGAAATCCCAGCGATTCCGCCGCCCAAAATAACATTATCCGGCAAGATGTTCTCCATGTTCCAAAATCTGTTTTACGCAGAAGTCATACATATCCTGAGAATTCAGAGCCTCTTTATACCAATCTACAGTTTTTTCTACTGCTTCCTGCAATCCCCACTTTGCTTCCCATTGCAGCATAACATAAGCTTTGGTAACATCCAGATTGAGGAGGGTATTTTCGTGAACGGCATTGGGATCCGACGCATCAACAACTTTTCCTTTGCCGTAGTATTCAACAAGCCGGCGAACCACTTCCAAAACTGTTTTATTGGCGGAAATATGCGGTCCAAAATTAAAGCTGGTGGCATATTCCAATGGATTTTCAATTAATTTCTGACCGACTTTCAGATACCCGGACAAAGGCTCCAAAACATGTTCCCACGGACGCGTGGCTATCGGATTGCGTATTTCAATGTCTTTCCCGGCTTCAATAAAGCGAATACAATCCGGAATCAGACGATTATCTGACCAATCTCCGCCGCCAATGACATTGCCGGCACGGACAGAAGCGATTGCTTTGCCATGTTTGGTGTAATCTTTAGGGTTAAAATAAGAATTACGATAGGATGAAATTGCCAGTTCGGCACATCCTTTTGATGCCGAATAAGGATCATAACCGCCCATGCGATCCGTTTCCTTGTATCCCCAAATCTGTTCAACATTTTCATAACACTTGTCAGATGTAATCATGACAACTGTTTTGACACATTCATTTTGGCGTACGGCTTCCAAAACATTAATTGAGCCCATAATATTAGTTTCGTATGTTTCTCTGGGATGTTGATAAGCTGTTCTGACCAGAGCCTGAGCCGCTAAATGGAAAATAATTTCAGGTTTATGGGTTTTGATGGTTTCGTTAAGCTTTTCAAAATCACGGACATCCCCGCGGATATCGGCATAAAGTCTGTCATGTAAATGGCAGGCTTCAAAATTTCCGCGTTCGGAATAAGGTTCCAAGGAATAGCCGACAACTTTCGCTCCCAGCATTGTCAGCCAAATAGAGAGCCAGGATCCTTTAAAACCGGTGTGTCCGGTTACTAAAACTGTTTTTCCGTTGTAAACATTATTATACATTATTTTTTCTCCACCAATCAATTGTCATTTTAAGGCCTTCTTCAAGTGAATATTTTGGTTTCCAGCCAATAGATTTTAACTTTTCATTATTTCCGACGACTAAATCATCTCCGAAAGCTGCGGGAACAGCACCCCACAGGATTTCTCCGTTAAAACCTGTCAGTTCAGCTATTTTGGTAACAATTTCGCGAAGTTGCACCGGCTTTCCCGAACAAATGTTTACAGCGCCGGAAATATCTTTTTCAAAAACATCGACAATTCCGCGCGCCGTATCTTCAACATGCAAATAATCCTGAAATTTCAGGCAGTCACTGACTTTTACATCTTCTCCGCGCAAGCAAGCGTTTATAACAGACGGCATCAGACGCTGAGGCTTTTCATTTGGGCCGTAAAGATTAAATATTCTCGGCCATTTAAATTCTATGTTATTTTGTGATGCATATCTTGATATAACATTATACAGAGAAGCCTTGGACTGTCCGTGTAGGGATTTGTTCGCTAATGGCGTCATATCCTCTTGAAGATATCCATATGAAAAATCGTACTCTGAAACGGTTCCATTACAAAGCAATTTGCGCCCTCCTGCTTCACAAAAACATTTTATTAAATGCAGCGAAGCAGCCAGCCAATCAATATTAATATTTGCACCATGGCATTTCGGGCCGACATACCATGCCATATGCAACAAATTATCAAATTGAAATTCTTTGAAAAAAGCCGAAACATCTGACAAAGACAACAAATCAAGGCGTATGGGATGCAAAGACACAGAGGCTGCTTGAACTGTATTTTTAGAGATACTAAAAACTTCATATCCTCTATTCAGCAGTTCCTTGGTAACTTGGCGGCCGATAAAGCCGGTACCGCCCGTTATCAACACTTTAGCCATGGACTATTTCTCCCAGATTTTCCACGGGGCACGGTTTTCCGCCCACATTTTGTTTAAATCTTCCTTATCTTTCAGCATATCCATCGGATGCCAAAAACCGGTATGTTTGTAGGCATTCAGTTTTCCATCACGAGCCAGGCTTTTCAATGGTTCCTGTTCCCAAATGACATCGTCGCCATCGGGAATATAATTGAACACTTCCGGCTCGCAGACGAAGAATCCGGCATTAATCCAAGCCCCGCCTTCTTTCGGCTTTTCCTGAAACTTGTTAATAGCCCCGTTTTCGTCGATAGCTAAAGCACCAAAACGCCCTTCCGGCTGATAGGCAGTCAGCGTGCAGAGTTTTCCTGATTTTTTATGATTTTCAAGGAGTGTCTTTATATCGACATCGCCCACACCGTCGCCGTAAGTCAGCATGAACGGTTCGTTGCCGATAAAGTCTTTGACTTTTTTGATACGGCCGCCGGTCAGCGTGTTGCGGCCGGTATAAAACATTGTTACTTTCCACGGCTCACAGGAATTTTTATGGACTTCCACGCTGTTTGTCGAGAGATCGACGGTCACATCCGAATTGTTCATGTAGTAATTAACAAAGTATTCTTTAATAACTTCGCTTTTGTAACCGCAGAGGATAACAAATTCGTTAAAACCATAATGAGAGTAAATTTTCATGATATGCCAGAGAATCGGCTTTCCGCCAATTCCGACCATCGGCTTGGGGCGAACCCCCGTTTCTTCTCCCAATCTGGTTCCCAGCCCGCCGGCCAAAATTAAAACTTTCATCAATCTCCCTTTCTTAAACCTTTTTCTTAACATTCATTCCCGGAAATTCATTGAAGCCAAGCATAACCGGGCATTGCACAAATGCGCTAAAGTCAGAGATATTGTGAAAAGATTATGATAAAATATGTTGTTAAACAACACCGGCTGCAGATAATCTCCGCAACGGCGTTTTATACAACTCAAGAAATTATGGCGAAAGACTTAAAGAATCGCCATAACCTAATACCCATAAAGCTTCTCACGGCTCCGTGCACCTCAGGCACTGCATGCGTATTAACAAAACAATACACATGTTGGTTGCGAGGATAGCTAATAAAACAAGATTAATCAAGCAAAATATTTATTATTTTTACAGCTGTATATAACCAAAAGAAAATTCCTTTTTTCTAAATTTTTAAAAGAAATAACGTTGCCGCAGTTTACTTTTTCAAAAAAAATTATTACATTTTCAAGAAATAAGTGTTAAAGATAAATGCAAACAGAAAAATTGATAAGGAATAAAGAAATGACTAAGTTTGCCGTTGTCGGCGTTCATGAGAATATCGGCCGTGAAATTTTGAATTTTATGGCGGAAGACGGAATTAAAGTTTCCGACGTTTTGGCCGTTGATGTCAATTCTCCGCTCGGAACACAGGTTTCTTACGGAGAAGATGACGATTTGGATGTATTAAATCTGGAAAGCTTTGATTTTTCAAAAGCAGATGTTGCCGTTTTTGCAACAACACAAGAACAGGCAAAACGGTACATTCCCAAAGCACTCAACGCTAAAATTAAAGTTGTTGACACAACGGGCGCTTATTTTTCTGACAGTGACGTGCCGATGATAATTGCCGGCGTTAATGACGAGAAGGCGGCCGCAGCGGCAAAGGGGGTGGTTTCCATACCGTCAGCTTCGGTTACCCAGTTGCTTTTGCCTTTGAAGGCCATTGATGAAAAATATAAAATCAAGCGCTTGGTTGTTACGGCTTATACCTCAGCTTCCGTTTACGGAACCGCGGCCATGGATGAACTTTTCAGCCAGACACGCAAGATTTTTATGAATGAAAGCCTGGTTGACGATCAGAATGTCTTTCACAAACAGATTGCTTTTAACCTTATTCCGCAAGTCGGGGAATTTATCGGCGAAGAAACGTCTTTTGAGTGGGCTGTCAACGCCGAAACCAAAAAGATTCTTCATGATGATATCAAAGTTCACGCCAATTTTGCCGTTGTTCCGGCATTTATCGGCGAAGCGCAATATGTCAACGTCGAATGCAACGGCGAGGTTGACGTTGATGAGGTGCGCAAACTGATGAAACAAACTAAAGGCGTTGTCGTTTTTGACAAGAATGTAGACGGCGGGTATGTTTCTCTTGCCGACGTTCAGGGCGAAAACGACATTTATGTCAGCCGGTTGCGTCAGGATTCTTCGGTTGAAAACGGAATCAGTTTCTGGTGCGTTGCCGATAACCTGCGCGCCGGCGCGGCTCAGAACGCTTTTGCCGTGATGAAACTGCTGTTGAAAAAATCACATTAATTTTCTTTGAGGAATCTGCAATGCGGAAATATGCCCAATTTTTATGTTTACTGCTCACCTTAACAGTCATAAGCCCGGCTTATGCCGCACCGGTGGAAAATCCTCATGTTGCTCAGACAAGCGTTATTAATTATAATTCAATCAACAAAGAGCTGGACAGTATAGAAAAGGAATTGAAGCAAACGTCCATCAAGCCTAATATGCTATCCGATTATGTCACAAAGCTGGATAATATCCTGTCGGAAGTCAACAGCAGCAAAAAGCAAACACAACGCGATTTGGAATTTGTGGAGAAGCGTATTGAGGCTCTGGGTGCAGCTCCAGAAGACGGTAGCAAAGAAGTTGCGGTTATTGCCAATAAACGCAAGGAATTTAATAAAGAAGCATCACTATTACGGGCAAAAATTTCCGAAGCAGACGTCAGTGCCGCCAGAATTGAAGAATTGGAAACGCTTATTCTGGAAATCCGCAGCAATGCCCTGCTGGGGCGTATTCTGGAAAGCCAGCCGCCATTAATCTCTCCGCAAAATTTTTATACGGCTAACAAGCTGTTTGTCACGTTCGTTTACGATGTGATAAAATCACCGGTTGTGTGGTATAAAAACCTTTCATCCGTTAATAAAGATTTTGTAAAAAACAACATCGCCTTTGTTTTGCTTTTTGTTGCTTTGGCTTTGATTATCAGCATATATCTCCGGGCACTGATTTTAAAATATTTCGGTTACAAGCATATTGAAGAAGAGAGAATCCGTTACAGCCGCAAAGTCGTGGCCGCATTTTTTGTAGCCCTGTCGTACGGCATTATTCCTGCCAGCCTGATTTGCGCGGCTTTGGTGTGGATGTACAACACAAAAGTTTTTACGCTCGGCTTTTTCGGCCTGATTATCAATTCCCTGTTGTTTTATTCGCTGTTTATTGTTCTCGGACGGGCGCTGACCAGAGTCACTCTAACCCCATACAATGAACGCTGGCGGCTGGTCAACATGAGTACGCCCAAAGCTAAAAAGCTTAAAACCGTTTTTTATTTTTTCATTACCATGATCAGCCTGTGTTCTTTTATGGAATATGTATCTTCCAGAGAAAATTATCCGGTTGAATTAATGTATTATGTTATGACAATCTCCTGCGCGGTTAAAGCCCTCAGCATTATCATGGTTACAAAAATCATTATGCTGGACGACGACTGCGGCAGTACAGGCACTTATGAAACCCAGGATGATGACAGTGAAGACTCGTCATTTACTCCGGCAATGAAACTCACCTTTACCGTTGCGTTGTTTTCCATCGGCGTTTTTGTTTTATCTCTTTTCGGCTATCCGCGGCTGGCTGATTTTATTTTTGACCGTTTTCTTGCCTCATGCTTTATTGTCGGACTGTTTTTCATCTTAAGACGCGCCGTCAGCGAAGCGCTGCACCGGGTTTTATTCCTGCGTTTCTGGGCTAAAACGTTTAAATTGCGCCGCCGTTTAATCAGCAAAATCGATTTCTGGATGAATCTTCTGGTCGATCCGCTTTTCATTATCTTTGCAGGCATTATCCTGCTCAGCATCTGGGGCGTTTCAACAGACATTCTGTTGCAAAGCATTAAAAAAGTTTTGTTTGGTTTTTCTGTCGGCGGTGTTAATATTTCCCTGATTTCGATTTTGCTGGCAATCTGTACTTTCTTCGTCACACTGGCGGTTATGAAAGCTTTGCGGCGACACTTGATTAACAATGTGCTTAACCAGCTGGAAATGGATGACGGTATAAAAAATTCTCTGGCTTCCGGCATGGGGTTCATCAGCTTTATAATTGCGGCAATACTGTCAATTATCGTCCTCGGCGGTAATTTAAGCAACCTTGCCCTCATCGCCGGTGCTCTCTCTGTTGGTATCGGTCTGGGTTTGCAGAATATCGTCAACAACTTTGTATCAGGCATTATTCTTTTATTTGAGCGGCCTGTAAAAGTCGGTGACTGGGTTAAAATTGCCGGAGAAGAAGGAAAAGTCAAACAAATCAACATCCGCGCAACGGAAGTTGAAACATTTAACCGCGCCAGCGTTATTATTCCTAACGCCACTCTGCTCTCCAACTCTCTTACCAACCTGACGCACACCAACAACTGGGCTCGTTATTCCGTAAAAGTTGGTGTCGCTTATGGTTCCGATGTTGAAAAAGTCAGGGATATTCTTTTGGAATGCGCCACATCCAACCGCCGGATTTTGAAAAAGCCGGAACCGTATGTTTTGTTTCAGGATTTTGGAGCCAGCAGTCTTGACTTTGAATTGCGTTTTTATGTCAGCGATATTTGGAACGGCTGGAATGCTCCCAGCGATATCCGTTTTGAAATCAACCGCCGCTTTAAAGACGAGGGAATCGAAATTCCGTTTCCGCAGATGGTCGTTCACCAGGGAAGCGTTGTTTCTGAAGAAACGCAAAGCCAGTTTTACGCAGCTAAAAAAGGTAAAAAATAATGTTGTTGCAAGATTTAAAAAACAAAAAGATTATGATATGGGGGTTAGGAACAGAAGGACAATCTGTTTTACGTTATCTTAAGCGCCATGATATTAGCCGCGATATTATTATCTATAATGACACACCGATGGAAGTCCCTGAAGAATTTTGCGCTTATGTTATGAAATCGGGAGAAGATTTAGCGTCTTTGCTTAACTCGGTTGAAGTTGTTATCAAATCTCCCGGTGTCAGCGTTTATAAAGACGAAATCATCAGAGCTAAAGCAAACGGCGTTTATTTTACCTCTTCAACTGATTTGTGCTTCAGTGAAATCAGGCTGCGCCAGCCGCATTGCAAAATTATCGCCATAACCGGTTCAAAAGGGAAAAGTACCAGTGTCAGCGCTCTTTATCACATAATGATTAAACAGGGACTGAATGTTGGCCTAGGTGGAAATATCGGCCGACCGTTAATTGAACTTATCGACGGCGGTTATGATTACATTGTTGCGGAAATTTCCAGTTATCAAGCGGCAGATTTAACCGTTTCGCCGCACATTGCCATGTTTACAAACCTGTTTTTTATTCATACCGGCTGGCACAGAACTCACGACAATTATTGCCGTGACAAGCTGCACCTTATCTATTATCAGAATCGGGATGACATTTGTTTCGTTAACCAGAGGAATCCCGAACTAAACCGTTTTATTTCGGAATATGACGGAAAAAACCTGTTTTACTACAATGTTGAGAACGGCTTTCATGCCGAAGGAAAAGAGCTTTTTTATCAACAGGAAAAAATTCTGAATATTAATGATTTGAAACTTTACGGCGACCATAATCTTGACAATCTGTCCGGCGTTTTTTCAATATTGCAATACCTGAGGCTGGATATCCGTCAGGCTGCCCGGGACATGGAAAGTTTTGAACCTCTGGCGCATCGCCTGCAAAAAGTTGCCGTCATCAACGGTGTTACTTTCATTAACGACAGCATTTCCACGGCGCCTGAGGCAGCAATCAGCGCCATTAAAAGCTTTGACGGGAATATTGCCGTTATTTCCGGCGGAATTGAAAATGAACAGGATTATACGGATTATGCACACTGTATTAACAACAATCCCAAAGTAAAGATGGCAGTAACCCTTTTCCAAAGCGGCCCGCAAATTGCCGAAACGATTCGCAGAGAATCGCAGCGGCAGGATTTTAAACTGATAGAAGCTAATAATTTGGAACAAGCTGTTCTTTTTGCTTATGAAGAGTTGAAATCTTGCGGCGGGGGAATAGTTTTATTCTCTCCGACGGCGCCAAGTTTCGGTTTTTATAAAAACTTTATGGAAAGAGGTCAGCATTTTATTGACATTGTCAATAAGCTTGATTATAAATAGTGTCTGTGGATGATATGCCGGTTTAGCTCAGTTGGTAGAGCAACGCATTCGTAATGCGTGGGTCGAGTGTTCGAGTCACTTAACCGGCACCACCTGTCAAAAGTACCGATTGAGGTGCTTTTTTGTTTTTGTAACCATGCCTCTCGCCTAGTCCGATTTTTGGTATTTTTGAAAATGACAATTTTATAAAATTATCGGACTTTTGGCTAAAAAGATAGCAGATATAAGTGTTTTACTCTTTTTAATCCTTTTCAATAAAATTTAATAGTGAGATTATTTTATGTACATTCTGGTAGCTTTTTTTGCTCCTATCTTGCATTCATTATCTTGTATTATTGATGCACATTTTTCAAACAGTATTTTTAATAAAACAACATCTCTTATTTTTTACGCTACCATAACAAATATAATTATTATTCCTTTTTTATTTTTGTTTGGAACTCCAACACTACCTTCGTGGCCCTCATTAACGGTCATTTTTATAGTTGCAGCGATAGATGTATTTTATCAAATTCCATATTATATTGCTTTGCGCAAGGTTGACACATCAATCACGGTTGCATTGTTTTCTCTTGGAAAAGTATCTGTTCCAATTTTAGCATATTTCATCGTTGGTGAAAAGTTAAGTCCAATACAATATACTGGGTTCGGAATAATCTTATTATCAAGTTTTTTATTAAACTTTGACCGCAAACAATTAAAATTAAATATTGCATTTTTTCTTATGTTAATTGTTTCACTTGCTTTATCTCTGGCATCTGTATTAGAGAAATATTGTCTTGAAAAAGTTGATTTTATAACACTTGTATTTTGGATGGCTTTACTGACAACTCTTATATCTTTTTCGTTTCTGCTTATTAAAAGTATAAGAACAGATGTTGCTAATACATTTCCAAAATACAAAAAAAAGTTTAACTTGTTTATTGCGAATGAAGTATTAAGCCAGGGTGGGTCATTGGCAATGATTATTGCATTATCACAGCTCCCTGTTTTGACAATAAAATCTATAAACTCGTCACAAAGCATATTTACGTTATTGCTTGGATTTGCTCTTTATAAACTCTTTGGTGATAGATTTAAAGAGAATCTAAAACAAAAAGAAGTATTAAAAAAACTGATATCTTTTGTTTTTATCATGATTGGAATATATTTAGTTTTGAAATTTTGAGATTTCCAAAAAAAACGCCGCTGTTTCATCTGCGGCGTTTTTGCGTTGCTAGCTCTGGCTCGTAAGCTTTTTATAATTTTAATTTTTTATCAGATTTTTACTGCCGGATAAAAAGGAGCCGTATCATATTCACTAATAAAAAACGCGGCATTTCCATTAATTTGCATATGGACACCTGAAGTACGTTGGCTTAACATTAAATTTGCATTACACCAGCAATCATTTTCCGCCATATACCATTTAGATTCAAAAGGCGTTCCTCCAAGTTGTGTCAACATTTCATTAACAGCAAAAACATTACGTTTTACTTTATTCAGAACACTTTCCGGCGGCAAGCACCCTAAACGTCCGGCAAAGCGAAGAGTTTTACAATAGTCATTTGCTTTAGCAGGCGTCATTTCTTCCACAGCAGGATGAATTGCCACAATACAGCTGCCAACAATAAAGCCCCATGCCTTTTTCTTTCCGGCATTCTTTTTATAACGGCTTATCAGCCCGTCCTCATAAACAACCGGAAATTCATAACACTCACGAAAAAAACGTTTGAAAATCCAATAGCTTTCATCAAAATGAAGCAATACATTATTTTCCATACTTAATAATATTTATTTGTTACACAATATATTCACATTCTTAGATTTTACCTGTCAATACAGAACATAAAATTGTTTTGGCGTCAATAATATTTAAACAAAAAACCCCTTAGATTATCCAAGGGGTTTTTTATCATGCAGAACAATTAATCTGCGTTTTTAGCTTCTTCACGCGCTTTTGCAGCTGCAGCCAAATCGTCGGCAATGCGAGCTGAACGGCCACGCAGAGCACGCAGGAAGTACAATTTTGCACGACGTACTTTACCGATACGGGCAACTTCAATTTTTGCAACGTTCGGAGAATACAACGGGAACACACGTTCTACACCTTCACCGAAAGAAATTTTTCTGACTGTGAAAGAAGAATTTAAACCGTCGTTTTTACGCGCAATGCAAACGCCTTCATAAACCTGAATACGTTCTCTGTCGCCTTCCTTAACCTTTGTGTGAACTTTCAAAGTGTCACCCGGCTTAAACGAAGGGATGTTTTTGCCTTCAACGAGCTTAGAAATCTGCTCTTTTTCAATATTTTCAATAATGTTCATCAGTTTTACCCTTTTTAATTTTTTTAACCTTATACACCTAAACCTTTTTCAAATCAAGATATTTTTGATAAAGGTCGGGGCGCCTGTTTTTTGTAACTTCTTCGGCTTTTTCCAAACGCCACCTGGCAATATTTTGATGATGCCCGCTCATGAGAATTTCCGGAACTTTCCGCCCTTCCCAATCAACCGGCCTCGTATACTGCGGATGCTCCAGCAACAGATTTTCAAAACTTTCGTCGCTTAAGGATTCCTTATTCCCCAGAACGCCGGGAAGAAGCCTTATTACCGCATCCAGCATAATTAAAGCTGCCTGCTCGCCACCAGTTAAGATATAATCGCCAATGCTTATTTCTTCGACGCCATACGCCTCCAGCACTCGTTCATCCACGCCCTCAAACCGGCCGCAGATAATGGTGATGTTTTCTTCCTGACTTAACTCATGAACTTTTGACTGGGTGAGAGGCTTCCCTCTCGGGCTCATGTAGATTATGCGTCCGCCCCGGTAATTGGCTTTTACAGCTGCTCCCAAGACATCCGCCCGCATAATCATTCCGGCACCTCCACCGCAGGGTGTGTCATCCACGGAACCATGCCGATCAAAGGCATAATCCCTGATGTTTACCGTTTCTATCGACCATTTTCCTTCGCTTAGGGCTTTGCCGGTTAAAGAATGTCCCAAAAATCCGGGAAAAATCTCCGGGAATATGGTTAAAACCTTAACCTTCATCAGGCTCGTCCCCATTGCTGTCATCATCGATAAAATTCAGCAGAACAGACTCAACAATAATATAGCCATCTTTAATATTAACTTCAGGAACATACTGCCGGTTAAACGGTATCATCTCCAGCTTTCCGGTTGCTTTGTCCCTGATTTCAA
Organism: uncultured Azospirillum sp.; assembly: GCA_900538765.1. Classification (GTDB taxonomy): domain Bacteria; phylum Pseudomonadota; class Alphaproteobacteria; order RF32; family CAG-239; genus HGM16780. The sequence continues at coordinate 67,797 of UQAB01000003.1, read as the reverse complement.
GAACATCTCCGGCGCCGAAATTATAAACCGCAGCCACTTTTCCGGCTTCAGAACGATCGGCTTTCAGAAAAACTTTCAATCCGACCAAATCCTCAAGATAAAACTCGTCTTCTTCCGGCTCCGGCAGAACATCGCGGGAAACATAAAATTCCGTTCCCTTTAAGCCCTCGGCTACCGTACGATCATCAACACCTTTTATCTTGACACGCAGCAATTCCTTAGAGTGTCCGGTAACTTTAATCTCAAAACGCCTGCTGCCGTTTTTGTTTTCGACCGAGCCATATTTGTCAAGGTCGGTATCAACTTCGGTGAAGCTTTTAACTTTCACTTCGCCTTTGATGCCGTGTACCCCGACAATAACGCCCAAGCAGACTTTTTTATCTTTTGACATTAAAATTCCTTAATTCAGAAAAGCCTTAAGGCAATTATTCAGCAGAAGCTTCTTCTGATGAAGCGGCAGCTGCAGCAGCGGCTTTTTCAGCCTTTTCTTTCATTCTTTCCTGAGCTTTTGCCTTCGGAGCAGATTTTTTCGGCTGTTCACGGATAACCGGAGCTGCGCACAGGCCGAGAACAGAAAACATTTTCTGCAGTCTTTCAGTCGGCTGAGCACCTTTTGCCATCCATGCTTTTACTTTTTCAGCATCAAGAACCAGTCTTTCAGCATGATCTTTAGGCAACAACGGATTGAATGTGCCTAATTTTTCAATAAAACGACCATCGCGGGGAGCTCTCTGATCAGCTGCTACAATACGATAGAACGGACGTTTTTTAGAACCGCCGCGAGATAGTCTAATACGAACTGCCATTTTTATTTCCTTTCGTTATTAATTAAACAACCGTTTCCGCTTTATGGCTTAAAACGGAAACTTTCTTCCGCCGGGCAGACCGCTAAGACCGCCAAACGGGCTTTTATTCATCATCTGGGAAGCGAGGCCTTTCATTCCGCCCATTTTTCCCATTCTTTTCATCATGGTTGACATCTGCTCATAAGATTTAAGCAGCTTGTTCACCTCATGAACTTCCACTCCGGCGCCGGCCGCAATTCTTTTTTTACGGGAGGCTTTGATAATATCCGGATTTTTTCTTTCCTGACGGGTCATGGAAAGAATAACAGCTTCCTGCTTCTTTATCAGATTGTCACCAACTCCGGCCTGTTCAATCTGACTTTTAAATTTGGACAATCCCGGTATCATACCGATAATGCCGCCGAGGCTGCCCAATTTCTGAACCTGTCTGAGCTGAGAAAGCATATCTTCCAAATCAAAATGGCCTTTCATCATCTTTTGAGCCATTTTTTCGGCTTCATCCTTGTCAACTTTCTCAATCGCCTTTTCGACCAGGGACACAACATCCCCCTGCCCTAAGATGCGGCCGGCCAGACGATCGGGATGAAACTCTTCAAACTCATCAATCTTTTCGCCGGTTCCCAAAAACTTAATCGGAACATTCGCCACCATTTTCATAGAAAGTGCGGCTCCGGCACGGGAAGAACCGTCAACCCGGGTCAGGACAATTCCGCTGATGCCGACTTTTTCATTAAATTCCCGCGCAACATTGCAGGCATCCTGCCCAATCATAGAATCGGCAACCAAAAGCGTTTCGACCGGATTGGCAATTTTTTTAACATTGATGACTTCATTCATCAATTCTTCATCAATATGAAGACGGCCGGCCGTATCCAAAATAATGACATCATAACCGCCTTTTTTACCTTCTGCCAAAGCACGGCGGGTAATCGCTTCCGGCTTTTCACCTTTTACAACAGGCAAAGCATCAACGCCGGTTTTAGCGGCAAGCATGGACAGCTGTTCCTGTGCAGCGGGGCGATAAATGTCTAAAGATGCCAGCAAAATCTTTTTCTGTTTTTTTATTTTTGCGGCGATTTTGGCTGTGGTTGTCGTTTTACCGGAACCTTGCAAGCCAACCATTAAGATACAGGCCGGCGGCACTGCGTTTAAATTCAGCCCACAGCTGTCATCGCCCAACAGTTTAACCAGTTCGTCATGGACGATTTTGACAACCATTTGCCCCGGCTGAACTGATTTGACCACTTTTTCGCCGAGCGCCTGCTCTTTAACCTGCGCAATAAACTGTTTGACAACGGGAAGAGAAACATCAGCTTCAAGCAAAGCAATGCGGATTTCGCGCATTGCCTCATCTATATCTTTTTCATTAAGCACGCCCCGGGAAGTTATCTTCGCAAAAGCGGAACTTAATTTATCGGTTAAAGCGTCAAACATTTCACCTCAGTTAATTTTGCCTTGCGCCTAAAATGGCCGCAATACATACAACATATTGCACGACAGTGGGCGAAAACTCGCTGACTGCCGGCACCCCGCAGAAGTGTAAACATACTTTCAGTATCGGGAAACACGTATTTTTCTTGTTTTATATAGAGAAAAAGCTAAAGAGTCAATGCTTTTTTGTTACAAATTTATGAAATTATGCCATTTGCTGAAAATGCTGCTTGAAACATTATTCAGCCGGTGCTAAGATAATAATTGATAAAATTATAATTATAAATTTAAATATATACAATTATGGACGCAATTTTAGCAATTTCAGCAACAGTAGTTTTTGGTATTCCGTTCATTGCCATGATCGGAGTTGGATTAGTTAACATGTTATCCCCAAAAACTTTTGAATGTGAGCTTAATTAAAAACTTAATGAAACAGGGATTGTCATTTATCGGATTTATTTTCGAAAAACTTTACAATCCCTGTTTTTTTTGTGTTTTATTTCAGAAAATAATCCCGCAGATAATTGGGCAAATCAGCAACATTAACACGGGTTTGCGTCATTGTATCACGATCACGAACAGTTACAGAAGCCGGCGCCTGCTCAATCGTTTCAAAATCAACCGTCAAACACAGCGGCGTGCCGATTTCGTCATGGCGGCGATAGGCCTTACCGATGTTTCCGGTATTTTCCAGCGCAACGCGGCCAATTCCCAGCTTCAACAGGCTTTGCTTAATTTCATGACACTTGTCCATGATGAGATCATTATTCTTTTTCAGAGGAATAACCGCAACTTTAATCGGCGCCAAATGTTTCTTCAACTTTAAGACAATGCGTGTATTGCCGCCGCCGAGATCTTCCTCTTCATAAGCCTCAGTCATAACGGCCAGCACACCTCGGTCAACGCCCATTGACGGCTCAATAACAAAGGGAATTTCCCATTTTTTGGTTTCATCATCAAAAATCGCCAGTTTCTGCGTCGATTCAGGATTTTTATGAACGTGTGACGAAAGGTTGAATTCCTCCTGCCCTTTGGTGTGGTTCCCAAGGTCATAGTCCGTGCGGTCGGCGATGCCTTCCAATTCTTCCATGCCATGCGGGAACTGATATTCAATATCATAACAGGCTTTGGCATAATGGGCCAAATCATCTTTCGGTGTGGTATATATGTTAATATTTTCACGTTTTAAGCCCTGTTCTTCCCACCATTTGACACGTTCGTCTTTCCAATACTCGTGCCAACGCAAATCGTCTCCGGGCTTTACGAAATATTCAAGCTCGGCCTGTTCAAATTCACGAACGCGGAAAATAAAGTTGCGCGGCGTAATTTCGTTACGAAAAGATTTGCCAATCTGAGCAATACCAAACGGCAGCTTGCGTGATGTTGAATCAACAACATTTTTGAACTGGGTAAAAATTGCCTGTGCCGTTTCCGGGCGGAGGTAAGCAATATTCTCCGCATTATCAACTGGTCCGACAGTTGTTTTGAACATGAGATTAAACGGGCGAGGCTCTGTCAAATCCGTTGAACCACAATTCGGGCATTTGCCGTCAGGAATATGATCAGCCCGAAAACGCCCTTTACATTTGCGGCAATCAACCATCGGATCAGAAAAAGTGTCCTCATGCCCGGAATAATGCAAAACTTTACGATTGGTCAGAATCGAAGAATCAAGCCCTTCAATATCATCGCGCTCATAGACCATGGAACGCCACCAGGCAGCTTTCAGGTTATTTTTCAGTTCGACGCCCAACGGACCATAGTCATAAACGCCCTGCTGGCCGCCATAGATATCAGCGTTCTGAAAGATAAATCCGCGGCGTTTACATAAAGACACCAACTGGTCCATTGTTTTTGCAACCATTTTATTTCCCTCATTAAATTATAATCAAATTTTAACCTATTACTTCTATAATGATTTTTCCAAAAATGCAAGCGGAGATAAAAGAATCATGGCAAAAAAAACAGGCAAAACAACCAAAGTCGCTTTGATTTATGACTTTGACGGAACATTAAGCACAACAGATATGCAGGACTATGGTTTAATTCCGGAATTCGGCATGACGCCGGAAGAGTTTTGGCCGATTGCCAATCAATGGTCTGTCGACAACGGTGCCGACCAGGTTACCGGTTCGATGTATTTTTTTGTTAAGACCGCCCGCGAAATGGGCATAAAACTTACCCGGAAAAATTTTCAAAAAGCAGGAAAAAACATTATCTATTACGACGGCGTTGAAGAATGGTTTAACCGAATAACCAAGTACGGCAAAGAACTGGGGCTCAAAATTGAGCATTATATTATTTCTGCCGGTTATGAAGAAATTTTGGAAGGCTGCAAAATTTACAAATATTTCAAAAATGTTTTCGGCTGCAGTTTTGCTTATGACAAGGACGGAAATCCTGTTTGGCCTGCCCGCGTCGTCAACTACTCAACCAAAACACAATATCTGTCAAAAATCAATAAAGGGCTCGGAAAATATGAAGACCGTGCGGTTAATGAGTTTATGCCGGACGAAGACCGCCCTATTCCGTTTCGGCGCATGATTTATTTCGGCGATGGCGGCACAGATATCCCGTCAATGAAATTAACCAAAGAGCGAAACGGAACGGCTATTGCCGTTTATAATCCGAAAGACCACAGCGCCGCCGCCGAAACCAAAGCGCTTAAGCTGTTGCGGGACGGTCGCGTTAATTTTGCCCTGCCGGCGGATTATCGCGAAGGAAAGCAGATTGACAAGGTGATTAAAACGATTTTGGATAAAATTGCCAAGGAACGCGATCTTGAAATCCTGCAGGCCAAAGAAGAAGCCAAAAAGAAAAAAATCCAGCTGCAAAAAACTTTAGAAAATGCCCAACAAAAATTTTGCAGCGCATTTAATTAATTTTCTCGGAAAATAAAAAAAATGCTTGCCAAACGATATTTTTTAGCATAAATATTACTCTGTTAAAAAATATATTGGGGTGTCGCCAAGTGGTAAGGCATCGGTTTTTGGTATCGACATTCGTAGGTTCGAATCCTGCCACCCCAGCCAGAATCAAGGTAAGGCTTTGAAATAACAAAGAATTTACCAATAAAAAAATCAATTTTTTAGCACCTGCTAATGTCGGGTGCTAATTTTTTTATCAAAATACTGCTAATGTCATCATCAAAAATTAGCCTTTTTAAGAAAGGGCTGATATGAAACTTTACAACCGAGAAACCTCTTACTATACTATCATTACAATTCCAAAGTGTTTGGTTTCCAAATACGGTAAAAAACAAATATGGAGATCATTGAATACCAAGGATTATAAGTTGGCTAAACTGCGGGCGGAGCTTGAAACAATGTCTATTCGGCGTAAATTATTGAACGATCTCAATAAACAAAAAGAGGAAAACTCTAAAACACTCGATTTTGCCCAGATTCTTGATGATGACGATGATGATTTCTTTGAAGACGATATAGATATTGAAGATACTGTTGATTTTAATCAGTATACGGAAGAAGAATTTGCCAAACTGGATAACTTTTATGCAATGGCAAATATGTCCCACCAAACCTATGAAAAATTTAAAAAAATAAAAGAACGGCACAGACAACAGCAGAAAATACAAAAAGCTCTGGAAAAAGAAAAATCAAACAATCAGATCCGCTCCAGTATTTACGATTATGACGAACAAAAAGCTGAAAATTTGGCTTATAATTGGTTAATCAATAAAATTGAAGAAGAAAAAGACCGATTAAAAACATCAAAAAACACATCGGAAGACAAACGTTTTTACCGTGAAAACCTTAACTTTTACGAAACAAGATACATCAATAACGAATATTCAGTCATTGATGAAGAAATGAATCTTTATTTATTTGAAAGTATTTCCCCCAAACCCTCACAAAATAGTCTTTTCGATATGAGAAATGCTTTTATGCGGGCAAAAATCCAGTTCTTACGTTATATTTACGAATATCTTAATGGTGTCCGACGTGAAGTTGAGCCGGAATTGATTGATCGTGTATACGAAAATCAAATTGTTATCAACGAAACCTTAAAGAGTCGAAAGCCACAAAAACCCGATATGACCTTATCTGAAATTGTCGAAGCGTATAATCAAACACCAAGCAGAGACAATACATCCAAAGAAACAAAAGAAAGAGTTGCCAGCAAAATGAATTTGCTTGCTGATATAATCGGTAAGGACAAAGTGATTCGTCAAATTACTGCCGATGACTTGCAGGAACTTGTGTACACCGTCCCGTTTATTCCCAGTCGGTTTGGTAGCGGCAAAACAGCAAATAAAACGATCCTCCAAGCAATTAAAATGGCAAAGGTTGATGAAACACTTCCCTGCCTTTCCATAAAAACGCAAAATGACTACATTCAGACTTTAAGCTCAATTTTTATGTGGGCGAAAAAGAAAAAATTCATTGATGAAAATCCGTTTGACGAAGTTGAAATGCCGGCACAAGACATTCGGGATAAACAAGGGGATAAATATTTATCATTTTCAATAACTCAATTACAGGCAATATTTAATATTCCTGTTTATCGTGGTTGTATGAACAATAGGCTCGGACGTATGACACCAGGGAAAAAAATTTACAGAGACGCCTATTTCTGGGTACCACTAATTAGTTTATACTCTGGGGCAAGATTAAATGAAATTTGCCAACTTAGTTTGGATGATGTCCGCATTAAAGAGGACATTAATATTATACATATCAGTAATGTCGAAGGTAAAAAGGTTAAAACATTTGCGGGACACCGCGATCTTCCAATTCATCCTGTCCTTCTTAAACTTGGCTTTCTTGGATATGTTGAGCAACAACGAAAAGATAAAAACAACAAATCAAAACGTCTTTTTCCCGAGCTAAAGCTAAATTCTCGCAACGAATATTCCGCAGGAATGTCAAAATGGTTTAATCGAGCATTAGATAAAGTCAATGAAACAATTCAAAATCCCGATGATAAATTGCAAGAGAAACACGTGTTTCATAGTTTTCGCCACACATTCAGAACCGAACTTCGCAACCACGCTGTCATCAGCGAAAGGGTAGATCTTCTTTGCGGATGGAAAGGAGATAAAGGTCTTAATGCACATTATGGAACTATTTCAATGAAAGAGCTTTATAAAACCCTTTCGGAAAATATAGTTTATGACGGCTTAGATCTAAGTTTTCTTTATGTTAAGGAGATATGAAATGAATACCAACACCAATGAAAAATACCAATTTAACTGTCCGTATCTCTCATTGAGTAAAAAAACGATCATTGAAAACAAAGAAGAACTGTTAAGCAATTTATACTTTCATATATTACCATACATTGCAGCTGCAAACGAACAAGAACTTAAACAATATAAAGCCCTCGTTTCTTTTAACCTAATGGATGTGTGCATAGAAAATTATTGCGATGATGGTGATAAAATCAAATTTATTACAAGTACATTAGGAAATAAAAAAACTCTCCCTAGCAGAAATTATGAATTAAAAAACATCTATCAAGTTTATCATCAAGAATACAAATTTTATCTCAAAAATGGTGGGAACGACACTTTATCATCTGGCGTAACTTATAAAAACTTAAATGAATTTATCGAGAAAAACATACAACGCCTCATAGTTATATACCTAATTATTCAAAATTTAATTCGCCTTTCTGTTTATGATAAAGCTTCTTACAGTCTTTATAACGCAAAAGAATTAACCGCTATATCTTCTGAAGAAGATGATGAAACAATCTGGACAACAAAATACATTAATACTTCTTGGAATCAATTTAAGGATGCCAGTTTACTGATATTTGGTTTACTGCATACTATTTTTGAAAAAAATAACTTATCCCGTTACCCCCATTATCTGAACAAAGAAAGATAGTAAGTAAATTAGAAAATGTAATACAAGTTATAGAATATCTATAATTTCAAACATTTTTGATATTTTTTGAACTATTTTATATTGTTCTTGAATTGGAGGCACAGGTATCAACAAATCTTTTACAAACTGAGAGGAAATTCTTTGTTGTCCTGCTGTTCCAGTAAAGTTTTTCATACCATTGATTATAAAATACTCGGTTTTACATATTAAGAGAATATATTCTGGTATGATATTGCAATATGGTCTTATTATATGTAATTCTGTTGTTCCTGCACCTATTTTATTAGGTAGATTAGAAAAAATAACAGATTTACGATTTTCAAAACAAGGTGTGATTTTTGCAACACCAATATCATTATTTGCAAGGTGTGTAAAACCTTGTTTTATTTCGCCCCATTTTTTTACATTAAATGCGTGTTTATTTTGAAAGCCATCAAAAATTAAAGTCATGGGTATAAAACCAACTTCTATATTGTCATCTGCAATATTGCGTGGATTTAGTTGGCATATTTGTCCCAACCTAACCCATTCCCAGCTATCAGGAATATCAAATGGAATTTCGACTGTAATATCTTTAATTTCAGAGCCAATTTGTTCAAAGTAGGTATAATGATTTTTAATTATTGTTGTAAAGGTTGGTTTTGAACAAGATTTTTCCTGTAAAATTTGTTTTTAACTTTTTATAGGAGAAAAACAAATGAAAAAAACATTTCAAAATTATTTAATTGAGAGCAATTTATCTAAAAACACAATTGCTTCATATCTATAGGAACAATACGACAATGGACAGGCTTTCCAAAGAGTGATAATTTCTCATAGATTTCGTTTAGATAGATATCATATATGTCATTAATCCTGTCAGGATAGTTATCCCATTCAATTTCTAACAGTTCAGGAAGTTCTAAAGTCATTTGCTTCCTTCCCAAATCAGCAAATTGAATTTCTCATCAGCAAAACGAGATTTCTTATCAAAATCAACTCGCAACTCTTTTTCTATCTTTTCGCATAACAACAGCTTAACTGGATTTGGCTTCTCTATTTCGTTTAATCTGTCTTTATATCCAACCGCTCCAATCAGGATATCTGCAAACTGTAACAATTCGGATTCGTGTGAATGTATCTGCTGAATTTTCAAAATATCCAAAGCCTCTTTTTGTTTCTTATGTCCTAATATTTCTTGAAGCTTACGAATCTTTTCGCAACCGATAGTGTCTTTAATATCTATATAAATATTATAGTTTTTTTGTGGTTTCAGAATGTGCGTCAACATTGTATAATACATCTTATAATACCATTCATTGTGTGTTTGATGGTATTTCTCATGTTTGAGTTGATTCTTATCCTGCACTTTTACTGCTCTGAAACGTAAACTGTCTTCTCTTATGAACAAATCTACTAATTCAGAATAGAACTCTCTTTTTGCCGGAGAAACCTTTGTCCACTTTACTTCTTGATTTCTTGGAATACCGAATCTTTCTTTAATAGATTTGATTTTGGAAGTTATATCTCTAACCTTGCTAATTGGACACGATATACCACCAATAACCATAGACTTATGATGGTCATTTTGTAAATGACAAGATTCGTCACAATATATGTTAATTATTGGTCTTTCCATAGATATTCCTTTGCGTAAATATTGAAAAGATTAAAGAATATTTCTTTAAAATTCAAGAAAAATATCAGGATAATCGCCATTATGAGAAGATAGGTTCCGAAGTCCATGATATCACAGATGAGATCCCATTTGAAATACCGGATTCATGGGCTTGGTGCAGATTAGAAAATATAACAAAACGAATACATTATGGATATACGGCATCTGCAAAATCAGTTGGTTATGTTAAATTATTAAGAATCACTGATATTCAAAACAATTCAGTATGTTGGAATAACTTTAGTCTCTCTGGAGGTAAATTTGGCTGTTTTAGATTATAGTTGAATATTGTCGCTAAAATGGACAAAAATGCCTTGAGAGCATCAGCATAATAAGGGTAATATTGATCTAAATATTCATTTCTACCTTTTTTGCATTGGCGAAAAGTTAAAAATTGATTTCGGCTTATCAATTAAGGTTTCCCGTCCTCTTCTAAGAAAGAAAATGTCGGTTGATGAAGTGATAAACCAGATTAAACAATACTCAGAAATGCCTGACACTGCCGTTTTAATCGGTTTAGAGGGCAAGTATTCACATTGGACGACCGTTGACAAGGTTAGGAGTTCAATCAAACTCCTTGACAGCGGCAGTATAAAACAAATCCCTCTCCGTAACATTCCCCAAATTCACCAAATCAGCAAGAATGACGTGTATGTTATTAAAGCGAGGGTATGCAAATGAAGTATACCGTGCTTTCACAGATGATTTTATGTGCAATCTACATCAAAAATACGGTTTGTTGCACAGGTGTAAACCAAAGTTATAAATATCAATTTCATACAAAGGAGTAAACGCTATGATTTTTAACTATAAGAGAGTGTCGACAACAGACCAAAACACCGAACGACAGCTTTTAGATGTTCCTTGCGACCGAGCTTATATCGAAAAAGTCAGCGGTAAAAATACCGACCGTCCTGAATTGCAGGCTATGTTACTCAATATCCGTACTGGAGATATTATCAATGTTCATTCCATGGACAGATTAGCCCGCAACACAAAGGATTTATTAAATCTAGTCGAGGAAATAACCAGTAAAGGGGCTAAAATCGTTTTTCACAAAGAGAAATTGACTTTTGCATCCGATAAACAAGACCCTTATCAAAAAATGATGATGACGATGTTGGGAGCTGTCGCAGAGCTTGAACGCAACCTTATACTTGAACGTCAACGGGAGGGAATTGCCCTTGCAAAAATGCACGGCAAATATAAAGGCGGTCAGCCGAAACTAACCGCCCAACAGGTCGAGGAAATAAAAGCCCTCGTTAACAATCGCACACCAATCACCCAAATCGCCAAACAATTTGGCATCTCCAGACGTACCGTGTACAATTATCTCGTGTGATTTATTGAGCTTTTTATACTTGCCACAATATCTAAACGTTTAAGAAAAGATAGTTGTTTTTCATCATCATTCATTACAGTACTTAATAACAAATCACAAAATTTATCAAATTTTTTATTACTTATTCTAAGTTTATTGATAAAGGGTTGAGATATTTTTTTCACTAGAATAATACTTGACAAGACATTTACTATGTTTAAAAAACCGCATAGAAAATCAAAACCATCATCTTGAAGACTATCTATTGAAAATTGTCTTCCTTGTTGCGTAAGTCTTTCTCTTCTTAAATAATCATTGTATTCAGCAACAGTTTTAGCTCTTTCTTCTTCTGACAATTCTGAAAGATAAGAAATTAATTTTCTTCCAGCTTGTTTTTCTGATTGAGAGTTTAATGATTTAAGATGAAAACAGTAGATAGAGTTTGGTTTTTAAGTCATTGCGAATGGATTTATAACAATCGGCATAGGTTGAAAAATAGACCTTGTGCCAATTTTGTGCTGACAGGATTTGTCATCAATTCCTTCGGATGTCCTTATTACGGCTATGCTATTGATAAAATAACTCTCGGCAACCTAATGAAACTCTGGGACAACGGCTTTGTTTATAAAGATTTTCCTTTAATTCATTACCGAATATCGCATGGAGACAGCTCCACCCACATTGCCTATATCTATCGTAGTAAAGTTTTCTGCCACAGATTTTCCTACACCGACCCGACAAGATACATTCCGACAGAGGAAGTGAAAAAGATTTTGAAAAAAATTAAGATTAATGACAGAATGCGGCGAAACACATAAAATTAATATTGAATGTAAAATTTAATGATAATAGACTCTCAATGTGAGATTTGGGCAAATATTGAGGAGCTAAATATGGAAATTTTAATTGTTGTAGGCATTTTAATAATTTTAATCGTTATTAAGAATAACAAATCTTCAGATGATATGCCTGGGATTGCAAAGGCGTATGAAGATTTGCAGGGGCTCCCTGCAATGGAGAAGAATATTGCTGAAACTTATATAGATGATTTAATTGAAATAGTACATAGCAACATAAAATATTTGCCACAAGAGGTATTAAAAATAGAATATACTAAAAAAGCAATCAACGCTTTTTTATGGTATTATGTCACAGAAAATTTCTTAAAAAAAAATAATATGAAGTTAGGCTTTATTATCCTAACGATAGTTATAGATAAGCTTGATAAAGAAGGAATAATTAAACATAAAGACTTTGATGCAAGAATATACAAAGACGAGAGATTTATTCTTATGCTACAAATGATGCCTATATTTAGTGGACAACCTGCAAACAGAAACACATTGATTCTAGTTTTCATTGAAAAATATATGGAAAGTCTTACTGGGCAAAAGGTTAGATATATGAACGAAAACACAAAGGAAAAAGAGAAAAGAAAAACAGCTGGTGTAAATGGAATAGATACAACTAATGACAGTAAATTGGATATGTTAGATAGACCTGATAAAACAGAAGATTATTGGGAAGCAAGAAATATGACTGGTAGTTTTTTAGAAGAGAGATTAAAAAAACATAAGGGATTTAGTTGGATAAGAGTTGAGCCAATGTTTCCGAAATTTGACGATATGTCATTTGCTTACAAAAATAAAATATTTTCTGTTTTAATTGATGTTGGTTATAGCAAAAATGAAAATCTGACGACACAAGAAAAAGATAGATTTATCAAAGAATGTACTACTCACAACTTAATTCCGTGTATTTTTCCTATAAAGAACAAGAAAACATTATTATCATTGCCCAATGATGAATGGAATTTATATGATATAAGAACAAATGAACTGGTAAATCCATTGGTTGTTGCAACGGATGAAAAAGTAATGATGTCCGATTATGAATTTAACAATATGGCTGTAGGTATAGTAAAAGACTATATAAGAAAAGAAAAAATGAAATTTGAATCTTATTGCGACATAATTGGTATATATCCACAGATATGGTTTAAGGATGAAAACAATGAAATGTCTTGGATATATGTAATATATTCAACAAATGGAAAATTTAGTAATGTAACTAAAGAGTTAGATAAGCTGATTACAGGAATGCCACAGTTTAATGGGTATATAGCACAAGTAGGACTTGCCTGTGCTGAAAAAGATGGTCCTTATAGAGGAGCTGGTTTTTATATAAAATTTAATGGAATAGAAAAAATATACTCGGCTCATAGAGATACTAGACATGGTTATGGAATAGAGATAAAAATTAAATAGTAGCCATTAAGTATCTTATTAACAAACAAAAATAAAATGTTAAACAAAGTTTGTAATCCGAACAAAATTTAACATTTTGCCACACGAGCTTTGGAGAGCATTTTCAGACCTCTATATTTTCTGCCGATTTCAAAGAAAATGTTAAAGAATGTGCATTGTTTGATATTTTTTATATTTGAAAAATTTCTCTTGCAATATAATTTAAATTAGTCTAATCTATATTATATTAAATAAGGCGGTTATACAGGTGATGGCATGGAATTTATCGGCAGAAAAAAAGAACTTAGCGATTTAGAGCAAGAATATAATAATAAACATTCCTTTGTTGTTATATATGGTCGCAGACGTATCGGGAAAACTGCTTTAATTCAAGAATTCATTAAAGACAAGCCCGCCCTATACTTCTTGGCAACAGAAGAATCCGAGCCACAGAGTATGAAGCGGTTTGCTTTAAGTTTATCGCAATTTGCTAATCAGGAATTTATCGCCAAGGCTAATTTTGATGATTGGCTTGAACTCTTCAAGCTGTTTGCGGCTGTTCCAAGCAAAAATACCAAAGTGCTCGTTCTTGATGAATTTCAGTACATGGTTAATACAAATCCCGCTTTCACTTCAATCTTTCAAAAAGCTTGGGATGAAGTCTTATCAAAGCAAGATATTATGGTCATTATCTGCGGTTCATACATTAATATGATGACGAAACAGGTTTTAGCCGAAAACAGTCCCTTGTATGGTCGCCGTACATCTCAAATCCGACTAGCTCCGCTTCCTTTTTTTGATATCAGACAACATTATCACCATAAGTCTTTTTCCGATGTGGTTGAACTTTATTCCGTAACCGGCGGCATTCCGAAATATTTGGAGTTCTTTGATAACAAAAATTCTTTAATGGATAATATCTCCCGCGTCATTCTTAATAAAAACGGCTTTTTGTACGAAGAACCGGCGTTTTTACTCAATAAGGAAGTTAAAGAACCGGTAAACTATTATTCGGTTATGAAAGCAATAGCTCAAAATAATCACAAACTATCGGAGATAGCTTCGGCAATGTCCACGGAAGGCAACAAATTAAGTCCCTATCTGGAAACTTTGCAGGGGTTATACCTACTTGAAAAACGTGTTCCGGCCACCGAAAAAAATCCGGAAAAAAGTCGGAAAGGATTATATTTTATTCGAGATATTTTTATCCGCTTTTGGTTTATGTTTGTTTTTCCTTACAAAGGAGAGCTTGAACTGGATAATCTGAATTTTGTACAAGATAAACTGAAATCCAATTTTATTGATAATCACGTAGCATTTGTTTATGAAGAAATCTGCCGCAATATATTTGCAGAACTATGCAAAAGTAAAGAAATCGATTTTGTTCCTTCTCGTATCGGCGCATACTGGAACAAAAATGAAGAGATAGATTTGGTTGCCATTGATGAAAGCCACAAGCGTATTTTTGCGGCGGAATGTAAATATTACAAAGACGACAAGCCTGTTGACGTTAATGTTTATGCAAAGCTGGTGGAAAAATGCCAAGTTGACGATTTCAAAGGGTATGATTTAACCTACGGCATATTTTCAAAGAGCGGATTTACAAAGCATTTGAGAGACATCGTAAAAGAAAACAAAAAACTCATTTTAATAGATGAATGCAGTGTGGTGAAGTAACTAAATTGTCATTTCATTTTCCGTCAAGTTCTTAATCAGTACAAGACATTCCTTCATAATGAGAATTTCTTCACGGTGCTCAAGAAACAGCTCATAATTTATAATTAAATTTTGCCATGTAAATTGCCCTTTCTTCCAGCCAGACTGGAGAAGAGCCTATTTTAGCCAGTGCTAAGATAGGCTTTCTTATTGAAATATCTACATTTTTACCGTCTAATAAAATTTCCGAACAAAGTAATTTTAAAACCTGCTGTTTTTTGTCGTTGTTCAGAAAATTCCATATCTGGTCTGACATCAAAAGCAAGCCAGCCAAGTATTTGAGCGTTATCAGACCTTGCTTAGTCAGATGACTATAGTCGGTTAATCTCTCTTCCAGTTTTTTCTTATCCTGTCTGTATTCGGTTAGTTTTTTGGTATATAAATCCTGTGTAATACTGCCTCCCGTAAACAAGTCTATCAATCGGCTTTCCTTTTCGGCAAAACCGGCAATCTGCCTGTCCAATGCCTTCTTGGCTTCTATTTCCATTTTATGGTCTTTGTAAATTTCTTCATCCAAACAAGCAACCAATTTCTCGACAACGCTTTTAGGCATGTTTTTAAGCGTTTTTAATGCCTCTCTCACTTTTTCAACCCCATTTTCCTCTCTCGTCCGATAGCCGCCGCATTGCGGACAAAAAAGGTATTTATAAACGATTTTTTCTCCGCCCTTCTTTTTCGCCGAATGTACATTGATGTCAGTTGAAACAACACCACCGCAGTTTTTACAACGAACCAGTCCTTTAAATACATATTCATGCTTCTGCACCTTATGATTTGCCTTACCTTCCAAAATTTCCTGACACCGTTCAAACGTATAACTGTCCGTCAGCCGCGGATAACAATGCGGATAATATTGCCCGCCGCTATACATTTCCCCGATATAAAAACGGTTGCTTAATATTCCGCGGATAGTCTGTTTATGAAGCTTCTTACTGGTCTTCATCTTAAGCCCGAAATCTGCGGCTTGACGATTTCAAAGGGTATGATTTAACCTACGGCATATTTTCAAAAAGCGGATTTACAAAGCATCTGAAAGATATCGCGAAAGAAAACAAAAAACTAATTTTAATAGATGAATGCAGTGTGGTGAAGTAACTAAATTGTCATTTTAATCAGCATAAGACATTCCTTCATAATGAGAATTTCTTTACGGTGCTCAAGAAACAGCTCATAATTTATAATTAAATTCTGCTTAGAATATTGTTCTTTCTTCCTGCCAAACTTGACAAGAGCCTATTTTAGCCAGTGCTAAAATAGGTTTTCTTATTGAAATATCTACATTTTTACCATCTAATAAAATTTCCGAACAAAGTAATTTTAAAACCTTCTGTTTTTTGTCGTTGTTCAGAAAATTCCATATCTGGTCTGACATCAAAAGCAAGCCAGCCAAGTATTTGAGCGTTATCAGACCTTACTTAGTCAGATGACTATAGTCGATTATGTTATTATTTTCGGCTTTTAAGGAGCGGTGCTTTTTTGGGGAATAAAAAATTTATCCTGCCATGCTCCTTCAAGTTTGAGTAATTCTATCTTTTTATTAATTCCTCCGGCATAACCCGTAAGGCTGCCGGAACTCCCAACAACCCGGTGGCATGGCACTATGATTGATATTTCATTACGCCCTACAGCACAGCCGACCGCCTGAGCAGACATTTGAACTAATCCTTTTTTCTTAGCAAGAATTTGTGCAATTTCTCCATAAGTCATCGTTTTTCCATAAGGGATGGAATATAAAATTTCCCAAACTTCGTTTTGAAAAGGGCTTCCCGTAAAATGGAGCGGTAATTTGAAGTTTGGTTCTTTGCCTGAAAAATATATATCCAGCCACCGTTTTGCATCTTTTAAAACCGACAGATTTTTTTCTTCGTGTTCCTTATCTAAGTATAATGCAAAATATTTTTGGCCTTTAAACCACAAACCTGTCAGCCCCTTTTCGTCAGCCGCCAACAATATTTCTCCCAGAGGAGATTGGTATTTATTCGTGTACTGCATAATTTTTTCATTTTCCAAAAATTATATTTTTAAAGAGTTTATATTATTTTTATTTAAACCTCAATGAGCAAGATAACATATTGATTATTTTCCGAAATAAAGATAACATCTTGACATTCAGGAGAGGAGCCGGAAATGAAAATTCTTATTTCAATAGTGTTTGTTTCTTTGGTGTTTTTTACAGAAGCAGCCAAAGCCGGAAATATTGTTTATGGATACAATGCGCACGGCGATTATGTCCCAACGGAAATTGACGGAAAAAAAGTTACTTACGGTTACAACGCCCATGGCGATTATGTTCCTACCGCTATCGGTAATGATAATATTGACTATGGCTATAACGCTCACGGAGATTATGTTCCAACTTCTGTTGGCAATAACCGCATTAATTATGGTTACAACGCGCATGGTGATTACGTACCGACCGCCGTCGGCAACGATAATATAAATTACGGCTATAATGCCCATGGTGACTATGTCCCCTCATCCGTCGGCAACAACCGTATTAATTACGGTTATAATGCGCAAGGCGATTATGCGCCCATGTTTTTTGGCGACTGACAAACATTTTTGACAGCCGAATCTCATGTTTCAGGAAAATACAGATGAAAAAAATATTAGATGATGATTTAGCTTACGAAATATTATCTGCCGTAGAGGAAGTTCCGGAAGGGAAAGTTGCAACCTACGGACAGATTGCAAGACTAATCGGGCGGGAGAAAAATTCCCGTCTTGTCGGCAAGGTTCTCAGTCGGGCAGAATATTACGGCGACTACCCTTGCCACAGGATTGTCAACCACTGCGGCAGGCTAGTTCCCGGCTGGGACAACCAAAAATATCTTCTCGCCCAAGAAGGCATCACTCTGAAAGATGACACCCATATTGACCTAAAGCATCATCAGTGGGATTATTAAGCGTGGCGGTAAGTTTTGTTTTATACAAATAGAATCAATAAAACAAGGAGATGCTTATGAAAAAAATCGGAATTGCCGGAACAGGGATTTTCGGAACAGCGCTGGCTCTGACGGCAGCTCGCGCCGGTAACGAGATTTTGTGTTGGGATCGAAAAGAAGATGTTGTTGACAGTATCAACCAAAAACACATCAACAAATGTCTGCCGAATATTCCGCTGCCAGATGCGATTAAGGCAACATCCGACATTCGCCGGATTTTTGACTTTTCAGATATTGTCCTGTTAACCGTGTCCGCACAGGCAACAAGGCAAATTCTCCGGCAAATAAAACCCTTTGCAAAGAAAGAAACCGTTATTGTTCTATGCGCCAAAGGTATTGAGGCCGAAACGGGAAAAATGCTCTCGGAAGCGGTACAGGAAGAGGTTCCCGGCTTGACAACCGCCATTTTATCCGGCCCCGGCTTTGCTGTCGATATTGCACGGCAAAAGCTTACTTCTGTTACGATTGCCTGTGCCGAGAACAGTATTTCCGCCCGTTTAACACAAATGCTGGCGACGCCTTATTTTCGCCCCTATACAACAACTGACATGATTTCCCCGCAAATCGGCGGCAGCGTAAAAAATGTCATAGCCATTGCCTCAGGGATGATTGAAGGAGCCGGTCTCGGTGATGGTGCCCGGGCTGCTCTGATTACGCGCGGGCTAAATGAAATGACGCGTCTTTCCAAAGCCTTGGGCGGAACAATCAGCACAATGATGGGAATGTGCGGTCTGGGGGATTTGGTTCTGACATGCAGTTGCTCGCAATCCAGAAATTTCAGTTTTGGTTACGAAGTCGGCCTTTGCGGACATGCCCAAAAGCTGATTGAAGAAAACACAAGAACGGTTGAAGGCATTTATACGACCCAAGCCGTTTTGAAACGCGCTCAAGATTTGGGAATCGAGATGCCGATTTGTGAAGTAATCAACAAAATTCTGTTCCATGCCCTGCCGTTAAAGTCTGCCATGGAAGAACTAATGTCCCGCCCCTATAAAGAAGAGGGATTTTAGAAACAGAAATCGCGAAAAAAAATCATCGCTATAAACAAAAAACGACGCAAATTCTTGCGTCGTTTTAAATTTTACCGGCTTAGGCTATAATATGCGGAACAAAATGGCTTAAATTGTCAGTAATGCGGGACGTGTTTTCCCGGATACCCAAACCACAAGGTTCTCCGCCAATCACCCAGCTTCCGAGAATCGGATAAACACCGTTGTAACGGGGCAAATCGACCAATTCCTGCCAGATATATCCTTCTTCGCCGTATTCACCGTCCGAGCTTTCGAGAACAAGACCTTTTCTGACCAACTCAACATTAGCCCCTTCCCGGGAGAAAATCGGCTTTTTACAAAATGAAGACAATTTTCCCGGTTCGGCATAGGCCGGCAAAACATAAGGCGACTGCGGAAACATTTCATACAGTATGGGCAGCATTGCCTTGTTAGACATTAAAGCTTTCCAAAGCGGTTCCAGCCAACACATTTCCGTCGTGCAACCGGCAGCATCTTCCCGAAACATAAATTCCCAGGGATAAAGCTTAAACATAAAGTTTATCGGGCTGCCGTCCGGCGCGTATAAGGAGCCGTTTTCATGAACAATACTGCTGATATCCATTTCATAAGGCGTTACCCCGGCCTCAACTGCCGTTGATATGAGGTAAGCCAACGTCGCATTGTCTTCAAGGCAATCTGTTACCGAAGCAAAACAGCATGTCCAGCAATTGTATTTTTCGGCAATAAATTTCCAGGAAGCGACCAATCCTTCATGAATACCATTAAACTGGTCGTTATCAGGAAACATATCTTCTTTCCAAAACCATTGGATAAGCGACGCTTCAATCAGGGAAGTCGGCGTGTCGGCATTGAATTCCAAAAGTTTGGGAACTCCGTTCACAAGAGCAAAATCAAAACGCCCATACAGAGAATAATCATCCTCCTCCCAGCTTCTGATTATCGCTTCGCGAACTTCAAGCGGAATATGCAGTGCCTCAAGCCTTTTATTGTCATATAAACAGGCCTCGGCTGCTGCACAATACATTTCGTAACATTCCTTAGTTGCCTTTTCCAGCTCCTTAACTTCTGACAGCGTCATCCGGTAATAAGCATTCTCCAACCAGTAATCCTCATGAAAACCAAAGCCCTGATTTTCAATAATATTCCGGTAATTTTGGCGCGGCGTACATAAACATCTTTCCATAATCAGTTTATTTTAAGCTCCAAATGAATGTGACGGACGACTGACGCTGCTGCCAAAACCTTTTCCCGAAGACGGCTTGCTGCCGCTTTTTCCGTAAGAAGAACCGCTGCGGCTTGAATTTGGCTTGACCGAACTGTAAGTTGACTTGTTTACGGTTGACGGTGGTTCGACTTTAACACCGTTGGCATTTGTCCAGCTATTGTTCCCCGGATAATAAAAATATGCCGGAGAAGAAGCGACGCCTGATGTTGTTGACGGCATTAAAGCCCAGCGCATCAGCAAAGCATTCCAAATCCATGAATTTCCGTTTGAATCCCGATATTCCTGTTTATCTTTCGGATTTTCGGGAAGCTGATCCTTTTGTGTACAGGAAACAAGAAGCGCCAGACTGGCGGCCAGTAAAAAATTTACCTTTTTCATAATTTTTAAGTTTAATTATTAGACAAAATAATTGATTTTCCCGCTTATTCTATCTACAAAAATACAAGTGTCAAGAGGGTTTAATTAATTTATGCTTTACCGCATACGCTTCAAAATCAGCCATTTTCATGAAAATTTTCCTTTTGCCTTGTGAAATATTTATATTTTGTTCCATTTATCAAATCCTTATTTGATTTTATATTCCGTTTCTGCAAATAGGCTCTTGATTTTTTTGTCAAAAAAATATATAATTCATATTAGTTGTGGGTAAAGTGTGAGGCTGATATGGAAAATGATGAAGAAAGGCGCGAAAAACTGCGTCAAAGAATAAAAAAAATCTCAGAAAAAGCCAAAGATTATCTCCCTGAGATTTCCGGCGCCGCCGTTGGTGCTGCTTTTGGAAATCCGGTGGTCGGCGCCGTTGCCGGCGTTATGGCAAAAAAACTGTTGGACAGTTTTATGAAAGCCAAGAAAAAACCGCTGGATTTTGACGAAGCAATTAAAAACAATATTGAACGTTTTACGGACGCTACTATTGCTGCAAGCGGAAAGACCGAAGAAACCATAACAATGAGAGTGACCTCCGACACGCACTCAATTTCGTTTACGCCGGCTGAACTGCAGTTCTACACCTCCTCGACATACAACGAGAGATAACTTTGCATTATTCTTGTTTGTCATAAGGAGGCGTTGACGAATCTTCCCTCTCCTGTTATAATTTTAATTGTTATATTATTAAAAAAGGAGAAAAAAAATTAGCAAGGGATGGATGTATGTCATTTTGACATGTATTTTCGAACTTCTTTGGATATATGGCTTTAATGCCGCGGAAAACTGGTTCCATTTTTCAATTATCGCCGTTATCATTGTCACTGATTTTTATTTTCTGGAAAAAGCCTGCGAAAGCATTCAGACAGGAACGGTTTACGCTATTTTTTCCGCTGTCGGTACAATTTGCACGGCTCTGATGGACACGCTGTTGTTTCATGTTGAATTTTCATTGGCCAAAGGCTTTTTCATTGCCATTCTCATTATCGGCGTCATCAGTCTGAAACTGGCGGAGAATGAAACTTCAGGTGCCGGAAAGGAGTAAAAAAAATGGGATGGATCTATGTTTTTATCGCCTCGGCTTTGGAAATTTTCGGAGTTATCGGTCTAAAACTTTTCAGCCGGAAGAAAAATCTGACAAATCTGGCGCTCTTTGCCTGCGGTTTTGCGCTTTCATATTTATTTCTATATTTTTCCCTGACGTATCTGGACATGAGCATTGCTTACGCCACCTGGATGGGACTGGGAACAGCTGGCGCCGTTATTGTCAACATGATTTTCTTCGGAGAAAGCCGAAAACTGTCACGAATCGTCAGCGTCGGTTTAATTATTGTCGGCGTTGTCGGCCTGAAAATCGTTTCTTAAAATATGTAATAAGGAAAACACAAAACTTTGTGTTTTCCTTATTTTGTTAATCAGTTTCTCTGAATTGCTTCATTTACATTTAAAGCAAGATTGTCAACAAAGTTATCTTGCATTGTTTTAATTTCTGATATCGGAAATTTAAACGGCATCACAAACAACAAGAGAAGCTGTTGGCATGTTGTTATAGAGTCTTTCATAGCAATTTTATTTACTTTTTCTGTTTTGTTATTAATTAACTTAGCCTCCAATTTATAATCATCGGTTGCACAACTTGGTATAATATATAGAGAAAGCCCTGTTAAAAATGCCATAATCATACTGGCATCACCCCTATTTTCAATATTTACTTCTAAAGTGTATTCCGGATTTTTTATATCATCTCCAACGCTACCAAACATATTTGACATATTAAATCTTTCAATTACCTTATCGGTCAACATTGCTCGTCCGTTTTCAGAAAACATATAATTAGGTTCATCATTTATAAATTGGCGAAATTTTACTTTAATTAAAAGCGTTGGCTTTATATTTGTTTCTGGAAAACTACTAATTTCAGGTGAATGACCTCCAAAAGAAGCGCATCCGCTAACAACTAATAAAACTGCAAGACACAAATTTATTGCTTTTCCCATTCTTTCCTCCTATTTCTTTTCCAAAAAAACATTAACTTCATCAGGTTCTAATTTGTACATAGCTCCTGTTAACGGATCCACAATAAACCACCCTATCAATCCTCCGAATCCAAGATTCCCAAATAAATACCAGCCACTTAACGTACTATCTATAATTATTTCTTTTCCGGAATATCCTTCCTTTTTTATATTTACAGAATAAGCTTCACCACTAAAATACCCGTCAGATTTAACCAAAGATACATTGGTTGGCGATTTTGCTTTATGAACAACCCGGCCTTTGCTGTTTCTAATTATTATTTCAGCGTCATCCGGTTCTGTACTAATACCAACCAATTGGTTTCCTCTGGATACGATACTGGCGCATCCGCTTAAAAATATTGGAATAAATCCTATTAATATCATTATTATTTTTTTCATATTTTCCATCTCCATTATTTTATGCAAAAAACCGCCAGATTTGGCGGTCGGAGAGCTAGAAAATCATATACGACAAAATGACCGTTTCAGTCTTTAAAGTAAATTCTTCTGTACATACACTGAAACCTCCCCGACCAAATTGCTGAATCGGGGATATATTTATTGTTATTGCCTTTCGGCAAACAGCAATCTAACGATGTTATATCCAACACCGTGTCGTATAAAAGCTTTCTAAGGCTCCGAACCATCTCTGGTTCTAATAATTTCCAAGATTTGGAAACTACTGTTTTTAGAGTATTAAAAATAAAATTATTAATCAAGATTTTTTTTCTTAAGCGTTCCTTAAGTTTGCAATGGTGAAGTGATAATGTAAACAGCATAACACTTTAATTTATTTTAGGAGAATTCACATGAACAAAATTATGACCGCTTCCGTTTTTGCTTTAGCCCTGACTTTATCTGCCGGCTCGGCCATGGCTGCCGGTTTTAACGGACCTTCTCAGGCAGGAGGTTTCAAGGGGCCGGGACTGGAACCTTCCACCGTTGCTCAGGCTCTGACTTACAGTGACGATACGCCGGTTGTCCTGGTGGGACAAATTGAGCGCGGCCTGGGCGATGAAAAATATGTCTTTAAAGATGCCAGCGGCACGGTTACCGTAGACATTGACAATGACGATTGGCGCGGCGTAACAGTTACGCCTCAGGATACCGTTATTATTCAGGGGGAAGTTGACAAAGATTTCTTTAAAACAGAAATTGATGTTGATATGATAAATTTAAAAAAATAAAAAGACATTACTAACAAAGGCAGCTGCTATGCGGATTTTACTCATCGAGGACGACACGCTCATCGGAGACGGGCTTAAAACAGGACTGGAAAAACTGGGCTTTTCCGTAGACTGGTTTGACGACGGGGATGACGGGCAGGAAGCTCTGTTTCAGGCACCTTACGATGCTGTTGTCCTCGATTTGGGGCTGCCCGGCGCCGACGGGCTGGAAATTTTGCAGCATTGGCGACAGAAAGGCCGAAAGGAACCGGTTCTTATTCTGACGGCCCGCGGCGATGTCGACCAACGTATTCTCGGCTTAAACTGCGGCGCGGACGATTATCTCGGCAAGCCTTTTGCCCTAAAAGAGGTTCAGGCCAGGCTTAATGCGATTATCCGTCGGAACAACGGGCATCCGACCCCGGATATTTCCTACAAGAATATCCGTTTTAATCCGCAAACCAGAAAAGTTTTCCAAGGGGGAAAGGAAGTTGTCCTTTCTCCCAAGGAGCTTATTGTTCTGGAATTATTAATGCTGAACAAAAACAAAGTCCTGTCAAAAGAAAGCATTGAAAACAAAATCTATTCCTGGGATGAAGAAGTACAGAGCAATGCCGTTGAAGTCCATATTCACCATTTGCGTAAAAAACTCGGAAAAGAAATTGTTAAAACGATTAACAAAATCGGATATATTATGGAGGAATAATGAAAAAACTCAGTTTAAGGCTCAGGCTTATCATTTTCTTCGCGCTTGTTTCCGGCATTGTGTTTTCGGCAGCAGCTTTTGTGTCATGGCAGGAAACCAGCGAAAAAATAGACGAGTTTTTTGACACTTACCAAATGGCTCTGGCACGACAGCTGGCTTCCGCCGACTGGAGCACGGCAACGCCGGATGTGCAAAAAATTACCAATAAACTAATCAAACGCATTAACCACGCCGACGATGAAGACGAGGCCATCGGTTTTGCCGTTTTTGACAAGCAGGGGAAAATGGTTTTTCATGACAATGAAAACGGCAAAGACTTTTTCTTTGCCCCCTATGTCGGCAATTTCATAAAACAACCGGTTGACGGCGAAGAATGGCGCATTGTCTGGCTGGCTTCCGCTGACGGCAAGTATGTCATTGCCGTCGGGCAGGAACTGGATTACCGCAATGATATTGTCTGGGAAATGACTGAAGAATTTATTCTGCCTTGGGGAGTTGGCATTTGCATCCTGCTGCTGCTCATGATTCTGATTATTACCCTGGAATTCCGGCCGCTCAACCGCTTGGCATCCAATCTTGTCCGCAGGTCAGCGGACGACTTGTCGCCGCTGACGGAGGAAAAACTCCCATCAGAAATCCGGCCGCTCATTACCTCTATGAATGTCCTTTTTGAAAAAATAAACAATATGCTGGAAAGGGAGCGCGGTTTTATCGCCGATTCCGCCCATGAACTGCGGACACCGCTGACGGCGCTTAAAGTTCAGCTTGAAGTCCTTCAACTGGCGCAGGATGACGAATATGTCAGAAAAGAAGCCCTGCTAAAGCTGGCTGCCGGAATTGACCGTTCGGCAAGGCTGGTTGAACAGCTCCTGGCCTTGTCAAAGGCAGAATCGTCCCAGCAATCCGCCATTAAAGAAAAAATATTCTGGCCGCAGGTTATATCTCCGCTTATGGACGAGTATCAAGAAGCCGCTGAGGCTAAACATATCAACCTGTACTATTCCGATAACGGTTCCGGCCCCTTTGCGGAGGGAAACCCGCTTCTGGCAGCCCTGATTGTGCGTAATCTGTTTGACAATGCCGTAAAATACAGCCCGGACGGCGCTGAAGTCAGAATAGAAACAGGAAATGGAACGCTCAGCGTTATCAACACGCCGGCACAGGTGGCGGAAAAACATCTTTCCCTGCTGGGGCGGCGGTTTTACAGACCGGCCGGACAAAAACAGACGGGAAGCGGCCTCGGCCTGTCCATTGTCAGCCGAATTTCTGAACTTTACGGTTGCACTTTGCACTTGCGGAATGTTGACAATGGTTTTGAGGCCAAAATATCATAAAAGGGCGGTAAAATTCCGCCCTTTTCTTAGAAATCATATTGCAAGCCAAGATTTATTTCCCAGGGAACATCAACCTGATCTCCCAGTTGGGTAGACGCTTCCATATAAACAGACGAATCTTTATCCCAAACGAAATTTACACCGGCGCCAAATTCATAGCGCAGAGAGGCGATGTCTTCCGTCATGCTGTAAGAAGCGACTTTTATTTCATTTTTTCCATCCCAGTCATAAATTAAATTAAACCGCCCGTAAGCGTCTAAAGAGGAATTTTCGCCAACGGCAAATTTCTTTCCGCCGACAAGGCCCGCATTACCGCTGAAATAACCGGCATTTGACATTTCAACCAAGGTATTGAAATTTGTCCGGTAATCAGCGCCGTTAATATGCATATAGCTAAATCCGGCAGATGGTTCAACAAACCAATTATCCCGGAGGTTTATGCGGCGGCCGGCAAAGACGGAAGCCTGCCAGCTATGGGTTTTATATTTTCCGTCGACATCTGCTCCCGAGGGCGTATAGCTTCTGATTTTCTGATCATGCCAAAAATACGTTCCGACAACATCGACAAACCAGTTGTCCGCCGTATTCAAACTAGAATACATGCCCAGACTGTGTGTATCGGCATCACCGCGCCCTGCCCTGTCATATTTCTGGCGTGTATCGGTATAGCCGGTGTAAACGCCTACTTTTACATGACTGCTTTCATTATGCCAAACTTCATGGTCAAACCCGATGGCGCTTCCGTAAATTTCCAAGCTGCTGTGCGTCTTGTCCTTGAAATGAAATTTAATTTTCCGTCCCAGCCCTTTTACCCATAGGCCGCTGTCGTGTTCCGCAGCTTTATGCCCAACACGCAGACGGTTGAAGACCGGATTCAGATGGCTGTAAAACAGAGAAGACAATGAACTGTGCGTATTTTTTGCAACATAAGAAGTATCCGACAACTGGCCGGTTCTGACAAGATACCAATCGTTGTTTTCCTGTTCCAGCTTATAGCGAAAAGCTCCGACATCCACACCGCCGCCGACCAGATAAAAATTGTCATGGGCATTGAGCGCTTCATCAATAATTTTATATTGCGACGGCGCCACCCCCATACTGTAATCATGTATAATCAGCCCAAAATTTCCGTCACCGCCGTTAACATTAATCGTATCGGCAGTACCGCCGGACAAATTGCTGGTCATATTAAAAGTTCCGCTGCCATCCAGCCGGCCTATCTGCAAAGTCGTATGTTTGGCGCGGTAATTGACATTTACCAACGTCTTGTCTAATTCCAGATGTGGAATGCTGTTGTCGCCGGCAATTGTGATAATACCGTTTGACGCCGTGGTTTTTCCCTGCAAAGCACCGCCTGAATTCAGAATGAGCCAGCCGTTTTTTAATTTGGCATCTTTTGCCGTTCCCCCGTCATAAACAGTCAGAATTCCGCCGTTTACACCGGTTGCAACCGCCGTTCCCCCGTTTCTCACATTTTGGCGGCCTCCGCTGACAACCGTGTCGGCAGCAATTCCGTAAACATTTTGAACACCGCCAAAATTAATCAGGCCGGCAGACGCCGTACCGCCAGCTTGAACATTCTGCGTTCCCCAGAAATTAATCCGGGTTCCGAAAGTTTCCCCGCCGCTTAGCACATTTTGAAAACCGAAAGCATTTACGGCGGTATTTCTGCTTATTCCTTCGACATTCTCCGTTCCGTATTTAATACTCGTATTTTGAGCTTCCGCCCCTTTTCTGACATAAATATCTCCGCCATTAACCCGGGTGGAAACAGCTTTGGCACCGTTTTCAAGTTCAATGGTTCCGCCTTTAGCGGCCACTGTTCCTTCGGCCTGTCCGAAAACCTGCTGACGGCCACCGCTTTTTACCGTTACGCCGGAAGCATTGCCGTCCTTTTCCACAATCTGGATGCCGTTTCCGGTTACAACCGTCCCTGAGGCTTCCCCGCCACCTTTTATAATCTGGCTTCCGCCATTGACTGAGGCATTATAATCTTTACCGAAAACATTTTGCGTCCCCGAGTTTATAATTGTACTTTTGGCCGCTGCATCCCGGCTGACTGTCATTATTCCGCCGGAAAGTGTGGTATTCTCAGAGGTTCCGCCTCTCAAAACCGTCATATTACCACCTTCCGAAACTGCCGTTTCAAACGCTTCTCCGGAAACATTCATTATTCCTCCGGACGAAATATTAGTCCGATAGGTAATTCCGCCGCTGTTAACCTGCTGTGTTCCGCCGGAAGACAATGTATTGTTAAAAGCGCGGCCGCCGGCATATATTTCCTGAATACCGGTTCCCGTTATATTTGCTTCTTCTGACACGCCGCCGTTTTGAACTCTCTGAACGCCTCCCTTGATTGTACTTTCGATATCATAACCGTAAACATCCTCACTGCCGCCGGCAAGAGTGGTTTCTTTGACAAAAGCACCGCTATTTACAATCATATTGCCGCCATTGACAAGGGTTCCTTCCGCATAACCGGTGTCATAAATATTTATTGTCCCGTTGTTGAGCTGCGTTTTCAAAGCATCTCCGTACACATCCTGTTGTCCGGAATTTACTGTTGTATTTTCGGCTGTGCCGCCGACTTCTATTTTCTGGACACCGCCGTCAACCTGCGTCTTTTCCGTATAGCCGCCTCTTTTAACCTGCTGCGTGCCTCCTTTGACGACAGCATTTTTATCCGTTCCCGAAACATATTCCGTTCCCGCATTTATAATCGTTCCGTTTGCCGTCCCTCCTTTTAAGACAAAGAGTTCTCCGCCGGCAACTGTTGCCCCTTCAGCATAACCGCCGTTATTGACGTTGATTGTTCCGTTATCCTTCACTTCAGAAGAATAGGCATTTCCCCGAATATTCTGTATGGCAAAGCCTTGAACCGAGGTATTATAACTAGTTCCGCCCTTTTCAATATTTTGGTGGCCTGCCGGGAAAATATCACTGTTATGGGTAACGCCGCCATTCATAATCTGCTGGTTACCATAAACGTTAAAATTATCAGCTGTTCCATAGACCTGCTGTGTTTCTACGATGTTTACTTCTCCGCCATCGACAACTTTCCCGGCCTCAACGACCGTTGTAACCGCCTGCGCGGCATCGGGCAAAACACTTAATGAAAGCAGCAAGGCTATTTTTTTCATATCATTTTCCTTTTTTAGGTTTTCAATTTTCTTAGATATATGTCTGAAAATAAAAAAATTAATCCCTAATAAGCAGCACTAAAAAAATCTTAAAGTTTAATTGATACTAATTTGGCAACTTTAAAGAAATTATTAAAAACAATGAATGTTTTTTCGACCTTGATTTTATTATAAACAGATTTATATGTATTTTAATTATCGGGAGAAAAATATATGTTCAGATTATATGCCGTTTTGGCGTGTTTTTTTATTAACCTTGCCACAGTTTCCGTTCAGGCGGCCGAGCTTGACTATTTTGACATCTACAACGAACTGGATAAAATTGAAAAAGGCCTGAATTCAGGGAAGATTACAACCAAGGATACAAGCGCATATCTCAAAGACCTTAACAGTACGCAAGACAATGTTATGCAGTCTAAAAACGAAGACGCGGCTTCGCTTGAAAATGTCAGAAAAAAATTAACGGCCCTTGGCCCCGAACCGGAAAACGGCCAGAAAGAGCCGCGGGACATTGCGCAAAAACGCAAGGAATTCAGTTCACAGGAAGACAAGGTCAAGTCCCGGATTGCCAAAGCGGATCTTGCCCTGGCACGCATTGACGACATAAACAACCTGATTTTAAAAATCAGGAACGACACCCTGCTTAATAATATTTTGCACAAGCAGAGTTCTCTCCTTCATCCCGGAGAATTTTGGGATTCTCTGGTCAGTTTTACAATTTTCCTTTACGATATAGCCAAATCTCCGGCTGATTGGTACAAAGAACTTTCCGTCCAGAATAAGAAGACCGTTAAGGATAATTTGCTGACGGTGTGCGGAGCTATGATTGCGGCATTGCTGGCCGCCGGCGCTTTAAGCCTATATATCAAAAAATGGTTTGGCTACAAACAGCACATTGACAATCCCGACTACAGCCAAAAATTACGCGCCGGCATTTGGATGCTCTTTGCGCGTGGCGTTATTCCCGCCGCCATTATCAGCGCTTTTTTAATCTGGCTGAAAAATACGCCCCTGATTAACAACGGAGCCTTCGGCGTTTTATTGAATACGGCAGCGCTTTATCTGTTATACTTTTTCCTGACCTTCGCTGTTGTCAAAAGTATTTTTACCCCCAACAACAGCAAATGGCGCTTATTTAACATTAATGACGATAAAGCACGTTCGGTCTGCCATGCCTTGTTATTTTCAATTACGTTCATCTATTTGATTACGTTTTTTCAGGATTTTGCCGCACGCATCGATTATAATACGGCAATCGTATATTCCTTAAAAATCCTTGCCAACGGCATCAAAGCTTTCTGCGTGATACTGGTCTGCAAAAAGTTTCTTTATGACGAAAACGAATCGGCTGCAGACATTGACAACAACCGAGATGACGAGGATGACATTGCCGAACTCAGCACTTCATCCAAAATCAGCCTGTTCATTACCTTTTTAATGACGGCAGCTTTTGCCTTGTCGCTTTTCGGTTATATCAAGTTGTCCGAGTTTATCATCAACCGCTTTATCATTTCCGTTTTGATTCTCGGCGGGTTTTATATGGTAGAAAAGCTTGTCCGGGTTTTGTTTCATCAGATATTGCTGCTTAGATTCTGGGTAAGAATTTTCAGAATAAACCGCAGAAATCTGGTTAAAACAGAATTTTGGTTTGGCCTTTTTCTGACACCGCTGCTCGGCATTACCGCCTTTTTGACAATTTTGGCGGTGTGGGGTGTTTCTGTTGACATTTTACTGCGCAACGTCAAAAACTTTTTAATGGGCTTTAACGTCGGCGGCATCCGTATTTCCATTATTTCCCTGTTGCTTGGTATTGCGGTCTTTTTTATTTCATTGTCTTTGTTCCGCCTCCTTAAAAACAGCCTGACAAACGGAAAGCTCAGCAAAATAGATATGGACGAAAGCATCAGAAACTCACTGGTTGCCGGCATTGGCTTTCTCGGTTTTATTATTTCTCTGATTATCTCAATCGCCGTTATGGGCGGCAGCTTCGGCAGTATTGCCATTATGGCCGGCGCTTTATCCTTCGGTGTCGGCCTCGGCTTGCAGAACATTGTCAGCAATTTTGTTTCCGGTATCATTATCTTGTTTGAACGTCCGATAAAAATCGGCGACTGGGTTATTGTCAACGGGCAGGAGGGCATTGTCAAACAGATTAACATGCGGGCAACGGAACTGGAAACATTCGGCAAATCAAACATTATTATTCCGAACTCGGACATTCTTTCCGGCAGTCTGGTTAATATGACTTACAAAAACCGCATGGGTAGAATTGATATTACGGTCGGCGTTGATTATGACAGCGATATTGACTTGGTTCAACAGACGCTGGTTGATATTATGCAAAATAACGACAACATCTTGAAAAATCCGGCTCCGTTTGTTTCTTTCAGTAATTTATCCGACAACAGCCTTGATTTCCAAGTGAGCGGTTTTACGTCTAATGTTTATAATAAACGGGTGATTACCAACAATATTCGCGAAAATATCGTTAAACGATTCCGTGAAAAGAACATTAACATTCCGTTTCCGCAGCGGATTGTCCACGTCCAAATGGATCAGCTTCCTGAAAAATTTCAGGAAAAAGCATGACAAGTTTTTGTTAATCTTTTCATGATGTAATAAGGAAAAAATTATAAAAGGAGAAAAAATATGAGTGTTAGCGGAGAGGGAATCAAAGAATATCTGAAAAGTTTGCTGATTACGCTCGTTGTAGTCATTGCCTTGACTTTCGGCGTTTGCATGTACTTTGGTATTGATTTTGGCACAATTTTGAGCAATTGGAAGTATGTCTTGCTATTTGCGGCAACAATTCTAATTGCCAATTTCTTCATCAAATTTGCCTGGAGAATCATTATTGTCGTTATTTTATTCGGCATTTTATTTTATCTGCTGCGGCAAATGAACGTTCTTTAACAAGAAACGCCGGGATTAACCGGCGTTTCTTCTCATTTAATTTATCGCTTTAAGCAAAAATTGCGTTACTTCAATGTCCATATTGTTCAACGCTTCTGTCGTCATACAGGCAATATGCGGCGTCATGATAACGTTGTCATATTCTTTTAACGCATCGACAATATCCCGTTCAACATAGTCAATATCCATTCCCAGCCCGGCAATTTTATTCTGCTTAACCAAATCTATCAAAGCCTGCTTATCAGTAACGCCCATGCGGGAAGCATTTACCAAAATGGCGCCGGGTTTCAGCAAAGCCAGATTTTCGGCATTTAACAGTCCGCGCGTTGTTTCGGTCAAAGGCGTATGCACGCTGACAACATCACTGGAAGCCAGCAGTTCAGGCAATGAAACAAACTTTACGCCCAAATCGGCGTGTTTTTCGGGATGCGCCGTATTGCAGACAACTTTCATACCAAACTTCTCCGCCATATCCATAACAATAGAACCGATTTTTCCGGCGCCGATAACCCCCAGCGTTTTACCGCACAGTTCCATGGGATGAAAAATCCGCCGGTCATCTGCGGCCATGGCCTTCATTGACGGAACCAGCATTTTAGCCAAAGCAAAAACCAGCGCCATGGTATGCTCCGCCGTGGAAACGGCATTGGCCCGTTCTCCGCGAATAACCGTCATGTTCGGATCATCAAAAAACTCTTTGGCAATATGATCCGTTCCCAAAGACAAGGTAGCAATAACCTTTTTCTGTCCGGCCGCTGCCTCATAAACGGCTTTGGAAACTTTCATTTTCAGAGTAACAACCAAGATATCGTACTTTTTTATCAATTCGCAAAGCTCCCGTTCATCCGGAAGCTCCGGTGCGGTACGGACGTCAACATGGTGTCTGCTGTCAAAAAGCTTCAGAGCATCCGCTGAAAAGGCTGGAGAACAAACATATATGTTCATGATATTCCTCGTTTTAAAAAGTTGTTTTGTTTATTTTAGCTCATTCTTTCTTCCATGCAATAAATAAATTTCTAAATTTTTTTAATAAGTTAATGAATTTTAAAATAAACTATGTTATAAGTGACAATTATTTAATTTTATAAGGTATATTTTTCGACTATGAGTCCCACATTTGTGTACGTTGTTAACCTGTTGTTAGTGTTACTTTTGGTATTGGCTAACGCTTTTTTCGTCGTTTCAGAATTTTCAATTGTCAAAATGCGGAGAACCAAGCTTGAAGAGCTGGCCCACTCCGGTAATAAAAGAGCGCAGATTGCCCTGAAAATCCACCATAAAATGGACACTTATCTCAGCGCCATTCAACTGGGTATCACCCTCGCCTCCCTTGGTTTGGGCTGGATTGGCGAGCCTGCCGTTTCCAAACTACTGGAAGCGATGCTCGGCGACTTTTTTGCCGATAACCCGGTTTTGCTGCATTCTATCAGTTTTGGCGTGGCTTTCAGCTTTATTACTTTGATGCACGTTGTTTTAGGCGAGCTTATTCCGAAATCTCTGGCTATTCAGAAAACAGAATCTTTCGTTTTGATTATTGCTTATCCCCTGTATTTGTTTAAACGTACTTTCTACCCATTCATCTGGGTGTTTGACCATTTGACTATTTTCTTTTTGAAATTAATGGGTGTTACGCCATCATCAGAAAATGATTTGGCTCACTCTGAAGAAGAAATCAAACTTATCGTCAACGCTTCCAAGCAAGGCGGCGTTATTGACGATACGGAAAGCGAAATTATTCAAAACGCTATCGATTTTTCGGAAATTTTCGCTCACGAAATCATGATTCCAAGACAGGACATGAAATGTCTGTATCTCAATGACAGTTATGAACAGGTCATGAATTTTGTCCGCGGTACCAAACACACTAGATATCCGCTTTGCGATCGGGACAAAGACAACATTATCGGCATGATTCACATTCGCGATTTGTTGGAAAATACGATTGAAAAGCCGGGCAAAGAACTTTTAAGTAAAATCAAACGCCAGATTTTGTTCGTCCCCGAAAATAAATCAATTTCCGAAGTTCTGCATCTGATGATGGGCAGACATATTCATGTCGCGATTGTCGTTGACGAATATGGCGGAACGGCCGGCATGCTTTCAATGGAAGACATTTTGGAAGAACTGGTCGGCGATATCAAAGACGAACACGACGCCGTTACGGAAGAGCCGATGAAAAAAATTGACGACAACACCTGTGAATTTGATGGCGTTATCCTGATTGAAGATGCATTTGAATGTATGGGGCTGCCACTGTGCGAGCATGAAGAAAGCACTATCGGCGGCTATGTCTTCGGACTTCTCGGACGAGAACCGAAAGTCGGCGACAAGGTTGAAGACGAATACTGCGAATATGAAATTAAAGACGCCAGAAAGATGCGTATTACCCGTATTCGGGCACACGTCAAGGAAGATGTTCCTCACCCTGAGTGTGTTGTCCTTTAATTATATGCAAATTTGTTAACCAAACTTTTGGGAAAAAGATATGAACAAAATTAGAAACTACATCCTGAACGGAAAAGGCATTGCCGCAAAATATCTGGCAATTCTATCTCTGATACTGACGATTGTCATTACAATTTTCTTCAGCATCATTTATAATGTTGCTGCGGAAAAGATAGGTGTTGTCCCGACAAGAATCGGCGAGATAAAAATAGAAAACGGCGTTATTGTCAGTCCCGAGAAGCAACTTATCCGGGATGCATTTGTCTTCGACGACAATATGCAACTGCCACTGATTATTGATACGCGCACAGATTCCATTAATACCGCCAGTCTTGGTACCGGCGTTTATCTCAGCCGCAGCAAAATTTACGTCAAGTCTGACCGTAAGACCGAAATTTATGACTATCCCGAAGCGCTTACCATTGAAAAAAGAGATTACACGGACGATATCAAAAACTACAATGCTTATGCTTCAGCTTACGTTTTTGTCATCACATTTTTCGTTGTCTTGTTTTGGCTGCTTCTTTATACAATGCTGCTCAGCTTTGTTTCCCATATCGTTTCAGCCATTGTCAAAAAGCCTCTTGTTTTTGAACAGCGCATGAGATTATCGGCGGTTGTTCTTATCATTTATCAGATTGGCTCCTTTATTTTGAAGTTTGCCGGCGTTACAATTTCTTTCTTTACCGGACTGGTTATTATGGCAGCGCTTCAAGCTGTTTTCATGTCAAGCAGGGATGAAAATATTGAAATATTACCGCCGGATGCCGGTGCAGACAAATAAAATTATCAGGGTTCTGAAGCTTTCAGAACCTTTTTTTAATAATCTTTACCGTTGAAAGAGCGCCACATCATGATTATATCTAAAGAGGAAGTTTATTTTAACCGGAAGGATATAATATGAAAAAATTTTTAATGATGCTGGGAATTTCCTGTCTGGCATTAACCATTGAGGCGCAGGCACAGAATATGGTTCAGGTAGAAGCACCGGCAGATGCAGACGTAACGATTACGGAACAACAGCGTATGGTTCCCAGCAATATCGGCGGCTATAACAACTCTGACATGAAACCGTTGCAGGATAATCCCGGTGTTGAAGTAGAACCGGTAGAAGACGCTCTTACTCCGCAAATGGAAACGGAAACTGACATTGACGTGCAGGAAGTCGTTCCGGTTCCAGCTCCGGCCATGACGACCAACGGAAATATGGTTATAGACACAACGACACAAATTTCAGACTAAATTTTTTATTTGGCAGAAACGGCGGCATAGAAATATGCCGCTTTTATTTTGCCATGTAGCTTTGCGTATGTGTATAGTAAAATTTAACCATTTCATGCTAAGGTATAGAAAAATTTAAATTAATTATTACAGAAATGTGAAAAATAGCGGATTTTTGACAAAATATATTGAATTTTATCTAAACTTGCGCTAATATATGCTTATATATATACACATTCTGTCGAGGAGTTAGAAAAATGGCTGATAATGATCAAAGACAAACTCACGGTGATATGCTTAATGATTTGATGCAAGAAGAGTTCAAAGCATGGGCGAATGTTCATGACGATTTAACGCCCGAACAGTTGAGCCGTTTGGAAAGTGCTTACAAAGAGACAGGAGAAATTCAGGATATAGAATTGGCCTATTCGGAAATGCGACGCAAAGGCGAAACACAGCAAAGCGATTTCAGAGATTGGGTTGAAGCTCATCCAGACCTGAGTGCAGAAGACATTACCCGCCTGCATGGAATTTATCAGCAGACACATGACACCAGTGACTTGGATTTGTCTTACAGTGTGACACACGGAAACAAAGAAGAAGCCGCAAAAGAACAAACAGGAACAGAAGATAACGTTCAACCCGCAACCAATAACGGCAATGACGGAGAAAATAATAATCAGCCTAATAATGATGCCAACACTAACCAGGCCGGATCAGAACAGGAAGCCAATACTCCGTCAAATGGGCAGCCTCAGGAAATTATGACCGTTGAGCAGGCTGTTCGTCTGGCGAACGGCGATTTAAACAGCCTGACTTTCGACCAGATAGAAGAAATGTATGCCGTTCTGGAAGGCGCCGAGGCAGCGGACAATTCTCCGGAAGCCAACGCTCTGAACCGTTTGCGCGGTTTTTCAGAAGCAAAGACAGAGGAAGCCTCTGCCGAAGACTTTGTTATTGATGCCGAAAATGCCGCAGAACTTGACGCCTGGCTGCGCATAAACGACGAATCGAAAGAAAATCAGGATCAGGCTCCACGTAACAAAATCCTTCATGACAAAATCAATGGTTTTTACAAACAGTATGATGAAGAAAACAAAATTACGGAAATAACCTCCGCTTCCCGAGAAACGGTTGAAGAAAACTTCAATACGCTTGAAGAAATTCTGCAAAGCTACGATCCGCTGGCGAGAGATGAAAACGGCGAGCTGCTTGACAAGAGATTTGCCAAGGTTGAAGAATTCTATGATGAAATGCAAATCGACAATTCCGATAAGAA
Source organism: uncultured Azospirillum sp. (assembly GCA_900538765.1). Taxonomy (GTDB): domain Bacteria; phylum Pseudomonadota; class Alphaproteobacteria; order RF32; family CAG-239; genus HGM16780. Next base: position 30,934 of record UQAB01000003.1, on the reverse strand, counting down.
TGTTGATTTTGTCAGCAATGTTTATCTGAAGCGCGACATGACAGACCTGGCGGTCCACGAGGCTCAGACAGAACTGATGAAAGATCCGGAATTTGCCAAGCTTTCAGCAGAAGAAAAACAGGAAGCTCTGGCTAAAGCCGTTCTCGGCAAAATGCAGGAAGGCATTACCAGCATTATTTCTACGGAAATGGGACAGTCTTTTCTGTTGGAAAACGCCGCATTAATCGATAAATTAAAAGACGAGAACCTGCCGGCGGAAGAAAGAGCCAAACTTCTGGCTGAATTTGAACAGAAAAGCGCCGATTATAAAAAGTCTTTGGATGCCCGCCTACAGCAGCAGACTGATTATATGGCGGAAGATCCCGTCCAGCTGACTGACAAACAAAAAGAATATCTCGGCAAAATTTATGCCCGCAATAACCAGGAATTTAATCAGGAAACAACCTGGAACGAATTATCTGAACAGGACAAGGAAATTCTGGTTAAAGGTGCAGAAAGCTTAAAAGAACTGGCTCTGACAGAGTCACAAAAAGCTTCAGACAAAGCTCCGGTAAAACCGGCGCCTTTTAAAGCCAAAGCCGCCAACCTTGGCGCCGTTCTGCATGACCGGTCAAACAATCTGAAAAACTTGAACAAACGACTGGCTCAGAAAACCGGGTTTATGAAAATGTGGCAAAAGGTTAAAGACTTTGACCAGCGTTTGATGAAATCTCATCCGAAAATGTGGGGCTTCGCCAAAAACTTCGCCCTGAGTACGGCTGTCAGCATGACAACCGGCGGCGTCGGCCTGGCTGTATTGGCGGCTTACAAGGCCAATAAAGTCCTCAGGGTCGTTGACAAAAAGGCTAAAGCCAACAATATGGGATTCTTTACCTATCTGAAGAAAAACAAAACCGAAGCAATTGCTTTGGGTACGGCAGTTGCCGGCGCAATGATTTCTACGGCCTTTGCCGGCGCCGATGTTATGGCACACGGCATCAGCTCCGCCGGTCTGGTCGGACAGGCTGTGGACCACACCATCCACAACGGCGGTAATATCATTGACGGCGTTACGCAAATGGCCACAAATATTCACGGCAATGCTTCGGCAATCTCCGCTGCGGATATTACGGAAAAAGTTAAAAATATAGACAGTGCAACATTATGGGACGGATTCAAAAAAGCCGTTACCAATCCTAAAACGGCATTGCGCGCCGGCCTGGCATTTACCTCCGGTACAGCTGCCGCCATGGTCAATCTGGCTCATGGCGATAAGAAAAAGGCGAAAGAAGCTTTCTGGGGCGGCCTGCTCGGCGCCTCCATGGGGTTGGCCGCTGCCGAAGCCGCTCATGTTTTAGGCGAACACGCTCCGGCTCCCGATAATTCCGTTGACGGCGTTACGGGCGCTGCGCCGGTTACGCCGCCGCATGCCCCGGAAGATGTTACACCGTCTCCGGAACCGACACCTGAACCGGCACACCCGGCACCAGAACAGCCGACACCGGCACCGGATCCTGCTCCCGAGCACCCCAAGACCGAAGCGGAAGAAACATCTCCTGAATTGAAAGAACAAGATTCAAAAGATAATACGCCGAAAGTATCCTCTCCTGAATTTAAAGAAAGAGGAGATGGCGGTGTTGACTTAGACGTTATTCAGGAAAGCGACAAGGCTTTGTATGAAGAATTCTTAAAACGTCGCTCTATTGGTTGTGACGACCCTGCCCTGGCTGAAAAAATGGCTCACAACGATTTGGATAAGTTTACTGAATTTATGGAAAAAGGTGATGAAAAAGCGGCTACCGATTATGCCCGCCAGGTTTATAACGCAACAGAACAGAGAGAAGGCGAAATTGCCCGCACTCTGGACGGCGATGACGACCGCAAGATTTCCATCGCCAAAGCAAAAGCCAACAGCGCTTACAACGCTTATCATGAAAAACAGCTTGAACTGCAGAGAATGGATCCTAATGATCCTGACTACGAAAAAACAGCCAGGGCTTCTGATAAGGCTTTGAGAAAATATACAGACTCAATGGTTAAACTTTCACAGAAAGAACTTTCCGCACAGATTGACCGTATGGAACAAGACGGCATGCCGAAAGAGCAGATTGAGGCCATGCAAGCCGAGCTTAAAGTTCTGAAAAAAGGCGACTATAACGCGGCAAAAGTTGACGAAGTTGTCAACGACAGAGTAGCCGGAGTCGGTGATATGTACAGCGACAAAAGCTTTTCCAAAGCTTTGTTAACCAATATTTCCCTGAGGAATCAAGGAAGATAGGACGAAAACCTCATTAAGCCGGGTGAAATTATCCCGGCTTTTTCATCATTATAAAAAAATAATAAAAATTGACAAATTTGACAATTTTAGTATTGCAATAAACTAAAATTTGTGATATATTGCTTGCAGTTGAGTAAAAAACACAATGGAGTGATTGATAATGGACGTTAAAGAAGCAGTAAGATTAGTCATCTCGGGAGATGATTTAAGCTTTACCCAAATCAAAGAAGCGCATGAAGCCCTGCGCGGAACTGATTATGCAGAATTTACAAGATTGACGGTTATGGCCCGCAAAAAACTGAATAATATTCAGGATTCCCTGTTTGGTATGAGTCTTGATGAAATTTTGGCTGCAGCAGACGTGGCTGAAACCGTTACGCCGGAAGAAAACAAATCTTCCGATGAATATAAAAATATGATGAACAACATTGATACCAAACTGGCTGATTTCGGATATATGACTCAGGCTCAGCGCAACTTTTTGGAAAATTACAGTTCGCAAGTTTACAAAGGCCGGATTAAATGGGAAGACCTGACACCGGAAGATAGACGCCTTTTGATTGAAGAAGGCAAAGAAAACACAACTTTGGCTCCGAGCAAAAAACAGATGGAAACTGCCAAAAAAGCAGAAGAAAAAACTGTTGAAGAAGACAAAATGCCGACTAAAGAAGAAGCTTCCGTAATGGAAGAAACTCAGGTTAAAGCAGAAATTCCGGCTGCAGAAAAACCAGCTCAGGAAACGCCAAATACAACTGTTCCTACTGATAACAATAAAGAAGAAGATATCGTCAAACCCGTTATTCCGGGACAGGAAGACTATGAGTTAAACGTTTTGACGGAAGATGCCAATGCGGCTTTGCTTAATCGCAATTATTCCCATATGGCTCTGTTTGCCGACAGCATCAACCCACTGGATGAAAAAGAGGACGAATTCGCTTCCAGCCGCGATGCTCTGGATATGTTGGACGTTAAAGACGAAAACAACAACTCTGTAGACGTCCGCGAAGAAATCGTCGAAACGGCAAAAGTTCAGACAATGGCCGAACTTCTGGCTTCCAAGGACAAAATCACCAAAGAACAGTTTAACAAACAGTTCCGCAATAATATTGACATGATGGTATTTTCCATCATCAATGCCGACCGCGTTGCCGAATTAACCAAATCCGGCGACACCAAAACCATGCGCAAAGAATTTGGCGAAATGGTCAATCAATTTACGGCCGGCGGCAAAAAGAACAAGATTGAGGTCAAGATTGACAATGTCATCGGCGCTCTCAGCGTTGCCAACCAGAAAATTGCCAATGTTACTGATAAGATTGAAAAACAATTCGGTAAAATTCCGGCGGTTGCCGCGATTAACAACCGTTTGAGCAAGATTGACAGCAAACTGACAAAGAAACTCGGTCAGAAATATGTCAAGGCTAAGGCTGTTGTCAGAGGCGTCAGCGGCATTGTAACAGATTTGGGACTGGCTACCCTTGCCGGTGCTACCGGTCCGGTTGGAATGGGCATTTATGCTTACTATACCTTTAACAAGCATGCAATGCCGTTCTTTAACGCTTATAAAAAAGAGACTGAAAACAGCAACATTTCGCTGAGCCAATATGCCAAGGCTCATAAGGGTGACGCGGCTATGGCCGGTTTATACACTGTATCGTCAATCTTTACTGCCGGTATCGGCGCAGCGGTTGCCGCGCATAACGTTGCAACTTCTGCCGGCGCAACCATGGCTGATTCTTTCACTAAATTTGCGTCAACGGGTAAGATTGTTGCCGGTGCTACGGCAGTCGGAACAAAGCAGGTTCTTGATATTCACGACGCTTATAAAAACGGCACGGCAAATGACGTTGCCAAAGCTGCAGCTAAGGCTGCCGGCGCAATCGCCCTGTTCGCCCTTGCTGCCGAAGCCCGCAACCATTATGATTTGGTTCCGCACGGCACAGGTGTTGACGGTGCTGCCGGTGACACACAGACGCCGAGCGTAGTTAACAACATTGTTAACAATTACTACACGACCGAGAACAATTATTACGATTACAGTTCTCATGATCAGGTATATATTGACAACTGTTGCGAACCTTGTGACTGCGATCAGAATGTTCCGGTCAAGCCTGAACCGACTCCGCTTAAACCCGAGCCTCAGCCGATACCGGTTACTCCAGCACCAACCCCGGTTGTTTCTCATCCGGCTCCGCAACCGGATCCGCTTCCGACAACACCGAAACCGGATCATGTTTCCGTTGCCGTCGAGCCTGCTCCGGAATTTGTTGAGAGAGAAGCTGCTCCTGAGTTTATTGAACGGGAGAATGCACCTGAATTTGTTGAACGGGAACAAGCTCCTGATTTGCCCGGCCAGGATACACCGACTCCTCCTGCTCCTGCAGCTGAAACCCGTTCTACTCCGGCTCCGACAGAAAGAGTTCTGGCTAACGGCGTCAAAGACTACAGCGACACAACCGAAATGCTGAACGACTTTGCCAAAGGAGGCACTACGGAAATGGAAGACAAAACTTTCTATGACGAAAATAAGTCTACCGACAAGTCCGTAAGCGATGCCAACAACCAGACTAAGGATGAACTGGTTAAACACAATCAGGAAGTCAATAAGTCGATTCCGACATCAGGCGATACGAAAGCCAAAGATTTCAGCGATGTGAAGTCCTTAATGCAGTTCCTGAATGGTGGAAACACACAATAACCCCTGACCAATCACACTCCATTGGGGTTTACACAAACCGCCCTCTCTCCGAGGGCGGTTTTTTCATATTTTGATAAAAATTCAATTACTGGCCGGCATAATGTTTGAATTAAAAAGCCAAAACCGGACGAATGGTCATACCGTTAGCTTTACTTCCACCCCATATACCTCCAGAATTGGCATTACCCAATGTTCGAAAATACCACGCATTCTGTTTATCCCATTCTGATGATGACCAGATGTGTTCGTTATCATTTGTAAGTTGTGCGCCACCAAGCTTAGAAATTGTATTATTAACGGCATTCAAATTAGTGTACAGACTATTCAGCATGCCCGGTGCCGGCAAGCACCACTTCCCCTTTGTTGTTGGCACTGTGTTTGGCGTATAATTTACCGCCGCCCAAGCTGCCGGATACTGGCTACTGTTGCCTAATTGTATAATCTTTTGTGTGTTTGCACAAGCATCAAAATCCTTAATAGCAACTGTCCAATCTATTGTCGTACCAATACCCGTTATTGTGTTGTTTGATGACCATAGAATACCTTTCTGTATCGGGCTTGCTGTCATGGCATAACCGCAATTGTCTTTTATGGCTACGACGACGCCTATCGGTTCTTTGCCACTTTCTTTATTTATTGTGCAAGTACCGTCACTGTTTAAAATATCACCGACTTTGCAATTTTTGGCATAGCCGGTGCATTGCCCGAGAACGGCTTTTTCCTCAACTTTGGGACAAGCCCAATATTCGCCGAACGGACATTTCAAACCGTTGTCACATTTTTGAAGAGAAGTATAGCCTAATTGCTGACAATCGGTAACTGCGCATTGCGCCGCAGCATATTGTGGGATTAAGGACAGGCTTGTCCCTAAAAGTAAAAATTTAAAGTTAATACTCATGTTGAACATCCTTGTTTCGAAAGTTAAAACAAAAAATCCTCCTAAAAGGAGGACGGATGTTCGAAACCGAGTCATTGCAATCGGCTCAGCGCTTTCGTGCAAAGCCTTATAACGCTGACATCCGCCCCTAGCACATATTCAGGCAGATATCAGCATATCCTTATTTTAAGTCGCAATTATGCTTGACGACTACAATGACAAAGGGTTTCGACGCCCTCGGCGGCAAACTCTGCCGCTTAGAATAAAGGATAGCACGGAGAGCTTGCCGTTGCAATCTTTTTATTTTGAAAAGAGAAAATTTTATATAAAAATAATTTGTTAAAACAGCGCATTTTTACCATTACATTGACAATGATTGAAAAATTTTATATTTTAAGACAATTAAACTTTACTCCAAACAGGTAAGCAGAGATGACTGAAAATATTAAAATCTGTCTTCATAAAGAACTTCATAATCATGACCAAAATATGGAAAAGATTTTGCAGGCTATGCCGAGCGAAGAAGATTTTTATAAGGCTTCCGAGATTTTTCAGCAGTTGTGCGACCCTACCCGGCTGCGTATTCTCTGGCTTCTGGCACACAGCGAAGAATGCGTCAATAATATTTCCCTGTCTATCGACATGAGTTCGTCTGCCGTTTCCCATCATCTGCGGAATCTGAGACAGGCCGGACTAATCGTTAACCGCCGGGCCGGCAAGGAAATCTATTACAAATTAGCCGAGACCCAAACAGCCCGGCTAATTCATAAAATGATTGACGACGTTTTTGAGATGGAATGCTTAACGGCGAATATATAGCGTTCTAATTGCATTCAAGATAGCGATCACCGAAACGCCAACATCGGCAAAAACGGCTTCCCACATTGTCGCCATTCCGGCGGCACCCATACCGAGAACGGCAAATTTTACGGCCAGCGCAAAAACAATATTCTGTTTGACTATTGTCAGTGTTTTTTTGGAAATCCGCATTGCCGTAGCGATTTTTGACGGTTCATCCGTCATAATTACGATATCGGCTGCTTCTACCGCTGCATCTGAGCCGATGCCGCCCATGGCAATCCCGATATCGGCTCTTGCCAGAACCGGCGCATCATTCAAACCATCGCCGACAAAAATCAGTTTTCCGGAAGCAGACTTTCCGCGCAGCAATTCTTCAACTTTCTCTACTTTTCCTGCCGGAAGCAATTCCGTACAGACTTCATCTAAGCCCAGTTCCGCCGCAACTGCTTCTCCGACGCGGCGCGTATCTCCGGTTAACATAACCGTCCGGCGGACACCCATGGTTTTCAAATCGGCAACAGCAGCTTTGGAATCCGACTTGATTTCATCGGCAATACGTATCCAACCGGCAAATTTACCGTCCACAGCAACATAAATTACAGAACCAACGGTATTTACCTCAGGATAATTGATTTGATATTTTTTCAATAAACGGCTGCTGCCGACATATATCTGCCGCCCGTCAACAACCGCGCTGACACCATGTGCCGGAATTTCCTCAAAAGCATTAACCTGGGATATATCGATTTCTCCCTTATAAGCCGTGCGAATTGACTGAGATACCGGATGACCTGAATGAACACCGGCATAAGCCGCATATTTCAACAATTCCGCCGCGCTGATTTTTTCAGGATTGACATCAACAACGGAAAAACTTCCTTTCGTCAGGGTTCCGGTTTTATCAAAAACAACAATTTCCGCCTCAGACAACGCTTGCAGATAATTGCCGCCTTTAACCAAAATCCCCTGCCGCGACGCTGCGCCGATACCGCCGAAAAAGCTTAAAGGAACGGAAATAACCAAAGCGCAGGGGCAGGAAATAACCAAAAACGTCAAAGCACGGTAAACCCAATCCGCAAAGCTTTCTCCGGTTATCAGCAAGGGCGGCAAAACAGCCAGCGCGACAGCCAGAAGGACAACAGCCGGTGTGTAATAACGGGCAAATTTAGTTATAAACTGTTCTACTTTGGCCTTTTTTACCGTTGAATTTTCAACCAAGTCCAAAATTTTGGAAACGGTTGATTCCGCATAAACGTTTTTGACTCGGACTTCCAACAGGCCGTTAATATTAACGCAACCGCTTACTATCGGCGAACCAACGCCAAGCTCGCGCGGAACGGATTCTCCGGTTATGGCTGATGTATCTACCAGAGAATCTCCTTTGACAATATCTCCGTCCAACGGAACACGCTCTCCCAGACGGATGACAATAACATCACCGGGCAACACCTCGTCCGGGCTGACGGTTTTTAAGCCATCTTTCGTTTTCAGATTGGCATAATCAGGGCGGATATCCATCAAAGCAGCCACAGAACGGCGCGATTTGTTGACGGCATAAGACTGAAACAGTTCCCCAATCTGATAAAACAGCATGACGCCGACAGCTTCGGAATATTCTCCCAGCGCCACCGCACCGAAAGTCGCCAAAGTCATTAAAAAATTTTCATCAAATATCTGGCCGTTGACGATATTGCGCAGGGCTTTCTTAATCACATCAAGACCAACGACAAGATAACTCAGAAGAAACATGCCATCCGGCAGATACCAGATATCCGGCGCAAAAAAAGCACCACAAAAAATGATTGCCGCCACAATGATTTTGAATAGCTGTTTCTTCTGTTTTTTCACGCTAATTCTCCCTAACGTACCAGTGTTACTTCCGGCTCAACCTTCAGAATTGTCTGTTCAACTTTATCCAAAACCGTATCATGTTCCACGCCTTCCGTTTCCAAAGTCAGTTTTTGGGTCATAAAAGAAACGCTGGCAAAGACAACTCCTTCTATTTCTCTGATTGCCCGTTCAAGCTTTGCTGCACAGTTCGCACAATCCAAATCTTCCAGCATATAGGTTTTTCTCATTTCCGCACCTTTCATTCAAATAATTGTTTAACTGTTTATATGTTTAAAATATCATATAGATAGTACCTTGTCAAGGTGCAAAAATTTTACTTCTATCTCTTTGCTTCCGGCTGTTTTTACTTTGAAGGCTATTACCTGTTTGTCATTTTTTTCTACTCTTCATGAAATTAATATTTGATTACTAGTTTAGTTCCTGTTATAATAACAAAAATATAGGAGAATAAACATGAATATTAATCTTAAATTTTTACTCATTGGCACAAGTCTGTCCTTAATCCCAAATTTATTATATGCGCAATGTGTGCCGGCTCAAAGTTGTGCCGAGCTTGGCTATAAAGAAAACGCCAACAAAGGCGGCTGCCTGAAGTGTCCGTTTGGTGACGGATGGTATTGTCCGCAGAAAAAATGTGATGCTTCTTATCAATATACTTGTACAGGAACCAACGAACAGCCGGGAACGGATAAGTGCGACGATAAATATAAATTCTGTACTTGTACTTCCGGTTACGAATGGAAAGATGGTAAGTGTCAGACTAAAGGCGCTGTTCTCGGCCAGTGCACCGGTTATGCCAAGAACTGCAGAATCGGCCAGATTCTTAATAATGACGGGACATGTACGACGAACAAAGAAAGCGGCAAGACGCCGATTGGTGTTGTTATCTATATCGGTGGAGATAATTGTGGTTATGTGATGACGGCAAGCCCGATTCAAAAGAATATTATGTGGTCATCAAGCAGCACTACGACGGGTATCGGAGCAACAACAAATTGGACTGTTGCGATTAAGAATTTTGATGCTTGTGCAAATACGCAAAAAATCATACAACAAGGCAACAGCAGTAAATATCCGGCCGCATGGGCAGCTGTAAACTATGCACCAAGCGCAGCTCCTGCAACAAAGGGTAAGTGGTGTTTGCCGGCACCGGGCATGCTGAATAGTATGTACACTAATTTGAATGCCGTTAATAATACCATATCCAAACTTGGCGGAACACAACTCACAAACCATAATGAACATATCTGGTCGTCGTCTGAGAGCTATACCAGCGCAGCGTGGGTTTTCTGTGCAACTACCGGCGCTAATACAGGCGGCGTGCTAGAACGCATTAAGCACCTCCCCTATGAAAGTCATACATCTCACACCGTTCGCCCGGTGCTGGCTTTTTAATATTGACGTTATTACCGAAAAAGTATATTATGACACATGATATATTTATTATTAATCCAAGGTGTTTAACCGCTCTGGCAGTTTACATCTTATAAAAAATATAATTATGAAAAAGTTAGCTTTATTGTCTTTGGTTATGGTTATCTTAGTTTCTCTTTTCTCTGTTTTCGTTCACAAAAGAGAGCTTTCTCAATGGAAGGACGCTTATTGGGAAGTGAAAGAGTTACATAATGAAACGCTTTCGCAAAATATTCGTTTACATAAGGTTATCCTAAAGTATAAGGCTTCATTGCCGATTGAATTTTTACAGGAAGTCTATCCTCAAGCTTCTTCTCAAAGATTGAAGGACTTTCAAGAAAAAGTTCATGAAGACTAAAAGAAAACCCGGAGATTTAACTATAATCTTCGGGTTTTTGCTTATTTTAATTTTAGCAGCGACTTATATATATCCGCGGAGAGTTCGCCTAAGAGAATACTCTGTTGTTCGGCAAGAGCATTATATCCCTGCCCCAACGGCACGGAAAGTTTGGTGTTTTTACGCAAAACGCTGTCGCCATTGCCGTCAAAAACGGTCCACCAGGCATTTAATACGGCTTTGTCGCCAAAAGTTCCGCCAAAATCCGTCACTTCGACCAAAACCGTATAATCAAACTCTTCAGTAATATAACCTTTGGGTTTGACTGTCGCATTTGGCAGATACTGCGCAATATCAAGCGCAATCGTCCGCTGCATCATGCCACTCAGACTTTCTCCCCAACGGTTAAATTCCGATTGGGTCAGTTCATAATTATCCTTATCTTTTGTCACAATCTGCGGTTTCTTCAAATAATCAGGCATGACAACTTTTTCAATACCGACGCTGAAACGCAGTTTGGGGTTGGCTTTTATTCCCGAAATTTCCGCCGGAGATAAATTGTAAAATGTTGCATTCGGACTGCCGCTAAAACAGCCGGAAAGACAGAAAACCAACAATAAAGCTAATAATTTTTTCATTTTACTTTCTCCTTACCTCTCAGCAATGCTTCCGGATGCCGTTCCAGATAATCCGCCAGATTTTCAAAAGAGTTGGCAGCGTTGTTAATTCCGTCCGCAGCTTTGCTGAGATTTACCAAAACGGCGGTTGATACTTTGGCATTATCGACAACGGCTTTGTTAACGTTATCAAAGGTTTTGGCTATCTGTGGCATAACGACCGGAATCTGGCGCTCCAGTTCGGCAAAAACATCGTTAATTTTATCTAATGTTTGTCTTACCGGTAGGTTCTGCAAATCTTTTGAAAATTCTCCCATTGGCGAAAGAATTGTCGGGATTTCAAGAACACCGTCAAATTCTCCCTTGTTTTTCATCTCAATCGGCGTTCCCGGAAACATCTCAAATTCTATCGCCAACTGTCCGGTCAGATAGCTTTGGCTGATGAGCCGGGCACGCAGCCCCTTGTCAATCAAATCATCCAGCAGGCGCCGTTTGCTTTTATAGTTTCCGTCTCTGGCGATGACGCTCTGATAATCGCCCAGGCGGACAAAGACCGGAATGCTGAAACTGAGATCCTTGGTATCGGCAATCAGTTCAATCTTTGCCACTTTGCCGATTTCAACGCCTTTGAACAGCACCGGCGAACCGACATTCAGCCCTTTGATTGATTCTTCAAAATACATCAACAGCATATCATCCTTGTTTCCCGAAAAACGCTGCCCGATAAAAGATGCAAAAATGGCAATAAAGCTGATGATGCCAAGAAGCATAAACATCCCTATCATGCGGGTATTGGGTTTTCTAGCCATGATTTTCCTTCCCACGAGTTAAAAAGTTATAAATTTTGTCATTCGGCGGGTTGCGCAGCAATTCCCGCGGATTTCCACGCGCCTGAATACTCTTTGTTTCCGCGTCAAGAAAGATTGAATTCGTCCCGACGGCAAAAATTGAAGCCAGCTCATGCGTTACAATAACAAACGTCGTTCCCAGACTTTCGTTCAAATCCAAAATCAAGTCGTCCAGCAGTTTCGAGCTTATCGGGTCAAGCCCGGCGGAAGGCTCGTCACAATACAAGATTTCAGGATCAAGCGCCAAGGCTCGCGCCAAACCGGCACGTTTTGCCATACCGCCGCTGATTTCCGAGGGATAAAAATCAGCAAAGCCATGCAGGCCGACCAAAGCAAGCTTCAATTCGACCAGCTCGTTAATCAGCCCGGCAGAATAATCCGTATACTGCTGTAAAGGCAGGGCTATATTTTCGCCTAAAGTCATGGAACTGAACAAAGCGCCGCTCTGGTACAAAATGCCGCAGCGTTTCATAAGTTCAGCCTGTCGCTCCGGCGAAGCATGCGTAAAATCAATCCCGTCTATCAAAAATTTTCCCGTTGGTGAGGCGTGCAGTCCGGTCAAAATCCGTAACAGGCTGCTTTTGCCGCAGCCGCTGCCGCCCATGATGATGAAAATATCGTGTTCATTAACGTTAAAACTGAGATTTTTCATCAATACAAAGTCGCCATAAGCAATTGTCAGGTTATCGGCCCGGATTTGAACAGTATCTTTTATCATATACCCAGCGCCTCCATTGCAACCGTGATTATTCCCGTCACCACGATCATCCAGACGATTGAAGACACAACGGCTTTGGTCGTGGCAACACCGACGCTGTCAGCGTTTCTGCCGCAGTTGACACCGTAATAACAGCCGCAGGCAGCAATTACAAAACCGTAAACAAAGCCATGAAAGATGCCGACCAGAAAGTTTTTCATACTCAAAGCGTCAAGTGTATATTTTATATACTCTTCGGGAGATATGCCCAGCATCAGCACGCCGACCGTTCCGCCGCCGATAATTCCCATCACGTCAGCCAGCAACGTAATAAACGGCATACTGATAATCAGGCTTGACATTCGCGGCAACACCAGAAAATCCGTAATCGGAATTCCCATCGTTTTCAGCGCGTCTATCTCCTCATTGACCTGCATTGTACCGATTGTCGCGGCATAAGAGGCTCCGGTTCGACCCGAAACGACAACGCCGGCCATAATCGCCCCCATAATCCGGGTCATGCCGATGGCAACCAGACTGGCAACATAAATCTGAGCGCCAAAATTTTTAAGCTGGATGGCGCCGACAAAGGCCAAAATCAACCCGACCATAAAACTGACCAAGGAAACAATCCCGACAGCGCGATAACTGCTGTCTTCCAATGCAAACAGAAAATCGACCTTGCGAAAAACGGCTTTTGACAACAACATCCGTCCAAGTGAACGCAGGCTTTCCCCTATAAAATACAACCCTTTCAACGCTCCCCGGCTGACATTTATTCCCCAGGTTCCCATGGCTTCCAACAAAGGAAGACTGTTTTCTTCACCATGGGTCGGCTTACGGTCTACGGAAAAGGCCAGGTCAATCAGGCGTTGAAGATGTTCAGGAAGCGCGCTGAAATCGTACTTAATTTTACGGCGGCGGGAAATTCTGACCAACTCGCAAAGAACGACAACCAAAGTCGAATCCCATTTTTGCATATTTTCAGCAGAAACGACTATCTGTTTGACAAGCGGACGGGCGGCAGCCTCGTACAAGCCGGCTTTAACCGTTTCGTCATCGTACGCCAGGCAGTTTCCGTTCAGGGAAAGGTGCAATATCCCTTTATTTTGGGTATAGTCAAGTTTCATCAGAATTCATTCTTACAGATTAATCCTGAAAGCAATATATGCTGTTTGACGCTTCTTTTCAAGATTTATTACTTACAACCGGGTATGTATAATTAAATTCGGGCAACTCCCATTTGAGAAGCAATATAATTACTTGAAATCTTGTATTTTTGCTTTGTTTGAATATTTTTCCGTGCCATATCCCGGTTGCCGGAAATATCAGGCCGGTTCAGCGTCTGTGTCGGCGAGATATACGCCCGGGTGTCCCGCCCTTCTTCAGTTACATAGGAAAACATTTCAGAAACGGCGATATCGTCCGCTTCCGGCGCCGTTTTAGCGAGCAGAGAAGGATCTTTACGCGATGTTTTGTTTTGGTTGACATACATAACCTTGTCATTGTCACCGAGATGTTCCACCGCATGCGGGTCTTTGTTACCAAAGGCCACAACCATACTGAAATTGGACGCATCGTTAATATCAAGCATATCCTTGCAGGTTTTGGCATAATTGACATGGTTTTTATGGTGAATGGTTATATTCGGAATTATTCCCTCAAACCGGCCTTCTTCGACTTTAGGATTGGGATTGCCGCTGACCAAGACATTTTCTGCCCAGAATGCAAAATATTCAGGAGAAACACCATTCGCCAGAAAATCCTTTCTAATTGCTTTTAAGGTTTCTTCATCGCTCAAAAGTTTACGGCAAAATCCCTGCCGGGGATTTTCACTGCACAATGGCTGCAAAGCAGCAAAAGATATTTTTCCATCCTTAGAATTTTGTTGCAGCACTTCTGCCATATCGCTAAAATTGAGTTGCGCGGCCTCCTCTATGGAAACGCCTTTTTTAGACAGGGCTTCGGCTATGATATTTTCTAACAAGCGGATGTTCTGGCTTGACGAAGCCTCCCTGAACAACGGATTTTTATTCAGCAAATCATAATCTTTAGCGCTCAGATAATTATTTTTTGCTTTACGGAAGCGGCATTTCTGCCAGATCGGTGAATAAGTGCTTTCATCTTCGGGAAGATAAAAGCTGCCGTTCATAACACAGCGAATCATCTGATTTTCTTCCGGCGATAGGGTTACGCCGTTTTTATCTCCAAATTTTCCCAATACACGGCGGGAAATGCGGCGGTTAAACGCACTGAGGACATTGTTCATTTTTTTGAAAGTGCCATCATCATAATTGGTATTATGATAATCTTTGACAACCATTCCCATAAGAAGATTTTTTTCATCTTCACTTTTAGCGCGCAGGAAAGACTGTAATTTATCCGGCGAAGCATGGTTGGCGTAAAGAAATTTAACTCCTTCAATCAATTCGCGGCGGACAACCTTGCCCATCAAAACCTGTTTTGATTTTTTTGTTTCTTCAGACAGTCCATCCAGCTTTTTATTTCTTTCATATTTTGAAGCGGCATTTTCCAAATCGGCGGCCAGTTCCGGTTCATCAGAGGCCAACATTCTTAAAATCTTTTTTATGTCAGACTGTGCCATATCTGATTTTATACCGTCTTTTATCAAACCTAAAACTTTAAGCGTATTATCATTAAAAGTTGAAATCCGGCTGCGAACAACAGGATTATTAATGTTATCTTCAATTTGTTTTATTTCTTCATCATTCATAACAGGCCTCTTGTTTTTACATATTTTGTCTAATTATATCATAAAAATATTAAAATAAATATAATTATTTTATAATCGGATTAATTTTTTATTATTGACGAATGGACGAAAATATGATATATATTTTAGGAATTTTAATTATTAAGATATATGAAAACAAAAAGTTTCTGCACCTTGGCGTTTTTCTCCACACATTTTAACGTGCCGGCCGAAAAGCTCTCATGGTGCCTTATAAAAGATGTAACAGCCGGAAAAACTCTTTATCATGCCGGCGTGGCAATTCCCGGTTCAAACTTGGCTATCGACATTTGCCGCGGACAGTTTGTCAGCAAATTTAATCTTAAAGATAATAAGGTTGAATTTCTGGAGGCAACGGCAAAATGGCTTAAAAACGAGAAAATGCTTTGTATTTCTCCTGCCGATGAAAGTGCCGATGAGCTGGTTTTAACCGAGAAAGATTTGGAAGCAGTATACCAATATCGCTGGTATACGCCCGATCTTGAGAAAAAACTTATTCTGTAAACAAAAAGCCGCCGCTTATAAAAATAAGCCGCGGCTTTTTGTTGTTCTTGGAAACAATCCGATTATTTCTTGCCCGGGGTATCAAACATTTGCTTGATTCCGTCAATGGAGCTTAAAATACCTGTTGCTTCATAGGGCATATAGACAATTTTGTTGTTTTCGCCTTCAGTGATGCTCTTCAGCGTTTCAAGATACTTCATGGCAATGAGATATTTGTCAGGCTGGCCGTTTTTAGCAATGGCTTCCGTTACCTGGCGAATCGCTTCGGCTTCAGCTTCCGCCGTTTTAACACGGGCTTCGGCAGCACCCTCTGCCTGCAGAATTGAAGACTGTTTAATACCCTCGGCTTTATTGATTTCAGCTTCTTTCTGACCTTCGGCTTTCAAAATTGCCGATTTTTTCAAACCTTCCGCTTCCAGAATGGCGGCGCGGCGTTCACGTTCGGCTTTCATCTGCTTTTCCATAGCCTGCTGGATATCTGCCGGCGGAATAATGTCCTGCAACTCTACACGATTGACCTTTACACCCCATTTATTGGTCGCATCATCCAAAATAGCACGAAGTTCATGGTTGATTTTATCACGGGAAACCAGCGTTTCATCCAGATCTATCGCACCGACAAGGTTACGCAGGGTCGTCTGCGTCAACTTTTCAATGGCTTCCGGCAGGTTTTGAATTTCATAAACCGCGCTTTTGGCATTTACAATCTGAAAATACAAGAGCGCATTGATGCTGATGGTAACATTATCCTTGGTAATAACATTCTGGCGCGGAAAATCATATACGGCTTCGCGCATATCAATTTTGGTGCGCTCGCGGATATAGGCATAGGTTTCGCCGTTCGGAAGGCGGGAGGTCATTTTCCAGGCCATGCGGCGCGGCGATTCAAAAAACGGGAAAATGAAGTTCAATCCCGGCGACAATTCGCGTTCAAACTTACCCAGGCGTTCGACAATGACCGCTTCGGCCTGCTGGACAATGATAAGCCCTTTCAGGAAATATACCGCAACCGCGGCAATGATAATCCATTCCAAGTACATTTTATTTTTCCTTTCTTACATACATGATTAAATTGTCGTTTTTCTCAATAATAACCGTTGCGCCTTCGGCTATTTCGCTTTTATCAAGGCTGCGGGCATTCCAGCGTTCATCAAAAATAGAGATAACGCCATTGTCAGCATCAACTTTTTCCAAGACTTTTGCCTGACGGCCGATATAGCGGCCAATACCGGTTTCCGTTCCTTTTCCGGACGCTTTTCTGACCAAAACCGGCCGGAGCAGCAGCAAAAACACACAGGAAAAGACAACCCAGCTGACCGTCAGCGTCATATAATCCGCCGTATAAAGCGATACAACCGCCGTTCCGAAACAGGCCAAAGCCAGATTGAGGCAAAACATTGTCGGCGTCATGATTTCAACAATAACCAAAACAACACCGGCGATACACAAAAGCTGCCAGAGCGGCATTCCCATATATTCCATATTTCCTCCTCATCAGATATTATGTAATAATGATAACAACTAATCTTAAGATTGAAACAAAAATAAAATTTAATCCACTAATTTTATTTCAACCCAAACTGATGACGCACGTCCCATGTTGTCGACGGCCTTAACCTCGGCATTGCCAAGCGGCGGCGAAACTTCCAGCGTTTCACCGGCCTTTGTCTGACCGGCAAGGCGATTGTTGACGAACCAGTAGGCATATTCGGCATCAGCGTCCAAAGAAGCTTTCAAAACGATTTTTTCATTTTCGAGATTGGCTGAACGCAACAGGAAACGGCTGCCGGCGACAGGCATGACAATTTCCGGCGCCCGGCCCTGGCTATAGGTTTCGACTTCGGAACAATCTTCTTTAAAAGCGGGCGGACGGCTTATACTTATCCCGGCTTCGGCATAAGCGCGCAATACGTCGGACGGCCAGAAATTATAACTTTTCATCACTGTAGACGGCGGCGCATGCCGACAGGCACGCAGCCCGGTTTCAACATCTATAGGAATTTGGCGGGAAATATTTGACAATTTTATATCCGACACGCCGGGAATAAAATATGAAACAACCCTGTCTTTACAGCCGCTACCGGCAAGATCCCCCGTATCGCGGCAGATGCTGACTTTGGCAAGTTTCAAGTCGGAAGATGGTTCCAATCGCGGCGGAATGTTATTTTCCCGGGCCAGACGGCGTACCAGCCTGAAAAAAAGCGGCGCGGCAATATCCCGGCCAACAAATGCATTGTTCGGCGTACCGTCAAAATTGCCGATCCAGACAACCACAACATACGGCCCGACGACACCGGCGCTCCAGGCATCTTTATAACCATAAGAGGTTCCGGTTTTCCATGCAACGGGATAAGCGTTTTTGGAGGCAGAAAAGCGCGTTCGGCTGTCATCAACCGCCATATTTTTAGACAGCATATTCAACGTGAGAAATGCGGCTTCCGGCGACAGCAGGCATTTTTCTTCGCCCTGCTCTTCGCCCAGAAAGCGCAACGGTTTAAATTTCCCCTGATTGTATAACATGGCATACATTGCCGCCAAATTGCGCATGGAAACTTCCGTACCGCCCAGCGCCATGGCCAGCCCATAAAACTCAACCGGTCGCAAATCAGGAACACCGCTTTCTTGCAGCAAATTGTAAAAATTGTTTTCACCGACGCGCAGCAACAACTCAACAGCCGGAATATTGCGGCTGTAAACCAGCGCCTGCGTGGCATTTACCAAGCCGTAAAAAGAATGGTCAAAATTTTCCGGCGTATAGACGCCATAATTTTTAGGAACATCTTTCAGCATTGTCATCGGGTGAATAATTCCCTGCTGCAATGCCAATGCATATATGAACGGCTTCAAAACAGAACCGGGAGAACGCAGCGCCCCTGCCCCGTCAACCTGTCCGCGGATGGTATCGTCCCAAAAATTTTGCGACCCGACATAAGCCAGAACGTCCATTGTCCGCGCGTCCACAATCAGTGCCGCCGCGTTATAAACGCCCTGCCGCCTGTGTTCCCGCACATAGTTATGCAAAATTTCTTCCGCCATATGCTGATAATTCAAATCCAAAACCGTTTTTACCTCTCCGCTGTTTTTTTCCAACACACTGCGGGTAAAATGCGGCGCTTCTCGAGGCAGATAAACTCCGGACGACAGAGGCAGGCTTAAATATGAATTTTCCGGATGGCTGTACGTTTTCTGCCAAATTTTTTTTAACCTTGCCGAAGCGGCAGCAACACTTTTTCGTCCGTTTGCAGTCAGCAGTGCCCGCTTTCCCGGATTTTGCGGAATGACCGTAAGCGCCATAATCTGCGGCAGGTACAAAGCTTCAGCCCTGCGGTTAAAATAAATCAGAGAGGCAGCGCCTATCCCCTCAATATTGCCGCCATAAGGCGCAAGATTAAAATAGGCTTCAAGAATTTCATCCTTGCTATAAAACATTTCAATCTGCAAGGCTCGCAAAATTTGCATTATTTTTCCGGAAACTTTTGAGGAATCAATATTATAAATGATACGCGCCAACTGCATGGTAATTGTTGAAGCCCCTTGCCGGCGTCCACCGCCGGCCATTTCCGCAACGGCGCGGAGAATGCTTAGCGGATTAACACCGGGATGATAATAAAAGCTGCGGTCTTCATATAACAACAATGCCTGAACAGCCTCGCTGGGAATTTTCTCAAACGGCACAAAAAGGCGGTATTTATCATCCATGGACAAAGACAATTTCAACAGGTGGTCCTGCCGGTCATAAACAGCGGAAGAAAAGCTGTATTTTTCATACAAAACCGGTTTGGGAACAAGCAAGCAAAATACCAGCCCTAAGAGAACGCCGCCCAGCACAAAACGGAACAACCGGCACCGGAACAGTTTTTTCAATATGCCGCAGTGCTTATTCACCGCTCTTTATCGTCCCGGATGCCGAATTGGCGCGAACCAACGGCAGGTACATCGCCGAGGCGTAAACCGGCGGCAGAACAAAATTCCCTTCGGCAATGACTTTGACGCGATAAGAAATTTCATGCGCTTCCCGGCCGGCCGTGACGTACGAGATGACCCTGTCGTCCCTGATTTCCGAAGAATCCGTGTTCCAATCCGTTTCAAGAGAATTGTCGACAACTTCGAAACAACCGGGCAGCAAATCAACCAGTGCCACATCAGAAACGGCATCCCGGCGCAAACCGCGGTAGGTGATTTTAACAATCAGTTCATCACCAAGCCCGGCTTTTGATACTTCATTACCAGCTTTGTCATAAACTTTTTTGGAAACTTCCATTCCCTCGGCAAAAGGCGCCGTTTTATCCTGCCGCGGAAAGCCCTGCTGCACCACAACATAATAGAACGGTTTTTCAGAAGTTACCGTCAATCCTTGGGACGAGGCATTAAAGTCAACCGTCGGAAAAGGCGTATACTGTGGCTGGCTTCCGGAAAAATGTATATTTTTATCGTCTTCTTCATTACTGAAAGCATTCAGCGCCAAAACGGCATAGGCGGACGAAATCGTATTAAAGGCGCCGCTGTTCAGCGGTTTCAGCAACGTTTTGACATTATCTTCACGCAAAGCACCGAAATCATTAGGGAAATAAGAAGCCATCAGATAAATGTTGGCGGCGTCATCGGCGATATCGCCGCTTGCGCCATATTTGTATTGTCCGGCCAGGCTGCGCGCTTTGGCGTTATCCTGAAGCAAGGCATATCCTGCTGCCATAAAAGAAGCATTCAGACTTTCTTTCCAGTTTTTGGCATAATTATCCTTATAATATTCCTCCAAATTCAGCAGATAGCTGGTCGTTACCCGCCCGCTTAAGGTCAGAACATAGGCGGCATAAGCAGGAACAATATCGTCTATGCCGTTCGGTGTGCGCCCGGCCTGTTCTTCACAATAAGCCAGAGCTTTTTGCAACATGTTTTCCGACACATTAAAATTATGCTCCCGGGCTTTTACCAGGAAATGCGCCGCGTAAACAGAGTCAAACGGATCTGCGACAACACCGGATACATTCCAGGTTGTAAAACCGCCGTTTATCGTCTGGCGTTCGCGCAGTTTCAGCATGGCGTCGTCAAACAAAGCGTAAATATCCATATTTTTTACCAGCTCCGGATATTTGAAAAAGACTTCCATTGCCGGAAAAACCTTACTTATCGCCTGTTCGGTGCAAACATGCGGGTACTTGTTCAGGTATTTTAACAACCCCGAAGCCAAAACCAACGGCGAAACGGAGGCAGACACCTGCTGAACGCGGTATTCATCATAAAGTGTTTCAATCCCGGAAAGCTTATATTCAGAACGTTCAAACCCCATGGCAAAACGGCTGTCGTACGGTGTAGACGGACGTAGGCTCAACGTATAAGGCATTCGCGCAGTTTTGGTATTGTCTTTGACGCTTTCCGCCATAAAAACAAGTTCTTTGGCTCCCAGTTTAGGCAGGGCTTTCAAGCGGAATTTCAGCATAGCCTCACCTTTTTCAGACATTTTTACCGTCTGAACTTTATTGCCGACAACTTCAAAACCGTTTCCGGGATTGAGTGATACACGAACCTCATAATCATCGCCGGAATTTTCAACCAGATTGCCGACACTTAAACCAACGACAAACTCATCTCCGGGAGAAACGTTTAACGGCCCGGACGGTATCAGTGCAAAATCACCGCGGCTTAAAACCGAACGGGAAGCGCTGCCGAATCGGCTTTCAGAAACGGCCACCGCCATAACCTTAATTTCGCCGTTAAAATTTTCCGGGACTTTATAAACATAAGTTCCGCCTTTTTCGTCACTGTCTAAAATTCCGCTCCAGAATGCAACCGGTTTGTCGGTTTTGCGGGCAAACGGGTTAAGATTTTTTTCTAAGGCCGCTTCTTCGTAGCTGTCATCGCCGCCGCTGGAAGAAAGCATTCTCAGAATACGAATGTCAGGCATAATCAAATCCATAATCTGCGACGTTACGACGCGGAGCGCTTTTTTCTTCAAGAACTCATTCAGCGGATTGGGCTGCGTATAACCGGCAACCTGCAGTATCCCCTGATTGACGCCATAAACAATAATTTTAGCCTTATCCGACGTTTTGTAAGTAACAGTCAAATCATCCCCCGGTTTGACGTTTTCAGGAACATTCAAATCAACGTCAATCCGGCGGTCAGACTTGTTAATCGAAAACGGTGCAGCCGCATAACTCAAAGACGGCATATAGATTTCCGGCGAATTAACATCTCGGAAAAAGGCGACATTGACGTAGGCGTTACCTTCAACACTGTCCGGCAGTTCTATTTTTTCAACAACTGACGTGGTTTCCGCCCTAAACCATTTATAAGCATAAACGCTGTCACGCTCAATGGTAATCAGGCCATAACCGGCATAAGGCGCGGTTATCTGCATTTCAATATCATCACCATGGCTGTATTCCTCATGGTTGAGCTTCAGGCCGAGGCTGGCGTCTTTATCTACGGCATGGCTCAGATTGGCGGCACCGGCGACATCATACGCCACTTTCGCCAAAAGACGCCCGTCATTGTCCGTAACCGTCAAAATAAACTCGCCCGCTTCATCCGTTTTCAGAGTTTCTTTGCCGCCAGTCGATGCAATTTGCCAAGGCTGCTTAAAAATAACCTGTTCTTTCGGCACCATTTGATAACGATAGGTTCCGTTGGGCATTTCTACCAGGCTGGAAACATAACGGCGGCGGGACAGACTTATAAACAAGTCGTCTTTGGCTATTTGCCGCAGAGTATTATCAACGGCAATGAATTGGATTTCTCGAGCGGAATTCCGGGCGATATAAGATAAATCGCCGTCAGCCTTCCAACCTACGAGATATTCATTCGGCGAGATTAAAGCGCCAAGAGAGGCGCTCACCCCCCGTCCGCTGCCCAGTTCAAAACCTTCAACCGACAGGCTGAGGCGATAAGTCCCCTGCTCAAACTGTGACAAATCTACGGCAAGCTTCCCCTTTCCCTCAACATCCGTTTTAAGCGGGGACAGACTGCCGCGGTAGGAACGCGGCGCCTTGTCGGCATTGCGCAGCGGATCACGGAACAAATAGCCGGCATATTGCTTAAAGTGAAAATCCGCCGGCGTCAGGCTGTAATCGGCTTTTATTTCATGCGCTGCTGCCGGATTGCCATAGAGATTATACAAGGCAACGGAAGCCTTGAGGTTTTTGGCGGCATACCACCCTGTTCCGGCATAGTTTTCCCAATCAACTTTAAGCCTTAAGTTATCCGGCTGAAATTCTTCAACTTTGAAATCTGCGGCCGAAACAAAACGGCGGCTGTTTTTGTCATTTACATATAACAGCAGGGTATATAATCCGGTTTTGGCTGTCCGGCGCAACTCCAGAGAATATTCCATAAAACCGGCGGCATCAGCCCATATATTCCGCACCGCGACAATATCGCCGGCCGGATTTCTGACTTCAACAGCAAAAGGCAGTTTTTTCGGCACATTCAAATCGTTTTGACGGACGATAATGCCAAAATGCGCTGTTTCTCCAGGGCGGTAAATACCACGGTCGCTGAAAATATAGCCTTTCAATGCATTTTCATCCTGTCCGTAATCATATTCGCCGCCAACGTCAAAGCGTGACATATCCATCCGGCGGTCGCTTCGGGAAATCGGCAGAAAAGAAACGTCATTACCATTTGTTACCTTATAAACAACGGCTTCCCGATCTTTTTTAAATCCCGAAAAATCAGGAACGGAAGCTTTTCCCTCTGCATTGGTTTTGACGCTGATGACCGGCAAGCCGTTTTTTCCCAGCACGTCAATAACAGCGCCAGAAACAGGCCTGCCTTCGGAAATGTCAGAAATAAAAATGTCATGGGTTTGATTGAGGTTGTCTTTAACAACAATTCCCAAATCCGTAATCATAATCAGGCGGCTGTCCTCACTGCTGTAATGGTTATCATCGGCATAACCGCGGACCTTGACCAGGAACACGCCTTTTTTATCTTTGAAATATTCATTCAGGTTCAGCGACGAATAATTTGCCTCCGCCGGATGTTCCGCATTTATGTTCAGTTTTTTCTCAAATATTTCTGAAATATTGTCTTCCGTAAAATTATAGTTACGGAAATAGGGATGGGCAAAATCTCCCGATGTCTGCGTTACCAAATGGTTGAGGCTGGCAGAATCAATACGGGCGACAGATATTCTCAACTCTTTTACGCCTCGTGATAAAAACGCCACTTCCCGGCTGCCGTTCAAGGGCAGAACCGCCCCGTCAAAAGCAATCCGGGCTTCCTGCGGATAAGGCACGATATCCGTTGTTTCAACGACATCCTCTCCCAAACGGAATCCTTCGACAGAACGCAGACCTTTGCTGATGACGGTAGTCAGACAGCCTTTTTGATAATCAGCATCATACTTAAACATGTGGTTTTTGAGGTTGTCTTCATTTACAGAAACTTCGGATAGAGCAAGCTGCCGCATATTGTCATAAAATCCGTTGCCGTTTTTCCTGTTCTCCGCGATTTTCTTTCTAACCAGCCGGCAGTTATCCTTAGAAAAATATAATTTAAGATTTTCAGCAAGGCCTGCTGAATTGACAGCCGTACTGAAATTAACAAACAAAATCTGTTCGGGATTGTCGTTGTTTTGCTCATTGCGGACAATCGCGGAGGAAACAGATTTCACTTTGAAAAAAGTCGAACTGCTGGGAATTTTTACCGTAGCGGTCAATTTGCCGTCAAACGTTTTTTTGTTATAGGCATTTTCCGCGCCGGCAACGGTTATTTTGGCAAAATCTTCTTCAGACTTTATTTTCAGCGGCGCAGACACAACATGCAGAACCGTATTTTGATCCGTCAGTTTGTAGGTGAAATCATAATTTTCGCCGCTGGCGGTCTTTACCGATATTTTATCCTTTATATTCTGCGGATTCAACGGATAATTAAAACGAAAGGAAGCGGTAGCTGACTTATTTTTTATATTCTGCGGATCTTCATAAAAATCACTGTCAACAACCTTCCCCGAAAACGACGGCGCCGAAAAAGAAAATTCATTATCTTTGAGTTCGACCTGAGGGTTGAGAATTTCGTCCGATAAAACAACCTTATATTCGGTATTGGGAATCCAATCACTTTCAGGCGTGAAGCGCAAACGGGAATCGTTTTCCCAAACCCATTGGCCGCGTATAGACGGGGTAATTGCAACTCCGCTTTCCAACGGCTGATACAGCCTGTCAATCCGGGCCAGCGGCGCCGTAAAAATCACGCGAAGCGGAGACGGATAAATTTTATCTCCGCTGACGGAAGAATCTGACGGCGCTTCAATACTGCCTATAGCTACAATCAGGTTATCATTGCCGGACAACCGATAGCTTCCGGCAAAAAAATACCATAATCCTGCCACTGCGCAAATCAGCGCAACAACAGCCGCTGACACAATTAACGCAGTTTTTTTGCCGAAAAATTTTGTTGTCATTATTTTCTTCCCCTTCAAGAATCTACAGATATTGAAAATAATAGCAACTGTATGTTAATTGGCAAGACAATTAATCTTCGGCATATTTATCTGCGTTAAAAGCTTTTATCAGACACTCGAGCACCACATTGACTCGCGGCGTATCCATTGTTGTTTTATGTACGGAAAGATAGACCGGCAAGGCGAACTTAAAATGAATATTTTTAAGACGCTGCAAACCTTTATAACCGTAATACAAGGGACAGACACCAATACCTATTCCCTTTTCAATCGTATATCGAAAAGAATAAAGAGAATCCGAAACCAATGCCAGTTTATTAGCTTTCAGCATTTTTTCAGTCCAACCCGGAATATATATAACATGGCTGCTTTTATCACAAATACGGTGATTAGCAAAGAGATCCTCCATATTCTCCGGCTCTCCGTATTTTTTTATATATCCAACCGAGGCGAAAATGCCGCAGAAGATTTTTTTTACTTTCAACACCAAAGAATCAGACGCGGACGGCGGTTCATATGAGAGGCATATATCGTATTCGGTATTTTCCCTATTGGCCTTCTTATCACTAACCGACATGGACAATCGTATTTCCGGATATTGATCCAAAATACCAAAAAAATTATGATTATATAAATAATCGGCAGCGATATCTGTTAACAAAATGCGCACTTCGCCCCGCGGATGGATAATATCATCCGCATAATTATTGACATGACGAATAACATTTACCAAATCAACGGCGCTTGCAAGCAAACGCTGTCCTTCAGACGTTAATATTGTTCCCCGACCATTGCTACTTAATAGTTTTACTTTAAATTCATCTTCTAAATCCGTAATATATTTGTTTACCGTATCAACCGATACATTTAGAATATCTGCAACTTCACGCTTACTGCCTTTCTTGGACAAGGCATAAAGATACATCAACCCTTCCAGCTTTAGAACGTCTTTTTTATTAATCATGCTGATGCTCCTAATTGTATGTTTTCAGGAATATATCCATTAATTGATTAAAGCAACCGCCTTTACCATATATTAACAGTTTTTTCTAATAAACTCTTTTAACACCGTTATTTTATTTGACTTGACTTTTGCGGCAAACTGCTTTGATATGTTGTGAGTAATCTTTAAGAGATTGATGGGGAACAAAAAAAATGCTTAAAAGGTTAATATTACTTGTTTTTTTAGTTGCCGCAGCGGCCGGCGGATATATTTATGCCACGCAAAACAAAAATGTTCTGCCGGAGCCGGCTATTCAGCCTTCAGATGCATTCAGCCTCAAAATTCTTAAAGAAAAAGCAAAGAATCTGTCCTTGTCGGACTATCAGGCTCCTGAAGAAAATCTTCCTGCCGACATCAAAAATCTGAATTATGACCAATACCGCGATATTCGTTTTGTCAGGGAAAGCGGCCCCTGGTACGGCCAGCATCTGCCGTTTGAACTGCAATTTTTTCATGTCGGTTCAATTTTTCAGTATTCCGTCCTGATTAATGAAATTGTCGACGGCAAAGTTGAGCCGATTAAATATTCCGCCGCTTATTTTGATTACGGCAAAAACAATCTGCGCAATCTGGATGGCGATATCGCCGGTTACGCCGGTTTTCGCCTGCACGGCAAGCTAAACAGCCCGGCATATTATGACGAAATCATCTCTTTTCTCGGCGCCAGCTACTTCCGCGCTCTCGGCAAAGGCCAGAAATACGGCCTTTCGGCCAGGGGGCTAGCGATAGACACAGCCCTACAGACCGGCGAAGAATTTCCCATATTTAAAGAGTTCTGGCTCAGAAAGCCAACAAAACGCAGCGATTCAATTAAGATTTATGCTTTGCTGGACAGCCCCAGCGTTGCCGGCGCTTACAAATTTGAGATTATTCCCGGCAAAAACACAATTGTTGACGTTGATGCGTTTTTGTATCCGCGCAAAAAAATCACCAAGCTCGGCGTTGCGCCGTTGACGTCGATGTTCCTGTTCGGCGAAAACACCAAAAACCGTTTTGATGACCATCGGCCGGAAGTTCATGACAGCGACGGGCTGCTTATCCATAACGGCAACGACGAATGGCTGTGGCGTCCGCTGGATAATTCAAAATATCTGCGCATCAGCTCTTTTGAAGACAATAATCCTAAGGGGTTCGGCCTTTTACAGAGAGATGATAACCGTGAGCACTATCTTGATTTTGAAGCTTATTACGAACAGCGGCCAAGCGTCTGGGTTCAACCTCAGGGCAACTGGGGAAAAGGCATGGTTCAACTGGTGGAAATCCCCTCAATTCAGGAAATTCATGACAATATTGTTGCTTATTGGGTTCCCGAAGAAGAAATCACCGCCGGAAAAGAGTATCATTTTGCTTATCGCCTGAACTGGTACAAGGATATTCCGGAAACAGTCAAAATCGCCAAGGTTTTGAATACATATACGGGAATCGGCGGCGTTTCTGGAATGTTGGAAACAGACAAACGCAAATTTGTGGTCGACTTTTCCAAATTGCCAAACACAAAAGCCGATATTGCCAGCGGCAAGCTGATTGCCAATGTTTCAACTTCGGAAGGCAAAATCAAAGGAATTCACATGGTTTACAATCCAATAACCAAAGGCGCAACGGTTTATACCGATTATCAACCCAACGGCAAGACGGCCGAGCTTAGGATTTCTCTGGTTAAAGACGGCAAAACGGTTTCTGAGGTCTGGAGTTATCAATGGCTGCCATAAAAGTTCAAAGTATCGGCGATATCATCACCGCTTATCTGGAAACGCTGGGAATGAGCAGAGATGATGACAGGCTTGAGTTTTTCGTCAAAGAATTGCATGCTTCGCTCGGCGACCTGACCGGTAAAGAAAAAGATATTGTTTCCCTGCTTGATGGTGTTTTATGCCAAAAAGCGCAAAAAATATTTGATGACTTGCCGGCAGCTCCGGCACAGGCTGCGGCGATATACAAGTTTTGTTTTCTGGAAAGCGGCGGTTTTAAACTTTGGGGGAAAGAATTTTTGCATCCCGAAAATTCCGAAGCATTCAAAAAAGCGTTGCGGGAGAAAAACGTTGTCACCGCGCCCCGGTATGTTTTATCCCGGATGCAGGCGCAGAAAATAGAATCAATCGCACCTAAAAACATTTTGCACAAGATTATGGCACACAAAGGAAAATAGATGGCGGAAGAAAAACAAGAGATTAAGGCTTTGCCCGTTTCGCTGATTTACAGCCGCAGGTTTAAAGTTTTCGGGCTGATGATTTTAAGCACGGTTTTGGCAACGCTGAAATGGGTCAGCGTAATTCCGACAGACAGCCTGCTTACGACAAAAATTCTGATGACGGTTTTGTTTATTCTGACTTTTGCATGGATTGCCTTGTTTTTCTGGTCAAGCATTTTCGGTTTTTGGAATTTGCTGAGAAAAAAAGATGTTCCCGGAATATTCTGGGTTTCCGAGGCAACACCGATCAAGGCGCGGACGGCAATTCTGATGCCGGTTTACAACGAATCGCCGACAGGAACCTTTGCCAACCTGACGGCCATTGCCAAAGACCTTGAAAATATCGGACACGAAAAAAATTTTGATATCTTTGTCTTAAGCGATACGACAAACCCCAAGGTATGGATTGAAGAAGAAAAAATGTGGCTGGAAGCGCAAAAGCTTATGCCGAAACATTTGCACCTTTATTATCGGCGGCGGGCACAAAACACGGCGCGAAAAAGCGGCAATATTGAAGATTTTTGCAATAAATGGGGCGCTGAATATGATTTTATGATTATTCTTGATGCCGACAGCCTGATGACGGGAAAAACGATTTTGCGCATGGTGCAATTGATGGAAGCCAATCCCGGCACAGGAATCATTCAGGCGCCGCCGATGATGATAAACAGCCATTCGCTGTTTGCCCGAATCCAGCAATTTGCCGGACGGGTTTACGGTCCGATTGTTTCTGCCGGACTGGCCTATTGGCAGTTGGGAGACAGCAATTACTGGGGACATAATGCCATTATCAGAGTCAAGGCGTTTATTGACTGCTGCGGTTTGCCTGTTTTACCGGGAAAAGCACCGTTTGGCGGCCATATTTTGAGCCACGATTTTGTAGAGGCCGCGCTTATTCGCCGCGGCGGCTGGTCAGCTTGGCTGCTGCCGGAGTTGAAAGGAAGTTATGAAGAATGCCCGCCGACAATGATTGATTTTGCCGCGCGTGACCGCCGTTGGTGTCAGGGGAATTTGCAGCATATAAAAATTCTGCTGTCAAGACACCTGCATCCGGTCAGCCGTGTTCATTTTACCATTGGCATTATGTCTTATCTGTCCTCGCCGATATGGCTGTGCTTTTTGATTGTGGGGCTGGCAATCGCCCTGGGGCGCGGAATTTTCCCGCCGACATATTTTACGGAAGCGCGCACCCTTTTCCCGACTTGGCCGATTTTTGATAAAATCGGGACAATCGCCTTGTTTGTTATCTCCATGTTTATGCTCGTTTTTCCCAAATTTTTGGGGCTTATTGTTTACAAATGCCAAAACAAAGGAACCCGTGGCGCACTCAAAAGCACATTAGTTGAAATTGTTCTCAGCGCTTTGATGGCTCCGATTATGATGATGTTTCAAAGCAAATTTGTGTGGGATATCCTGACCGGCCATTCCGTTAACTGGAATACACAAAACCGCGGCGATGCCGGCACATCTTTTAAGGACGCCTTTTCCCGCCACTTTTGGCATACCCTTCTCGGAATCGCTACGACGGTTATCGTCGCCTTATATGCAAAAGAACTTTTCTGGTGGATGCTGCCGATTACAATCGGACTGATGCTTTCAATTCCCATTTCCATGCTGACATCAAAAGTTGCAAGCGGGCAATGGGCCAAAAGGCATAATTATTTTTTAATTCCCGAAGAAAGCAAAGTTCCCGATATTTTGCAATCAGCCAAAGAATATGAAAATATCCTGAAAGCTTTGGAGCCTAAAGAGAAAGGCATTTCTCTTCTGCTCAAGGATCAGATTTTGAACAATCTTCACGTTATCATGCTGCCGGTTAACGGCCCGGCCCCTGATATCAGCCCCAAGGATTTTGAAGCAGCACAAATTAAACTTGAAAATCACATCAATCACAAGGTCGAGCTTGATTTGAGCAAAGAAGAAGAAATCGCGCTGCTTTATCATCCTGAAGTTTTGCAGCAGGCAGCTATCAGTCAGCGGCTGTTTCAAAGCAACCAGATTTAAGAAGCCGTTCAACAACCGGAATATCTGCCGGGGCAAAATCATATTCCGGCAGGTGGGATGGCAACACCCAAGCCACCTGCTCATGAGAATCCATATAAGAGATATCGCTTTGGCTGCAGGATGCAAAAAAGGCATGTAGAGAAATGCTTCCGCTCTCATAATCATATCGTGATTCTGTAAAAAATTTTTCAACGGTTATGTCCAGGCGCAGTTCTTCCATGATTTCACGATGCAGACATTCCTCCAAAGTTTCCCCTGCTTCCTGTTTTCCACCAGGAAATTCCCACAGATATTCCTGATTTTTTCCATGCTTACGCTGCGCTATTAAAATTTTGCCGTTATGGATAATGATTGCCGCCGTTACAATTTTCATATTCTTATTCCTTTTCTCTTTTTTGCTTATATATGTTTCAAGGCCTGTCGGCAATATTTTTTTTCACAGGCACGGCCTGAGCGCACCTGCGAGGTGAGCGGCGGGGAGCCCCCGCGGGGAAGCTGGGGCAGCTTCACCCCATCGGTTAGCTGCTGATTGATGGTGCATAATGAGGCGCGCTGCTCAGATAGTGCTTTTTCTTTGTCGTTTTTTTCCGCATTTCGTTAAAAATATTGATTGAACAGTAGAAATTTTTATGCTATAGTATCCTTGTGATGACAAGTGTGGAGGATACGATGAAGAATATTTCC
>UQAB01000002.1 GCA_900538765.1 uncultured Azospirillum sp. | reverse complement strand
AGTAATATCACTCTTGAAATACGCATCTCTACATCCTCCGCTCTTATCATCACGACTCTAATATAACACATTTAAACACAATGTTCAATCATTAATTTTCGCAAGATGAGGAAAAATTCGACAAAGAATAAACTTTACTTTAGGAAGAAGTTTGATTAAGCTTGATAATAAGTTTTTTTTAATTTGGGAGAAGGTTTTATGCAAACAGGGGCGCGGTATCGGGCGGTTTATGAGATTTTGGAAGAAGTTTTCAAAGACCAAAATCCGGCGGACAACATTATTAATACTTATGTTCGTGACCGTAAATATATCGGTTCAAAAGACCGCCGTTTTATTGTTGAAACCGTATGGGACATTATTCGTCACCGCCGTCATTTGACTTTTGATGCAGGCAGCAGCGATGTTCGCAAAATTTTGCTGGTATATCTCAAAAACGAGGATTTGGATATTTTATTCGGGGTTGGCGATTATGCCCTTCCGCCAATCGGTATGGTGGAGAAAAACTGGCTGAACTGCTTGAAAGACGAGCCTTATCCCCTTGATGTTGAAGCAGAATGTCCCAAGTGGCTGTTTGACAAGATTAAGGATGCGGCGTTGTTGAAAGCGCTTAATGAACCGGCGACTGCTGATTTGCGGATTAACGCTCTGACACGGGATGCTATGATTGAAAAGCTGCGCAGCGAAGGGCTGTTTTTTTCGCCGACACCGTATTCTCCCATTGGCATTCGTTCTTCCGAGCGGGTTAATCTTAATAATTGCGCAGCTTATCATGACGGGGAAATTGACGTTCAGGATGAGGCGTCACAGCTGGCGGCAATTCTGGCAAATCCTCGTCCCGGGTTGAAAATTATGGATTATTGCGCCGGGGCAGGGGGAAAGAGCCTGACGATGGCTTATCTGATGCAAAATAAAGGCAGGGTTTATGTTCATGATATTAACCGGGGGCGGCTGGAGGCGATTAAAGACCGCAGCAAGCGTCTTAATGCCCGTGAAATTACGATTGTCGATACGGTCAGTGATACGGACTATGACCTTTTTGTGGTTGACGCGCCGTGTTCGGGCAGCGGCACATGGCGGCGCAGTCCGGACGCAAAATTTCGCCTGACGGTGGAGCGTCTGTGTGAATTGTCACGGACACAGGGCGAAATTTTGGAGAAAGCTTATCTCCATACCCAAAAAGGTGGGCGGATTGCTTATTTTACCTGTTCAATTCTGGAAGAAGAAAATGAGGCGGTCGTACGGGCTTTTCTCAGTCGGCACAGTGATATGACGCTTGTCAGCCTGCCGGAAATCTGGGCTGAAAAAATCGGCGGGCGCTATCCTTTTGCCAGTACTGAATTTGCCCGGTTTTCGCCTTTAACGACGGGAACAGACGGCTTTTTTGCCGCTGTGATGGTCAAAAGCTGATTTAAGTCTTGACTTTTTGTCTAAAAAGCGTATTTCTTTTGTGATAACTTATTATTTTATAACTTATAATTTTTTATATTATGAATGCGATTTATGACAGTAAAGAAAAACTTGATTTATTGATGCGGCTGGTGATGAAAATGTCCGGAGAGGATTTGTGCGATTTTACGCCGATATCGGTTACCATGGATTATATTTCCCGTTGGCAGATTCCTGATTCCTGGAAGCGTCATGATACAAAAGCGGCCTTATGCGTTAATCTGAAACATAAACTGACGAAGGACGTTGTTCGTTTGGTCTGTTATTTGGACAGTATGGAAGTTCGTTTTTGTGAAGGCAGTGCAAAAACTCCGGTTTTGAAAAATGTGAAACTTAGTCGATATGGTTATGAATTTGTAAACTGTTGCAAAACATTGTGGCAGAAATTTGCCGCTTATGCCTTATTGACGGGAAATGTGCAGATAATTAAGGCCGTTTTGGCTTCAGAAAAGGTTGAGCCTGTTGTCGTCGGCGGTTGTTTCGGCTATGTGCTCAGCCTTGACCGGGAAAAAGAGCTAAGGCTGTTTTTGGTTGCGGATTATGGCGTCTGTCGTCAGCCGTTCAGGATTATTGAAGATGCGGATATTGAACAGTTTTTGCCGCCGATGGCCTGGGTTGAAGCTTTGCCGCAGAAAACGGACCGCCACTTCTTCTATTTTGACGGAGAGGTTTTTATCCGCCGTTTCGGAAAATATGTGACAGACCGGGAAGCAATGGAAATTGCACAGAGGGAAACGCTTGAAAAAGGGACTGTTTTGTATAAAAATCCGATAGGCGTTTATTATAAAAAAATTCCGTTCTGGCTGATTGGCGGTATTGAAAAAGACGGATACCGTTTTTTTAACGCTGTTTCTCTTGATACCGGCGCTATGACTTGTATCGGAGCGGAGGAATCTGCTACTGATTTATGTCTGGCTTTTGCCGGTGACAGGCTTTTCTATATCGATTAATCTATGCAGAGTACGCTGCCTTTGACGGGCGGCGTATTTTTTTATGCATTTTCTTGACAATTTGTCAAAAGATGATATTTTTTCCGTTGAGAATTTATTATTTTATTTATTAACAATTAACATTTATAATTATGGAACAGAAAAAATTAAATTTGGATTTTATCGGCAAGCATTTGCAGAAACGTTATTCTTCAAGTATTGTCGGTTATCAGGAGTTTTCGCCCAACGGCGTTCCTTACGGCGCGAAAATTTATCGTGATGAAAATGTCGATCTTTGTGTTGCCCTGCGATATACGCGGAAAGAAAATCCCGATGATATGGTTACGCTGATGTATTATCCGACGCTTCACCAGACTAAGCTTGTGCGCGGGCAGATTTGCCTTTCGCCGTTTAACCGGGTGAAGCAACAGAGCTATCTCGGTAAATATATCCGGGTTAAGATTGAAGAAAAGGATGATTTTCTGATTTTTACCCAGGAACTGCGTTCGGAATGGAATTTGCGTACGTTGCCGGAAAGCTTTAGAGATGCTGAAGAACGCCTCAATGTGCGTTTCCTGTTGTCTTCCGATCAGGAACTGGTAGAACAGTCCTGGGTGGAGGACAAAAAGCTGGAGGCTATTGTCTGGGACAAAACCGTCGGCTATTTGTATGGTTTTACCGATAGCAAGGGGCGCGTGCAAACCTGGCTGATTTCAACCTTTTGCGATCGCGTGGCGATTTCCGATGACTTGAAAATCCTGAAATCTCCCAAGCTGGTGGCGTTGGCTGATGGTACGTATATGTATTTTAACGGCAAGCGTTTTATTCCGCGAAAAACGGAGTTTTTGGATAAAGATGAAATTCGCGCGCAATATGCCGAATTGTCCGAAAAATATCCGCACATTAAGTATTACGGTCATTTGATTCCGCTGCGTATCGGTTCTGCCACTAAGCCTTTTTGGCTGGTAGGTACGGACGGCGACTCTTATGTGATGATCAGTCCGCAAACCGGCGAGGTGAAGTTTGAAAAGAAATGCGCGTTGCTGGCAACGGCGGAAATAGCCGAGCCTGATGATGAGGTTTTCTTTAAATCCTGATTGTTTTTGCCTGTTTATCTCCCCTTATTGCGAGGGGAGATTTTTTATGCCGTTATTCTTTATTCAGCAGGCGGTTATTGGCTTTGTAAACATAGGAGATGATTTCTGCTACGGCAGCAAAAGCCTCGACAGGGATTTCCTGGTCGATGTCGACGGCTTTAAGCATTTCCACCAAATCGGCGTCTTGACGGATTTCAATTCCTTCGTCAATGGCAATCTGAATAATCTTTTCGGCGATTTGGTTTTGGCCTTTGGCGAGGACTTTTGGCGCGTTGTCTTTGTTTGGGTCATAGCCCAGCGCGACGGCATAAGCTGGGGACAACTTTTCTTCTTCGTTGTTTTTATTTTGGTTTTGCGTATTATCAGAATCAGACATGGGCTTTATCCGCGCGGTTGTTTCCTTTAATTGATTATAAACCGCAGCCGTTTATTTGGCAAGGATTTTGCATTGGGGAATGCAAAAACAGGGTTTGTGGCGGAAAACAGGGGAAAAATTATGGATTTGAATAATCTGACGATTTTCAACATGATTAATAAAGAGCGTTCGTATCTGACCGAGCGCCAGAAGGTTTTGGCAACGAACATTGCCAACGCCAATACCCCGGGATATCTGCCTAAAGATGTGGAAAAGCCTGATTTTGCCGCCGAGCTGAAGTCTTCAACTCTGGCTTTGCGCGTCACCAATCCGAAACATATGCAGGGATTGCCGTCTCAGGGCTTTTCCAACCGTGTTTATACGCCCAAACCGTCTGATCCGCTCAGTATTGACGGCAACGGCGTTATTTTGGAAGACCAGCTGAATGAGGTGAGCAAGGTCAAAGGGGATTATAACCGGATGCTTTCGATTTATACCTCCTACAAAAATATGCTTAAAACCGCCAATACCAAGATTAACGCTTAAGGAGGGCAGGGCAGATGATTGGAGATTTATCAACCAGCGCAGATATTGCCGTTTCCGGCATGAAAGCTCAGGCGCAGCGTCTTAAGGTGATTTCTGAAAACATGGCGAACGCCGAATCTGTTTCCGCCGAACCGGGAAAAGATCCGTACCGCCGCCAGGTTGTCACTTTTCAGCAGTATGTTGACCGGGAAACCGGGGCGGATATGGTTAAAGTCGGCAAAATTGTTAAAGACAAGTCTGAGTTTATCAAGAAATATGATCCCAACCATCCGGCGGCCGATGCGCAGGGTTATGTTTCAATGCCGAACGTTAATCCGTTGATTGAAATGATGGACATGAAAGAAGCGCAGCGGTCTTATGAAGCAAATTTGAGCGTGGTTCAGACATCCCGCGAGATGAATTCAAAAATTTTGGATATTTTGAAATAAAGTAAAGTTTTAGAGGGGAAGACAGATGATTAATGACATATCCAGCGCGATGAACGCGTATCAGCAGGCTTTGGGGCGCATCAGCAACATGGGGCAGCTTGATGCGGCTAAGCCCGTTCAGCAGCCGGCTTCTGATTTCGGTTCCATGGTCAAGTCTGCTATTGACTCTTCCGCTCAAAACGTTCAAAAGGCTGAAGCTATGTCTATTGCCGGCATAGCAGGCAAAGCCGATATTCAAGATGTTGTCATGGCAATTTCCAACGCCGAGCAGACGCTGGACACGGTCGTTGCTTTCCGCGACACGGCGATTAAGGCGTATAAGGAAATTTTACAAATGACCATATAGAAACTGCGCTCTGTGTCCTCAACAAGTTCGTTTGTCACGTAAGGCTCTGTCTTCGCACGAGTGCTCGCCAATCGCTAACATGTACTAGCTTAGGAACCTAAGTTCGTTGCAGCTGTTGTCACCGCTTAACTCACTAAGCAATTCCGACTAAATTTGTTGTTTCGCTCAAGCACAGCTTGGCTTACAACAAAAAGTCTCATTGCTTGGCTCATTAAAACAACAATTACTTTTGTTGTTTTAATTTCACAGTCTAAGATTTTACAGACAAAAAGCACCATATTAAAGGTGTTTTTACTTAGCAATTATTAGCCTCAAACTCCGACTTTTTTTACAGCGGCTAAAGAGGATGCTCGTATAGTATTATATCGCAGTTTGCCAATTTGCCGATAAGCTTGAAAATCGGCCGTATTCTTTCATTGTCTTTGAATATAAAAGCCACAGTTCCCCAGATTGCCAATAACGGAAATATGATTATTGTGCCGGTAAAAACAGCGATGTGTTTAATTCGGGAGGCAATAGGCGTCATGGCAGTCTGTTTCCTTACAGAAATTAAAAAAAACACCCCGGAGGGTGTTAATTGGTGCGGCCAAGAAGACTTGAACTTCCACGAGCAGGGCTCATAACGACCTCAACGTTACGCGTCTACCAATTCCGCCATGGCCGCATTTGTCATAAAAACTACATTGTTAATAATCTACTTATTTTAATAAATCAAGCATTTTTTTTGTTTCTGTGTAATTTTTGTTTTTTAGGGGAAGTCTAATTCTGTGCATATGTTTATTTTTGACTTTAGAACTCAAAGGAAAAAAGGTAAAAGGAAGTAGGTTTTTAACAGGATTTTTTTTAGGAGGTAAAGGTCATGAAAAAAAGTGTCAAGATGCGCAAACCAACTCCTAAAAAGTATAAAAAAAGACAACAGAATTTCAAAAAAAATACGCCGCAGCAGGTTTTGGGGCTGGGCGCGAAGATTGTCAACTCCATTCTTATCGGTTTGCGGGAAGATGACAAATCCCATGTTCGCAAGATTGTCGAGGGTTTGGATGAATATGACCTCGCCAAGCTGATTGAGGTTTTGGATGTTGATGAACGTAAGAAGTTAATCGAATATCTTGGCGACCATATTGATCCGAGCGTTTTTCCCGAGTTGAACGATGTTGTTCAGGAACAGGTTATTGAGAGCCTGGATGAAAATCAGCTCGTTAATATCGTTAACGAGTTAGACTCGGATGACGCGGTTGAAATTTTGGAACATATGGATGATGACGAGCAGAAAAGCATCATCAACCGTTTGGATCCGGAACTTAAATATCAGGTAAAGTCTTCTTTGCATTATCCCGAAGATTCTGCCGGGCGTATTATGTCGCGCGAGTTTGTACATATGCCGGAGAACTGGACGGTTAAAGAAGCCAAGAAGTTTCTGCTGACGGACGACAATCTGCCGGATGAGTTTTATACGATTTTTCTGACGGATGAAAAAATGCATCCGACTGGCGAGCTGACGCTGGACAAGTTGTTGCGTGCCAAAGCCGGGGAAAGCCTCAGCGCGATTATGGACGGCGAGATTGTGCCGATTGATGCTTATACCGATCAGGAAGAGGTGGCGCATATGTTCCGCGAATACGGTTGGATGTCGGCGGTGGTTGTTGATAACAAAGGGCATTTGGTCGGCGTGATTAATATTGACGATGTCGTTAATATTGTACACGAGGAAGCTTCTGAAGATATCATGCATTTGTCCGGTGCGGAAGAGGGCGATGTTTACAAATCCGTGCGGGATATTTTCAAATCGCGGATTCCCTGGCTGATTACTAATCTGGCGGCGACGATTATGGCGTCTTCCGTTGTTAGAGAATTTCAGGATATTATCGCGCAGATTTCTATTTTGGCGGTTTTGATGCCGATTGTCGCTTCCATGGGCGGTACGACCGGCAACCAGACATTGGCGGTGGTTGTTCGTGCTTTGGCGACCAAAGAGTTAACCTCGCGCAATACACTCAAAATGATTTTTAAGGAATTTATGGTCGGTTTCCTTAACGGAACCTTGTTTGCCGCGCTTATTGCCCTGATAACCTGGCTTCTGTTCCCTGATTATCAGCAGATGTGTCTGATTATTGCCATTGCCATGCTTTGCAATCTCTGTATTGCCAGTCTGGCCGGCATTCTCATTCCTTTAACCCTCAATAAATTCAAAGTCGATCCGGCGGTATCTTCCGGTGTTTTTCTGATTGCCTTAACAGATTCCGGCGGGTATTTTATATTCTTAGGGTTAGCGAGTTTAATTCTCCTGTAAAAGTGCGCTCTATGGACGCTTAATACAGGAAAAGAAAACAATGCTAAGTTATGTACTTCTATGTACACGCCTGTCGCATTTTTTTTCTTTTCCTTATTATCCGTCTCATATATCGCACTTTTACAGCGGCTAAGGAGTGAGATTGTACAGAGTACTTTCTGAACTTTTAAAGCGGTTAAGAACAGAGATTGTTTTGAGGGGAATTTTATTTGCCTAATTATCCACAGGGGGATTAATTTTCGGGATATTTCAAAAATCTTGCTTTCTATCTTGTTTTTTTTGCCTATAATAGGTTTCGATTTTACTTTTATACAAAGGAGCAAGAGGTGTTATTAGGTCTTGGAATTGCCGTATTGGTTCTGGCAGCGGATCAGCTCAGCAAGCTGTATGTGGCGGGGCATTTGCTGAATGGCCGCGGTGTCATCATGGTGGGTGATTATTTTAACATTGTGACGGCCTGGAACACCGGAGTCAGTTTTTCCATGTTCAACAACCGGGGAATTTGGGGAACGATTTGCTTGTCTTTGATTGCTGTCAGCATTGTGGCTTATCTGCTGTATTGGCTGACGAAGGAAAAAAAGCCCCTGATTCAGGTTTCGCTCGGTTTTATTATCGGCGGAGCGTTGGGCAATGTTGTTGACAGGGTTCGTTTGGGCGCTGTTTTTGATTTTTTGGATGTTCATGTGGGAGAGCATCACTGGCCGGCTTTCAATCTGGCCGATTCATTTATTTGTATCGGCGCATTTTTGATTATTGCCGACAGCATTTTGAGTAAAAAAGCGGAAAAAAATACCGGAACAGAGGAGAAGTAAAGAAGATGGACATCATGAAGTTTACAGCATTAACAGCTTTTGTTTTGGCGGTTTCCGCCTGCAATACGGTTACCAAAAAAGATTTGGGTCTGGTTAAAGAGGCGCCGAACGAGTTTATGGTTATGTCGCGCGCGCCGTTATCCCTGCCGCCGGAATATGACGTTCGTCCGGTGACACAGCCTGTTGCTGCGGCTGAAAACGGTGAGAAAACGGTTAAAGAGGATAAAATGGCCGGGTTGTCGCAAGGTGAGCGCGGTTTTATGCGCGCTATCGGTGCCAACAGCCGCAATGATCATATCAGAGAACAGATTACCACAGAAATGAAGGCCGTTTATGAATAGATTTTTCAAAAGACTGGGTTTCGGCGCAGTATTGCTGTGGGGCGCGGTCGGCGTTCCTCCGGCGGAAGCAAAGCTCTTTGATATGGAAGAGTTTTATCTCGACAACGGTTTGCAGGTTGTGGTTATTCCCAATTACAAGGCGCCGATTGTTCAGCAGATGGTCTGGTATAAGGCAGGAAGCGTTGAGGAGCGTCCGGGAAAGGGCGGAACTGCTCATTTGCTTGAGCATTTGATGTTTCGCGGTACGGATAAGGTCAAAGATGATTCCTTTAATAAAATTATTGAAGAAAACGGCGGGGCGTTTAATGCCTTTACCTCCCGGGATTATACGGCTTATCATGAGTTTGTCGATGTCAGCAGGCTGGAACTGGTTATGTTTTTGGAAGCCGACCGGATGCGCAACCTGAAAATCACGCCGGAATATTTTGAAAAAGAGCGCGATATTGTTTTTCAGGAGCGCAAGCAGGTGGTTGAAAATCAGCCGACCTCCTATTTTTCGGAAAGTTTGACTCGCGATTTGTGGCAGGAACATCCTTATGCCCGTCCGGTGACCGGAACAATTCAGGAAATTGAGGGCTTAAAACTTGCCGATGTGGAAGGTTTTTACAAAGACTATTATATGCCGAACAACGCGCTGCTGGTTTTGTCAGGCGATGTCAATTATGCCACGGCACAGGAACTGGCGCGCAAATATTACGGCGATATTGAAAAGCGTCCTGTCGGGCCGAAGGCCGACTTCCCTATGCTGGACAAGAAATCGGCAACCAAGGTGGAAATGAAGCTGCCGCAGATTGCTACCAAACGTTTTGTGCAGAGTTTTGTCGTGCCGTCTTATGTTCAGGACAGACGCCGGGCTTTTGCGCTGGATGTTCTGGCCAAGTATCTCGGCGGCGGCGAAACGTCAAAACTTTATAAAAAGCTGGTTTTGGATGAAGAGGCCGCGGTGGGCGTTTCGGCGTCTTATGACATGACGGCGCGGAGTTACGGTACTTTTACGATTGCCGCTCTGCCCAAGGAGAATCTCAGTAACGAAGAATTTTCCGGGAAGCTTACCGAAGCGGTTGATGAAGCTGTCCGAGAGCTGAATGCGGAAGAACTGCAAAAGGCGAAAAAACGGATGCTGGCCGGTTTGACTTACCTTAAAGATGATCCGCGCGACGCCGCCAATATTGTCGGCCTGTTGGCTGTTTCCGGCATGAGTGTCGAGGATATTGAAAATTATGACGTCAACATCAATAATGTTTCTTTGTCGGAAATCCGTGCGGCAGCGCAGGAGCTGATGAACGCCATTAATGTTCAGGGTATTTTGGTTGCAGGCAAAGGGAGACAGTGATGGCAAGACGCATTTATCATAAGAAAAAATCTTCGGGCGGGATGTTCAAAGTTGTTTTCGGTTTAGCGGTTGTTGCCGGTATCGGTTGGTTCGGTTATTGCAGCTTAAACGAAGCATTGGTTTTTAATCCGAACAAACTGGTGGAAAATTCCGCGCTTAAAGCCGAAGTTTTTGCCGCGCCGGTGGAGGAAATCACTTCACGCGAAGGGATTAAGGCCTATTATTTTGAAGACCATACCAATCCGATTGTCAGCATCAGTTTTCTGTTTAAAAATGCCGGTTCGGCCTATGACCCGCAATGGCAGTTCGGCGTTGCCAATATGACGGCTTCCCTGTTGACGGAAGGCGCCGGAAAATATAATTCTCAGCAGCTTAAAGAAATACTTGAAGATAAAGCGATAAGCATTTCTTACAGCGCTGATAAAGATGATTTCGGCGGTAATATGCAGACTCTGAAAAGCAATTTGCGTGAGGCGACCGATTTGTTGAAGCTGACCCTGACAGAACCGGCTTTTGACCGCAGCGACATGAAACGCGTTAAGGAACAGATGCTGGTTGCAATTGACCGTCAGACGGAATATCCAGAAAGCCTGCTCAGCCTGGTGTGGGCGCAGGATTTGTACGGCAGCCATCCTTACGGGCGCAATCCGGTCGGCAAAAAGGCAGACATAAAGGAGCTGGACAAGGAAAAACTGCAAAAGTTTATGCAAAACAAGCTGACGAGAAGTAATTTGATTGTCGGTATTGCCGGGGATATTTCCCGTACGGAGGCTGAAAAGCTGCTGGATAAGGTTTTCGGCGGTTTGCCGGAGGGGATGCCGTTACGTGGGCTTGTTGACGCGAAGGTTTATTTTGACGGACATGAGAAAAAT
Source organism: uncultured Azospirillum sp. (assembly GCA_900538765.1). Lineage (GTDB taxonomy): Bacteria > Pseudomonadota > Alphaproteobacteria > RF32 > CAG-239 > HGM16780. Next base: position 144,427 of record UQAB01000002.1, on the reverse strand, counting down.
GTCCGTGGAGAACTGCCGCAAGCCGTGGCGATTTTTACCGCGCAAGGGGTTGCCCGTAATGACGCCGATTTTTATCCGCTTTATATCGCCAATCAGATTTTTGGCGGTTCGGGGCTGAATTCGCGCGTGTCCAAGGCGGCACGCGAGGACAAGGGGCTGACTTACAGCGTCGGTTCCTATCTGGTGATTGATGATAAGGCAAAACTGATTAAGGGCGGTTTTTCGGCTACGCCGGACAATTATAAGCAGGTTCAGGAAATCGTAAAAGCCGAATGGCTTAAAATGGGGCAGGGCGTGACAAAAGATGAATTTGAGCAGGCTCGGAACTACATGACGGCGTCGTATAATCTGCGTTTTGCCTCGCTGCCGGATATTGCGGCGACTTTGGTGGCCATGCAGAAGGAAAATCTGGGACGCGATTTTCTGCAGAAGCGTAACGATTATGTTAATGCAGTGACGCTGGACGATGTCAATACTGCGGCAGCGAAGTATTTCGGCCGGGATAATTTGGTCTGGGTCAGCGTCGGGACTAAAAATGAGATGGAGGAGCAATAAGAAATGTTTGACAGAGCTGTTAACAAATCAAAAGCGTGGAAAAAACTGGAAAGCCATTATAAGCATTTCAGAAAAACGGAAATGAGAGATTTGTTTGCCGAGGACGCCGACCGGGCGGCCAAGTTTACCCTGAAATTGGACGATACCCTGTTACTTGATTATTCCAAGAACCGCGTATCGGCCAAGACTATGGCGCTCTTGATGTCTTTGGCGCGCGAACATCGGTTGGAAGATAAAATCAGGTCCATGTTCCGTGGCGACAAAATCAATATTACCGAAGGACGCGCCGTTTTGCATACGGCTCTGCGCAACCGCGACAACAAGCCGATTATGGTTGACGGCAAGGATGTTATGCCGGAGATTAATGCCGTTTTTGCCAAGATGCGCAAGTTCTCGGAAGATGTTCGTTACGGCAATTTTAAAGGACATACCGGCAAGAAGCTGACAAATATCGTCAATATCGGTATCGGAGGTTCCGACCTTGGGCCGTTTATGGCGACAGAAGCTCTGAAAAAGTACTGGATGAAGGGGATTAACTGTTATTTTATCTCCAATATTGACGGGACGGCCTGCGCCGAGGTTCTGGACAAGGTTGACCCGGAAACGACATTGTTTATCGTTGCTTCCAAGACCTTTACAACAATTGAAACCCTGACAAACGCCAAAACCTGCCGCAAGTGGCTGGTTGACGCTTTGGGCGAACCGGCCGTAGCCAAGCATTTTGTTGCCCTGTCAACCAATACCGAGAAAGTGCGCGAATTTGGCATTAATCCCGAGAATATGTTTGAATTCTGGGATTTTGTCGGCGGCCGTTATTCCATGTGGTCGGCTATCGGTCTGTCCATTGCCATTGCTGTCGGTATGGATAATTTTGAAAAAATGCTGGACGGCGCTTATGCTATGGACAAGCATTTTCAGGAAACGCCGCTGGAGAATAATATTCCGGTCGTTTTGGCGATGCTCGGCATTTGGTACAATAATTTTATGGGTATTCACCGTTATGCGGTTATTCCTTATGACCAGTATTTGCAATATCTGCCGGCTTATCTGCAGCAGCTGGATATGGAATCAAACGGCAAATTTGTTGACGTTAACGGTGATTTTATCAAATATGCCACGGGACCGGTGTTGTTCGGCGGCGCGGGAACGAATGTGCAGCATTCTTTCTTCCAGCTGATTCATCAGGGAACGGAACCGGTGCCGTGCGATTTTATCATTCCCGCCATTTCGCATAATGAAATCGGCGATCATCATGCGATTTTGCTGGCTAATGTTTTGGCGCAGGGCGAGGCACTGATGAAAGGAAAAACCGAGAAAGAAGCGGCGGATGAACTGAAAAAAGCCGGAAAGTCCAAGGAAGAAATCAGTTTTCTGAAAAAATTCAAGAGTTTCCCGGGAAACCGTCCTTCCAATTTGATTTTGCTGAAAAAAGTCGACCCGTATTCTCTCGGAGCCCTGATTGCCATGTATGAACACAAGGTTTTTGTTCAGGGAATGGTTTGGAATATCGATTCTTATGACCAAATGGGGGTTGAACTCGGCAAGCAGATGGCTTTGAATATTCTGCCGGAACTGCAGAATAATGTTTATGAGCTGAAGCATGACAGTTCTACCAATGCGTTGATTAAGACAATCCGGGCGATGAGAAAGTAGAAGCATATGCCGATAAGAATCCTGCCGTCCAATCTGGTTAACCAAATCGCCGCAGGCGAGGTGATTGAGCGTCCGTCTTCGGTGGTTAAGGAGCTGGTGGAAAATGCGATTGACGCCGGGGCGACTTCCGTGGAAGTTACTTTGGTCGACGGCGGCAAAAGCCTGATTACGGTGGTGGACAACGGCAAGGGCATGACACCGGAAGAACTGAAACTTGCCGTGGAGCGCCATGCAACGTCAAAGCTGCCGGACGATGATTTGTTCAACATCAATTTTCTGGGGTTTCGCGGCGAAGCGTTACCGTCTATTTCCTCTGTGGCGCGGCTGGCAATTACGTCCCGGGCAAAGGGCGCGGATACGGCCTGGAAAATAGAGGTTAACGGCGGCGAAAAGGGCGAGCCCGTGCCGGCGGCCTATCCGCAGGGAACGCGGATTGAGGTGCGGGATTTGTTTTATTCCACACCGGCGCGGCTTAAGTTTTTGAAAACGTCGCAGTCGGAGAGCGGGCAGTGTGCGGACATGATGAATCGTATTGCTATGGCTAATCCGCAGGTTTCTTTTTATCTGACGATAGACGGCAAAAGAAAAATTTCCCTGAATGCCTGTCAGGGCGAATTGTTTGACGCGCGGCTGCAGCGATTGGCCGAGGTTATGGGACGCGATTTCGGCGAAAATTCGCTGCCGATTGACGCGGAGCGGGATAATTTGCGTATCAGCGGTTTTGTGTCGTTGCCGACTTTGAACAAAGCCAATTCACTTAACCAATATCTTTTTGTTAACAATCGTCCGGTGCGTGACAAGCTGTTGCTGGGTGCTATCAGAGGTGCTTATCAGGATGTGCTGGCTTCCAATCGTTATCCTTTGTGCGCTTTGTTTTTTGATATTGACCCGGCTTATGTCGACGTGAACGTGCATCCGACCAAGGCGGAAGTCCGTTTTTATGACAATGCCCTGGTGCGCGGGCTGTTGGTCAGTGCTATCCGTTATGCGTTGAACAATGGTGCCAATCGTTCGGCTGAAACAATTAATATTTCTGAATTTGTTCATGAAAATCAGTCATGTATCACACAAACTTCAAGTGACGATACTGCCGTTTTGCAGGAGCATAGTCTGTCAGATGTTCAGCCGCGGCGTTCTTTTTTGCTGTCACCGCTGCCTTATGCTGCGCCCAGGCGTCAGGCGGCTTTGCCTGAGTTGGAGAGGGCTTATTCGGTTAAGGCCGATGAGGTTCCTTCTGCGGCGACAGTGGCTGAAAATTGCGGTATCAATGCTGAAGAACCGGGGTATTTGGGACTGGCAAAGGCGCAGTTTCATGATACTTATATTATTTCCCAAAATGAAGACAGCATTATCATTATTGACCAGCACGCGGCGCATGAGCGTATCGTTATGGAAAAGCTCAAGCGCAGTCTGATGAATGAGCAGCGGATTGCGACGCAGATGATGCTTATTCCCGAAGTTGTGGAGCTGCCGCTCAGCGACAAAACCCGGATTATCGAAGCGGCGGAAGAGCTTAAGAAGCTTGGTCTGGTGATTGAGGAATTTGGGCCGTCAGCGGTTATTGTTCAGGAGATTCCGGCGCTTCTTGGTGATTGCAATGTCAAAAAACTGGTTGAAGATTTGGCTCAGGAAATGGCCGAATGGGGTAAAGAATATTCTCTTAGCGAAAAACTTCATCTGGTTTGCGCAACAATTGCCTGTCATGGTTCAGTCCGGGCCGGCCGTCGTCTGACTATAGAAGAAATGAACCATCTGTTACGCGAAATGGAACAAACAGAACATTCCGGGCAATGCAACCACGGACGGCCGACTTATGTGGAGTTAAAGGTGGGGCAGGTGGCGAAGTTGTTTGAGCGCTAGGAAAAGTTTGTATAGCAGCATGGGCAAGTATAAATTATACTGTAAGGAAAAATAATTTTTATTTTGCTTGCTATTTAATTTATTTAGCTTACTATAATAAATGAATAGCGCAGCTCTGTGGTTTATGAGTTTTTTTTATTTATCTAATTATCTGAATAATCTAGCCTTAAATAAGATACCCCCACAATGAGAAAGATGTTATTTCGTTGCTTGATGTTTTGCGTTAAGTTAACGTTGTTACAACCTGTTATATAAGGATTTAATACAATGGCAACAGGAACAGTTAAATGGTTTAACTCTAAAAAAGGTTATGGATTTATCCAGCCTGACAACGGTGGGGCAGATGTTTTTGTTCACATCTCAGCGGTTGAAAAAGCCGGCATGAGAAGCCTGAACGAAAATGAGAAAGTATCTTATGAGTTGATTACCGAAAAAGGCAAGACTTCAGCCGGAAATCTGAAGTTGGCCTAGTTAGGGCAATTTTAACTAAAAGGAAAGTATCTTGTTACGGCAAGATACTTTTTTTGTGAGGAATGTTTTATGTTTGACGAGCGAATCAGGGAAGAAGATTATTTGCGCGAGCCTTTTGACGTGGCTCGAGAAGTTTTGCTTGGCGCTTATTTATGCCGCCGCTTGCCGACGGGAGAAGTATTGGCCGGAAAAATTACTGAGCTGGAAGTTTATATCGGGGCGGAAGACAAGGCCTGTCATGCTTATCTGAACCGCAAAACCAAGCGCAATGCCGTTATGTTTGAGAAAGGCGGTGTGGCTTATGTTTTCTTTGTTTACGGGATGTATAACCAGTTTAATGTCGTGGTCAGCGGCGTAGGCGAGGCCAACGCCATACTAATCCGCAGTCTTGAACCTGTTGCCGGCATTGACGTCATGAAGCGTCTGCGCAAGTGTGACAAGCTTGAGAATTTGACGACCGGACCGGGAAAACTTTGTCAGGCTTTGGCAATTGACCGCGGCCTGAACGGCGCCGATTTGTCCGGAGATGAAGTTTGGTTGTCGCCAAAAACCAAGGCTTGCGTTTGTGTTGCCGTGCCGCGGGTCGGAATTGATTATGCCGAGGAATATAAAGATAAACCGTGGCGTTATTATATTAAAGGGTCGAAATTTATCAGCAAAAAATAAATTGACTTTCAACAAAGTAAGGTTAGAATAGCCTGAAAATTAATTTTTATGTCTAATTTATAAAATTTACAATTATGAGTGTTTATTTGACTGTCGGACGTCATGCCGCTTATGAAATGATGTCTGCTTTTCCGATTACGTCTTTCGGTATTGCCGATACAGGTCTGCTTTGTCCGCTGTTGGTTCGTCAGGCTAAAAAGGTTGATGCGATTTTTTATTCTCCGACACCGCGTTGTGCAGCGACGGCTCAGGTGATTTCACTGATGACCGATTGTGCGCCGTTGTTTGAGGACAATCGTCTTTGCGAGGGGGTAACAAAAAAAGACAGCCGTGCTTTTTATGAAGAAGTTGTTCAAAAAGCGCAGGAAAACAACTGGGAGCATGTTCATGTGGTGACGCATCTTTATAATGTCAATGAGATGTTATATGATGATGCACGGTGTATGCCGGATGTGGAATACAGCCGCTGGGTTGTGCGTCAGGCCGATTACTGGGAAGATATGCTCAAGCCGCGGGGATTTGTTGATGTTCCGCCGCAATACAGAGCCGACTGTCTGAAACTTATCGGTATTAATGACAGTTTTAGCAAAAAAGAGGCCATGTGGAAAGCCGGTATTGATGATGAAGCCGATTATGACCGTTCATTGTCTTTGGCGGCTAAGGTTTTGGATATAATGGACATGAAACTGGCTTTTGATGAAACGGTTGATGAGATTTTGGCGCATGTCAAAAGAAGCATAGACCAGGTGTAAACGTGAAAAAAAGAGCAGGGGGATGAATTCTGCTCTTTTTTTTGCAAAAAGCCTTGGCCGCTGCGTCCTCGTTCGGCTTCGCCTCAGCGGCATACTTGCGTCTGCCTCTCGTCCTTGTCGAACTCTTTCTTCCAGAGTTCAAATCCAGCTCTCCTCATCAATTAAAAAAAACGCCCGCAAGGGGCGTTTCTTTTAATTGGCGGAGAGGCAGAGATTCGAACTCTGGGAGGGCTCGCACCCTCGACGGTTTTCAAGACCGCTGCATTAAACCACTCTGCCACCTCTCCATGGATTTGTGATATTGCATTTACGAGAAACTTTTACTCAAATATCTTATAAAGGTCAAGAACTTTTTTATATAATTTGTATTTTTTTGAAACTGGCGGAATTTGAAAGGTAAGATTTTTTATAAAGAAAACACTCGCGGCATTCGAACATGCGGCGAGTGTTTGATTGTGTTTTTAGTCTTTAAGGTAAAAAGATTGGCAGGTTAAATTTTTTTGTTGGCAGGGGCTTTCTTGGCGGAAACATAATGGTAAACACCGTTTATCTGGCGTTCCACATATTTCATACCGTTTAGCTCAAGTTCACTGATGTTGGTGAACTGGCATTCGCAGCTGTCAACTTCCGTGCTCTTTTTACTCTTTAAGTCGCGGATGGTGACTGTTGCCTTTGTGATGTCGGTTGCCCAAACAATGTAAGGAACGCCTTTCTTGAATTGTCCGATCTGATTGTGTTTATTGTGTTTCGGACCGCCGTTCGGATTGATAACAACGGTGTATATTCTTTCAAAGGGCGTCTTAGTTTTGTTTGCAACGTAGTCAGCACTCAGTTTCTCACACGCGATTTTAGCATTCTTACACATAAGATATGAATTTAAATTGTTAATAATAAAAAAAATTGTAATTTGATGAAAACAACATAACACAGTCTGTTGACAAATGTCAAGCATAAAATGAAAAAATTTGTCTAATTTATTCGTGAAGTATGGTATTTCAATGATATATCTGTCGATTTTAGGCGAGATAGGTGTTATTGACAAAGAAAAACGGGGTACTGTTTGATGATGTTTTAAGAAAAATTTCCGGTTTGTGCGACTCCGAAAGGCGTTTGGGGGGTATGTAAATTTGTGATGATATTTATTTTTTTATGTGGCAAAGTAGCAAGAAATGTTTTTTATAAAAACAAAACCCAAGCAAAGGAAAAACTGCTTGGGTTTTGTCTGATACTAAGAATGGCTTTATTCCGTTTCGGCGGCAGGTTCTTCATCACCAATCATTTCCGTGGTGAGGTGTCCGGCATCGGCGCGGATTTTGTTTTCGATTTCATCAGCAATCTGCGGATGTTCTTTTAAGAAAATCTTGGCGTTTTCGCGTCCCTGGCCGATTTTGTCACCTTTATAGGAAAACCAGGCGCCGGCTTTTTCAACAATACCGGCTTTGACGCCAAGGTCAAGCAATTCTCCGGTTTTGGAAATTCCTTCGCCATACATGATGTCAAAATCAACGACTTTGAACGGCGGGGCAACCTTGTTTTTGACAATCTTAACGCGGGTCTGGCTGCCAATGACGTCTTCTTTGTCTTTGATAGCGCCGGTACGGCGGATGTCCATGCGGACGGAAGCATAGAATTTCAGCGCGTTACCACCTGTTGTCGTTTCCGGGTTGCCAAACATGACACCGATTTTCATACGAATCTGGTTGATGAAGATAATCAGCGTGTTGGAGCGGGAAACCGTGGAGGTCAGTTTGCGCAGTGCCTGGCTCATCAGGCGGGCTTGCAGACCCATATGAGAATCACCCATTTCACCTTCGAGTTCGGCTTTCGGTACCAGGGCGGCAACAGAGTCGACAACCAAAACGTCGATGGCGCCGGAACGTACCAAAGTGTCAGCAATTTCCAGAGCCTGTTCACCGGCATCCGGTTGAGAAATCAACAGGCTGTCAATGTCTACGCCGATTTTCTTGGCATAAGCCGGGTCAAGCGCGTGTTCGGCGTCGATAAAAGCACAGGTTCCGCCTTTTTTCTGCGCCTGGGCAATGACGCTCAGGGCGAGGGTGGTTTTACCGGAACTTTCCGGCCCGAAGATTTCTATGATACGGCCTTTGGGCAGACCGCCGATGCCTAAGGCGATATCAATGCCGAGAGAACCGGTTGAAATAGCTTCAATGTCAATATTGGACTGCTGTCCGAGCCGCATAATCGAACCTTTGCCGAAGGCACGTTCGATTTGGCTGAGGGCGGCGTCGAGGGCTTTATCTTTTTCCATTACAGTTTCTTTCTTCTCAAAAAAATTAGTTACATACTTATTTATCCACTTCCGGCGAAAAAACGCAATCGGTGTATCGGATTTATCCTATGAAAAAGATAATGTACTAATTTTGTTCTTTTTGCAAGAGTTTTTTACGGCTCGGGTGATTTTTCACAAAATCGCGTTTTTCGGGGTCATTCAGGACAATGCTTTTTTTTAGGCTGCGGCGGTCCATTCCCTGAAAATCATCAAGCGCGGCGGTGACAACAGCGCCGAAAATAACCACCGACCAGGCGGAATACATCCAGACCAGAAAGATGGGGATGATTGCCAGAGCGCCGTATAGAGTCTGGTAGGCGGCACTGGCCTGTACCGTCATGCCGAAACATTTGCGTAAAATGGCAAATAACAGCATGGCTATCAGTGCGCCGCAGGCCGCATTGGTAAAACGGACTTTTTTGTTGGGAACGAAAATGTAGATAATCATAAGGACGACAATGGTCATCAGTGCCGGCAGCATCGTGCTCAACAGAATGCTGGCATCAATATTTTCCGCGGACAGGCCGGGCAGGGCAAAGAAATAGCTGCGGATTGAAAATGCTGCGCCGAGCAGCAGCGGCCCGAGGGTGATGACCGTCCAGTAAAGGGTGATTTTTGTGGTGATGTGACGGGGGCGCGAAACCCGGAAAATGAAGTTGAAGCTGTTTTCAATGGTGGAGAGCAGCATAATCGAGGTGACGACGATACTGATGACGCCGATGGTTGTCAAGCCGGCGGATGCCTTGAGAAAGTCGGCAAAATATGCGCTGACTTCATTGCCGAGAGTTGGCGCTAGATTGCGGAGGAGCATTTCCTGAATCTGGTCGCGGATGCTTTCAAAAGCCGGAAAGGCCGAGAAGATGGACAGGCCGATGGCAAACAGCGGGACAATGGCTATCAACGAGGTGTAGCTCAGGGAGGCGGCAACGCGGAAAATTGTGTCATTGCGGGCGCGGCGAATCAGAAAATATGAAAATTCGCTGATTGTACGAAGGGCGTTTTCTGCTTTTATTTTAAATGACATATGCAACTCTCAAAAAAAATTGTTTACAAATTTATCGAAATTCTATAATAAGAATGTAACATTAATTGTAAACTTATTATATATTTTTTTAAAAGCAAAGGAAAATATTATGACAACAGCCTCTTCTTTAATGGCAGGTAAAAAAGGCCTGATTATGGGCCTGGCAAATGATAAGTCGATTGCATGGGGTATTGCCCAGGCATTGAACGCCCAAGGCGCGCAGATTGCGATTTCCTATCAGGGCGAAGCTTTGGAAAAAAGAGTAAGACCGCTGGCCGAACAGCTGGATTTTCCGCCGATGCTGATTAAATGTGACGTTACCGACTCTGCCAGTGTCGAAGCCTGCTTTAAAGAGCTGGGTGAAAAATGGGGCAAGATTGATTTTGTTGTTCATGCCATTGCTTTCTCTGACAAGAATGAACTCAAAGGCCGGACGATTGATACGACTCTGCCGAACTTTCTGAATACGATGCATATTTCATGCTATTCTTTTCTGGAAGCCTGCAGATGCGCTTCTCCGATTATGAATGACGGCGGTTCTATTGTTACATTGACATACCTCGGCGGTGAGAGAACTCTGCCTAACTATAATATTATGGGTGTTGCCAAAGCAGCTTTGGATGCTGCTATCCGCTATGCCGCTGTTGACCTCGGTAAACAGGGGGTTCGCGTTAACGGCATTTCCGCCGGCCCGATTAAGACTCTGGCAGCTTCCGGTATCGGTGATTTTCGCAAGATTTTACGTTGGAACGAACTCAACGCACCGTTGAAACGCAATGTGACACAGGATGAAGTCGGTGCTGCCGCCTTGGCATTGTTGTCGCCGCTCGGCGCTGCCATTACCGGTGAAGTTTTGCATGTTGATGCCGGTTATCATTCAATCGGTATGGTTGCTTTGGATAATGCTCACGAATCCGGTCAGGTTTTGATGGATTTCTAAACTTCGGTTTGGATTTTGAGCAAATAAGCAGTGTCTGACCGCCGGCCGATTATCCCCGGCGGTTTTGCCGTGAAAAACAGAACAGAGGTTGAAACGTATGGAAAATAATGCGCTTCCGGGTGAAGAAAGAAAAGGCTATTGGGGCGATGTCCTGAAAAAGGCTGTTATGTATACGCTGGCGGTCATCGGCTTGCTTGCTGTGTGGCTTGGCTGGCTGATTTACAGCTATTTCAGCAGTGAGCGTGATTACTTTGTTGAAGTTCCTGATAAAATTTTGCTGACAATTAATTTTGATGCCCCGATTAATGAAATTAGAAGTGAAGATTTGTTTGGCGAATTTTCCGGCCGGCCGCAGCTTTCCTTTTATGATTTAATTTCGCTTATCAGACAAGCGAAATTAGATCCAAAAGTCAAGGCTATTGCTGCGAATGTCAGTGTGTCCGGCCTTGGTATGGCGCAAATTCAGGAACTTAAGGATGAAATCCATTCTTTTAAGTTATCGGGCAAGAGAGCTTATATTTATTCCGACGGTTTTGGCGCTATGGGCGGCGGTACCAACGAATATTATCTGGCAACCGGGTTTAATGAAATTTCACTGATGCCAAACTCAGAGGTCGGCATTACCGGCGTGGCCATGGAAGTTCCGTTTTTCCGTGACGTTTTGGATAAAGTCGGCATAGAGCCTGAATTTTATGCCCGCTACGAATATAAGAGCGGGGCTGCGCCGCTGACGGACAGCAAAATGAGCAAAGAATTTCGCTCGGAAATGACTAAGCTGGCGGAAGTGATGCATATGGTTTTTACGATGGATGCCAGTGATATGCGTCATATTCCGGAAGAAAAGCTGATTGAGATGGTTAACCGGGCGCCGATTTTTTCAGAAGAAGCTTTTAAACAGCGTTTGGTTGACCATTTGGAATTCAAGACTGATTATATCCGCCGTTTGGAACGAGATGTCGATGCCAAGGTACTCAGCGCTTCCGATTATTATCGCGTTATGTCTGACAAGAAAAAGACATCTTCCCAGCCCGGAAAAATTGCCTATATGGTGATTGAGGGGACGATTACCGGTGGCGAGAGCAATCTTGATCCCTGGAGCGGCGAACTGACGACCGGGGCGGACACATTCCTGCGAGATCTTTATGAGGTGGAAAAAGAACCGCTGCTTAAGGGGCTGATTCTGCGAATTAATTCTCCGGGAGGCAGCTATACGGCGTCAAACGAAATTCGCAATGCTATTGTAAAATTTAAGGAAAAACACAATATTCCCGTTGTGGTGACAATGGGCAATTATGCGGCTTCCGGCGGTTATTTCGTGGCTTTGGCCGGAGATAAGAGCTTTGCCGGGATGACGACGATTACCGGTTCTATCGGTGTATTTGGCGGCAAGATGGTTCTGGCCGGATTATGGGAGAAGCTCGGTGTTAACTGGGGGAATATCTATATCGGCGACAATGCCGGAATTATGAGCGCCAACCATAAGTTTACGCCGCGTGAGGCCGAGATATTTAACGCTTCGCTTGACAACGTTTATAAAGACTTTACCGCTAAGGCGGCACAAGCGCGCAATATGTCGCTTGAGGAAATGGACAAGCTGGCACGGGGCAGAGTGTTCAGCGGGGCCGATGCGGTTCGTTTGGGACTGGTTGATGAAATCGGCGGGATTGATGCCGCGGCTGACTGGCTTTATAAAGAACTCAAAGATGAAAAACGCTATGCCAATGTCATTGTCTATTATCCGGGGGAAAAGAATTTTCAGCAAAAGCTGTCCGAGTTAATAGGCGGTTCTCAGAAAATATCTGTTAATAAGGCGGTTAAAGAGATGGGCTTTGACGTCAATGATATTAGAATGCTGAACAGACTGCAATATGAAACGGTGCTTCCACCGTTCAAAATCAACTACTAGAAAAGAGGTAAGCAAATTATGGCTGTAGATACAGATACCGTAAAACGCATTGCTTTCTTGTCGCGTCTTAAGGTTGACGCCGATAAGATTGATGAAACCAAAGACGAGTTTAACAATATTCTCAATTGGGTGGAGCAACTGAACGAAGTTGACACCGAAGCCGTCGATCCCTTGGAAACGGTTAACAATTTTTCCCTTTCTCTGCGCGCGGATGAAATTACCGACGGCAATCAGCGTGATGCCGTTCTTTTTAATGCGCCGTCGGCGGAGTATGGGTATTATGTGGTTCCCAAAGTCGTAGAGTAAGGGTGAAAGCGTATAGCGGTCTTCTAATACAGATTTTGCGGGTCGTCGGAATGCTCATGTACAGCTTTTGACACTCCGCTTCCTCCGCCCTGAAATCTTATTATAAGCCTCATTCTTCGCTTTCACTCAAAATTGTACAGGCTAAACTCCTCTATGTGCCTGAGAGGGAATAAATACAGATTTTGCGAGTAAGAAAATGTCAGATTTAACAAAATTAACGATTGCCGAAGCCAGAGAAGGCTTGAAAAAGAAAGAATTTACTTCTGTCGAACTGACGGAAGCTTATATTAAGAAAATGGAAGAAGGACGGGCTTTGAATGCCTATGTTTTGGAAACGCCCGAAATTGCTTTGGAACAGGCCCGGATTTCCGACGAGAAATATGCTGCCGGAACGGCCGGGGCTTTACAGGGAATTCCCATGGGCATTAAAGATCTGTTTTGTACCAAGGGAATACGTACGACGGCTTGTTCGCATATTCTTGACGGTTTTATACCGCAGTACGAATCAACCGTGACAGAGAAGTTACTGGATGCCGGAATTTCCGTTCTCGGTAAGCTGAATATGGACGAGTTTGCCATGGGCGGCAGTAACGAAACTTCTTATTTTGGACCGGTGGTTAATCCCTGGAAAGCCAAAGACAGTGATGAAAGGCTGGTGGCCGGCGGTTCTTCCGGCGGGTCGGCGGCGGCTGTGGCGGCTGATATGTGCGCGGCGGCAACCGGAACTGATACCGGCGGTTCAATTCGACAGCCGTCCGCTTTTTGCGGCGTTACCGGGATTAAGCCGACTTACGGACGTTGTTCACGTTATGGCATTATTGCCTTTGCGTCTTCGCTTGACCAGGCAGGGCCGATTGCCAAAGATGTTCGTGACTGTGCGGTCTTGCTGAATAATATGTGCGGCCATGATGCCAAAGATTCGACATCGGCGCCGGTTGATGTGCCTGATTTTGAAAGTTTTCTGAACGGTGATATCCGCGGCATGAAAATCGGTATTCCGGCAGAGTATCGCCCGGAAGGGCTTAATGCCGAAGCGGCGGCAAGCTGGGACAAGGGAATTGATATTTTAAAATCCCGCGGGGCGGAGATTGTCAATATTTCCCTGCCGCACACCAAATATGCGCTGGCAACTTATTATATTATTGCTCCGGCAGAGGCGTCGTCCAATCTGGCGCGTTATGACGGTATTCGTTATGGTCTGCGCGTTCCGGGGCAGCATCTGGATGATTTGTATATCAACACCCGTTCCGAGGGCTTTGGCAAAGAGGTCAAACGTCGTATTATGATTGGGACTTATGTGTTGTCCGCCGGTTATTATGACGCCTATTATCTCAAGGCGCAGAAAGTCCGTCGTCTTATCCGCAATGATTTTGAGGAGGCGTTTAAGAAATGCGACGTTATTTTGACGCCGACGGCACCGACAGACGCTTTTGCAATCGGCGACAAGTCAATGAAGGAAAATCCGATTAACATGTGGCTGAATGATATCTTTACGGTTTCGGTCAGTTTGGCGGGGCTTCCGGCCATGAGTGTACCTGCGGGGCTGAGCCGCCGCGGTCTGCCTCTGGGGCTGCAGCTTATCGGCCGTCCTTTTGATGAGGGAAGCGTGCTGAAAGCCGCTCATGTGTTGGAAAAAGATGTTAATTTTGCAAGGAAGTAAGCCAATGTCAGAATTTGTTATCGAAACAGCCAAGGGAAAATGGGAAGTTATCTGCGGTTTGGAAATTCACTGCCAGATTATTTCAAAATCCAAGATTTACAGCGGCGCTTCTACCGAGTTTGGCGCCGACCCGAACGAACATGTTTCTTTTGTTGACGCCGGAATGCCCGGAATGCTGCCGACTTTGAACAAAGAATGCGTGCATCAGGCGGTCAAGACCGGCATCGGGCTGCGGGCAAAAATCAATAAATATTCAAACTTTTCCCGCAAGAACTATTTTTATGCCGATTTGCCGCAGGGTTATCAGATTACACAATTCAAATATCCGATAGTCGGGGAAGGGGAGGTTTTAATCGACCTGCCGGACGGAAGCGTCAAATCCATAGGCATTGAACGGATGCATATTGAACAGGATGCCGGTAAGTCAATTCATGATATTGACCCGAAAAAGAGCTTTATCGACTTGAATCGCGCCGGGGTCGGGTTGATGGAAATTGTTACCAAGCCGGATTTTCGCGCGCCGGAAGAGGCCGGGGCTTTTCTGAAAAAACTGCGTTCCATTCTGCGTTATCTCGGGACTTGTGATGGCAATATGGATGAAGGGTCCATGCGCTGTGACGTTAATGTTTCTGTACGGCCTTATGGCTCTGATGAGCTGCGCACCCGCTGCGAGATGAAAAACGTCAACAGCATTAAGTTCGTTATGCAAGCCATTGAAAATGAAGCGAAAAGACATATAGATGTCTATGAAAACGGCGGTGAAATCATTCAGGAAACACGGCAGTTTGATCCGTCAACCGGGCAGACGAAAGTAATGCGCAAAAAAGAATTTGCCCATGATTACCGTTATTTTCCCGAACCGGATTTGGCGCCGTTGGTTTTGAGTGATGATTATCTGGAAGCGGTTCGCAAGGAAATTCCCGAACTGCCTGATGATAAAAAAGAACGCTTTGTCAATAAGTTAGGATTGACTCCTTATGATGCGATTGTGATTTGCGAGAACAAGGAAGTTGCTGACTTTTTTGAAAAAGCAGCTGCCGGGCATGATGCCAAAAAGGTAGCTAACTGGCTGATGGGCGATTTCTTTGCCATGTTGAACGAGAAAAAACTCGAACTAAAAAATTCTCCGGTTTCTGCGGAAAACCTCGGCCGTTTGGTTGAACTGGTCAGCAAAGAGGTCATTAACGGCAAGACGGCCAAAGAAGTGTTTGCACTTATGGCCGAAAGCGGTGATAATCCTGAAAAAATCGTAGAGGAAAAAGGTTTGGTTCAGGTTACCGACAGCGGTGCCATTGAAGCGGTGATTGACGAGGTTCTGGCAAGTGCGCCGGATAATGTCGCCGCCTATAAAAACGGCAAGCAGGGGCTGTTCGGCTGGTTTGTCGGTCAAGTGATGAAAGCCAGCAAGGGCAAGGCTAATCCGGGAATTGTGAATAAGCTTTTGAAAGAAAAACTGGGATAGGCTGATGGTCAAACTGCTTGGTTTCGGCAATGCCGTTGTTGATTTCTCCGTACCTCTGCGGGCTGATAATCCGTTTTATGAACGGCTGCGGCAGAGCAGGGGCGGCTATATGCACACGACGGAAGAAGAATTTGAACAAATGCTGTCTTTTGTTGATGCTGCGGCGGTGACGTCATGCGGCGGATCTGTGGCAAATTCTCTGAAAGCCTATGCCAAGCTTGGCGGTATCTGCGGTTTTTGCGGCAAAATCGGCGGAGATGAAGCCGGGCGTTTCTTTGGCGAAGAACTGGCGGCTTATGGTATTTGCGACCAGATGAATGTCAGTGCGGAAGAAGGAACCGGCTGTACGGTAGTTTGGGTTGACGAAGACGGTGAAAAAACGGTATGTGCCAAACGTCGGGCTTCAAAATATATTCGTGACCGCCATATTGATTGGAAAGAGGTTATTAATGCCGGGTGGCTGTTTGTCGAAGGCTATTGGCTGGACGGTAACGGCGCCGTTGTTGATATGCTGCTGCGCCTTGCCCGGGTTTCCGGCGTGAAAACGGCGTTTACGCTGTCTGACCCGAAAATTGTTGCGGAAAACCGGGAACGCCTGTTGCGACTGATGCCTTATGTGACGGTTTTGTTTGGTAATGAGGCAGAATATGCGGCCGCGGATTTGCCGGAAAACGCACAGCCGCCCCTTGTACTGAAGACATTGGGGGCAGACGGTGTGGAATGTCGGTCAAATGGGGATATTCGCCGTCATGAGGCTTTAGCCATTGAACATCCGGTAAGCACGACCGGTGCGGGGGATGCTTTTGCCGGCGGCTTTTTGTATGAGTATCTCAAGTCCCGGGATGTTGACAAAGCCGTGGAAACCGGGCAGAAATGCGCGGCAGAGGTCGTTTCGTCGGAAAAGAGCCATTTGTAAGGAAAAATATATGGATTGGAAGCAAATCATCAGCGATTATCAGCCGGAAGATGATATTGAAGCGGCGGAGAAGGCTTCTTTTCTGCAGTTTATCGACGCTTTTGGCGATAAGGCTTTTGCCCGAGAGAATCTGCCGGGACATTTCAGCGCGTCGGCCTGGGTTGTCAATCCGGCGCGGGATAAAGTGCTGATGATTTTTCACAATATGTTTAATTCCTGGGCATGGATCGGCGGGCATGCTGATGGCGTGCAGAATTTGCAGTTTGTGGCGGTTAAGGAAACGCAGGAAGAAACGGGAGTTGAGAATGTTCGTCCGCTGTTGAATATGCCGCTTGATATTAATGTTCTGTCGGTCAGCAATCATGTCAAAAAAGGCAAGTTTGTGCCACGGCATTTGCATTATAATGTGGTTTATCTTTTTGAAGCGGATGAAACTGTTCCGCTCAGAATTAAGCCGGATGAAAATTCCGGCGTGGCATGGATAAAGCTTGAGGAAATTCCCGAAAGGTGTCTTGAAAAACATATGGTTCCCTATTATGGACGGATTATGCGAAAAGTCCGTGACAGGGGGTTGTGAGCAGTATATGGAAAATATCGGAGGATAAAGCAAAATGGTTAATGACGTTTTTATTCAGGGATTTACGGCGGCGCTGATTGCCGGATTGATTACCGGTGTCGGTGGTTTTATGATTTTTTTGAAGAAAAAATATTCCCGGGAATATATCAATGTGATGTTGAATATTGCGGCAGGAATTATGCTGGCGGCGTCTTTCTTTTCGCTGCTCAGCCCATCGCTTGAGGGGATTCTCCGTTTTGTGCCGGACAGGCATGTGGCCGGGTATTGGTTTGTCGGCGCTTTGTTTTCCGGCGTTGTTCTTGTGTGGCTGCTGAATGCATTATTGCCGCATGAGCATAATTCCGCCGGACATCACGGGCCTAATATCAGTCTGCGTTCCTGTTGGCTGTTTATTATTGCCATCAGCATTCACAAACTGCCGGAAGGGTTGGCGGTCGGTGTGGCATACAGCGGGGATGAACTTTATAATCCGCTCAGCTTGGTTGTCGGTATTGCTTTGCAGAATATTCCTGAGGGGCTGACCGTGGCGATTTCATTGGTCGGGGCAGGGTATTCCCGTTTGAAAGCGGCATTTTATGCCAGTTGTACCGGACTGGTACAGCCGATTGGCGCGCTTATCGGTATTTCGATTATGGAGATGAACGAGAAGATTGTACCTGTTGGTATGGCTTTGGCCGGTGGGACGTTGCTGTTTGTTATTATTAATGAGATTTTGCCGGAAACATATAGCACTAAGAAAAGCCAGAAATCTGCCGCAGCCGTGTTTCTCGGTTTTGTGGTGATGGCTTATCTCTCTATTGTTTTGGAATAGAAAAAATCCCTAAGGCCGGAAAGACTTTAGGGATTTTCTTTGATTACAACGGTCGGAGCGGGTAAGCACGCCGGGGTTCTCTGTCCGGTTTTTTTTGTTTCGGCCTGTGCTTATTGGGCTTTTTTTCAGGCGGAGGGGGCGGTGCCGGACGATAGTAAGGCGGCGGGGGAGTTTGTGGCGGCGGCGGTACGGCATAACTGCAACGATATGACGGCGGCCGGCTGAGTTCCCAAATTCCGCAGGAGCTAAAGCATGATAACATAAAAGCTCCGCAAACTAATAATAAGAACTTTTTCATAAAGCATAAAATTTATAGTGTTATAATAATAAAAACGATAGACAAAGTGTAAAATTATGTCTTTAAAATGTCAAATTAAAAATAATATGGATTATTTTTAATTTTTATATTGACGTTGAGAGAAACATCATATAAATATATCTGCGTACCACGGTACTGATGGAGAGTTGGCAGAGTGGTAATGCAGCGGATTGCTAATCCGTCATCGTGAATAACGATGCACAGGTTCGAGTCCTGTACTCTCCGCCATTAAAAATAGCCATTTGATTTATCATCACAAATGAGCCTGTTTTTATCGAAAAAAACAAAAGTTCATAAGGGTGATACATCAGATGGCTTTTTTTTGTGTTTTTATAGATTGTTAATGTTTTTAATATCAAACAGGGTTTGCAGAAATTCAGAGATAGAATTTAACAGTGATGTTGCAAAAATAAAAAATAAGTTGAAATAAAAACAGATAAAATTGGAAATTTGAGTAAATTTCCTGTTTTTTGTTTTTTGGAGGAGCCGTTTAAAATTTCTAGAAAATATTGATGTTTTTGACGTTTAATGCTGTAAATATTTTGTTGATTTTTTTATCCTGTTATTGTACTTTTTCAATCATTTAAATATAGGTATTTTAATATAGTATGTGTTAGACAAATATAAAGAGTAGAGCAGATGACTAAACAGTTTTCTTGGACAATAACATTAATGGCAACCACATTTTTAGGCATGCCGGCAACTGCTTTGCCTATAGCTCCTACGTTAGATAGTTTGAAGGCGGAAGCTTCGTCTGTATTGCCAGGTATAAGCGAAGCATATAGCTTGACAGAATTAAGCGGTGATTTGCCGGACGGTGCTGTGAAAGTTACAATTGGCGATAAAGGTTATTACTTCACGCCTAAAGACAGTGATGCTGAGTTGTTGACTGTTCTGGCAGGAACTTCTGCCGGCATCTTGGTTGAAAAAGCTGACGGTTTGTTTGAGTATGGCGGAAAAACATACAGTTTTGATACGGTGTCTATTCCTTCCAGCGCTTTTGTATACTTGGAAGGATCTAAGGATGATTATGATTTTATAGTTCAGGAGACGGATGCTGAAGGAAAACTTAATAACCGGTATTACAAAATATCAATGTTGCAAAATAAGTTTTCAACAGCGGAAAATATTTCGTGGGAAAAAGTTTCTGCCGAAGGGACAGATACTGTAAAAATTGAACTGCCTAATGGTAATACGCAATATTTTAAGTATACTTTTACAGACAATCCCAGCCGGACTAAATATACTTCCAGCCAGACATCTTTATCAGGAGATGTCAATGCGGATTTTGTTAACATAAAAAAAGGCTTTTCAAGCGGTGGTGGAATTAATAACAGCAGAAACACGATAGACAGCGTTTCGGGAAGTTTTGTATTTGACTATGCGCCTAATGGCGGCGGAGCTATTTATAATGCGGCGACAATTGGTGATATTCAAGGGGATTTTGTTGGCAACTACACTGGATTGGCTCGTGCTGGGCAAAAGGGAAACGGTGGTGCTATTTACAATTACAAAAATTCGGAAATTGGCAATATTACGGCTAATTTTATAGGCAATGCCGCGGGGCAGGAGCCTGGAGACGGTTCGGGCGGCGCTATTTACAATGAAGGAACAGTAGGAGAAGTTTCCGGTGATTTTGTTGCCAACACGGCTGTTACCAATGGCGGGGCGGTCAGCAATAATGGTATTATGGGCAACATTACTGGGGATTTTGTTGGAAATCATGCAAACGGCAAAAATGGCACAGGCGGAGCTGTTTATAATGGCAACAGCAAAACTCTCGGTAATATTACCGGAGATTTTATTGGAAATTCAGCAGAAGTGAATGGTGGAGCTCTTTATAATTATCACTATGGAAAAATTGGCAATATTACTGGGAATTTTATAGGAAATTCAGCAGGAATCGCAGCTGGAGCAATTTTGAATGAGGGAACAATTGATAAAATAACCGGGGATTTTATTGCTAATAAAGCCAATAGCAATGTCAGTGATTATGGTGCTGGCGCAATTAATAATGGCGGCATGGGAATAATAGGAGAAGTTAACGGAAACTTTATCGGAAATGCTACCTTGGGCAATGGCGGCGCGATTAAAAATCATAAGGAAATAGGACGTATTACCGGGGATTTTATTGGAAATTCGGCAGGAAAAAACGGGGGCGCTATTTATAATGAGCTTAATAAGACAGTTGGTCTTATTACCGGAGATTTTATCAACAATTCAGCCACAGAAAACGGTGGTGCCGTGTATACTCGCAGTAATATGACGTTTTCTTCGAACGCCGATACGCATTTTATGTCCGGAAACCATACGCAGGATGCCGGTCGCGGAAAAATTTACAATGCTGTTTATGGTACGGATACATCTGTATTTACTTTCGAAACTTCAGGTGGCGGCGCATGGGTGATCAATGATAATTTGGAGAATGGTAAGTATAATTTTACAGGTGATGATATCGTTGATGCAGATGCTGGCACTACCTCGCAATATGTTGCTGTAAATGCGGACATCGTGAATGCGGGATCTGTGGCTGTCAGCGGAACAACGTTAAAATTCGGTGATTATCAACATGATGATAAGACTGCTCAGAATTGGGACGGAAAAGGAGCATTTGTTGCGTCGCTGAATGCAGACGGCAGTGCTGATCGAGATGCGGCGGCAGTGACTTCGTTATCTTTGAATAACGCCATATTTAATATTGCGAACGGTTATCGTGATACAGTCAGGCTGAGAGGTTATTCGGCAACAGACAGTTTTCTGCATGTTGATGTTAATCCCGATAATATGACGGCCGATGAATTACATATTGCCGGTAATGTTGAAGGGGTTACCAAAATGATTGTCCATTCTTCTTCGGATACAGATATCCGTGGTAAGGGAGGGATTTTGTTTGCCCAATCAGAAAACGATACTACCGGAAATGAGGGGTCATTTGTTGTTTCCCGTGTTTACCGAAGCCCTTATTTGTACGAAGTTAACTATACATCTGTCGGAAATAATGCGAATCGCTGGGATTTGGTTATGAACGATGTTGATAATCCAGATAAAAATGTTGATCCGGATGTTCCAGATGTTCCAGATGTCCCTGAGGTTCCCGGTGTTCCGGATAAGCCTGTTTTGGGCAAAGTAACAGGGCGCAGCATGGTTGCGCCGGAAGTTGTGGCTTATCAGGCTTTGCCTGTAGCGGCTTTGGAACAGACCAGAGGAATGATTGGTAATGTTGATCGTCAGGTTCAGGGAAGTCGTCTTTATTGTCCGGGATGCGGTTTCTATGATTATTCATGGGACGGAGAGCCATTTAATGCTATGTGGGCTAATGCTGTTTACCATTCGTCAAAGAGCAAGGATGAAGTTGATATTGATGCTGACGTTTGGGGATTTGAGGCCGGAGCTACCATGCAACATGATTTGTATAATAAGCTTGGGCTGTTTGTTTCATATCGTAAAGGTAATTATGATATGAGTGGTAATGGTGAGCACTATTATTCAATGATGGGATCTGAAATTGATATCGACAGCTATCTTGGTGGTTTGTATTATCGTCATAACAGCAGAAACTGGTGGGCCTTTGCTACGTTGTATGGCGGTATACAGAAAGTTGATTTGAAGACGAAAGACGGTATTACATCAGATACAGAGGGTACAGAGTTTGGTGGAAGTGTTGAATTAGGGTATGATTATGCTTTGACTAAGTCTCTTTATGTTACGCCGAGTGCTGGACTTTTTTACACTGATGTTAATTATGACGATGCTCGTGACAATGCCGGCAAAATTGCCAAGTATGCTTCTTTGCGTCAGTTGGAAGCTGAATTTGGTGTCAGACTGACCAAAAAAATTGACGTAGATGGTGGTTATGCTAATATTTATGTCAGACCTCTTGTGATTCAAACGTTTAGTGATGGTGGTGATGTAAAAGTTACCGGTTTGCGGAATGTGAATGCTCTTAAAAATCAGACGTTGGGACGGATAGAAATTGGCGGACGCTATGGTTTTTCCGACAAATTGTCGGCATATGGCTGGGCTAATTATACTTTTGGCAGCGATTATGATGCTTCTTCTTTGGGACTGGGGGCTAGTTATAATTTGTAAAGAGGCTATAAAATGGGGTTTTATCTGAAAAAAGGCTTTAATATTGGTCCGGTACGGGTTAATTTGTCAAAGTCCGGTGTCGGCGTTTCCATCGGCGGCAAGGGGCTGCGTTTTGGCAGCGGGCCAAAGGGAAATTATGTCCATGCCGGGCGTGGTGGTCTTTATTACCGCAGAAGCCTGTCTGCTGGATGGGGGATTGTCCTTGTTATTGTTGCCGTTATTGTGTTTGCGGCGTATTATGCCCTGAAAAGCGGCGTTATCAGTATAAATTTGTGAGTGGCGGAATGCAGAATATTGACAATATAATTGAGATTCTTGGAAAATTTAAAGAGCTGAAAAGAACGGGGTGGATTCGGAAGAATATTGAAAATCCGGAATCCGTTGCCGACCATTGTTTCGGCATCAGTTTGCTGGCTTTGCTGTTGGCGCCGGAGGGGCTGGATTTCGGACGTTGTATGAAAATGGCGATTGTTCATGATTTGGCAGAAGTTTATGTCGGGGATATCACGCCTTATGACGGTATCAGTGAGGAAGAAAAGGCCAACAACGAGGCGGCGGCTATGGCGCGGATTGCCGAAGAGATAAATTTTCCCGATATTGTTCGCTGGTTTCGGGAATATGAAGACGGCGAAACGCCGGAAGCACGGTTTGTGAAAAATATAGACAAGCTGGAAAGTGCCGTACAGGCTGTTTATTATCAAAAGCATCGCAAAACGGAAGAGGGGCTGGCTCGGGAATTTATTAAAACAGCAATGCGCCGTTCCGTTGCTGATGCCAATGACAGCGAAATTCAGATTATTTATCAGCAGCTTCTGGATATTATCCGATAGGAATTTTGGCAAACTGCAAAAAAAAGCGCTTGTTTAAGCGCTTTTTTTTATTCTGCGGCTTCAGGGGACAGCCCTTCGCGATATCTCTTTATGGTATTGAACACTTTGGGGTAATATCCATCATCATGCGGAACAAAATCTTTGCGCCAGAAATATCCGGTTTTGAATTCGCTTTTGTTATCTGCGGTTTTGACCAATCCTGAAGAAAAGATTTTATCTATTTTTTTGTTGAAGAGGTTAATCAGGTCTTCCAAATCAAATTCAAAAATGCCGTCAACTTCGTTCGGCTGGAGTGTCAGTTCCGAGAAATCCTTGTCTACTTCACAAAGGTAGGTGGGATTAAATTCGTTGTCAATCATATTGTCATCATGGTAGTAACGCTTTGAGGTAAAAAGTTTGACCAGATTTTCACGGGGAATTTTCAGCCCGAGTTCTTCCTCGATTTCCCGGATGCCATCACGGTTTTGTTCGCCGCTTTTTAAGTGTCCGGCGGCAGAAGTGGCCAAGAGGTTGGGATAAAGGCGTTTGTTTGAGCTACGGAGCTGCATCCAGACTTTGCACTTGTTTTCCGGCAGCGGTTTTATTATCCAGCAACGGAAAGCCTTGTGCCACAAACCTTCGCGGTGTGCCTGCGCTTTAGTGGCTGTTCCGATAGGATTCATGTTTTCATCATAGATATCAATTATTTCATCAGTCATGGGATTCCTCCTGATGTTTTTTTAGTGGAGAAAGTCAGCGGGCCATGAAAACAAACCCGGCGACAGGCTTGCCGTCTTCAAGGCGGATGACGGCTTCCTTTATGGTTATTTCAGCGTATCCTGATTTAGTTAACAAGTTGTTAACGTAGTCTTTATTGTGTTTATAACGACCGTCAGTTGTTATCGAGAAGCCGTCTTTTTCGCTTTTTTCAACGGAAAAGCACAAAGGGCAGGGGGCGCAACGGCTGATAACGCCTTCCAGGCTGCCCATGTAGCAGAAAACGTCTGCGGCAATAATCAATGCTGGCGGTGGGGCGGGCGGATTGTTCAGAAAATCAAAAATATCGCTGTTTATCAGTTCTTTATACAGATTTTTGGAACGGGCAATGTCAAGCATGGCCGCAGAAATGTCGACGCCGATAAAACTGATTTCTTCAGATTTCAATTGTTCGGCAATCAGGCCGGTACCGCAGCCCAAATCCCAAACCAGTCCGCGCGGCGTTCCGATGCATTCCTTTATTATCTCGGGCAGGCGGTAATTCAGTTTTTTCAGAGTTTGTTCGTAGGAAGAGGCAAAATTGTCAAAAAGTTTTTGGCTAAACAGGCTGTCGCCATTATTGTCCGATTGTCCGTTAAAGGCGGCGGAGAGATGTTGGGCAAAGATGTTTTCTGGGCTGTCTTTAAGCCAGTTTGCGGCAATTTGTTCAGCTTCCTGCGGTTTTTCCCGGTGTAAAAGCAGGAGTGTTTCGTAAATGTTGACTGAAAATTCTTCTGTTTGCGGCGATTTTTTGTAGGCGTTAAAAAACAGCCCTAAGGCTTCATCAAAGTCTTTCAAGTCTTTGCAGATGATTCCAAGATTGTTGCTGACGGCAGGGTTGTCCGGCGCAAGAAGAACGGCTTTGCGGCTGGTTTCAACAGCTTCAAGCAGGCGTCCGGTTTGGTAGAGCATGTCTGCATAGTTTATCAATGCTTCAGTGTTGTTCGGTGCAAGTTCCAAGGCTTTGACAAACAGTGCTTCGGCTTTGTCAAATTCTCTCTCCCTGCTGGCAATGGCGGCGAGACCGGCGAGGGCAGGGACTGATTTAGGATTGATTGCGTAGGTCTTAGCAAAATAATCCCGTGCCGAAGCGTCATCTTTTAGCTTCAAACAGGAAAAAGCTGCGGCAAGGCAGGCGTCTGTCGATTCCGGTGCAAGTTCCAATGCCGACCGGGCATGGGCAAGGGCTTCTTTATAACGGTTCTGTTCCAGGCATATAACGCTGAGCTGGTAATGAGCCTCCGCGCAATCTGGGAAAAGGAAGAGAAGGGCGTTCAAATCCTTTTCCGGGGCGTCGGAAAGTAAGGCCAGCCCGACCAAAGGTTCGGCGTATGTTTTATCCAATGCCGCAGCTTTATGGAAGCAGGATGCAGCAGTCTGAAAATTGCCAAGCGTTTTGTGAAGTTGTCCCAGATTGTACCAGGCTTCTTTCACATCCGGGGTTAAGGCCAGCATTTTCTGATAAGCCTCTATCGCCTCATGCGGTTTGCCCAATTCAGCCAGCGACAAGGCGAGGTTAAACCGGTAGGGCGCATGGTCAGGGCTGATTTTTATCGCTTTATAAAAGAGGGTGACGGCTTCGTTATGCACGCCCCGCGCCTGAGCAACCAATCCCAAAAGATTGAGTATGTCCGGGTTTTTCGGCGCTGTTTCCAATATCTGCCGGTAAAGCTGTTCCGCCTCGGCAAATCGTCCGTCCTGGTGGAGCTCTAAAGCGCGCGAAAACATAAAATCGTAAGTCATGTTATTCCTCAATTATTCTTCTGGCCGGATTTTAACAGCATTTGGCGAAAAAAACAATGTCGGAGTGCAGATTTCGCTTGAAATTTATAAAATATATGGTAACTTGCAATCACTTCCGGGAATGCGGATGTGTGCTTTTGTGCCTTCCCGTTTGGTTTGAATTTAAGCCAAAACTACCGGAACAATAATGAAATTGAGATAAAAATAAAGGAAAACTTTAATGAAAAGTATTGTAAAAGCTAAGAAAAAAGCCACACGCCGCTATGGCGCAAATATCTGGGGCGAATCCAACGCTTCTTTTGTTAAAAGAGAAACAGCTCCGGGGCAGCATGGTGCCAGAAAAAAGAAAATGACCGACTATGGTACTCAGTTGTATGCCAAGCAGAGAATGAAAGCTTCTTATGGTAATATTTCTGAAAAGCAGTTTGCCAAGTATTATGCCGAAGCTATCAGAAGAAGAGGGGATGCTGCCGAAAACCTTATCGGTATTTTGGAATCCCGTTTGGACAACTTGGTTTACAGAGCAAAGTTTGTGCCGTCCGTATTTGCTGCCCGTCAGTTTGTTAACCACAACCATATTTTAGTTAACGGTAAGAAAGTAAATATTCCTTCTTATATGGTTAAAGCCGGTGATGTTATTGAAATTAAAGAAAAATCCAGACAGTTGCCGATGGTTTTGGCTGCCGTTGAAGCTACAAACAGAGATGTTCCGGGCTATCTGGAAGTTGATTCTAAGAAGATGACAGCTAAGTATTCTTTCGTACCGAAGTTTGATGATGTTCCTTATGCTTGCACAATGGAACCGAATCTGGTTATCGAATTTTACTCAAGATAATCATTTTCTTGAAAAATTTAGGAAGACCTGCAGTTTGCAGGTCTTTTTTTGTGCTTAAAGCGTATTAAGTGTCGGGCATGTGGCTCTTTATTTGTGTAGATAGTGCAGTTTGAAGGTGAAAATAAACTTGCTGTATTTTTTTTCTTCGATAAAACAGTAACTTAATTAAAAATCGAGCCCTCAGAACGAGCTCAGAAGTTTTGTATGTATATTTACAGCTTAAGCTGAGCGTAAAATGTTTGGATTTTGAATATTTAATCATATTGAACTTCTTTTTTTTATTTTGTTTGTGATTTACCTCTCTTTCATAAAAAAAAGCCTTAATTTAACATAATATATATTATGCGACAAAATTGTTTATCGGGGAGGGTATCGTTCTTTATATATTATGTTGTTCTTTCTTATTGTTTTATCTGTTGTATGGCAGCGTTCTCGCCTGCTTTTTGACATATTAAGTTTGGGAGAGTAATAATGATTATACTTATTGATGGTGAAAAAGGATTGGAGCTGCTGTGTGTTTCTCATGAGTTTCAAAAGAGTGTAAACAAAGAGGCTCGCAGAGAAAATCTTAATGTTAATCTGTATGCTAAGCGTTATACTTGCGAAAAACTTAGGAATGCTGGCTTTTCAGATAAGGAAATTGCAGAAATATTGGGGATTAGTATTGTTATGGTTGATAAGTTAATGAAAAATACAATAGATTTTTGGTTTTCAAAATGGATTGTTCCAATAATAAAGAGATAACTGCCCATTAAGAGCTAAAGTTGTTTATGAAGCCAATGGAAAGCTTTCTTAATTCTTGTTTGGCTAAGATGGCGGGTTTTTGTTTTTTTTTGAAGTCAAAATAAAATATATTTTAGGTTTAATGTTAGTATAGTAATATTTTACTTATTAAATAAAGCAGGAGTGACAAAAGTGCTCTTTTATTCGTGTATTTTTACAAAGCGGCGGAGATGAGGCGGCGGGTATATTCTTCTTGAGGATGTTCAAAAATCTGCTTAGCCTCACCCTGCTCTATGATTTTTCCGTTGTACATAACGGCAATGCGGTCGGAAACTGCGCGGATAACAGTCATATCGTGTGAAATAAACACATAAGTTAGATTGTATTTCCCTTTGATTTTACTTAGCATTTTTAGAACCTGAGCTTGAATCGTTACATCCAGAGCCGAGGTTGGTTCGTCAAAGACAATTATTTCCGGAGAAATAACCAGGCTGCGGGCAATAGCAATTCGCTGCCGCTGTCCGCCGGAGAATTCATGAGGGTATTTGTTAAGAATATCAGCAGGCAAGCCGACATCTTTTAATGTGTTGATGATGCGTTTCCGCCGTTCTTCTTGGTTTAACTGTGGAAAGTGTATTTCCAGCCCCTCCCCGATGATTTGTTCAATGTTCATTCTGGGGTTAAGCGAGTTATAGGGATCTTGAAAAACGATTTGTATTTGTTTATGAATTTCTTTATTTTTCAATCTATTAACAGGTAAACCTTTAAGTTCGATATTTCCCTGATAAGAGATGAGTTGCGCCAGAACCATGCCTAGTGTTGTTTTGCCAGAACCGCTTTCTCCGACAATGCCTAGGCATTCGCCTTTTTTTATTTCCAAAGAAACTTTATTCAGGGCAAAAAGCGTTTGCGTTACTCTGCCCCAGAAGTTCTTTTTCAACGGGTAAGAAACAGTCAGATTTTGTGCTTTCAAGATATTTTCTTTTGATGCTTTATTGATATTTATCAAACTGATAGATGAATTTATTAATTCTTTAGTATAATCATTTTTTGGATTGGTGAAAATAGCAGCAGTATTGCCCTGCTCGACGATTTTGCCATCTTTCATGACTATAATGCGGTCGGCGATTTTGCGGATGAGGCGCAAATCATGGCTGATAAAAATGATAGCCATGCCTAATTTTTTTCTTAAATCAAGGAGTAAGCGAATTATTTGCTCTTGAATGGTAACGTCTAAGGCAGTTGTCGGCTCATCGGCAATCAAAAGCCGGGGATGATTGGCGATTGCCATGGCAATCATTACCCTTTGTCTTTGGCCGCCGGAAAGCTCAAAAGGATATGATTTCAAGCGGTTACGGGCGTTTTTTATTCCGGCAGCGGTCAAAAGACGGAGTGTTTCCCGTCGTGCCTGTTGCCGATTCATACCGCGGTGCAGCATCAGACTTTCGGAAATTTGGGCTTCAACGGTATGCAACGGGTTGAGCGACGACATAGGTTCCTGAAAAATATAGGACATATTGTTGCCGCGCAATTTTTGCATTGTGTTTTCTGTAGTATTTATAATCTCTTGGCCATCAAACTTAATGGATGCCCCTGTCGGGTGAAAAGCCTGCGGGTAAGGCAGCAGTTGCAGGAGGGACAAGGCCGTGACCGATTTGCCGGATCCGCTTTCGCCGACAATACCGAGAATTTCGCCGCCGGCAACACAGAAACTGATATTGTCAACGGCGGTTGATTGTCCATTGTTTGTGTTAAAACATACGCTTAGGTTTTTAACTTCAAGTAAATCAGCCATGTGTTTTCCTCGAGTCAAAAGCGTCACGAACTCCTTCCCCGATAAAAATAAGCAGGGTCAGAAGCGATGACAAAACAACGAATATGCTCAGGCCTATCCATGGCGCCTGAAGATTGTCTTTTCCCTGGCGCACCAAGTCGCCAAGAGAGGGATAATCTTCAGAAAGTCCAAGCCCGAGAAAATCCAACGCTGTCAGGGAGACAATGGCCTCAGAGAGGAGAAACGGGACAAATGTTATGGTAGCAATGACGGCATTAGGAAGAATATGGCGGCGGATGATACGGCCATTACCTACACCAAGAGCCTTGGCAGCTTTGACAAACTCAAAATTGCGCACACGCAGAAATTCGGCGCGGACAACAGATGTCAGGCTGGTCCAGGAGAAGAAAAGCAGGATAATCAGCAAAGTCCAGAAACCCGGTGTGAAAATGCTGGCGGCAATAATCAATATGAACAACTGCGGCAGAGCTTCCCAGATTTCAATGATCCTTTGCATAATGATGTCGGTTTTTCCGCCGAAATATCCCTGAACAGCACCGGCAAAAATGCCTATCAGCGATGAAAACAGCGTCAGAACAAAGGCAAAAACCACGGACAGGCGAATGCCATATAAAATCCGGGCAACAATGTCCCTGCCCTCGTCATCAGTTCCCAGCCAGTGGGCGGCTGAGGGCGGTGTTGGTGTCGGCTTGTCAAGATTATAGTCTACCGTATTGAAAGAAAACGGAATTATCGGCATTATCATCCAGCCGTTTTGATTGATTTGGCTGACGATAAACGGATCTTTGTAGTCTGCTTCGGTCGGAAAGTCGCCACCAAAGAAGTCATCGTTGTAGGTTACAACCAGCGGAAAAAGGTATTGTCCTTTATATTTGGCAATCAAAGGCTTATCATTGGCAATTAATTCTGAAAAACAGGTGATGAACATTATCAGCAAAAACAGAAACAACGCCAGACAAGCTCTTTTGTTGTGGCGAAAAGAGCTGAGCCGGCGCTGAGTCAGGGGAGATAATGTCATTGTTTGTCCGCAGCTGGTGCCGTGGTTGCCGCAGTATTATCCGGCTGGCGGGAGGCTTCGTTGCTTTGCGGCAGAAGATTTTCAGGCGCGTCAGCAGTGTTTGATGACAGAGGCGTCTCGTTTTTTACCGTTTCAATATTTTCAATCGGTTGTGGTTGAGGTTCATTTTCCTGTTTGTCCGCTGGTTGTGTTTGGGTTGTACTTGCTTCAGGTCGTACGGCTGCTTCCGGCTGGCTTTCCGGTGTGTCTATGGCCGGTGTTTCTTCTGTCAGCGGATTTTTGAGCATTTCGGCCTTAAGGCTGGCAGTTGGCGCTTCTGGTTCAACCGGGATTTCCTTTTCAATGATTTTGTTTTCTTTGACAATGGTATTCTCGGTTATGGGCGCCGGTTTGTTTACATCTGCCGGTTGCGGGGCTGTTTTGTCCGGTGCTTGTTGTTCCGGTTTTACAGCTGTTTCGCTCGGAAGTTCTTTAACTTCAATGCCGTTGGCTTTCTGCCAATACGGATACCAGTGGATAAAGAAGTTGTCGGCTTTGCTGATTTCTTCCGGCGTGATGCTGCGGGCGGAAAGCGCTTTTTTCAACTGTGTCCGGTCTTCTTCGTTCAAATTCAGCCCTTTAAACTCCGTACATTGGGCTTTTTTGAACAAATAGGCGGCGGTTATGTCCGAGGCTTTGCAGATTTCCGTCTTTATTAGTTTTTCTTTATGCAAGGGATCGCGGATTGCCATGGTGACGGCATGATTGGCGCCAAAATTCAGCTCTGTGCGATCTGTTTCCTTATATTCTTTATCCTGAGCGCTACTGACGCCTTCAATGACGACAACGGCATTTTTATCAGCACCTTTGGCGGTCAGGGTGTCCATAAAGTTTTGGAGTTTGCCTAGGAGGCAGGCATATTGTTCTGCGTAAGCGTTGCGGCGTGCTTGAGTTCCGGAGCTGTCAGCGCTGCCACGGTCATGCATGGGCAGCCATTGCTCTGTCGGTTTAACCATGCAGAATTCGTTATAGATAAACATATCTGCCGGCATGTCAACATAGACAAGATAGGCGCCGCTGCCCTTGTCGTTGGCAATATCGATAGCGGCTAAATCCAGAGCCTGCAGAGAATTGACTACATAAAGCTTGTCGTAACGGTTTTTGAATGAATCCGGAAGAAAAGCGGCGGCAACAGAATCCGGTGCAAACAATCCGGTGCTTTCCAGCCATTGGCCGTAGAGCAGTTTGATTTTTTCGGAAGTGGCGGCAGCGAGGACGCTGACGTCCGCCGGCAGACTGGCTTTGTTCAGGCAGCGGTCAAGCGATTGCTGGCCATAGAGGTGACACATATCCAATCCGCGGGACTGGTATGCCGACACTTTGTATTGAGATTTTTTGAAAATCTCGGTCAGACGGCTGCCGAGCAGATAGTCGGTTTTGTCTTTTATGGGACGGAACTGCCAGTCGCAGCATTGATGCGAAGCAGGCGTGGTGAAGTTTTTGTTTCCGCTGACCAGAGGATTGAGAACTTCAGCCTGGTTTTTCGGCGCGTCTTTGTGTTCGACATAAGCGTTGGTATAAATGTCGAAATTGTTGCGGTTGTAGAAGCCAAGCATGATTTTTTGCAGGTTTTCCAGTTTGGAATTGTCTTTGGCATTGGCGTCTTTCATCTCGTTGAGATAACCGTAAGGCGCGGCGTTGGACAGATAGATGTTTATGAACTTTTTGCCGTTTTCAACACCGGCGGAGGATGTGTCATATTCATAGATGAAATTATTATTGTTATTTCTATCCATGTAGGCGCTGAATAAAATCCAGACATTTATGACAGCCAGCGTGCCAATCAGGTACATTTGATTGGAGCGGGAGGACATCCAGAGGTAAACCAACGTCAGTGCGGCGACAAGACCGCTCATGACGAGCCAGGCTCTGCCGTCGACAAAGGCTGCGGCCCCCTCACCCAGATACAGCAACATACCGCGGGTCATGAAAGCGTCTTTGTCAAAGAGGGCGAACTGGTTAATCATCATTGCCGTAAACAGCCCGGCGACAAGCGCCAGCATAATGTTTTGCAGCCATTCGGAAAAAGACAGCAGCAGCATGACCAGCATGGAAACGCAGAAAATACTTAAAAGGATATTGACGATTTCAGGTTTTGGCAGAAGGACTTCGCCAAATAAGGCATAGCCGCCGGCTTTGGCAAACAGGCAGAAGTTTATGCTCAGCAGCAGCGCCATAATCAGCCCTTTGACGATGATGCCGTAGAGATGCCAGCCCCAGCCGAGCATTTTAAGCTTAACGCCGCCGTTTTTCGTCACAACGACTGAAACCGGTTGGTTATCCAGAATTACGTCTTCCATGGTTAAGTATCCTTTTTCGGGCTGTTAATCTTTAATAATCGACTTTACAAAGTTCAGGAGGTAAACAATTACCAAAAATGCAAAAGCGGTGATTGCCAGCGGTTCAAAGCTATAGACTCTTCGTCCGGCCATATAAAGGTAGGCAAAGGCATCGCCGAAAGCGCAAACAAGCATCAGCAGCCAGTAGTAGCCGCTTTGTAAAAAGATGAAAGCGCAGATGACGGCAGGAACGAGAATCAGCGGTTTTGACACATTAGTCAGCGTGTTATAATAGAGGCTTTTAATGAAAGCGATGTCATAAGCAAAGCCGATTGCCAGCAGGATAATGGCAAAAATTAAGATAAAAAGATAGGTTTTCTTTTTGGAACTCATTATAACTTCTCCGAATATTATATTTTCATGACAAAAAAATATCATGGGCGGAGATTATTGCAATATTTATTCCCTGGTTATGCAACGCTGATTAGTCATCAACAGGGGGCGTTAAAAATGGTGCAAGCTGTTTTTTTTAGTGGTAGAGTAAGAGAAAAAATTATGTGAGGAGAAAATTAATGAGCTTTGTTTGTCCGGGACGTGACTGCACTTTGTGTCCGCGTCTGGTGGAATTCAGAATGCAGAACCGCGCAAAATTTCCAACTTATTACAACGGTCCCGTTCCGCCTTTCGGGCCGATTGACGCCGAGGTGCTGATTGCCGGTCTGGCGCCGGGACTGAATGGCGCAAACCAGACGGCACGCCCGTTTACCAACGATTATGCCGGAGACGTGCTCTACCCTATTCTCAAAAAATTCGGGCTGGCAAAAGGCGATTATCAAAAACGCAAGGACGACGGTTTTGAGCTGCTGAATGTCCGTGTAACCAATTCGGTACGCTGTGTGCCGCCGGAGAACAAGCCGACCGGAGAAGAAGTTCGTACCTGCGGGCAGTTTTTGACGGAAGAAGTTGCCGACATGAAGCGTCTGAAGCTGATTCTGGCGCTCGGCAGTATTGCGCACGGGGCAATTCTTTCGGTTCTGGGGTATAAAAAAGCGGCGTTTAAGTTTAAGCACGGTGCAGTTCATCATCTTGATCGGCACAATCTGCTGCTGGTCGATTCATATCATACATCGCGTTATAATATTAACACCGGCGTTTTGACTTATGAAATGTTTGAGGAAGTTATTGCCAAGGTCAAAGAACTGTTAGCGCAAAAATAAAGTTGACATTTTGTCTAAGCTGTGTTTATTTGGCTATGTGTTAATTATCATTTTATTTTATAATTTTAAATACATATCATTATGGCTCAATTAAAAACTGAAAAGAAAGCTGCGAAAAACGCGTTGTTCTTTGTTCCGTTGTTTGACATTCACGAAGCTGACAGTATGAATACGGCGCCGTTGGAGCGTTCTTTTATCAAAGCTTTGAAACGGATGTACGATTATGGCGGCTTTTATCTGCAAGTCAATCGTGCGTTTGCTTATTGTTCCACCTCCAGAAAGCTTGTTTCCTGTGACAAAAAGAAAACGATTGCTTTCGGAGTTCGGAAAAAGCTTGAGGATGTCAGAAAAATTTTGGACAGCAGGAGGGCTTATAAGCTGGAGCGCCTGGAAGAAAACGGTGTTAAAGAGGTCGTGTATAATGAACGGTTACAGGATGTTATCGCTTTTGACGAGGAAACAACCAGTGTTTTCAGCGATGCGATTATTCCGCTTTTGTTGAAATGCAGAGAAAAGAGTTTAGGAAACGGTTCTTATATTGTCGGCAGCGATTTGACGGCGGAGATTATCGGCATTCCCAATTCGGAAGATGTTTTCTCAACCGTTTCGGAGGCTGTGAAGTATATTACCTATAAGCCGCAGGCACTTGGTTTCAAACTTATCCGACGGGATTATTACAGCAATGGCCGATACAGCAAAACAGATGTTCTGACGGTTTATTATCAGGGATTGGTTGTTACCAGGGAGTGGGTACAATGCTGTATGAAAGACGCCCGAAGCCGAAGTCTGTTGCAGACAACAAATTTTGAACATTTTGTAATCGGGGACGGCCTTATTCTTGCAGACCCTCAATTTACGGTCATGCGGGAAAATTCGCCAAAGCTGTGGCTAAAGTAGTTTTTACAATGGAAAATCCTCTGGAGCATGGGCTTCAGAGGATTTTTTTTTGTTTATTTATTTTGAGAGCTGTATTGTCCGTTTTTCAAAAACTCGGGCAATTCTTTCAGCGAGGATGCCCCAGCAGCCTTTTGGTGGCCGCCGCCGCCAAATTCCGCGGCGATTTTGGAAACGTCGACATTATCCTTGCTGGTATAAAAAGACAGATTCCAGCAGTTTTTCTTGTTCATAAAGAAATTTACCATAAAGTCAAAGCTGTTGATATGCGGAATAGAATCGAAAAATGCCGATTTGCCCTGCGGCATGTTGGCGCAAATGCATTTCATGCCTTTATAGTGGCTGGTGAAAGACATACCGCGAACCAGGCGGTAATCGCGCACCTTAATCCAGGAGAGAATCGCCTGTCCTTTGGAAACCATTTCAGGCACATCAATTTCGCTGTTGATGATTTTTCTCCAGATTTCTTCATCCGGACGATTGACGCCCATGGACTGGCAGGCATATTCAAACGGCAGAACCCGCGGGTCGGACAGGTTGTAGATATCCTGCATAGCCAGCAGGTGCACGCCTTCGGGAACAGGTTTGTCCGGATAAAAGTATTCCCAGGTCAGTTCAATGGCGGCCGTTCCCGAGCGGCGCAGGCCTTTTATCGGGTTATGTCCGGCGCTTTTGAGCTTTTCTTCATATTCAGTAATGACTGAAATGTGGTGATCAATCCAGGTAAAGTCCTTGTTCTCGCTCAGCTTGAACATATAGTCGACAGGAAGGGAAATGTCACAAACGACGATTTTGTCATGCTGTTCTATCTGCTCATAAGGAATTTCCATATCATGGTTCAGTCCCAACAGTTCTATTTCCGGGTAGACGCTGCGGACAATGGCCGCGGAGCCTTTGCCGTCATGATCGGCAATGTGGTAGATGCATAACATATCTTCTCTTCCTTTTCTTCTTTTTAGTTCAAATTAATTGTCATTCCGTCGTAGGCAACGCTGACATTCTCCGGAACGGCGGCGGAAATTTCGGCATAGTCGCTTTCGGAGGCCAGGTGGTTAAGCACGGCCTGTTCGGGGTTAAACCTTTTAATATAGCCTAAGACTTCGTCAAGGCTGGCATGTTGTATCTGCCCGTAAGGCGTTGTCAGCGGCATGACCAGCAGTTTTGGGCGGCGGGTTACCATTTTGAACGCACTTTCGGCAATGCGTTTGAAATCGGCAATATGGACGTATTCGCCGTCATTAAACACATAGCCCAGACATTCGGGGCAGTGTTGCAGCAGCTTTATCGGCGTTATTTTTACCCGGCCGACATAAAACGGCTGGTTGCCTTTGACCTGGTTGGGAATAAGGCTCGGCATTCGCACGACGTTTTTAACCTGATTGGGTTTGGCAATAAGGTAGCCGAAATTGTGGCGGATGTATTTCAGGGTTTGTCTGCCGGCATAGATATTCAGGCTTTGTCGGGAAATGCGGTTGATTTCGCGCAGGTCGTCAATACCATGTACATGGTCGGCATGGGCATGGGTGTAAAGCACAGCATCAAGGGCGCGGATTTGCCCGGCTATCAGTTGTTCGCGCAAATTAGGATCCGTATCAATCAGAAAACGGCAGCCGTCTATTTCAACGTAAGTCGAGGTGCGGGTTCTGAGGTTTTTGGAATTATCCGGGTCACAGTTTCCCCAGCCCAGCGACAAAGATGGGACTCCGGGCGCCGCCCCTGCCCCCAAGATGATAACTTTAGCGCTCATTCGTAGTCATATCTCCCCTTGTCACTGGCCTTGCGAAACAGTTTGTAAAAATTGTCGGAGGTTATCTGCGCCAGTTCTTCAAACGAAATATTCTTTATCTGCGCCAGTTTTTCCGCCGTGTAATGAACAAAAGCGGATTCGTTGCGGCGTCCGCGCACCGGAACCGGCGCCAAATACGGCGCGTCAGTTTCCACCAACAGCCTGTCCAGCGGAATGTCCGAAAAAATCTCGCGGATATCATTTGATTTGTTAAAGGTAATGATGCCCGAAGCGGAAATATAAAAGCCGATTGACAGAGCAAATTCTGCCATATTGCGCGAAGAGGAAAAACAGTGAATGACACCGCCAAAGGGGGTCTTTTTATATTCTTCCTGCAAAATATTTATCATATCTTCGTCAGAATCACGGTTATGAATAATCAGCGGCAGACCTGTTTCCTGTGCTGCTTTTATTTGTTCCCGGAAAATACGGATTTGCTGGTCGCGCGGGCTGTAATCGTAGTAATAATCAAGACCGCATTCGCCGATAGCGACAATCTTTTTATGCCGTGCCGCCGTGACAAAGTCCGCAGCTGTTGCGTCCGGATATTCATGGGCGTTGTGTGGATGGACGCCGGCAGCCGTATAGATAAACGGATATTTTTCAGAAATTTCAAGCTGGTGCTGCAATTCGCCGATATTGTTGCCGGCGTTGAGCATGGCGGTCACCCCATTGTCGCGGGCGCGTTCCAGCATTTCCTCAAAATCTTCGTCAAAATCATTAAAATCCAGGTGACAGTGGCTGTCGACTAACATATCTTCCTCTTATAACTAATTGATTTTACACAGATTATATATTATATTCTGCATAACCTGTTTCTTATCCATATTCAGGCGTTCGGCCTCATCAAACATTTTCATGGCTTTTTCCCAGTTTTCGGCCAGGGCTTCGACATTACCGCCGGATTTTATTTTTTCGGCGATAAATTTGAGCACTAGCTCCTGTGTCAGGCAGTAATTTTCTTCAGAAGCCGCAGCCTGGTCACAAAATGCGAGAAGCTCGGCCAGTTTGAAACTTTTTCCTGCGGCAGCCAGAACTGACAGCTTTTCATAAGTTTCAAGCGCGTTGTTGTCCGCGTAGCTGATGGCTTTGCCGATACTGCCGGAGCAAATGCGCGTCAGGTCTTTTATGGCTTTTTCCGACAGTCCCGGGCGATAGCGGCGAATTAAGCCGGCCAGCTGTGTTTCATCCAGCGGCAGCAGGTTTAGTTTGGCGCAGCGGGATTTTATCGTTGGCAACAGGCGTCCGGGGTTGTGGCTGATGAGCAGCATAACGGTTTTGTGCGGCGGTTCTTCGAGAATTTTCAACACGGCATTGGCACTGGCCGCATTCATGTCATCGATGCTGTCAATGATGACGACGCGCCAGCCATCATTAGATGAACGCTTGCTTAAAAATTCGTTGATTGTACGGACGTCGTCAACCCTGATAAACGTTGATTTCTTTAGATTTTTGACTTCGTCGTCAGACATGGTTTCGCCGCTTTTGATGGCTTTCAGAACTTTTTTGCGGTCGGTTTCGGTAAAATCACGTTCCAAAATTTTCAAATCGGGGTGAGAATCATTCGCTACCAGGCGGAATGTCTGGCTGGTTTCCGGTACGTCAAGGCTGTTTGCATCTTTTCTGCTGTCGTTATTTTGGAGTAGAAAACGGGCGAAGCGGTAAGCCAGCGTGGCTTTGCCGATGCCTTCGATACCGCTGATAAGCCAGGAATTGTGCAGGGAATTGTTTTTCCAGGCATCAAGCAGGATTTTTTCGGCCGCTTCATGTCCCATGAGAACCGGATTGTTTCTCGGAGTGTATTCCTGTCGGTTTTCTTCACTGCCACCCATTTATAACCCAAGCCTTTCAGCCGTGACGCGAACGATTTCTTGGTGCAGGTCTTCAATGGAACGATTGGCGTCAATGACGGCAAAACGTTCGGGTTCGACTTTCGCCATTTCGAGAAAGCCCCGGCGCAGGTTGGCATGAAACTCAAGCCCGCGGCTTTCGTGGCGGGTTTCTTTGGTTGCCATGCCGGCGGCTTTACGAAAAGAACGCTCCAGCCCGGTTTCCGGAGCCAAATCAAGGAGAATTGTCAAATCAGGCTTAAAACTGCCGACTGCGATTTTATACAGGTCGTCAAGCAAGTCTTTATCTATGCGTTTGTCATATCCGTAATATTGATAGGCAACGGTTGAATCGGCAAAGCGGTCGCTTAAAACCCATTGTCCCTGTTGCAGTGCCGGCCAGATTTTTTTTGTCAGGTGAATGCGGCGGTCGGCATAATAGAGCAAAGCTTCTGCCACAGCGTCCATTTTGTCTTTGTCGCCGGTCACCAGAAGACGACGCAATTCTTGGCCGATTTCGGTCCCTCCCGGTTCTTTGCTTTGGATGTTGCCAATGCCGCGGCGGGTGAGCCAGTCGGACAACAGGCGCAGCTGCGTTGATTTTCCGGTTCCCTCCCCGCCTTCAAAGGTAATGAATTTCCCTGCAAATTCCGACATTATTCAGCCCCGAACAGCAGGTATTTGAGATTGGTGATTATCCGGCTGAAAAAGCCCTGTTTGGCAATATTTTCAGCGGCATAAAGCGGAACTTCCGCCGTTTCCATTCCCGGGACTTCGATTTTTACGACGCCAAGCTGCTCGCCTTTGGTTATCGGCGCCGGGAGCGGTTTTTTATAAACGGCAACAAGCTTTGTTTCGTCCGCTTTGTTGCGCGGCAGTGTTTTGACGACGTCTTTGCCGATTTTCAGTGTGACTGTCGGCTGCGTACCGAACCAGACCGGAACTTCGGCAATGGTTTGTCCGGCTTCGAATATTTTATAGTTATTAAATTCGCGGAAGCCCCAGGACATCAGCTTTTCGGCTTCTTCCGAACGTTCTTTGTTGCTCTTCATGCCGGTCATGACTTCAATCAGGCGGCGGTCGCCTTTTTTGGCCGAGGCGGTCAGGCTGAAGCCGGCTTCTTCGGTATGTCCGGTTTTCAGACCGTCGGCGTTGGACATACTGTACAACAAAGGATTGCGATTACCCTGTTTGATACCGTTATAGGTGAAGTTTTTTTCTGAAAACAAGTGATAAAACTCGGGAAAACGCTCAATGATGATTTTTGAGAGTTTGGCCAGATCTTCTACCGACATTCTGTGATCAGGGTCCGGCAATCCCGTGGCATTTGCAAAAGAACTGTTGTTCAGGCCGAGTTGTCTGGCTTTGATATTCATCTGGGAGGCAAAGTCTTCTTCTGAGCCGGAAATGTTTTCAGCGGCGACAATACAGGCATCATTGCCCGACTGTATAAGAATGCCTTTCAGCAAATCCTCAACCCGTACTTTTTGGCCGATTTTCAGAAACATTGTTGAGCCGCCGGTTGCAGCACCGCCTTTACGCCAGGCGTTTTCACTGACGGTAAAGGTATCGTCCAGCGACAAAGAACCGTCCTGCAGTTTGTCAAAAATCATATAAACGGTCATCAGCTTACTCATGGATGCCGGCGGGACCATGCGTTTGTGGTCTTTGGTATAAAGATATTCCCCTGTGGCGGCATCAATCAAAATGGCGTTTTTGGCCTTTGTTTCAATAGCTTCAGCATTGAGGGCAGCGCAGAGGATTGCTGCCGATATCAGACTGAAACCTAAAAATTTTTTGTAGTTCATGCGCGTTAATCCTTTAACTTGTCAATGGCGGAATTTTAATCTTTTACGACGCGGGCATCGGCAATGCCGTAATTTTTCAGCTTGTCCAACGTCGTATAGGCTTCATCTTCAGTGTTATACGGCCCTAAGCGGACACGGTAAAAATCCGTCCCGTTGATATTGGCGACTGTCATGTTGACAGAACCGATACGGCGAAGCTTTCCTGACAGGTTTTGTGCTGAAGACTGCTTTGAAAAAGCGCCGGCCTGAACGAAAAACTTTTTGCCGCCGCCGATAACCGGCTTTGTGTCTATTGTCGGTTTGGGCGCCAGGGGCACGGCATTTTCGCTGCTGCTCGGATTTTGTCCCGCACCGACCAGATAGTTGCGGTCGCCGTCAAGCTGCGCCGTTTGTACAGCAACCGTCGATGTTGGCGCAGGACCGGCTCCGGGCGGAACGGACAAGGCCTCGGAACGGGCGTTATAGAGCGCATAGTTCGGCTCAAAATCCTGGTCAAGAAGAGCCTGTTTCAAAGCAATGCTTTCTTTAGGCATGATTTCGACGCGGACTTTAGCTGTTCCTTTGGACTGGAAGCCTAACAGCTGGGCGCCGCGCTTGGATATGTCAATAATGCGGTTTTTTGCATAAGGGCCGCGGTCATTGACGCGGAGAATCAGCGAACGGCCGTTTTCGAGGTTGGTTACTTTGACGATTGAGGGCAGCGGCAAAGTACGGTGCGCCGCCGTCAGGGTGTTCATGTCATAGTCTTCGCCGTTAGCGGTTTTTTTGGCGTGAAAATCTTCACCGTACCAAGAGGCAATACCGACTTCGGAATATTTATAGTCTTCGCGCGGATAGTAAGTCTGCCCCATAATTTCATAAGGGTTGCCGACCTTATAGGTTCCGCCCATGCCTTTTATTGCTTCCGCCTGTGAATAAGGCGATGCGTCAAGGTCAACTTCATTGGAAGCACAGCCGGCAAGCGTTAACAACACCAGGCTGAGCATGATTTTTGATTTTACCAGCTTCATCAAAACTACCTTAAGACATTAATGTTTATAAACAAAATTTACACGTTGCTTAATCTAACCTTTTTTTAGCTGTTCGTAAAGGCTTGTTTTCAGCCCTGTGAATTGCTTTTTTCAGAGCTTGCATTTTTCTGTGCGGGCTTTTGCGGCTGCACGGGAACGGCGAATCCGATTTCGGGATTATAGTTTTTGATTTTTTGCAGCAGCAGGTTGTCCGGATAACCGTCCTGCGTCAGGCGCGCTTTCTTTTGCAGCAGTTTGACCGCTTCCCGGGTTTTGGCGCCAAGCTGCCCGTCGGCATCCAGTTTTCCCCAGCCCTGATTGTTAATAAATTCCTGTAGGAGGATAACATCTTCGGTTTTGACAAGTGTTACCGGATTTTTGCGCAGCGGCTGCCATTTTTTGCCGCTTTTGACATAGTCTGCCAGCAGCGCAACACCCAGAGCATAGTTTTCAGAGCGGTTCCAATTCATGATTTTGCGGAAGTTATCTGTCACCAGATATGCCCTGCCCCGTCGTCCTTCCGGAACAATGACTGAGGTGCTGAGCTTGCTGTCAAGAGGCAGGCGGCGGCCGCTTTCCGTTTTAACGCCGAGTTTGCGCCATTCGGCAATGGTTTTGCGGGTTTGGCGGCCGCTCTGCGCATAGTCGAAGTTCCAAGGCAGAGAAACGGCCATTCCCCAGGTTTCATTTTGTTTCCAGCCCATTTTTGACAGATAATTTGCCGCTGAAGCCGCCGCGTCACCATAATTCTGCCAGATGTCAATTTTGCCGTCACGGTCATAATCCACGGCATAGGCGTTAAAAGTCG
The DNA here is from genome assembly GCA_900538765.1 of uncultured Azospirillum sp. Lineage (GTDB taxonomy): Bacteria > Pseudomonadota > Alphaproteobacteria > RF32 > CAG-239 > HGM16780. The sequence continues at coordinate 102,821 of UQAB01000002.1, read as the reverse complement.
AGGGCATAAACTGAAAATGCCCCATAGCTCCGGCCCAAGAACCTTCCATACCGTCAACGGTGACATTGCCGGCATCAATGATTTTCAGCGCCTGATACAGTTCGCCGCGGAAAAACTTTGACCGCCGTTGGTCATAACTGAGGACTGTCAGCGCCTCAATGACGTGATAATTGCCGAAGGTTCGGCCGTAATCGGTTTCCATGCCCCAAAAAGACACAATATAATTAAAGGGCACGCCGTATTGATTTTCCAGAGATTTGTATTGAGGGTAAAGCTCTTTATATTTCCGGCGGCCGCGGTCGGCTTTTTTGGCGTTAACCAAACGGTTGACATAATCTGTTGTGGTCATGACAAATTCTGCCTGTTTGCGGTCTTTTTTGACAACGTCGTGTTCCGGGTGGTAATAATTCTTAGCAAAGGCCTGGTTGACGGTTTCAGCAGAGATGCCGCGGGCAACCATTTCCTCTTTCAGGTCATCAAGCCAGTCGAGATATTCCTGCGGCGGTTCGGGAATTTTATCCATTCGCGCGACAGAGGCGCAAGCCGTTGACCCAAACAGCATGGCTGCGCCGAACACCGCCGTCATCCCCTTTTTCAACATCCGTAAACGTTCCTTTTATAATTTTTGCAATTTGCCGTTATTCTATCCGCAAGGCTTTTAAAAAGTCTTAATTTATATATCAGTATTTCTTGTTTAATAAAAATATGATATTATATTTAACACAGCTGTAACTATTATTTTCAGGAGCTAAAACATGAATGAAAAAACAATGAGATTCAAAGCCAGGCATATATGGCTTTATATTATTGCCGGGGTGGCGTCGCTCGGCGGTCTGCTTTCGGGCTTTGACACAGGGGTGATTTCCGGGGCGCTGCTCTTTATTAACGATACCTGGCCGCTAAGCGCGTTTGAACAGGGCTGGGTTGTCAGCTCCGCTCTGGTCGGCGCTGTTATCGGTGCGGCGGCGAACGGCGCTTTGGCGGATATTTACGGGCGTAAAAAAGTGATTATCGCCACGGCGGTCGTTTTTGCCGTCGGCTCTATTCTCTGCGGATTTGCCACCAGCGTGGCATGGCTGATTGCCGGGCGTATGATTCTCGGCCTGGCTATCGGTATGGTGAACTTTGTTATTCCGCTTTATTTGTCGGAATTGTCACCGCAGAAAGTCCGCGGCATGCTGGTTTCACTGTATCAGCTGGCCATTACCGCCGGTATTTTGTTCTCTTATCTCATTAACCGCGTTTTTGCCCTGACGGAATACAACTGGCGTTGGATGCTCGGTGCGGGGCTGATTCCGGCTCTTATCCTGCTTATCGGCATCAGTTTTCTCGGTGATACGCCGCGTTGGCTTATCAGCCAGAAGCGCGAACATGAAGCCAAGGACATTTTTGAAAAAATTGAGCCAGACGCGGATGCCGACGCTCACATCGCGGAAATCAAGTCTACACTTGCACCGCAGAAAGGGCGCAAGACTCAAAAGAAAATTTTCCAGTCCTGGATGCTGATGCCGATTATGGTCGGCGTAGGAATGATGTTTATGCAGATTTGTACAGGCATTAACACCATTATTTATTACACGGCAACGATTTTCAAGGCTGCCGGGTTTGCCGATACTATCGGTGCCCTGTATGCGACAATCGGCGTCGGCGTGGTGAACTTTCTGATGACGTTTGTCGCCATTTTCTTCACTGACAAGGTCGGACGCAAGCCATTGCTTTATGCCGGGCTGACCGGTGTGACCCTCAGCCTGTTTGCTTTGGGCGGTTCGTTTCTGTTGACGGATTATCTCGGGGATAACCTGAAATGGGTGGCTGTCGGCAGCATTGTGGTTTATATCGCCTGCTTTGCATTTTCGCTCGGGCCGATCGGCTGGATTATTGTTTCTGAAATTATGCCGCTGAAAATCCGCGGTATGGCGATGAGCCTTTGCACGATGGCAAACTTCGGCTTCAACTTTGTGGTCGCCCTTACCTTTCCGGTTTTGCTGCAAAAAATCGGTGAAGGCTATACTTTCTGGATTTTCGGGGTAATCGGCGTTTTCAGCCTGTTCTTTACCTATAAGTATCTGCCTGAAACCAAAGGCCGTTCTTTGGAGCAGATTGAAAAGAACTGGCAGAAAGGCGTTCCTGCCCGTGATTTCTAAGCTTAAATCAACAGCAAAAAAACAAGCCCCCGGAAACGGGGGCTTTATCTTTTCTGCCGATGTTTTTTGTTAAAAGGAATCTGCTTGTATTTAAACACATCCTATTACGGGAAAAACGCAAAAAAATATTCTCGCCAATTACTACCTATTTCCGAGTCTTTAAAATAAAACATCCTGACATATCCCCAGACCTGATATTTTTAAAATCGTGAATAGAAAGTAATTTAAATTACTAAAATCAATAGATTCTAAGGGGTTATGTGTTTTTTTCACCGCCTTTAGCATTGATAATTTTATTCTTTCTATTAAAAAATTAAATTTCCTATTTAAAATAATATTTTTTTACTATATATAATGTATATAAGTTTATTAGAATACCTTAAAAAGAGTATGGGGACAATTTGATGACAACTAAGAGTACAAGATCACGCCGCGGCCGCATGGAAAATGGTCAGCCGAACCCGATTGACCGCCACGTCGGCAGCAGAATAAAAATCCGCAGACAGCTTCTCGGTTTGAGCCAAAACCGTCTGGCTGCGATTTTAGGTCTTACGTTCCAGCAGGTTCAAAAATATGAACAAGGACAGAATCGTGTCAGCGCCAGCCGTCTGTGGGATTTGAGCAAAGCTCTGGATGTGGAGATTGGTTTCTTTTTCAAAGACATGAAAGAAGAAACGGCTCAGAGCAGCCCTAAGGCACTGCTGACAGGAAAAGCTTCGTCAGCCGCTTCAGAAAGTTCCGATCCGATGCAGCGTCAGGAAACTTTTGATTTGGTCAAGGCTTACTATAAAATTCCGAATCGAAAAGCCGCTCGGCAGCTTTTTGATTTGGCGATTGTAATGTCTAAAACCCAGATGCCCAGCGACAGAAGCGAAAGCGACGAAGAAACAGAGAAAGCGACTGCCCCTTCCCGTGAGAGAAAACGGAAGAAAAAGCAGCTTCCTTAATTTGATAATATAGTCCATGGATTCACCCGGAAGTTTTTTTTAATTTCCGGGTGTTTCTTTATCTCTGAAATTATTGTTGCATGAAGCAGCAATAACTTCCGCTTCGGAGTGTTTAGTTGCCGATACCGGAAAAGCCCATAAAGGCCATGGAAAGCAAACCGGCCGTAATCAGGGCTATCGGTGTTCCCTGCAGGGCTTTGGGAATGCGGGTACGGCTCAAACGTTCCCGCAGGCCGGCAAAAACGACGATTGCCAGCGTAAAGCCCATGGCGTTGGCCAGTCCATAGCAGACGGACTGCATCAGGCTGAGTTCCTTTTGTACCGACAGCAAAGCCACGCCCAACACCGCGCAATTGGTCGTAATCAGCGGCAGGAATATGCCCAGAGCCTGATACAGTGCCGGAGAAGCCTTTTTCATGATAATTTCGACCATTTGCACCAAGGCGGCAATAACCAAAATGAAAACAACGGTTATCATATATTCCAAGCCGTTTGGTGCCAGCAGCCGGTAATAAATCAGCCAGGTTGCTACAGCGGAAATCGTCATGACAAACATGACGGCGAAACCCATGCCAAAAGACGTGGATATTTTTTTTGATACACCAAGAAACGGGCAAATGCCCAGAAACTGCGACAGGACAATGTTGTTTACAAAAATGGCGGCAATGAAGATCATTGTGTAACTCATATCAGTTTGCTCCCCGCAGTTTGTTGAAAATCATAATCAGGAATCCGAGAGCAAGGAACGCTCCGGGTGGCATGATGAAAAGGAGCATGGTTTCAGCCCCTTCCCCGAACAGGCTGTATCCGAAAATGCTTCCGGCACCGAGGAGCTCACGCAAAGCCCCGAGCAAAAACAGGGCAAAAGTAAAGCCCAGCCCCATACCGACAGCATCCAGAACCGACTGTCCCAGGTTGTTCTTGGAAGCGAAAGCCTCTGCTCTTCCCAAAATGATACAGTTGACGACAATCAGAGGAATGTAAATGCCTAACGCGCGGTGCAGCGCCGGGAGGTAAGCCGCCATCAGCATTTCAATAACGGTGACAAAAGAGGCAATGATGACAATGAAAGCAGGAATGCGCACGCCGTCAGGAATAAGGTTTTTCGTCAGAGAAATGGCGGCGTTGGACAATATCAGCACAAACAGCGTTGCCAGTCCCATGCCTAAGCCGTTTAAAGCCGAAGTGGTCACGCCGAGCGTGGGACACATACCTAGAAGCATGACAAAAGTCGGATTTTCGCGGACAAGACCGCGGGTCAGATTATCAAGGCTGGTTTTATTCATTATGCCCTCCTCTGCTGCTGAGTTTCTGATAAGCGCCGTAAGCATTCTGTACTGCTTCCGCTACGGCGCGCGAACTGATTGTCGCTGCGGTGACGGCATCAATGTCGCCGCCGTCCTGTTTAACTTTTATTTCTCCCTCCGGCCGCATTCCGTCAAACTGCGACTTGAACTTTTCTTCGGAGACCTTTGTGCCCAATCCCGGCGTTTCCTGACTTTTAAGAACTTCATAACCGAGGATGTAGCCGTTAATGGTGATGCCGACCATAAGTTCAATATTGCCGCCAAAGCCCTTTCGGCTGTTGGTTTTTATGGCAAAGGCCCGTATCAGCCCGTTTTGGCGTATCGGAAAAACCTGCAATTTGTCGCGGCTGCCTTTAATGCTGACATAGGTGCTGTCTGCAAAAGGATCATTTTCGGGAACGATGCCGACAACCTTGTATATGGCTTCGGCTTCAGCCTGATTCTTGGCTTTGGCAATTGGTTCCGCCGTCAGATTATGTACCAGTCCGAGAACAAAAGCGGCCAGCACGGAAACGACAGTCAGGCTCAGCGCCATGTTTTTCAGACTTGAAGACAGTTTTGTCATAATTATCTCTCCCTGACACCGAAAATACGCGGAACGCTTATCATATCAATTAAAGGCACGAATGCGTTCATAATCAAAATCGCGAAGGACACACCTTCAGGATAGACGCTGTAAATACGGATAACATAAGTCAGAACACCGCAGCCAATTCCGAAAATTACTTTGCCGCGGCGGCTCATCGGCGAGGTCGTATAATCCGTCGCCATAAAAATCGCGCCAAGCATCAGCCCGCCGGACAGCAGGTGTGTTACCGGGTCAAGGCGGATGTCATCGGTCAGCAGCCAATGGACGCCAACCAAGATAAAAAACGTTGCCAGATAATAAAAAGGGATTTCCCAGGTGATAATGTGCTTATACAGCATATAGGCAAGGCCTAAGAGCAATGCCAGCGTGGAAACTTCGCCGATACAGCCGCCGGTATTGCCGACAAACATATCAAAATATCCGGGCAGATTGGTTTGCGTGGCCGAGGTGGCGGCGTCAATATGTTTGAGAACGCCGAGCGGAGTTGCGCCGGTTTGCACATCTGTGTTCATAAAATTCAGCCAGTCGGGATTTTGCCAACGGGTCATTTGTACAGGAAAAGAAATAAACAGAAAGACGCGGCCGACCAGAGCCGGGTTGAACAGGTTTTTACCTATGCCGCCGAAAGCCATTTTGGTAACGCCGACAGCCATGAAGCAGCCAATCAGAGTCATCCACACAGGCATTCCGGCAGGAAGGTTGAATGCCAGCAGCATTCCCGTTACAACGGCTGATAAGTCTCCGGCGGCATCACTCTGCTTCATAAGATAACGGCTGATAAGATATTCGCAAAGGACACAACCGGCAACAGCGGTAACGACGACCTGCAGTGCGGCCATGCCAAAACTGAGCAGGCCGACGGCCAGAACCGGCAGCATGGCGATGATAACGTTCAGCATAATGCCACGGGTGGACAAGGGTGAATTAAGATGCGGGGCAGTTGATATTTTTAACATAATTATGACCTTGTTTGTTTACGAAGTTCCATTTTTCCGAGTTTGCAGTAATCCAGCAGCGGGATTTTGGCCGGACAGGTAAACGCGCAGGAACCGCATTCAATACAGTCAAGGGCATGAAGGCGGCGCAGCTCGTTGAGTTCGTCATTGTTTTTGACGGCGGAGGCTATGGCAAAGGGACGCAACCCCATGGGACAAACATCGACACATTTGCCGCAGCGGATACAGGCCGTTTCAGCCGGTTTGACAGCATCGCGGTCATTGAGCAGCAGTATACCAGAAGTCAGTTTGGTTACAGGGGCGTCAAGGTTGACGGCTGCGGTTCCCATCATAGCACCGCCGAAAATAATTTTGCCGATTTTAGAGGTATCGGAACAGGAACGATTAATCAGATAAGACGCCGGGGTACCCACCCTAACCAGATAGTTTGCCGGTTTGTCGGCGCATTCATCGCCGGAAACGGTTATGATACGTTCAAACAGCGGTTTGTTTTTCATGACTGCTTCATAAACGGCATAGACAGTGCCGACATTCTGGACAATGCAGCCGATATCCAGAGGCAGGCCACGCGACGGCACTTCTCTGCCGGTGATGGCTTTAATCAGCTGTTTCTCGGCGCCTTGCGGATATTTGCTGGCGCAGACACGAACATTGACCCCAACATAGCGGCGGGTGAGGTTTGACATAATTTCAATTGCTTCTGGCTTGTTTTCGTCAATGGCAATAATCGCGTTTTGAATGCCGAGCGCACGGTTGATAATTTTGGCACCGATGATAATCTGTTCGGCTTTTTCGACCATCAGGCGGTCGTCTGCTGTCAGGTAGGCTTCACATTCAATGCCGTTTAAAATGAGGCAGTCAACCTTCTTGCCTTCGGGAAGCGTTGTTTTTATCGGGGTTGGGTACCCTGCCCCGCCCATACCGACAATGCCCGCTTCGCGAATTTTTTGGACGATTTCCTGCGGTGTGAACGGAATTTCTTTCACAACTTCCGGGCTGCGGTCTATGGAGGGCTCCCATTCGTCGCCCTCAACCTTGATAACAATCATCAGTGTCGGGTAGCCGGAATCGCTGACTATCTCGTCAATTTTAACAACCTCACCGGAAACGGAAGAATGAATGTCGGCGGAAACAATGCCGTCAGCATCCGCCAGCTGAGTCCCGACTTTGACTTTGTCGCCCTTTTGTACCAGAACCTTGGCCGGCGCGCCGATATGCTGGCGGACAGGGATATAGACGAACTCCGGCAGACCAGCCGGAATTATCGGCATTCCCGACGTCAGTTTATGCTTGTCAATATGAATGCCGCCCATCGGAAAAGTGTATTTTTTCATTGCTTTAAATCTCCTTTTTCCCGGTGTAGACAATGGCGCCGGTTGGACAGGCTTTTGCCAGTTCCGCGCCGTATTTGGCAGCGTCGACTGTTGCCGGAATGTATGACAAATTGTTTTCTATTTTTATGTCCGGGCAAATTTTGGCGCATTTCTGGCAGGCAATGCAGGCAGCCTTACAGTTTTTACGGGCAACGGCGCCTTTCTGCGTATTGCGGCAGGCAACATAAACGCGGGCATTGTCCCGGCCTTTGGGGCGCAACTCAAAAAGCTGCTTAGGACAGATGTTGACACAGGCACCGCAGGCAACGCATTTGTCTGCATCGACAACCGGCAGGCCGGTTTCTTCGGAAATACGGAGCGCACCAAACTTACAGGCACGGACACAATCGCCGAAGCGGACACAGCCGGTCGGGCATTCACTTTGCGAAGTAGTAATGCGGGCGGCCATGCGGCAGCTTTTCAGGCCGACGTATTCAAATTTTGCCGGCGCGTTTTCGCAAGAGCCGTTGCAGCGCAAAACCGCGACCAAAGCCTCATGCTCCGCCACTTCATAGCCCAGCAGAGCAGCGATTTTCTGCATGACGGTTTTGCCGCCGACCGTACAATACAGCCCGGCAAAGCCTTCACGGTCAGCCCGAACGCAGGCGGAGGCAAAATCATGACATCCCGCTTTACCGCAGGCACCGCAGTTTACGCCGGGCAGACAGGATTCGACCTTGCTGACCAGCGGGTTTTCAACAACGGCAAATTTGCGGGAAACGGCATATAAAATGACCGAGGCCGCCAAGGCAACTGCGCCGACAATCAGGACGTTCAGCAAAATTACATTCATTTCCGCTCCTTAATGCAAAATCATGAAAAAAACTCAAAAATAAGCTAGCATATAAATCAGATTTACCAAGAAAATTTTGAGTTTACTCCCCAATTTTATGGATTTTCAACCCTAAGAGAGGGCTCATTCGTTTCCGGTACAGCCACAATACCCCATAATAAGACGGCAGAACGGCAAGCGCGGACAAAGCGGCAAATGTTTCATCCGTACGCAGAAGTGCGGCGGAAAGCAAGATTGCCAGAAACAGAAGTAACGGCAAAATATAGGCCAAAAAGACTGCCAGCCAGCCGGCAGAGGCGGGAGCGCTGATTGTGACCCGGTCGCCGACGGCAAAATGCTTTCCCGGCGGCAGGGATATTTGTGCCTCCCGGTTCATTCCCGGCTGTGACAGGCATTTTTCCTTTATCGGGCAATGTCCGCAGGCGTCCGGACAAAAGTAGCGCACGGTCACACTGTTATCTCCGGCAGCAATAACCTCTGCTTCGCGGCTAACGCTTTCCATTTGCCAAAACTTTCATATATTTTTTGAAAGCCGGGCTGGTCAGCGTATCAACGTCGCCTTTGTCATTGCGGATGAGCATGATGAGCGGCAGTTTCAGCTTTTTGGCGAAAGCCAGCCCCTGCTCCGGCCCCATGGCCATGACGGCGGTAGCATAGGCATCGGCGTCAATACAGTTTTCGGTCAGGACAGTTACCGAAGCCAGATTGTTTTCAACCGGCTTGCCGGTTGTGGCAGAAATGGTATGGGCATAGCGGTGACCGTCGCCGTCTTCCCGGTAATTGCGATAATCTCCTGAAGTGGCGGCCGAAAGGTCAACCAACTGCAAAATTTCGGCATTACGGCCGCTGTCATCCGGTTCCTGTACACCGACTCTCCAGCCGCCCGAGGTTTCGCCGACCCTGTTACCGGAAGCTCTGACTTCGCCACCCAAATCAACGACAAAATCGTTGAAATTCATGCTTTTTAACAATTTAGCCACCCGGTCAACGCCGTAACCTTTGGCTATGGCTGAGAGGTTGATGGTTATATCACCGGCTTTTTTGCGCAGCAACGTGTAATCATCGGTAAATTCCAATTTGTCAAAGCCGACAGAGGGCAAGACGGCGGCAATTTCTTCCGCCGAGGGTTCCCGGCGCCGCTGTTCGGGGCCAAATCCCCAAAGGTCGACCAGTTTGCCAACAGTTGGGTCAAAGCTGCCGTTGCTCTCCTTATAAATACGGTCAGCGGTTTTGAACAGCTCTGACATTTCCGGGGAGAGTTTTATCCACTCTCCAGCCGGCGCGGCATTAATCTTACTGATTTCGGAATTCTTATCAAACACTGACATCTGACGGTTGACTTTTTTCAAAACCTTTACGATATCGCGGTGCACTTTTCGTGAAACACGCGGCGCATTGATTTTGACCATATAATAAGTCCCCATGGTTTTGCCGGTAAAAACGGGATATGCGCGGTAAGAATGTTCCAAGGCATAATAGGCGGCAAACGCCAGAAGCAGCGCAACGGTAAAAAAACGCAGAGATTTCATTGAAAAAAATTTTAACTTTCTCATATTTATCTAAACCCCATTTTTATGTTTAATAACTCATCAACTTGCTTTTACTTTAAATAAAATATGTTTTAACCTGACGGAAAAGCAAAAGATGTAACAGAGAGGTATTCACTATGTCTGATAACCAAAAGAATAAACCAGCCGTTCATAAAATCAAGCAATCTCTGCAAAATATGAACAAAACCTGTGAAAAATGGCGCGGCAACATCCGAAAAGCCGTTGATTTTACGGGAAAATATGTCGCAAAGACCGGACTGAGCGCCAATGCCGTTTCCATTTTTGGCTTTATCATCGGCATTTCTGCCGTCAATTTTCTGGCGTTGAACATGTATGGCTGGGCTTTGCTGTGTATTGCGTTCAACCGCTTTTTCGATATGCTGGACGGCGCGGTTGCCCGTTATAATAAAGTAACGGAGTTCGGCATTTTCCTTGACGCGGCCTTGGACTATATTTTTTATGCCGGCGTCATCTTCGGCTTTGCTCTGGCTTATCCGGCGCAAAATGCCGTTGCCGCCGCATTTTTACTGTTTGCGTTTACGGCATCGTCCTGCGCCATGCTGGCTTATGCCGTTATCGCTTACCGCCGCCACAGCGAAAAAGCGCTTGTTTTTGACAAGTCACCGTTTTATCTCGGCGGTTTTGCTCAAGGAGTTGAGGTCTTTGCCGCTATCGCCGTTATGTGCCTGATGCCGTTCTGGTTTATGGAAATTGCCATTGTCGTCGGCATTTTGTGTCTGGTCAAAGCGCTGAGCATTGTTGCCGCTGCTTATTATAACTTTGTCATTGCCGAAAAATAAGCGATGCGCCGCCTGTTTGAATATTTCTGCCTGTTGCTGTCCGCCGTCTTTTTTTATACGGCGGAAGCGGCGGCTTTGTCTTTGGCGCAAGAGACACCGGCCGTTACGGTGCGCTTACAGACAAACACCGACCGAATCAACGCCAGGCAGGATATTCTGGTTTTGGCGGAATTTGACATTGACAGGGGCTGGCATATTTTATCTCCGGCGGGCGGAGATATAGGCCTGCCGACCAATATAGACTGGACGCTGCCTGCCGGTTACAAACTGGAGGAAGGCCGCTGGAGTCAAGCTCGGGAATTTAATAATGACGGGCTTGTCCAATATGTTTATGAAGGCAAGGCTTATTACCTGGCCAGGATTACGCCGCCGGAAAACGCTGCGGGCAAAGCGGCGTTCAGCGTGCAGATTTCCTGGCAGGCCTGTGCGGAAGAATGTCGTCCGGAAAGCCGCAGGTTTAATTTTACCCTACCGGTTACGGAAAAGCATCTGTCGCCTGACAAGGCTTGGTATGACAGTTTGCGTGCGGCGGAAAAGACTTTTCTGCTGACGGAGGATAAAATTCCCGAACTGGCAGACGAACCGGCCTTTTTGTTTGTCTTGCTTCTGGCGTTTGCCGGTGGCATTATCCTTAATCTGATGCCGTGCATTTTTCCGGTTCTGTCGCTTAAGGCCATTGCTTTGGTCAAAGGCGCCAAGCGGAGCCGCAAAGCCCGTGCTGACGCCCTGCTCTACACGGCCGGCGTTTTGCTCTCTTTCCTTTTGACGGCATTTGTACTGGCCTGGCTGCGGCAGAGCGGAGAAAAAGCTGGTTGGGGGTTTCAGCTGCAATCTCCGCTTTTTGTCGCGGTGTTGCTCGGGATATTTGTTGTCATTTTATTTATGTTTCTTGATTTGATAAAGGTCAACAATCCGTTTACCGACCCAATGGTGCGGCTGTCAGTCAAAGCGCGCAGGTTCAGTTCTTTTCTGACCGGCGTCTTTTCGGTGGTGATTGCCACACCCTGCACGGCACCGTTTATGGGAATTGCTATTGGCTATGCCCTGACCCGGCCTGTTTATTACTATTATCCGATTTTTCTAACTCTTGGGCTGGGGTATGCTTTTCCGTTTTTAATCCTGGGCTTTTTCCCAAAACTTTTGGCCGGAATACTGCCTAAACCGGGAAAATGGATGGTGACGCTGAAACGGATTTTTGTTATTCCCGTTTTTTTGACTTGCGTTTGGCTGGGGTGGGTATTGTACAGTCAGCTCGCGGCTCGTCCGGCGGTTAATGAATACGGTGCTGTCTGGCATGCTTATGATGCAGGAAAAGTGTCTGAGGCGGTCAATAACGGGCAGAAAGTCTTTATTGATTTTACGGCCAAATGGTGTCTGATTTGTCTGGCTAACGAAAAAGCAGCTTTGGATACCGCCGAATTTGCAGAGATTGTCCGTGAGAAAAATATTCTGCTGTTCAAGGCCGACTGGACCAACCGGGATGCCGAGATTACGCAAGCGCTCGAATATTACGGACGCAGCAGTATTCCGCTTTATGTTTATTATGACGGCGAAAAAATGCAGGTTCTGCCACAACTGCTGACACCCGGTGTCATTAAAGACAAACTGCGTTAAATAAAAAAAACTCTGAACATCAGTTCAGAGTTTTTTTTATTTAATTGGGCAGCCGGCTTATTTGCCAAAAATCCCCAGTTCCTTGACGCGGTCTTTTACATTACCGACAACTCCCTTGAGGTTTTCTTTGGCAACATTTTCTAAATTGCTTAACTTGCTGTTAACAACGGTCTGAGAAGCGACGGTCAGGATTTTGTTGATAACCATGGCAATAACCTGCGGAATGCTCTTTTTCTCGGAGCCTTCGCCGATATTCTTCATTTCAATCATCGGCAACGTAACGGCGACTTCCTGCCCCATGGCTGCGGCTGACAATTTGGCATTGCTAATGGTCAGTTTTTTGATGACAACCTTTTTGCTTCCGGCTTTTTCCTCATCAGAAGCAGCCTTAGCTTCCTGAGGTTTGGCTTGTTCGGCTTTAGGCTCTTCTTTGGCTGACTTCTTGAGATAATTTTCAACATTATTTTGAATTTCTTTGATATTATTTTGGGTCAGGGAAAGCATTTCATAAGTGATTTCAGGCTTATCTACTACAATCGACTCGATAACAATCGTGTTGCTTGTCAGGCTTTTCAAATCGACTTTGACCTGAATTTTGTTCAAGTCAAAGATGTTCGGCGTTTTGTAGTTGGTCGGATTGGCAACGGTGATTTTATCAATAAGGGCTTCGCCCTTAGTCAGTGAAAAATCCAAGCCCTTAAGCGTGACATCGGTTCCGGTGACTTCGCTGCCATATTTGTGCACCAGTTTGGAAACGATACTGCTGACAGAAGGCGTAAAGTAATAGGCACCGGCAGCAACGGCAACCAGGCCCAGCAGAAAATAGCGTTTTTTCATGATTGTTCTTCCTTAAATTGTTGATAACGATGTTTGATATAATTTGAAATAGTTTCTGAAATCCGTTGTTGCAAGCCCTTGTCCCGATTATATTTATCCAGTGTAGACAGCAGGTTGTCAAAGCAGCCGGTCAGGCGGCAAAAATCAAAGGACGCCTTGTAATTCAAGTCATAAATCCAGGAAATATAGCTCAAAATCCAGTCTTCCGACGTTTTTATGTCGCTGCGTTTGGGCATTCTTCCGGCCAGAAAGTCTTCCGCCATAACCGGGGCCAGCCCGCCGGGCGCGGTTTTTGACAGAAACAGATGTTCAAAAACATTATCGGAAGCCTTTTGCGCCGTTTTCATCAGGTAAAAATTGGCAATTTTATCGGCATCACGTACCAGAAAGGCGATTTTGAGAATATCGTTTTTCAGTTTTTCATCGGTTATGGCGGTAAATTCCGCATCATTATAAAGGTCTTCTATCATATGTCCATGATGTTTGACCGGCAGTAAAATTTCCGGGCAGGCATACTCGGGAATACTTTTCAGAATTTCATAACTGTACAGAGAGTGGTCGTGGCGGCGCGGATGAGGCTCTTCGGCATAAAGCCGTTCAATTTCCTGAAAACGTCCGATATCATGAAACAGGTAGGCCAGTTTGGCACTTTGCAAAAAGCGCCCTTCCCGATCGGAAAACACCTGTTCATGGTGCATGATGTAATTTCCGGCGCCGACAACCTGAAAAGAATGGCGGATTTTTTCATCAGCATACAGTTTGTAAAAATCGCTGCCGGATACTTTGGCGTAACAGCGCCTATAATGTTCTTTAAGCAGTTCTTCGTCTTTGGATGTGTCTATATCAGCCATAAAATTTCCCCTTTTGTTTTAAGGGATACGTCATCACGGTTAATATTTATTTAAAAAGCAAAAGAGCCTATTTTCGCAAACAAGCTCTTTTTTTAATTGTATAAACCAAAATAAAAAATCGCGGTCTTTACAGACGGCGGCTGTTATGTTTAAGACAATAACAGTTTGTGATATTTTGAACAATGCGTGTCAAAAAAACAGGCATTGCGGAAAATTTCAGTTAAATAAGAGTCGGCTTTCACAAGTGGACTCTTAAAAAATGACAAATCCAATTACAAACGTTGTGTTTGTCATAGATTAAATTTAAAGTTATGAACAAAATAAGATTTAAGCCTCTTCTTTATAGAAAATTTTATATTTTTTGTCAAGGTATATTTTACGTTTTCTTAAAAACTATTTTATATACTAATAAAGTTTGTTTAGTATAGATGAGGCAAAATATGATAAACCACAAAGAAAACCTTATGAAAGCAGTCAAGCTCAGCAAAACTTCCATTGATTCCGGAAGTTCGCCTTTCGGCTGTATTATTATAGACAAAGACGGAAAAATTATCGGCGAAGGACACAACCGAGTAGCTCTTGACAACGATCCGACGGCGCATGGCGAAGTTATGGCTATTCGCAACGCCTGTAAAAATATCGGCAGTTTTGATCTTTCCGGGTGCATTTTATACACCTCCTGTGAGCCCTGCCCGATGTGTCTGAATGCCGCCAAATGGGCTAATATCGCAGAAATTTATTATGCCGCCGACCGCTATGATGCTGAAAACATCGGTTTCCGCGATCGGGTATTTTATGATGATGATCCGTTGGAACTGCACCGCATTGTGCTTCGGGAGGCTGTCGATATCATGCAGGAATGGAAAAACAAGCCCGACAAAATCGAATATTAATTTTTTTTTGCAAAAAAGTAAAAAATTGTGTTGCAAAATAAAATTTCACAGAGTATATTGCGCTTGTTGTTAATGATATCCCATTGACGGGTGCGTAGCTCAGTTGGTAGAGCAACTGACTCTTAATCAGTGGGTCTGGGGTTCGAACCCCCACGCGCCTACCATTATAAAGTCCGCTTATTGCGGGCTTTTTTTACACCCACGGGGTGTCGTGGAAAGTTTGCTGTGGGTTGATGGCGCATAAAAAGCGCGTTGCTTAGATTGTGTCTGCCGTTAGCTTAATTATACTTGTTCCTATCTTATCTGCCAGAGCAAATATCAAGAAAATAAAATTAAAGGCCCGGAATAGTCCGAGCCTTTAATTTTAATGCAGGTCGATGCTTTCTGCGTAAGCATCGCACATATTTCCTTCAAAATGCCAGTTGTCCAAGTCGCCCTTATAAAAGACAAAGGTTATTTTGCACGACATGGGAATATAGCTGCCATTATAATAATGCGAACCGTTTTTGTTGTATATCAGAAAACGCTCCCGCCCCATTTCATAAGAACTGTCCGGAGGACCAATGGTCGTGACAAGCTCCTCTTCGTCCATACCGATAAAGCTTTCGTCTCCCTGGCGGCGGACACGCGGAGAATGGCACGCGCTTAACACCAAAAGTATCAAAAACACCCAAAGAAGTTTATGCATTGTTTTAATCCTACATTTTGCTTTTATGATAAAACAGTATATAGCGTTAATTTCTTAACACAAGATTATTTTTAATTTAATTGAATGTTAATTAATAGGAATTATGTTTAAAAATATAATTTGTTTTAACAGAGAGGTTCAGATGAATAAAACTGCCGGTATTTTTATCCTTGCTGCCGGAATATTGGCCGGAAGCGCCGTTCAGGCCGGGGAATACGAAAACTGTATGGCTCAGGCTCCGGGCGACAACGACATTACCAAGTGCAACAATGCCGAAACGGCTCGGGTTATGCGCAGCCTGCAATCCAGGTATAATTCTCTTGCGTCCAATAAATATTTTACGCAGTGGAATGACAAAACTCTGGCTTCCAGCCAAAATTTTCAGATGCTGCTGCGGCAATGGGTCGACTATCGCGACAAGTATTGTTCTCTCTACGGTTATACATTTTCTCAAGGACAGGGAACGATTACCGAGGTTCAGAAGTCGCAATGTATGCTTGATTTGACCAATCGTTTTGCCAAAGATGTGGAAGCGATTATCCGGATTTATAACGATATGGCGGTAACAAAGAGGTAATCCCATGAAAAAAACATTTATCATTTTGGCGGCCGCGGTCGTTTTATATGCCGGAACGGTGCGCGCAGAATCTGCCGCTTATCAATACTGTATGAAAGACGCTTCTAAAATCGGGGACAGTGCCATTGCCGAATGCATGAAAGCGGAAAATGGACGCCTCAACCAGCAGATTTATAAGGAATACGAACAGATTTCACTCAGCCCGGATTTTATAAAATGGAATAACGGTTCCGGTATGTTTCGCGGCCGCTTGAAAAGCCTTTATGAGAATTGGTCCAAATATCGCGATGAATATTGTGACCTTTATGTTCTGTCGATGAGCAATTATACCGGCAGCACCGAATATAACAAGCAAAGTTGCCTGCTTGATGCCAACAAGACTCAGCTTCTGCAAATGTCGTCCGTGCCGAGGAATTATAATTCCACCCCGGAATAACCGATTTTTTTCCATACATGATACCGGAAGCTGTTTCCGGTATTTTTTTGCTTTGTTTCACACGAAAGATATTGTCATTTTTGAAAGCTTGTGATATAGTAATTATGTGTGTGTAGATTTGATACCTGACTAAAAAACAGGGGTGTGTTATGAAAATATTCTCGAAATATTTATATTTTTCGGATTGTCCTCCAATGGAAGGATGGCGTTTTGGCGTGTCCTGAGAGAAAAGCGCCCTCACCTTTTGACTTAATCACAACATAATAAGGTATCAAATCCGCATTTGAAGAATTAACAAATGCCGGAGGGGTTGGTTATGATTAATAATAAGTTTTTACTTTATCTTCTTTGCGGGGTGATGATTTCTCCGGCATTGGCTTTGGGAGAATGCAAGCCGACGCAGGATTGCCGGGCTTTGGGGTATAAGGAAGCGCCCTGTCCCGAGCGGGGCGTGAAATGCCCGTTCGGCGAAACATGGTATTGCCCGATTCACTGCGAGGAATCATACCGATATACCTGTACCGGCGCTAATGAGAGTAAGGGCGAGGACAGCTGTGGCGATAAGTATTCAGCTTGTCAGTGCAAAACAAATTATAAATGGAATTCGACCAGTGGCAAATGTGAACAGATTGAGGTGTTGGGAGTTTGCAGCGGTGCGGCGAAGAACTGCAAAATCGGGCAAATCTTAAACAGCGACGCCAGTTGCACAGATGATAAGGTCAGCGGTAAGACGCCGATTGGGGTGGTGGTTGCAATCAATAAAAACTGCGGTTATGCGATGACAGCCAGTCCGATTAAAAAGGGTATTCAATGGTCTCCGTATTGTTATTCTACGGGAGGAACATCAACAACTAATACTCAATATGCGATTAAAGATTTCAATGTTAACGGAAATATGAAAAATATTATTCAATCCAGCACCCCCGCCAGTAAATATCCGGCTGGTTATGCGGCTTTAAATTATGCTCCAAACGGTGCTCCGACAACAAAAGGTAAATGGGTAATGCCAACAGTTGGTATCATGGAGAGTTTGTGCGCTAACAAGAATGCTGTTAATAACGCTATATCTAAGCTTGGAGGCGAACAACTTGCGGGTGACAACGAAAACATTTGGACATCGACCGAGTTTGGTTCCTGCGATATGTGGGTTTACTGGACTGGTACTTGCGGCTTTTTTAATGGCGCTAAGAGCAACACTTATAGCAATAATACGCCTTATGTCGTTCGTCCGGTAATAGAGTTTTAGGAAAGGAGAAAAGCGATGAGAAGAATGTTTTTGATGAGTTCTGTTTTGCTGGCGGCTCCTTTCTATGCGGGGACGGCCGGAGCGGAAGTGTGCATTGCCGAGGAAGACTGCAATAATTTGGGATATACGGAAGACAAAGCCTGTACCGACGGTTTGAAATGCCCGTTCGGCGAAAAGTGGCATTGTCCGGACAAGAAGTGTCAGATCGGCTGGATACTGAACAGCGATATGAGCTGCACGGAAAATGTCGAAAGCGGCAAAACACCGATTGCCGTCGTTGTCTATCTGGATGATAACGGTAACGGACAGGCTATGACTCCCAGCCCGACAGCTCAGTCAATAGTCTGGTCAACCGAAGAAAAAGCAACGGGTGTTCCGCAATTACCATTTTATACAGATGCCTGGAACGATTTTGGCAGTTGTTCCAACACGGTAAAGGCAATGATGAATGGCGACAGCCAGAAATATCCGGCGCCTTGGTCTGCCAAAACTTATGCACCGTCTGCGGCCGCATCAACCAAAGGCCAATGGTGTTTGCCGGCGGCAGGCGTATTGCACAGCACTTATGAAAACAGAAAAATAATAGATGCGGCAATACAAAAACTTGGTGGGGAAGTATTGCAAAACAATCGTAACCAGATTTGGTCTTCAACGGAAAGCGATAAGACTTTCATGTATATTTTCACCGTCTATTCGGAGGGGAGCGGTTTAGCACTAAGGGGAAAAGGCCAGAGCTCAGCTACCGTTGTTCGCCCGGTGATTGAGTTTAATATTGATACCGGCGCGGCAGAATGTAAAAAACTTCCTGATGAAACAGGTTGTACCTATGGTACGGAATCAGGTGATGACACCTGTGGCGGAACGAGGAAAGTATGTGCCGCCTGTACGCCGCGACCGGATGACAGTTTTTGCCAGTATGGTACGGAAGTAGTTTCAGATGGTTGTGGCGGAACAAGATTAAAATGCAAGTCTCCCTGTACAATACAACTTCCATGTTATGAATCTGTTCCGTATTTCTATTGTTCCTGCTATGGAGATGAACAAAAAGGATACCGGGTAACCAAGGATTATAGAACAGTTTGCTGGTCAAAAGATCCTGCAGTCGGTTGGACAGCAATAGTTCATGGCGCAGACAGAGAAGAGAAAAGCGGTTATATTTACGCCAGCAAGAAGGAGTGTTATGATGCTAACTGTCCTGCCGGATATCCTGTAATTGAAAGCTGGATAGGCGGACACTCTATTCATGAAGATTATGAAGGACTTAAAGAGGAAGATGCCTATCCTCTCATATATTCCAAACCTCTCAATAAAACAACTTCCCATTATTATACCTGTAAATAAAACAAAAGCGGGGAGATTTCCCCGCTTTTCCTTAAGCTAACCAATGTCGGCAATGACTTCCAGGCTGATGATTTCATCAGGATTGGAAACCTCGCCGTTTCCGCCGCTGCCTTTTTTGATATTGTCGACATGTTCCATACCGGAAGTAACTTCGCCCCAAACGGTATATTGGCCGTTCAGCCAGTCACAGTCTGCAAAACAAATGAAAAACTGGCTGTCTGCGGAGTCCGGAAACATGGAGCGCGCCATGGAAACAGTGCCGCGCTTATGCGGGTGGGTGTTAAATTCTGCTTTGAGTTTTCTGCCCGAACCGCCGGTTCCATTGCCGTAAGGACAACCTGTCTGCGCCATAAAACCGTCAATAACGCGGTGAAACTTCAAACCGTTGTAAAAACCGGCGCGGACGAGTTCCTTAATGCGGGCAACATGGTTTGGTGCCGCATCTGGAAACATTTCAATAACGACGTCACCGTCTTTGAGTTTCAGCAATAGAGCATTTTCAGCGTCTTTAACCGTATAGGAATGTTTGATTTTCTTGGCGCGGGCCGGGCTGACTGAAAGTTTTTTCGTTTCAGACGCTTTCAGGCCTTTTGTTTCGCTCTTGCCCAAAGATTTAGTCTGGGTCTTGGCCAGCTTGGGCGTTTCTTCTTTCTTTGCAGAAGCAGATTTTTTTACAGCTTTCATGTTAATCCTCACAAACTTATATTTACCTGTAAACTAATATAGGAAGTGAAAATTAAAAATGCACTAAGGTTTGAAAATTATTTTTTCTTTTCCGGTTTTTTCCCGGTCAAAAGATAATCAACCCGTTCCTCGGCAGAAAGCCTTTGGGGATAATACTTGTCGACTTTTTTCAATACTTTTCCAAGCCCAAGACCGTTGGCAATCTGTACTGCCAGCCCCGGACGGGCGTTCAGCTCCAGCATCATCGGCCCCTTGTCGGCATCAAGGACAATATCCGCGCCGAGATACCCCAGTCCGGTCATTTCATAAGCCTTGGCGCCGATAAGCAGATGTTCGCGCCAGAACGGAACTTCAATTTTTGATAAATCGGCGTTTGTGTCGGGATGATGCGTAATCGGCATATTACGCATAACAGCCTTCAACGTTTTACCTGTTTTGATGTCAAGGCCGACCCCGACTGCACCTTGGTGCAGGTTGGCGCGTCCGCCGGACGCCGCCGTCGCCAGCCGGGTCATTGCCATAACCGGATATCCTTTGTAAACAATAATCCTGACATCGGGAATTCCCTGATAGCTGTAGCTGTCAAAAATATGGCTGAAATTGACCATTTCTTCAATAACCGCCGTGTCATATTGTCCGCCCAAACTGTACAGGCCGCTCAGCGTGTTGGAAATATGCTGGTAAATTTCTTTGTAAGTCAGGCTGCGCCCGGACGGGGTGACAAATGTTTCTCCGTCATGGCTTTTGATGACCAAAACGCCTTTGCCGCCACTGCCATGCGCCGGTTTAATGACAAAAGACGGCCAATCTTTAACCAAAAGCGGCAGCCTGTCGACTTCATGTTGATAATCAATTGTACCAATAAGCCGCGGCGTGTTAATGCCGTATTGCAACGCCAGAGCCTTGGTTTGCACTTTGTCGTCCACCAGAGGATAAAGGCGTCTTTTGTTTTGCTTGGCGATGAACTTGAAATTGCGGCTGTTCATGCCGAGAATGCCGGCTTCACGCAGTTCGGCGGGCGAGGCAAAATATTTTGAGAGCCATTTGAACATTTTAAACGCTCCTTATTTTACCAGCGGACGGAAACGCTTCAGTTCGGTCAGACGGTATCCGGTATAAGTGCCGAGCAGCATTACCAGGAACAAAATCACCAGATTCAACTCGTTAAAGGCAAACATAATGTAGCGGATTGTTTCGTTACAAATGATGAAATACGTCAGAATGGCGGCAATCAGGCTGAAAATGACCTGCCGCCCGGCATTAAACGGACCTTCCTCTTCCCAGGTTATTGACGCGCGCTCAATAACCCAAGCCATAATGATAATCGGGAATGACGCCGCCGATGCCGTAATGTTGGTATTGAGATTGTAACCGTAAACCGTCATCGCCTGAATAATCAAAATAACGCAGATAACCACGGCGGAGATTCTCGGAACCAGAAGCAGGTTCAGCTTTGAAAACAAGGCGCGGATGGCCAGCCCGATGGCAATAATAATCGCGAAGCAGATTAAGCCGGGAACAAGCCCGGTTTTGACCAGCGCCATGGCCAGCAACATCGGCGTAAACGTTCCCATAGTTTGCAGGCCGATAACATTTCTGACAAAAGCAATAATCAGAATAGCCAGCGGAAAAATCATCAGCCACTTAATCGTGTTTTGTTCGTCAACCGGCAGGTTGTAAATAGAACTTTCAAAGCTTTTGCCGTCATCGGCCAGCTTGGCTCTCTTTCCTGCCAGGCTGAATGAGGAAGTGACGGACTTCAAAACAGAGAACTTAACCGTTGAATCCGAGCCTCCTTCCAAATCCAGCAAAGAATTTCCGCCGCGTTGAAAAATAATAAAATCAGCCGGCAGCCCGATTTGGCCTGTTGTCAGATTATAAAGCTTCCAGCGCTTGCCGATATAGGCCTCAAGCATCAAATCCGGCGCAAAGGCTTTCTTGTCTTCCGCCAGTTTGATGCCTCTGGCCAGTCGTGACGGAATGCCCTTGTAGGCCAAAATCCGCTCAATGGTTTCAGCCGTGTCTTTCGGTGTTTTTTTCATCGGCAGAAAAGCAACCACCGTCGGCTCGGGCGGAACCTGGTTAAACAGGCGGATAAGCTGCTGCGGCAAATCTCCCGGCTGCTTTTGTGCCAGTGTCAGAAGCTCTTCGACAATGGCTTCCGTTTGTTCGCTGTAAACCGGTTTTTCGGGAGCTTGCGGCGCGGGCGCCTTAACTTTGCCTTTGGCAGATTCGTTGTCAAACAGCAAAATGCGGTAATAAACATTTTGCAGTCCCTCCCTGCCTTCAGAGGTCAAAATCAGCCGCCCGTTTTTTTTGCTTGATTTATACCCCGCGGCGACAATATCTTCATCCAGAACTTTAAACTCGTCACTGCTTTCAGGTGTTGCCAGAGAGATTTTTACCGGGTTACCGTCAGCTTCGTATTGAATGTTTGCTTCCACCGTCCAGACGTTTGTTTTGCTTTTTGGCGCAAAGCTGAAGCCCCAGTATTCTACTTTATAATAGGCGCTGTACCCGGCATAGGCGATTGATGCCAGAAGCATCAGGGTCAAAATGAACCGAACCGTAAATAATCTTTTTAATCTGTATATCATCTGGCGTCCTTCTGCTGGATAAAGTTTAGTTTAAGGTATTGGATAAAGCCGTATCGACAATAGCTCTTCCGGTTAGGATATTACGGCCGATAAGTGCTTGGTATTCAAATTTTTCGCGGTCGGCAAGCGTAAAACGCACGCCGGTAATGACTTCTTTGCCGAATTTGACGTCCATTTCAACAGCATAGCGCTTTTCATGCTCGTTAATACGTTTAATGTCGACGATTTTTTTGATTTTCTTTTCAAAATGGTGACGCTCGCCGTTTTTGCGGTTGACGAGATCAAAAGAAACCCATTTTTCCCCGTCGCGTTCAAATTTTTTGATGTTTTTGGCATCAATTGACGACATCTCCGCACCTGTGTCAATGCGCGCCTGAAAAGGCATGGACATCGGCATGAAATAAATCGGTTCGGATTCGCCGATAATGCCCAGGGAATGAGTGACTGGTTTTTTGACTTCCACTGCCGGAACAATCTCCGGGCGAACAGGTTGCCGGTTGGAGGAACAGGCGGAAAGAACCGCACTTAAAGCAAAAATAAAAAACTTGTTGATATGTTTCATCTTTCTTCGTTTCTTAATGAATTTTTAAGTAAATTTATGATAATTTACAGACAATTTCATATAAATGTAAAGTTAATTTTCAATTTCTTGTGAACAAGAGTTGATAACTTTTTATGTATACATATCTATAACCGGGAAGCAGGAGAAGGAAACAAAAAAATGACGGCGGAAGAGGAAGCCAGAAAGGCGAAAATAGCGAGAATCAAACGCTATAAACAGATTAGAAAAATCAGAAATTACCGCCGTAAGGCACAGTTGAACACCGTTGCCGCCAAAATGCTGGCTTATGCGTCTATCCCGGCCTTTGCCTGTGCCCCGGCGGCTGCGTCCGGCGGCAGTTTTGTCGACGGGGAAGTTGCTGCGGTAACGGCGGATATTTCGGAGGTGAACGACAGCCGGCATATGTTTTCAACCATTATCAGCCATTTTGATATAAATACGGCTGTTAAAGAAGTTATAAATGATGCCAACGCCGAATTTGTCGACGGGCTGAATAAACAGTATAATGAGATAAAAAGCAAAGGGCGGCCTTATGCGCGCAAATTGTTTGGCAACATCAACTATTGCAATATTGCGGTTGTCCATGTCTTGAAACAAACCAGCCCGGATTATATGGAAGATTTTCTCAATAACCTGGAAAATCCCGCGCTCTGCAGCAACTTTGTTGAAAATGTCAAAAAGTCTCACCCCGACTGTATCCGTTATGAGCGGGCTCTGCGTCCCGAACTCCTGCAAAAAGGGGACATTGTCGTCATGCAGGTTAAGAGAAACAATGCTGACGGTGCCAAAACGTCAAGCGGCAACCATACGGTTACCTATGAAGGCGGAAATTTTATCAGTTTTAATTCCGAAAGCAAATATTCGGTCAAAGGGCAGGGATACGTTATCAATATGAACAAAATCCGCGAAAAGGAACTGGCGCGGAAATTGGCCGCAATGGATCGGACGCAGGCCGTGTCTTATCTTATCGGCCTCTCGGCTCGCCGGATACTGGAGGGTGAAAAAACAAAGGTCGTGACGGCGGATAAATTTGCCTCCCTGCAAGCTTATAACTATATCCGGAGCGGGGGAAGATAGCCGCTTTTCATTTTTTGTTTGACAAATATGCCGCCCGGAGCTAACCTCCGGGTATATTTTTATCATTATGTTAAACCTAAAAAATAATTTTGTTATGGATAATCAGCAAGAATTAATGCTCGGTTTATTCCCGGAATATGCCGAAGAAATCCGCCAAAGAAATTTGCAGCCGTTCAGACATCGCTTGATTTTGCCCTGTAATCACAAGGTCGATTGCCTGGTAATTTCAATACATGAATTGCTGCACTTGGTTTATGAAGAAAAAAGCGAAGACAAACGCAGTTATGTTTATCGCGGAGAATTGACAATTTAACCAAGTCAGAAAAACAGGCCGTTTCCCCAACCGAAACCGCCTGTTTTTTTTATACCTCCTTCTTTAGATTGCTTTTCGGGTTAAATCCTGACTGGCGGCCAGAGAATACATATCGCTGACATCCTCAGTCAGATTGGACAGGGTATCTGTCGAAGCCGAATTGCTGACGCTGAAGCTGTTCATCGCCTGTATCAGCTGATCGGCATTTCCAGAGGTTGTTTGTTCTGAAACTCTTATATCTGAAAGGGAATTGATATATCCATCTCTAACAAGATCGGCGTATTGTGTATAATTTGTTAATTGAACATTCTTAAAAACAATTTTATTTCCATTGTTACCGTAAACAATGACATCGTTTCCAATTTGTTGCAATGTATTTAAGTTATATCCTTCATAATTAGATATTCTATCTTTGCTTGTTGCATTATAGATAGTGTCAATGCCTGATGATGTGTTATGAATACTTACGGAATCATAATCATCATCTACTCCCAAATCTATTATGTTATTTCCTTCGTAAGCATGTATATTATCATTGCCAATTCCTCCATAAATTATATCATTATCTTTTCCCCCGTAAATGTCATCATTTCCTTCTTCGCCATAGAGTTCATTTTCTCCATCTTCACCATATATATCATCATTGCCAATTCCTCCATAGATTATATCTTTATCTTTTCCTCCTCTAATATAATCATTTCCCTCATCTCCATAAAGTTCATTTTCTCCATCTTTGCCATATATATTATCATTTTCTGTTCCTCCATAGATTATATCTTTATCTTTTCCACCATAGATTCTATCATCCCCGGCATCTCCAAAGACTTCATTTTCTCCATCTCCGGCATTAATATTATCATCCCCATCTCCACCATGGATTATATCTTTACCATTTCCTGTTCGAATTTTATCATCACCATCTTCACCATAAACAATGTCTTTTCCTTTGCCGCCGCGGTATTCGTCATTACCACCACCAAGATGAATTTCATTAGTTGTTTCTTCACTATCAGTCATACTTTCTGAACTTATAGCAGAAAGCCACCCAGTAGCTCCTGAACCGCCATCAACAATATCAATACCATCTCCTCCGGTAAAGGTATCATTGCCGGCACCTAAATAAATATGGTTGGTATCATTTTCTGTGTTTGTTCCTGTTGTCGTAACAGTATCTTTTGCATTTGAGCCATAATAAGTATCATTCCCAGAGCCTAGGTTTATAGTTTTTGTTGATGTTGCCGCGGCTTCAGTATCTCCATTCAAATCTATTCCGTATACGGTATCGTTTCCAGCTCCGGCATCTATGGTATCATTGCCGCCGCCGGTATAGAATATGTCAGCTCCGTCTGTTCCCGTTATTGGCAAAGAAGTTGTATGATTATAGGAATCAACTTTAATTGCTCCGCCATTCACTTTTTGTATCTCTGACCATTCGTTAATCTTAGAGATTACTTCATTTATCTTGATATAGTCGGAATAATCCAGGTTATAATAATTTTCTCCCTTATTTAGACAGTAGGCTTTGTAAACGTTTTCGAATGTTTCATTAAATGAAGTTACAGTACTATCATTGTGAAAACTTTCCGCTCCATTAGCAATATCTTTAATTGTTTCATAAGCATAATATGAGGTACAGATTTCATCTATTGCATGCACACTACTTCCTTTTTGTAAACAATAAATTGGAGTGTTATTTTTCCATTTAGTACCATAGTTAGCAATCCATTCTTGACTGTTATCATTATAAATATGTTTTATGTTATCTTGCGAAGTTATATCTTTATTAAATAATTTAGAAATAATACCAGATATCATTGAAATTATATTTTCGGTAGTTCCATCCTCTGAAACATAAGAAAAATCAAGTTTAGGCTGATCTTTATATCCGGGAGCGTTAAAAATTGTTGTTTCATTTCCAGTTATAACACCAAGTAAAGCGGCTAAGTGTCCTCCTAAAGAATGTCCTGTAATGGAAACATTTGAGTATCCATTTCCGGTACCTGTAAAATCTTCAAAATAAATATAGTGTCCATCACCTGTATCTATATATGCAGTGCCTTCGGCTGGTTGTTGATTGGCATAAGTTAAAAGTCTTCCAGTATCTCCCGTCGCTGTTACAGTTTTAATATAGTAGTTATAAGCGTCTATAAATTGCTTGTATGCCATTCCTGAATTTATAATATCAAGATCATCGTCCGCATCAGGTCCCTTCAGCTCATCTGTTCCTCTAATGGCAAATATAATTTCATTGGTTTTGGTATTTTTCAAAAAACAGCCTTGAAATCCAGATGTATATAATGGTTTATTTTCAGCATCATATTGTTCATAGGATGTGCTTATTACTACAAAATTTTCTTTCAAATAAGCAATTTCCATTGCTGAAAATTTTTCACTATTTAGATTCTCAAAACTTTTGTTTGTATCACTTAAATCTTCATAAGCCAATTTGCTTAGTAAGGCTTTTACATATTCATTACTATAGTTTTTTTGAGAAGTAGTTGTAGAATCTGTCATTGCTGTTCTCCAGAAATAATTAAAAAGTTTATAAAATTAATTTTGTTTACTAAATTAACCGAAAATGTTTTGCTAAGTAGAATATTTGTATTAAATCTCCTTTTTTCTGTTTATTGAGGCTTGATATAATTTTCATATGGAACCACATTGGGATTCCAATATTTGCTATTTGGATAATCACAAACATAAGCAACATGTGTTAAATTCAAAAGATGCGATAACCAACTATATGACCAAAATACTTTCAGTGAGGATATTTGTGCAATATCATTTGTTCTGTTGTTTTTTAGTATTTGCTTAACAATTATTTTGTTCCCATTACTTTCTTTACAAATAATAACAGCCCCATCATTTATAGCTGAAATTATTGCAAAACTTTTATTCTGAGAACACCATCCTATATCCTGAATATTTTTTGCGTATTTTTCGCTAGACAGTGGCCATTTTCTTTGCATTACGTTGGGAATAAGAGTTTGTTTTCCATCTTTATTTTCTTCTGAAAAAAAATCGGATTTTAAAAAAAGAGGATTATATTTTTCTTTTTGTTCCATTTGCTTACATGTAGAATAAAAATTATTGATTTTTATAGCTTGAATAAGATCGTCTGTTATAATGATACTGGTAGGAATAAGGAACAGAATGATAAAGAATGGAGTAAAATATTTTGACTTTTTGAAAATCAAAATAAAAGCCCACGCAACAGCAGGAAAGGAAAACGGATGCAAAAAACAAATTGGATTTCCGCACTCAATGATTGTTCGTCTGTAAAAATATAAAATTGTCATAAATACGGCAAACTCAATTAGTCTTACCAATATTTTTAAAAACATCTTTTCAAAATAAACATAAAATAAATTTAAGATGAAAATCATAAATGCTAGAATGTAACATAATATTCCCATTCCCATTACAGGCAAAGCGCAATCCAAGCAGTCCATGGAAATTCTTGTGACTGAGGGATTGTAAAATAAATCATAGTAAAGTCCACTGAGGTATGAAACAACATAAATAAGCAGGATATTCTGTATGCTTTTCCACCAAGAAAATTCACCATCTTTGTAAAAGAAATATTGCTTAATTTTATTCATAAACGTCTCCTATGGAATTTAAACTAGCGCTTTGGGAAGCATAGCTTAAAAGCAGATAACAAAATGTGGAAATCAGGAAAAAAAATCGAGAGAAAGAAAATTTTAATTTGACCGCATCAGGAGGAACACCTAAATATTTTGAAGATGATGGCAGTTCAGAAAATAGCCCGGAGAAGGGCGGTTCGGTATAATTATTCATTCATTTTCACTCTTAATGAGATTTGTATATTCCTATTCTCTATCATAAAGTTTAAAAAAACAAGTGAAAAATTTATTTTTTACTACTATTTTGGCCGGAGTTTATGTTACTGCAGAGATAAGTACTGCTTACCCGGCCAGATAGGTGCGGACGGCATCGTCCCTTTCAAACAGATACAGCAAAACCCGCAAGGCCTGTCCGCGCGGAGAGGCGAGGGCATTATCTGTTTCCACAATCATTTTGGCGTCTTTGTTGGCGGTATAAAGCAAGTCTTTATGAACACTCATGTCAGCGATTTTAAATTCGCTGAAACCGGATTGTCTGTTGCCGAGAACCTCGCCGCCGCCGCGTAGTTCCAAATCTTTTTCTGCAATTTCAAAACCGTCTTCGGTGCGGCGCATGATGTCCAGGCGCGACCGTGATGTTTCCGACAGCGGATAGCCATACATCAGAATGCAGTTGGAAGCCTGAAAACCGCGCTTAATCCGTCCGCGCAGCTGGTGCAGCTGAGCCAGGCCGAAACGTTCCGCCTGTTCTATGACCATTATGGTCGCTTCCGGCACGTTAACCCCGACTTCAATAACCGTTGTGGCGACCAACAGACTTATGTCGCCGCGCTTAAATTGTTCCATCACCGCGTCTTTTTCTGCTTCCTTCATCCGGCCGTGAACCATGCCGGTTTTTCGCCCGAAAATTTTTTGCAGCGATGCAAAACGTTCTTCCGCGGCGGCCAAATCCGTTTTTTCTGATTCTTCCACCAGCGGGCATACCCAATAAGCGCGGCAGCCTTCATCCAGCTTTCGCTTCAGCCCGGCAACGACATCCTGTATTTTGGACAACGGTACGACCCGCGTGTCAACCGGTTTGCGCCCGGCCGGCACTTCGTCGATTTTTGAATATTCCATATCGCCGTATGCCGTCAAAACCAGCGTCCGCGGAATAGGGGTTGCCGTCATTACCAGAACGTCGGCGTTGTTTCCCTTGCTTGACAGGCTAAGCCGCTGCTGCACGCCGAAACGGTGCTGCTCGTCCACCACGATATAAGCCAGGTCTTTAAAGGTAACGCCATCAACAAACAAAGCATGCGTGCCGATAATAATGTCGATTTCTCCAGCGGCCAAATCGTCCAGAATTTGCTTACGCCCTTTGCCTTTTACCCGTCCGGTCAGCAGTTCGGCGCGAATGCCGATTTTTTCGCATAACGGCCGGATAGTTTCCAAATGCTGTTTGGCAAGAATTTCCGTCGGCGCCATAATCGCTGCCTGTGCACCGCATTCCACAGCATTCAGCATAGTCAGCAACGCAACGACGGTTTTTCCCGAGCCGACATCGCCTTGCAACAGCCGGAGCATTCTAAAAGATGAAGCCATATCGCCGTTAATTTCTTCCAAAACCCTTTTTTGCGCGCAGGTCAGGTCAAAACCGAGGTTGTCCAGAACCTGCTGCCGCAAATGCCCGTCACCCTGCAAAATCCGCCCCGGCTGTTTTCTGACCTTTTGTCTGACGATTGCCAAAGCCAGCTGATTGGCCAGCAGTTCATCATAAGCCAGCCGGCTGCGGCAGAGGGAGCCGGGTTCTATATCTGCCATGGTCTTGGGAAAATGCGCCCGTATCAAAGCCTCCCGAAAAGCGGGAAACTGCTGTTGTTTCTGAAAATTCGGCTCCAGCCATTCCGGAAAATCCGCCACACGCGCCAGAGCTTCCCGCGCCAGCCTTCCGGCCATCCTGTTGGTAATTCCGGCAGTCAGTGGATAAACCGGTTCAATGACGGCGATTTTTTCGGCGTCTTCCGGGCGGGCAATGTAATCAGGATGCGTCATCTGCTTCATTCCGTTGAAACTTTCCACCTTGCCGCTGATAACGCGTATGGCGCCGACCGGAAGATTTTTTGCGATGGAGTCGCCGTAAACTTTGAAAAAGTTGATAATCATCTGTCCGCTGTCATCTTCGACAATCACCTTGTATGGCTGCTTTTTTGTCTTCTGTGGGACGTGCTCGACAACCCGCACTTTAATCGTTGCCACACGGCCGTCTGCCGCCGCGGCGATTTTGGGCTGATAAGTGCGGTCAACCAGGCTGTATGGCAAATGCCACAGCATATCGGCCACTTTGTCGCCGCAGAGCTTGACGACCAGCTTTTCATACTTGGCGCCGATGCCTTTGAGGGAAGCGATGTCGGTAAATAAGGGAAACAATATCTGCGGCCGCATGGAAAACTCTGCTTTCAACAAAAATTATTAAAGAAAATAGTTGCCATTCGCGCCTATTCTATATATTTTATTAAAAGATGTAAACAGCTAAGAATATAAACAATGTATATAGATATCGCCAAACTCGGTAATTATACCATTTCCTCCGTTGCAGACGGTTATGAGGCTTTTTTGCTCAAATCTTTTGCCGAAAGCCTGAAACAGGATATTTTGTATATTGCCAGCGACGGCGTGTCTTTGGAACGTACTGCCGACATTTTGTCGCATTTGAATCCCGAAATTGAAGTGTTGAAATTTCCGGCCTGGGATACAGTGCCTTATGACCGCGTGTCGCCGAATGTCAATATTGTGGCCGAGCGGATTTCGACGCTTGCTGCCTTGGCAGAAATGCCGGAGAGCAAAAAGCCCCGGGTGGTGATTGCGAGCGTCGGCGCGGTTCTGCAGAAGCTGCCGCCGAAAAAGATATTCTTAAATGCCGTCCGCGAGATTAAAACCGGTGGCAAGCTCGACTTCAATAACTTTATCCATTATGCCGTCATCAACGGGTATAACCGGGTTGAACAGGTCTATGAACCGGGAGAATATGCCGTCCGCGGCGATATTATCGACATTTTTCCGGTCGGGACCAAAGAGCCGCTGCGCATTGATTTGTTTGACGATGAGGTGGAGAAAATCCGCACTTTTGACGTCATGACCCAGCGAACCACCGGCGAACTGAAAAGCTATTGTTTTCAGGTGATGAACGAAGTCGTTGTCGACAACAATACCGTCAAAACCTTTCGCGCCAAATATCGCGAAGCTTTCGGCGCGGATTGCCAGAAAGACGAACTTTATGAAGCTGTTTCCGCTGGGCAGAAATACATGGGGATGGAAAACTGGCTGCCGTTTTTTTATGAAGACAACCTGCCGTCCCTGTTTGATTATATGCCCATGGCCAAAGTCATTGTCGGCAAAAATGTCTTTGACGCGGCACAGGCCAAAGCTGACAGCATTGCCGATTATTTTCATGCCCGCCTCGAGGCGCTGGGTGTCAAATCCGCCACGGAAGTCGATACTTACCGCCCGGTCAAGCCGGAACTTCTGTATTTGGACAATGCCCGCCTGGCAGAAATTTTCAGGCAGCGCAACGCGGTTTATTTCACCAACCTCAGCACGCCCGGAAATGATGTGGATACGCTGAATGCCGGCGTTTTGCCCGGTCGCGATTTTTCCCATGCCAAGAATGTCAATGCTTCGGAAGTCTATGCCGAACTGAAAAATTATCTGAATGAAAACAAAAAGCTCAGACGTGTCATCTGCTGCTATTCCGAAGGTTCGCGCGAGAGGCTGTTTTCCCTGATGAGCGAACACGGCATTGACGATGTGACTTTTGCCGATGACTGGAAAGAAACGGAAAGCAAAGCGCGCCATAAAAAAATTGTCATGACGGTGTTAAACCTCAACCGGGGCTTTCGTTCAATCGGGGAAGAGCAGGGCGGCTGGTGCCTGATTTCCGAGCAGGATATTCTGGGAGAAAGGCAAAACCGCCGCGCGCCGAAAAAAGCCTCTTCCAAAGATTTTATCGCCGATATCGGCTCGCTCAACGTGGGGGAGCTTGTTGTTCATATTGAACACGGTATCGGCAAGTTTCTCGGACTGGAAAACATCACCGCCGGCGGCGCCCCGCACGACTGCCTGAAAATTCTCTATGCCAATGACGCCAAGCTTTTTGTGCCGGTTGAAAATATTGAAGTCTTGTCCCGTTACGGCGCTGATGACGACAATATCCTGCTTGATACGCTGGGCGGTGTTGCCTGGCAGGCCAAAAAAGCCAAAGTCAAGGAAAAAATCCGCGAGATTGCCCACCAGCTTATTAAAATTGCGGCGGAAAGACACCTTAAAAAAGCGGATAATTTTGTGCCGCCGGAAGGGCTGTATGACGAGTTCTGCTCCAAGTTTCCCTATACCGAAACGGATGATCAGCTTCGTGCCATTGCCGATGTTCTGGCTGATTTGAATGCCGGTATCCCGATGGACCGCCTGATTTGCGGCGATGTCGGCTTCGGCAAAACCGAAGTGGCTCTGCGCGCGGCGTTCAGTGTTGCGGCGGATGGGGCGCAGGTGGCGCTGATTGTGCCGACAACCCTGCTTGCCCGCCAGCATTATTACAATTTCAAAAAGCGTCTTGAAGGTTTTCCGCTGACGGTCAAAATGCTGTCGCGTTTCGTTACGCCCAAAGAAAGCCGCCAAACCAAGGAAGGGTTGGCTGATGGCTCGGTTGACATTGTCATTGGTACCCATGCCCTGCTGGCCAAGGACTTAAAATTTTCCAATCTCGGGCTGCTGATTATTGATGAAGAACAGCGTTTTGGCGTGGCGCATAAAGAGAAACTGAAAGCCCTGAAATCCGCGGTCCATGTCCTGACTTTGACGGCCACGCCCATTCCCCGGACGCTGCAACTGTCACTGACCGGCGTCAAACAACTGAGTGTAATTGCTACGCCGCCGGTAGACCGTTTGGCCGCCAGAACTTTCGTTATGCCTTTTGACAAAGTGATGATTAAGGAAGCCATTTACCGCGAAAAATTCCGTAACGGACAAACCTTTTTCGTCTGCCCGCGCGTTTCGGATATCTTTGGTGTGGAAAAGGAACTGCGCGAATTGGTGCCTGATATCAAAATTCTTGTGGCGCACGGTCAAATGCCGGCTGGTAAGCTGGAAGAAGTCATGAACGAATTTGCCGACGGTAAGGCGGATATGCTTTTATCCACGACTATTATTGAATCCGGCATTGATATGCCGACGGTTAACACCATGATTGTCCATCGTGCCGATATGTTCGGTCTGGCGCAGCTTTACCAGCTTCGCGGCCGGGTAGGGCGGTCAAAAGTCCGCGGCTATTGTTATTTCACTGTGCCCAAACAGAAAAAACTCAATCCAGTGGCCGAACGCCGCCTGAGCATTCTGCAGGCGCTGGATACGCTGGGGGCAGGCTTCTCTCTTGCCAGTCATGACATGGATATTCGCGGTTCCGGCAACGTACTGGGCGAGGAGCAGTCGGGGCATATAAAGGAAGTAGGAATTGCGCTCTATCAGCATATGCTGGAAGAGGAGATTATGCGCCTCAAGTCCGGTGAGGAAAAAATGTCCGATGCGCCAGAAGTCCATGAATGGTCGCCGCAGATAACCACTGGCATCCCGATTATGATTCCCGAAAGTTATGTACGTGATTTGGGCGTCCGTCTGGGCTTGTATAAACGTATCGGCGAGATAAAGGATAAAGACGGCATTCTGGATATGCGCGAGGAACTGGTTGACCGCTTCGGCAAAATCCCGGGAGAAGTTGAAAACCTGCTCAAAACCGTGGAAATCAAACAGCTTTGTTTTGCCGCAAACATTGAAAAAATTGATGCCGGTGTCAAAGGAGTCCTGATAACCTTTCATAACAACGTTTTCAAAAATCCCGATGCGCTGATAGACTTTGTTGCCCGGCAGGGCGGAATGGTCAAAATCCGCCCCGACCAGAAACTGTTCCTTGAGCGAAATCTGGAGAATTATGCGACACGGATTGAAACAATCAAAAAATTTGTTGAAAGACTGGTGTCAATGGTGGTGTAAAATGGCTGAAGACGTTCTTTCCTGCAAACTTCCGTTTCATAATCTGGTAGCGAATATCCTGTTCAATAATCAGCTGCATGAAGAGGACATTGCTATAAAGAACATCTGGAAAAAAGGCAGTAACCGCTATTTCAACGTTTATTTTTACAATTCCCGCCAAACCCGGATTCTCGATGCTAATTATTTCCATGATATTTACGATTTGGACAGCGGTCGGTATTATAAGGACATGGAAGTCTTCAGCCTGGATTTTCTGTCGGTGGAACGGGAGCATAAGGAACGCTCGCGGGAAGAAACCAAAAGCGAAAAAATCGAAAACAGTTTTCGCTACCTGGAGAGCCTGCGCGCCGAAGTAACTATTTTGGCGTTTTTTGCCCGCCTTAACAACAGCCTGCAAAACATCAAAAACAATGTCGTGTCCGACTTCATCCGCCGCCGTCAGCCCAAAAGCGTGGTAATGAGCGAACAGTACGTTGATGCTTATGTCAAGTCAATGACGCCGACCAAAGATGACTTTTATGAGGCGTTGCACAATCTGAAACACAAAGAAGTAAAAGAGGTTGAAGCCCTGGCCTGCGAAGCGGTCAAAATCAGCATTACCGACGGGACAGTCCATTATGACGAAAAGATTTATCTGGCGGAACTTTTTCAGACGCTCCGCGATTACGGTATAGAACCTGATATTGAGTTTTAAGCTTTGAAACACCACAAAAAAACAGGCAATTCCGCGGGGAAGTGCCTGTTTTTCATCATGTAAACCTAAATCGGTCATTTATGAGAAACATATATTAAAGAAAAATAATAGTCAAGAATGATTGTAAAATCTTGAATTTAAAACTGCGTTTTATGGTTGCGAAAAATGACCGATAATCATTAACGGTGTAACGTGAAAAATGCTTGTAACCTATATCAAAATAACCGAAGACCGGCAAGAGCTGACCCGCCAGCATAACCTGATTATGGACTGTCTGGGACGACGCGGCCTGACGCCGGACATAATGCTGAGTTATTCCGACATCAGGCTTCTGAACAGGGAGGCGCTTCACCCCGGGGATATGCTCGTTGTCGCGGGTATGGCCGGCCTGGGCGGTTCTTTGTCCCAGATACATGACAACCTGAAAAGCTTTCTGGACAGCGGCATTACGGTTTTGTCGGCGGCGGAAGACTGCGAGATACGGCCGGACGCGGCGGGCGCCCTTGTCCTGGAAGGCATGGCGCTGGCTCTGGCGGTAAGAAAATCATTAATTTCGGTTACCACCAGCCGGGCCTTGGCGCAAAAGAAAGCCTCCGGGGTCAGGCTCGGACGGGAAAAGAACGCCGTTGTTGCCAAACGCCTCGACGGTCGGGAAGAAGAGATACGCGACCTGCTGTCCCGGGGTCTGTCCCGCCGGGAAATTTCCGCCCGCCTCAACGTCAGCCGCACAACACTGTATAATTTTTTGAAAAAGAAACAATTTCATCTAAAAAGGGAGATACAATGAAAAACATCCTAATTACAGGAGGTGCCGGATTTATAGGTTCCAGCTTAGCAGACAAGCTTTTATCGGAAGATAAAAACATTATCTGCATAGATAATTTTAGCGACTATTACGACATATCATTAAAAGAAAAAAATATCTTACAAGCCTCCCGTACACCTGCTTATAAATTATATCGGGCAGATATTGAAGACAAAGATACGCTGGAAAAGATATTCCGGGAAAACAAAATTGATGCGATAATTCATCTGGCGGCTCGCGCAGGAGTGCGCCCATCAATAGAAGCACCGATAGATTATGTTAAAACCAACATTGTCGGCACCGTTAATATCTTAGATTTAATGAAGAAATATAACGTTTCAAAAATGATTTTTGCATCTTCAAGCTCAGTTTACGGCAATTGTAAGGCTGATAAATTCCATGAAGGCCTAAAAGTTTCAGAACCGATTTCGCCTTACGCCGCAACCAAATCTGCCTGTGAACAATTATGCTACACGTACAGCCACCTGTATAATATGCAAATCATTTGCCTAAGATTTTTTACAGTCTACGGACCTCGGCAAAGACCTGACCTCGCCATAAACAAATTCGCCCGTCTAATTGAAGAAAAAACGCCCATTCCCATGTTCGGTGATGGCTCCACAATGCGGGACTATACTTATATTGACGATATAATCTCCGGAATAGAAGCAGCCTTAAACTACAATCAAACCAACTATGAAATAATCAATTTAGGCGGCGGCTCTCCGGTAACGCTACGCGAAATGATTGGCACCTTGGAAAAAGCATTAAAAATAAAAGCCGGGATTGACAAACTGCCCATGCAGCCGGGAGATGTCGATAAAACTGTTGCAGATATAAGCAAAGCAAAACATTTACTGAACTATTCTCCCAAAATATCTTTTGAAAATGGAATTAACAAATTTATCGAGTGGAAATATGAAAATATTAAAAAAGAAAAAATATCCTAACGGACGAAGAAAAATATATTTTCTTGGTTTTAAGATTTTTTCTTATAAAAAAAGATACACAAAAAATATGCTTTTTCATATTTTGGAAAATATTGTAAAACAAAATCAATGTCTTCAAGAACAAATAAATAACATTTTAAAATATCAAGAATATTTTAATTCATTAAATAATTTTATAAAACATAACGAAAAAATACAAGCAGATTTAAAAAATAAATTTGAAGAAAGCAAAAAATATAATCAAAAAATTTTGCAATCCACATGTTTTATATGGCAATATCTAACCGGGCTTGAATTTTGCAATTATAAAACCCTGAAACATGAGAGAGAAATTTCTTTCTCTCCGGAATTATATGCTAAAGATCACTACTACAGGTATAAATTTGCGGCAGATTTATGTACAGATACATCCGATGTACTGGATATTGCCTGCGGAACCGGATGCGGCGGCTATATTCTTTCTCAAAAAGCCCAAAGCGTCACCTGTGTCGACTTATCTCAAGAAGCCATAAATTTTGCACAAAAAATCTTTTTGCCCAAGGCATCAAACATAATATACCAACAAGGAAACGCTTTGACATATAACGCCGGAGGCAAACTTTTTGACATTATAGTTAGTTTTGAGACAATAGAACATATTTCAGCGACAAAAGAACTCCTTTATAACTACCGCTCATTATTAAAAGACGGCGGAATTTTAATTTGTTCCGTGCCTAATGAAAATGTTTATCCTTTTGTTTCTGCAAGTAATCCCCACCATGTCAGACATTACACTCCCGACGAATTAGCAGAATTGGTTCGGTCGGCAGGTTTTGTTCCCGAAAAACTGTTTTTTCAATATGATTACGGAGTTGTGGAAGCGCCAAAAGATGATAAGAGCGAAGGAAATTGTATTGTTTTAATCGCAAAAAAAATAATTTAAAGTTTGAGGTTGGAATGAAGATATTAAAAAAACAAAAATACCCTAATGGTAAAAAAGTTTATTATTTTTTAGGAATAAAAATTTTTTCCTATAAAAATAAGAAGAAGGAAATATCCAATAAAATAAATGAAGTTCTTTTTTTTATTAAAGATACAGAAACTGCCATAAATAAAAAAACAGAATTTCTCTTTAATAATTTATCTTCAAAAATCAACAAGCTAAGCAATCTTGCACAAATGGAAACATATAAACAAGAAATTATGCGTTACGGCCTTTTTGATGAAGAGTATTATAAAAAAGAATATCCTAATCTACAATTTTATAACATTTCGCCTCTTGAGCATTATATTCATTACGGCTGGCTGCTAGGCCTTAACCCTTCTGCCATATTTGATACGAACCAATATATGGCTGAATATAACAATGTAAAAATATGCCCTTTAATCCATTATCTGCATCAAAACAGATATTCTTGTGGCTATTGTTTCTTTCATAATCCCTATTCTTCAACTGCAGAAGAAATTGCATGTTATAAAAACCATAAAAGAAACAGAAAAGCGACAAAAGCTGTCTACACGTGCATTACGGGAGACTATGACCAACTGATAAATCATAAATATATCAATCCGGAATGGGATTATATTTGTTTTACGGACAATGCAGAACTGCTGAAAAAAGATACCGGGATTTGGGAAGTCCGCCTTATTGAGAATAAAAATCTTGATGATACCAGAATAAACCGTTATTATAAAATTAATTGCCATATTGTCCTGCCTGAATATGAAGAATCTCTCTATGTCGATGGCAATATAAATATCCTGACACCATACATCTTTGATCTCATCAAAGCTCAAAACAAGCCGCTAATTGTCCCCAAACATTTTTCAACAAACTGTATTTACAAACATTTTGAATGGGCACTTAACGTTTCTGTAGATTCTAAACATCTGCTTGAAGGATTAAAAACATTAATTCAATGCGACCATTTCCCCCCTAATTACGGTTTTACGGAAAATAACTGTCTTTACAGAAAGCATAACAGTAAAGACATAGACAAGATTATGGAAGATTGGTGGTATTTGGTTAAATATTATTCAAAAAGGGATCAACTGAGCTTTTGTTACGTTTTATGGAAATATAATATTCTTCCTGCCGATATTTCTATCCCCAATTTACGTTCCGATAACAATAATTTTGCTTTCATTAAACATATTAAAGGAAAAAAATAACATGTCCCTAAAAAATGTCAAAATACTTGTAGCCTATCATAAACCGGCTCCCTTATTAAAAAGTGATGTCCTCGTCCCCATACACCTAGGAAGAAGCTTGGGATGTGAAACATCAAAAGACGGAATCCTGTCCTCTTCGGACTATCAGTGGATGCTTGACAATATGATCGG
This sequence comes from uncultured Azospirillum sp., assembly GCA_900538765.1. GTDB lineage: Bacteria > Pseudomonadota > Alphaproteobacteria > RF32 > CAG-239 > HGM16780. The sequence goes on along the minus strand of UQAB01000002.1, from coordinate 64,267 downwards.
TGACGATACCGGCGATAATATCTCTCATCTCAATCGTTTTTTTAATGAAATGACTGCAATCTATTGGGCTTGGAAAAATTATGACAAACTCGGTAATCCAGATTATATCGGATTGATGCATTACAGAAGAGTGTTTAGTTTAGAACCGGAAGTTTATCAAACACAAGAGAATATTAACAAAGTTATTGATAATAAAGATTTTATTTGCCAAACATTTTCTAAATTTTCATTCCTTGATCAATATAAAGATTTTAACGAATACATAACCAAGTGTTTTAAAAATTTAGGCATAGCTATGAATATTCTATATCAAAATAAAGAATATGCAGAATGTGCAAAGGAATTCTCACAGCAGAATAACATAATATTTTCTAATATGTTTATTATGTCAAAAAAATTATTTTTTGAATATTGTGAATATATATTTTCAGTTTTATTTGCTCAGCATAAACAAATAAAATATAATTATAATGACTTAATATCAGTACGAGCCTGCGGATATACTGCTGAATATTTAACCAGCATATTTCTGATGAAAAAAATGAAAGAAAAATACCGATTTGCACAATTTATGATAAGAATGGATATAACATCATATATTCCCGCAACCAAACATCCAATTAACATATGTTTTTCCTGTAACAACACCTATGCGCCATACCTTACTGTTGCAATAAATTCGCTTATAAAAAATGCATCTCTTAACAGAATGTATAATACATACATCCTTGAAAATGGAATGTCGTCGGCCAACAAAGATTATATACTGAATTTGCAAACAGATAATGTTAAAATTGAATTTATCAATTTAGAAAAAATTCTGATACAGGAAAATATTCGCCTTGAAGATTTCACCATAAACAAATATTTCAGTCCGGAAACGTATTTCAGATTTTTTATCCCTATCCTGTTTAAAGACTTCCAAAAAATTCTGTATCTTGATTGTGACATTGCAATTAACAGTGATGTCGCTGAACTTTATGATACAGACTTAGATAAAAACTGGTTTGGTGTCTGCCGTAACGTCTATTCAACCTACGACCTGTTTAATAATAAAATCACTAAAGACGGTATTTTTCTGGAGAACTATTTCAGATACACTTGTGGAATAAAAAATCCGCGAGAAAACCTGTTCCAAGCTGGGGTTATGCTGTTTAACATTGAAGAACTTAAAAAAATTGATTTTTTAAATATCTGTATGAAAAAATTAAAAGAAATAGGAAATCCTATTTTTGTTGATCAAGATGTTTTGAATACGGTAGCTGAATATAAAGTCAGATTTCTCCCCTTAGAATGGAACCACGTCTGGTATATCCAAAATCCTGAAATCATGAAAGGAAAACTCCCTCAAAATCTTTATCGGGAATATATTCTAGCCAGAAAACAACCTAAAATAATTCACTTTGCCGGAGCAATAAAACCATGGAAAGACCGAGATAAAGTCCTGTCCGAATATTTCTGGGAATATGTTCCGCAAACGGTTCTTGATAATGCTGTAGCCTTGCTCCATACTCACAAAATACTACTCCTGTTCTTACGAAGAAAACTAAAAAGAAATAAATTTTTTGTCTTATTTTATTCAAAACAAGAAAAAAAACATTTCATAAAAAATCTTCTGTATTTTTTGAAAAATAAACGGAGTTAATTCATGAAAAATAAAATACAAGAATACTTGAACAAAAAGAAATTCAAGTTTCTTAGAAAATTTTTCTTAAAGCTTCAACCGTTTTTAAAAAAAGACAGCTATATTTTGTTTGACAATTTGTATGAAGCCAATGCCGAATGTATCGACACATATTGCATTTTTCAATATATGCAAAAACACGGCATCAAATCATACTATGTCATCTGGAAAGAAAACCCGTTATATAAAAAACTGAAAAAAGAAAACCAATTAAAAAATATTCTGGTCATGAAGCGCTCATGCAAAGAAGACATGAAAAATAATTTTGATTTTTTCTTTTTGACCTGGCGCAAGCTCCTCTCCGCCAAAGCCGTCATTACTTCCTTCGGTGATTTGTGTCCTAAAATCACGGAATTATTATATAAAAATAAATATATTACATATATTCATACGGACCACGGTTCCATACTCCTAAAAACATTCATTTTATCAACCGGGTATTTCAGCCCGAATAAATTTAATAAATTTTTAATTTGCTCTGATACTGAAAGTAAAATATTTCAACGTTTCGGCTGGGATAAGAACAATCTCATCAAAATCGGCCTGCCGCGATGGGATTTGCTCAAAAAGGAAACGCAACCGCAAAAAAATATTTTCATGATGTTTACCTGGCGCAACAGTTTTGGTAAATGGAATAAAAACTTTACAACGCCTTTGACCAAGACAGAATATTATAAAGGCATTATGGCATTTATCCGCAGTCCCAAACTGCAACGCTTGCTTAAAGAAAACAATGTAAAATTAATTTATACCTTACATCATTCGCTCATAAACCAATGTCGGGAGAAACTTGATTTTTCAGCTTCTTGTCTGGAATACGTCCCTTGCGAAAACATCAGCCAATATATCGGCAAAGCGGATATGTTCATTACCGACTATTCTTCCTTGTTTTTTGATTTTGCATTTTTGCACACGCCGATTATTTTTTATCGTCCTGATTTTGATGATAAAACGCTTAACGGTAATGACCGTGGCGATATGGAACATGCTAAAACCATGAATAATAAATTGTTCAACGTCTGCTATACCATTGATGACACTGTTGCCGCAATCGAAAAATATATTAAAAACGGTTTTTCTCTGGAAGCGAAAAACTGTCAAAAAGCCGATGCCCTTTTCTCAACCAAGAAAAATATCACCGAAAAATTTGTTGCTTATCTGGAGAAAATGTAAATGAAAAAAATAAGTATAAAAATTTTGGTCGGCTATCACAAACCAGCTGTTTTGCTGAAAAATGATATTTTAACACCGATTCATCTCGGCAGAAGTCTGGCAACCAAAACCTCCAAAGACGGAAGCATGAATCAGGAAGATTATCAATGGATGTGTGATAATATGATTGGCGATGACACCGGCGACAATATTTCCCACCTCAACCGCGAGCTTTGTGAATTTACCGGCTTATATTGGGCTTGGAAAAATTATGACAAACTCGGCAATCCCGACTACATTGGTTTTATGCATTATAGAAGATTTTTAAATTTTAACAACACTGAACATAACGAAGAATATCCTTATTTAGAAAAAAATTTTGAAGAAAAAACAGGGCTGACACAGTCTGCTTTGACAAAATATATTGACGGTGCAGACATAATACACGGACGAACAATTAAACATCTCAAAACAGTAAGAGAACAATTCTCTAATTTGAAACACCCACCGTTTTGTTTAAATGAACAAATTTTTGAAAATACGATTACTAATGTTGCACATCTGTATCCCCAAATGCAACAAGCCGTAAATAATTATCTTGAAAGCCGGGAGCATTATTGGTTTAATTGTTTTATCATGAAAAAAAACATATTCTTTAAATATATGGAATTCATGACTAAAATTTTAATAACAACTTTGAAAAATACTGATTTAGAAAATGAATCTATAAACGGCCGGAGAGTTCTGGCTTATATTTCTGAGCGTTTGACTGGCATATTTATAACCCACCAACAAGCCTTAGGAAAAAACATTGTCTGTTTTCCTCTGGCTTTTATTGAAAATACAGAAATCATCCAACCTTTATTTCCAGCTTTCAAGCAAAACAATATTGCCGTTTTTTGCTCAACAGATAATAATTATGCGCCGTATTGCGGTGTTTTGATACAATCAATTATCTCTAATGGCAGTTCCGAAAATAATTATGATATTGTCATTTTGGAAGAAAAACTTTCTAATGATAAAAAAGAAAGATTAAAACAATTACAACAGGGACATCCCAACGTTTCCATTCGTTTTTACAATGTATCTCATTTGATGAATAACAAATCTTTTCATCTCTGTGCGCATTTTACCATAGCAACCTATTATCGGATGTTTGCTCCTTCTATTTTTCAAAACTATTCCAAAATCATATATCTTGACATTGACACAATCGTTTTGACAGATGTCGCCGCATTATATAAGACGGATATAAACGGTAAGCTATTGGCCGCTGCTCAGGACTATGGCGTTATTGCCAAAATAAAATCAGGACAGTATGAACCTTTGGAATATTTTCAAAACATTGTCGGCGTCAAAACTCCCTTTGCCGAATATTTTCAAGCCGGTGTTCTGCTTTTTAATATTAATGAAATGAAAAAGAAAAATATTGAAGATAAATTAATTAAAACCGCACTCGAAAATAACTTTTATTACGTTGACCAGGATGTTTTAAATAAAGTTTGCTACAAAATGGTAGCTTTACTTGATTCATCATGGAACACAATAACTGATGCCGGAAAACGCAAAGGAATGATGCCTCTTCTTCCTGAAAGGCTGTATAACAAATGGTTATCTGACAGAATCAAGCCTAAAATTATTCACTATGCCTCTGTCACAAAGCCATGGAATGCACCGGAAAGCGATTTGGCCGACCACTGGTGGCATTATGCGCGGATGACGCCGTTTTATGAAGAAATATTGTTTAAGAACCTGAACAGCCAGAACCGCAACGCAAACAATGCCATAGATTTAACCCTTGTCCGCGAAACGGCAAACTATCTCAAAAACAAAATCACATATTGGCGTTACCGCCTGCTGTCCAAAATCACATTCGGCAAAAAACGCCGGAAATATAAGCAGAAGCGCAAGGAGCTTAAAACCCGGCTCAAACAGGTCAGAGCCTTTCTCAAGGGAAAATAACAAAAGCCCCGGGGACAGTTAAATTCACCCTGGGGCTTTGCTTTGTAAAATGTTCTACATCTGCGGATTGTTGTTTCCGCCAAACGGCATATAGGTGCCGACACCGCCGAAATAGCGTTCAAAAAAGCCCGGCGTATTGCCCAGTGTTTCCGTTTCGTCCGTACTGACGGCAACGGTTTTTCCGTCTTTTCGACTCAGACGCTGTATCTCGTCAACTTTGTTCTCATCATTGAAGCGGATGGTCAGAATATCGCGCTGAACTTCTTCCGGCTTGAAGAAGGCAATGCGTTTTACTTCGGAAGACATGTAAATCCACACGTTGCGGTCAAGGGAAACGACATTAGACGGCGCGCCGAGGTTGGCGTAAACGTCTTCCTTGCTCTGGCCGAGAGCGACCTGCGCGATTCTCTCGTTTGACGGCATATTGCCGTTATAAGTCGTAAACCAGTCTTTTGCGCATGAAGCGGTTGATAAGACAACGATAAAACTAAACAGCCATACTTTCTTTATTGACATATTCTTGGCAACCCCTTAATTAATAACCTGAAAGATATATAACATAAGGAATTAATTAATGCAAAATTTTTTTTCTTATCAGATAATTGTTGATAACCTCCCGCAGGGCGAACAACGTTACCGCCTCACGGCTGATGCCGAAGACTGCGCCAAAATCAAAGATATTTTGAAGATTCCTGGAGTTAACGGCTTTTCAGCTGATATCAGATTAAAATTTAACCGCAAGGAACACCTGTTGAAAGTCTGGGGCAGGGCGGAGGCCTCGCTGGAACTTGAGAGCGTCGTCAGCCTGGAAGTCTTCTCCAAAGATTATGCCGCTGATTTTGAACTGCTTTATGATACCGAGGCGACATTGAAAAGCCAGCGGGAGGAAGAAGAGGAAATCAGCATTTCAGACAATCTTCCCGATGTCATTATTAACGGCCGCCTTGACCTTGCCGACCTCGCCATTGAGCAGATAGCCCTGATTATGGAGGATTATCCGCGCAAAGAGGGCGAAGTTTTTGCCTTCAAGTCGGAATTCAGTCCCGAAGATGACCGCAAAAACCCGTTTGAAGTGCTGAAAAAACTCAAATAACTGCAGTTTTTGAAAAATATGTCTTGCCAAAACGTATTTTTTTATATAAAAAGCACTTAGCAAATATTTAAGCGGCGTTTTATGGGTTGATTTTTAAAATCAAATCCGTTATTAATGTCGGTTGAATAAATAATTGTTTTAATCAAGAGTATAAGAAAATGGCTACACCTAAAAAGAAAGTATCAAAATCTCGCCGCGATATGCGTCGTTCACATCATGCTTTAGAGGCTAATTCTTACATGGAATGCCCGAACTGTGGTGAGTTGAAAAGACCACACCACGTTTGCCCGAAATGCGGTCAGTATGATAAGCGCGAAGTTGTTGCTCAGAACACAACTAACGAGTAATTTATATAAAAACACATACTAATGGAGACAGGTTTTGTCTGATAATCTGGTAATATCCATAGACGCGATGGGGGGAGATAATTCCCCTCGAGTCGTTATTGAGGGGCTTGCAATAGCCGCCAAAAAGAACCCGGACGCCAAGTTTTTGCTGTTCGGCGATGAAACAAAAGTCAATGACTTGCTGAAAAGCTGGCCCGCCCTTCAAAAAGTCTGTGAAGTGCGCCATTCTCCCGAAGTCGTCAGCAATGAGGACAAACCTTCCGCCGTCATTCGCAACCGCAACACCAGCATGTTTATGGCGATTAACGCCGTCAAACAAGGCGAGGCGCAGGCTGTCGTTTCGGCCGGAAACACCGGAGCTTTAATGGCAATTTCCAAATTAACCCTCAAAACCATCCAGAAAATTCACCGCCCGGCGATTGTGACGATTATGCCGCACCGTACCGGGCGTTATGTTATGCTTGATTTGGGCGCGAATACCGAATGCGATTCTCTAAACTTGGCCGAATTTGCCCTGATGGGCAACATCCTCGCCAAACATGCCCTGAACATTGCGCGTCCAAAGGTGGCTTTGCTTAATATCGGCGCCGAGGAAATGAAAGGCAAGGAAGAGATTCATGAAGCCGCTAAACTTATAAAGCGCGCCAAACTGGATATTGATTTTATCGGCTATATCGAACCGCATGAAATTCCCGAAGGCAAGGCCGACGTTATCGTAACGGACGGCTTTACCGGCAATATCGCCTTGAAATCGATTGAAGGAACGGCCAAGCTGGTCGTCCGCCTGATAAAAGACGGCATAAAGAAATCGTTTATAGCAAAGCTCGGTCTGCCGTTTATGCTGGGGGTCGGCATGAATATCAAAAAGACCATGGATCCGCGTTTGTACAATGGGGCAATGCTGGTCGGCCTGAACGGGCTGACGGTCAAAAGCCACGGCGGAACGGACGCCTTGGGATATTCCGTTGCCGTTGGCAATGCCGTTTCTCTGGTCCGCCAGAACTTTGTCCCGACTATTAAAGATGAACTCGAAACTGTCGATTTAGACGCTTTATCTGAGGAAATATTATATGACTCTTATTAGATCAGAAATTATTGGCTGGGGACACTATCTGCCCAAGAAAATTGTGACAAATGACGATCTTGCTAAGATTGTTGACACAAATGATGAATGGATCAGCACCCGTACCGGAATTAAAACCCGTCATATCGTTGAAGACGAACTGACGTCTGATTTGGCTCTCCATGCCGCGGAAATGGCAATCAGCCGCGCCGGCTTGTCTGCTGAAGATATTGAGCTGATCGTTGTGGCTTCCGTAACGCCGGATAACACCACGCCGTCGGTTGCAACAAAATTGTCCAATCGTCTGGGGGTAAAAGTCGGCACGCCTGCTTATGATATTCTGGCAGCTTGCTCGGGATTCGTTTATGCGCTGACTCAGGCTGACAACATGATACGTCTGGGACAGGTCAAAACAGCGTTGGTTATCGGAGCGGAAAGCCTGTCCAAAATCGTTGACTGGACGGATCGCAACACCTGTGTTCTGTTCGGCGACGGTGCCGGAGCTGTCGTCCTTCGTGCCAAAGAATGCGAAGGTGCAAAGACGGACACCGGTATCTTGGCCACCAAGATTTATGCTGACGGCAGCCATTATGACCATTTGAAGACTAACGGCGGTGTGTCCAGCACGCAGAATGCCGGGGTTGTTTCCATGGATGGCAAGGAAGTTTTCAAATATGCTATTGGCTCTTTGTCTCAGGCGGCGGAAACCGTAACGGCCATGGCCGGTTATACCAATGCTGATATTGACTGGCTGATTCCGCATCAGGCCAATATCCGCATTATTTCCAATGTCGGCGAAAAGCTGGAACTGCCGGAAGAAAAGGTCATCGTAGCTGTTGACCACCACGGTAATACTTCCGCAGCTTCAATTCCGCTGGCTTTCTCTGAAAATATGGAGAGCGGTAAAATCAAAAAAGGCGATTTGGTTGTCTTCACGGCCATGGGTGCCGGATTTACCTGGGGCGGCGCGGCCATCCGTCTGTAAAAAAATAAAAATACTTGTGTAATAACCATCATAAGACGCTTGTCATTATGGTGGTTATGTTATAAATGTTCATTAGTCAATTAAAAAAAGTATAATATAATTTTTAAGGAAATTAGAGATATGAATACAGTTACGCGTGCTGATGTTGCTGAAACCATTTATGAAGAGATTGGTCTTTCCCGCAAGGATTCCGCAGATATTCTTGATATGATGCTGGACGAGATTGTAAATGAGTTGGTACGCGGCAATGATGTAAAGCTTTCCTCTTTCGGCACTTTTTCCTTAAGACACAAAAAGGCCCGTACCGGCCGTAACCCCAAAACCGGAGTTGCCGCGGAAATTTCCCCGCGCCGGGTCATTTCGTTCAAACCTTCTCAGGTTATGAGAAAAACCATTAATGCCTGAATTTTTATAGGAGGAAAATATGGTTGTCAACAAGTCAAAATCCGCCTTCCGTACAATCGCCGAAGTTGCTGACGAGTTGGATGTTGCCACCCATGTTCTCCGTTTTTGGGAAACCAAATTTCCGCAGATTAAACCGATGAAACGCAACGGCGGCCGTCGTTATTACCGCCCCGATGATGTTGAATTGGTGCGCAAAATACGTGATTTGTTATATAATCAGCGCTACACGATTGAAGGTGTTCAAAAACTTATCAAGGAAAAAGGCCTGAAAGCTTTCATCGGCGAGGAGATTATGCCGGATTTTTTTGAAACGCCGGAAGATATGACGTTAGGAGAAGATATCCGCGCGTTGCTCACATCCGTTGTCAATGAGTTAAATCAAATACATAAAGAGTTAAGCAAAAGTATTGCCTGATTTCTTATGGTGAGAAAATAAAAAGGGATAATAAAAATTGCCCCTTTTCCGTATAATTAAAACGCAATCACCGGCCGGACAACGTGGGCACTGGAATGATGTTCATCGGTGTCCTTATCATAGGCACTCAAGCCATCGTTACAGATAGTACAGAAGACCCGCGCGCCGGAGTAACCTGCGACGGAGTTGCCATACTCGGATGATGACCAAGTGCATTCATTAATATCTGTAAGTTGTGTGCCGCCTAATTTAGAGATAGTATTGTTAATAGCATTCAAATTAATATAAAGGCTATTTAGCATGCCGGCCGTGGGTAAATACCATTTACCCTTTGAGGTCGGAGCCACGGTTGGTGAATAATTAACAACAGCCCAAGCTGCCGGATAAGTAGAGGCGGTTCCAGCCTGAATAATCTTTTGTGTATTTCCGCAAGCATCGAAATCTGTTATTGCCATACTCTGAAGGGTTGATTGGAAAGCTCCCGTATTAACATATTCCGTTGACCATTGAATACCTGCGGCAATGGGATTGGCTGTCATCGCGTAACCGCAGTTGTCTTTAATGGCAACCACCACGCCTGGCGAAGATTTGCCAGATTCTTTATTTGTTGTACAAGATTTTAGCAAGTTGTTTTTGAGCGAAAGAGTATTTTTACTGAAGTGACTTATTCCAGCCCTAATCATTCCTGCTCAGGGAGAAAGACGAACCGAACAAAAGGATATAGTCGGAATTGAAAGGGGGTGAAACATCGCTCTTGGCAGGCACAAGGCGCACGTAGTGCTTCCTTAAGTATGGGACAATCAGCGGCGAACCGATGAGGTGAAGCTGCCACAGCTTCCGGGTGTTAAGCCGTTTTTACATAATCCTTGAGCAGGCGGCGATAGCCAAACTTGTCGAACATAATTTCAAGCTTGTTGCCTTCAATGTTTTTCACCCGGCCGTAACCAAAACTTTCATGATAAACCCGGGCGCCGATAGCTATGGATGACGTGGCATTTTTGGCGGCCTGTTTGGCTTTGTACATATTCCCCCATGAGTTGTCGCTCCAGTCGTTGTCATATTCCCGGGTATAACTGAAACGGTCACTGTCTTTGTATTCATATTCGCCGAATTCATTACGGTCATTGTTATTGTTGCCGTAATTCCGGCTCCAGCGGCCATTAGAGGAAGAGTAGGTGTCCGCTCGCTGAAAATAATTGGCGGCATTGTTGCACAGCTCAATATTTTGCGGCGGCAGTTCGTTAATGAAACGGGAAGGGAGATTATTCTGCCATTGCCCATAAACCCGGCGGTTAAGCGCCATTGAAATATAAAGCTGCTTTTTGGCACGGGTAATGGCGACATAAGCCAGCCGGCGTTCTTCTTCCAGAGAATTGCTGCCGCCTTCGTCCAGCGCGCGCTGATGCGGAAACAGGCTTTCTTCCCACCCCGGCAGGAAAACAGTGTCAAATTCCAGCCCCTTGGCGGCATGAAGCGTCATCAGCGTCACACGGTTCGGGTCAATGCTGTTGTCGCTGTCCATCACCAGGCTGACATGCTCCATAAAGTCGTTCAGTGTCGGGAATTTTTCGTGGTCGCTCATCACGCTGACAAGTTCTTTTAAGTTTTCAATTCTGCCCGGCGCTTCGGGAGATTTATCATTTTTCAGACTTTCGATGTAGCCGGAATCTTCCAGAATAAGACTGGCCAGCTCATCCGGCGTAATCGCCTGCATGGACTTGCGCCACTCTGCAAAATTGTCCATCAAAATACCGAGCGATGCTTTGGCTTTGCCGCTGATTGTTCCTTCCGCCAGCATTTTTTCAATAGCCATATACAGAGAAATCTGCTCGCTGCGCGCCGTCTGATAAAATTTTTCAACCGATTTGGCGCCAACGCCGCGCGCCGGTTTATTTATAATGCGCTCCAAAGCAAGGTCGTCATTCGGCTGCATGATGACGCGAAAATAAGCAATGGCATCGCGGATTTCCGCGCGTTCATAGAACTTCGGTCCGCCGATAACCTGATAGGGAATGGATTCCGAAATAAATTTTTCTTCAAATTCTCGGGTCTGAAAAGCCGTGCGTACCAAAACGGCCATCTGTGCATATTCCTGTCCGGCGCGGCGCAGGTTCTCAATTTCTTCGGCCACATAGCGCGCTTCTTCTTCGCCGCTGTAATTGCTGACAACCTTAATGCGGTTGTTGTCGCTGTTACGTGCCGGGCTGTTTTCGGCAACTTTCAGCGTCTTGCCCAGACGCCCCTCGTTGTGGCTGATAAGTGCCGAGGCCGCGGCCAGAATGTTGGCTGTGGAACGGTAATTGCGCTCCAGGCGGATAACTTTGGCGTCGGCATAATCTTTGTTAAAACGCAATATATTTTCAATTTCGGCACCGCGCCAGGAATAAATGGATTGGTCGTCATCGCCGACGCAGCACAGGTTATGATATTTCTGCGATAACAGGCGCAAAAGCAGATATTGCGTGACGTTAGTATCTTGATACTCGTCAACCATAATATATTTAAAACGGCTCTGGTATTTTTCCAAAACGTCCGGGTTGGACAAGAGAATAGTCAGCGTATGAAGAATAATATCGCCGAAATCGACACAGTTCATGGTAATCATGCGTTCCTGATACAGCTTATAAACCCGGGTTGTGACGTTTTCTTTGTATTCCAGCTGAATCTTGTCAATTGTCAGCCCTTTGTCTTTCCAGCGTTGAATACAGTCGACAATGCTCTGCGGCGGATATTTCTTGTCGTCAATTCCTTCCGCTTCGCAGATTTGCTTAACCAGACGCTTCTGGTCGTCTTCGTTGAGAATGGTAAAATTTGAATGCAGCCCGACAAGCTCGGCGTGTGCACGCAGAATTTTGACGCAGACGGAGTGAAACGTTCCCAGCCATACGGAATTTGCCGCTTCGCCGATAATGGCTTCAACGCGTTCTTTCATTTCTTTTGCCGCGCGGTTGGTAAAGGTAACGACCAGACAGTTCCACGGCTGCGCCTTAAACGTCGCCAGAATATAAGCCAGTCTTGTCGTCAGCACTTTGGTCTTGCCTGTGCCGGCACCGGACAGCACCAGAACCGGACCTTCCGTCGTTGTGACGGCTTCCCGCTGTTCGGGGTTAAGCTGTTCCAGCCACGGAAAAGACGGCACGGTCAGCGCACTGATATTGTCATAGGTTTGGGGCGTTGAATCTTCGTTTTGGCTTAAATCAAAAATGTCTTCCATTGTCGTATTACTTCTTGTCTTTTTTACTTCTGAACTATATATATAATAATATATAATTTTTGCAAAGGAGTTTTTAGATGTCGGAAGTAAATAAGGGGAAATATGTGGATATTCCTGCCCAAATTGCGCAGGAAGGGGACAACGACTGGCGTCACGGACTTTATCCCTCGGCCCGGATGAACTATTCCCGCGCCGCAAAGATGTATAATGAAAACGAAGACTATCAGGGCGAGGCACAGGTCTTGAATCGCATGGCAGAATTGGAACTCAGCCTTGAAAAATATGACGACGCTGAAAAACTGCTGAAAAATTCTCTTGAAGTTGTCAAGCACCTGACCGATGCCGAAACAACCCATGCCGAAACGCTGATTCTCCTTTCCAAAGTTTATACCGCGAAGTATGATATGGAAGAGGCGCTGAACATAATCAAACAATCCGAAAAACTTTTTTCCGCTTCCGGCGGCATTCTCCTCGGCGACTGCTACGACCAGGAAGCCTATATCCACCTGATTATGGGCAATGATGCCAAAGCGCTTGAAGCTTATAAAAAAGCGGCGGCGGTTTTTGCTGCGGAACATACCGGGCTGAAAGAAGCGGCCGTCCTGCGAGCCATGGCGCGTATTGAGATGAAATTTCAGCATTATGAAGTCGCCCATGATTATCTTGAAAAATGCCGCGAACTTTATCGCGAAAACGGCGACGTCCTCGGCGAGGCGAGCGCCTTGTCCGCCATCGGTTGCTTGCGCTATATTATCCGCGATATTGAATACGCCCGCAAAGCCTTGATGAAATCGGTCTATTTGTATGGCAAGGTGTCACACCATTTTGCCGAAGCCGAGGCCTTGCTCTATCTGGCGCGCGTTGAATCCTACAACCGGGAGGAGGGTGATTTTGAACGAGCCAAATCGCATTATAAAAAATCTATTGAGCTTTATGACTTTCTGCAAAATGAAACCATGAAAAATGCCGTTATGGATGAATATGAAAACTTTGTCAAACGCGAGATGATAAAATAAGGGAGATAAAAAAGACAATGAGCGAAATCAGAAACAAAATCCTCTCTTTGAAAAACTATATGGAAACCCGGATTATCGGGCAGGAGGAACTGGTCAAAAAGCTGCTTATTACCTTGCTGGCCGACGGTCATGCCTTGGTCGAGGGGGCGCCGGGACTGGCAAAAACCAAAGCGATTAAAACGCTGGCGCAGTCTATTGCCGCCAAATATAACCGCATTCAGTTCACGCCGGACTTGCTGCCCTCGGATATTACCGGCAGTGAAATTTATCTGGCTTCCAAAGGTGAATTTGAATTCCGCCCCGGTCCCGTTTTTGCCAATCTGGTTTTGGCTGACGAAATAAACCGCGCTCCGGCGAAAGTTCAGTCAGCATTGCTTGAGGCTATGGCCGAACGCCAGGTCAGTATCGGCGGAAAGCGTTATGTCCTGCCTGATTTGTTTATGGTTATGGCAACCCAAAACCCGATTGAACAGGAAGGAACTTATAATCTGCCTGAAGCCCAGCTCGACCGTTTTCTGATGTATATCAAAATCGGCCAGCCCGATGCCGCCGCAGAACATAAAATATTGCAGCTGGTACGTGGCGAAGTCAGGAAAGAGAATACGAATACGCCGGTTAAACTCTCTGTTGGCGATATTCTGGCCGCCCGCCGCGAGGTCTTGGACATCCACACCAGCAAGGCCGTTGAGGAGTATCTGGTGCAGCTGGTTGTCGCCACCCGTACGCCCGAAAAATATGACCGGAAACTGGCCGGACAGGTATTGTACGGCGCCAGCCCGCGCGCCACAATAGCACTTGACCGCGCTTCCCGGATTAACGCCTGGCTGGAAGGGCGTGACTTTGTGACGCCGGAAGATATTCAGGCCGTGGTCTATGATATTCTCCGCCATCGTATTATCCTGTCTTTTGAGGCGCAGGCCGAAGGGATAACCGCGGACAACGTCATCGGCAGCCTGCTGCGTCTGGTGCCGCTGCCATAACATTTTTGCGGAGGGCAGGGGATGAAACTGCGTTTTTTCAAAAACAGGCTGTTTGCCAATTCTCCGGTTGTTAAAACCGGGGGCGGGCTTTTTGCGACGGTTGAGGAACTGATTGAACAAAAGCAATATGTCGCTTATCTTAAAAATTTTCATCAGAAACTGGCTGCGTCCAATCAGGCCGGAGATGTAAAGTCGGCATTCAAGGGCAGGGGAATTGAACTGGAAGAAATCCGCGCCTATAATTTCGGGGATGATGTCCGCGACATTGACTGGCGCGTGACCGCCCGCCGGCAGACGCCCTATACGCGCCTCTATGCCGAGGAAAAAGATCGTGAAATTTATGTCCTGCTTGACTTGTCGCCGCAAATGGTCTTTGGAACCAGAAAGGAGTTAAAATCCGTGTCTGCCGCCAAAATATCGGCGCTGCTCGGCTGGCTCAGCATGGAAAACCGCGACCGTTTCGGATTGGCCGTTTTTGACGGCGCAAAAAACGATTTTTACAAACCCGGTAACAACCGGGCCGCCCTGACGGCAATGTTGAAAAAAGTGGCGGAAACCACTCAGCGAATTCTTGAGCCGCAGAAAAATGCTGGCGGCGACCTCTCCAAAGCGGTAAAATTGTTGAACAACCGCCTTAAAAACCGTGCGACTGTCTTTGTTGTCAGCGATTTTAATCAATTTGACGATATGCTGAAAAAGAGTTTGTCCGCCCTCTGTCGCAAAAACCGAGTCTATTGCCTCAATATTTTTGATGTTCTGGAAGAAAATGCGCCTCGTCCCGGCGAATATATGGCAGTTTCCCCGGGCGGAAAAAGGCTTGTTTTCAACACGGCTGACACGGCTTTTGTTCGGGCTTATAATGACTATTTCGCAGCTAAAAGACTGAAAATAAAAGAGTTTTGCCGTTCTTTCCGTGCCAGATATCTTGAAGTGCGAACTGATTTGGAATTATACGGGCAGTTGAAAATATTCTAATCTTTTTACTGGTAAAATCTTGACAAAATACCAAAGCAGTGTTAACTTCTCTAGTGAATTATTCTGTAACTATAATTTGGGAAGAGAAAAATGGTAAAATCTAACGATAATAGTTCATATAAAAGAGGTCAGGAATTACTGGACCAGGGTTTGTTTCAGGAAGCTATACAGCAGTTTGACGAGTCGCTGAAAGAACAGCCAGGTTCATGGAAAGCGCTGAACAGTAAAGGTTTTGCATATCAGAAAATGAGCAAATACACGGAAGCTGTTGAGTGCTTTGATAAAGCATTGGAAATTAACCCGCAGTCTGTTGAAGTGTTGAACAACAAAGGCGTTACCTTAAGTATGCGCGGATTATACAAAGATGCCATAGCCTGTTTTGATCAGGCAGTTGCCGCTGACCCGACATCTCTGGAAGCATTGAACGGCAAGGCGATTGCTTTGCAGCATATGTTCTCGTACAAGGAAGCGCTTGACGTTTTGGAACAGGCGATGAAAATTGATTCCAAGCATACCCAGACTCTTCTCAGCATTGCGGTTACGCTGCAAAAATTAAAGCAGTATGAAAGAGCCATCTCTTTCTTCAAAAAAGTTCTTTCTTCCGATAAAACCAATATTAAAGCATGGAACGGCGTTGGTGTGACCTATCAGCTGATGGGCGACAACAATTCCGCCTTGAAATGTTTCACCAAGATTTTGAATATCAATAACCGTGAAATCCAGGCATGGATAAGCATCGGTTTCGTTTACCAGAAAATCGGCAAGTTTGGAGATGCGCTGAAGTGTTATAAAAAAGCTCAGATGGTTATCAACAATCGTTATCATCATAAGCTGTATGACGGTTTGGCCAGCTGCCTGACCAAGTTGTCTGAATTTGACCAGGCGATTGAGGTCTACAAGCAGATTTTCCAGCGTGAAGAGGGCAAGAAAAAATGGGATGCCCAGCGTTCCATCAAGTTTGTCAATAAGTTGAAACGCAAAAAGGCCATCGGCACATTAACCCCGCCGACAGGCGCGGAAGCCCCGGCTGATCCCTTGGCCGATGTTTTGGGATAGTTCCCGTCGCATTTTTTTCCTCCCGCTTTTTTCAAAACGGGAGGATTTTTTTTGCATTTTTAAATCTGTTTTTTTGCTATATGTTTAAGAAGCTTATTATATATCTTTTCCTTTGTGGCTTGTGGAGAAACAAAAAGCGGAATAAATATCTTTTCAACGACAAAACTGATGATTTTGAACGGAATGAATATTATTGATAAAACCATATCTAAAAATAAAGGCAGGCGGCTGCAGTAAAGTTTGAGCATTACCGGAAGCAAAGATATTTTTTGTTTCAGGTTTGTCTTTTTAATAAAATCGGAATGCAATTTTTGCATTCTGTATTTCAAAGCTTGAAAAACGCATTTGCGTAGAGTTTTTTTATCCAGAAGCTTTAAAGAATTAAGCTCTCCGGTTATGCGTTTGATAAAGTCTTCGTGTTCATAAAAGTGATTTAGAAACAAATTTTTGCTGACTGATTCTCCGCCAAATCTCCAACCGACATATCCTTTGTCTATAAATGCTGTTTTTTTATTGTGAAGAATGGCGTCAAGGATAAATCTGTAAAACAAGTCCCAATCACAAAGGAATTTGTAGTCTTCTTTCATCATACCGGCACGCTGAATAAGTTCTTTTTTAAAGACTATTGAACTGGGAACGGCAGTTGCCGTAAAAATATTCTGTATCCAGCAAAGATAAGGGTCAATAATTTCCGGTTGAATATTCTGATTTCTGAAGATAAGTTCGGAATTTTTGACCGGTTTGTTTTGATAATAATCAGCCAATAGGTGATCTTTAAACCAAAAAGCGATAATATGGTGATAAAAAAAATCAATTTCGGGATTTTCCTCAAATGTTTTTATTTCTTTGGCAATGCAGTTGTGCGAAATCAAATCATCAGAATGTAGTATCCGGATATATTTTCCTTTGGCAAGGGACAGTCCCTGATTGGTATTGGGAGCCTGCAGCAGATTGGGCTTGCTGAATACGTATCTAAAGTTACAACCGATTTCCTGATATCTTTTGACAATGGCTTCAATTTCTTTTCGTTCCTCTTCTTTGGCAGAATCGTCCGTAATAATAACTTCAAATTCATCGCTGTTTTGATTAAGAAGGCAGGTCATGGTTTCTTTGAAATAATCAATTCTGCCATGCGTCGGAACAATAACTGACATTTTTGGCGTTGTGTGAGGCTTGGAAAGCACATATTCGGCATCACAGTATTTTTTATAATTTAAAAGCCAGTTATTATGTGTTTCCTGTTTGCTGAAATCATGGGTTTCTGCATTATATTTTAAGAAGGTCAGACTGCTTCTTTCATAATCAATCACCGTAAAATTATTGATTAAATACAGAATGGATAATTGAATATTATTGTTATGAACATCGCCATAATAGTTGAAAGAAAGAGTGTGCCCGTTTTTTTCTATACAGCTTTTCCAGATATATTGCTCGGGAGCCCAACGGTATAGAACATCTAATTGAATACCGTCTGCCGGTGCTTTTCGAGATTCAAAATATCGGGCGGTTTTTTCATTTTGCAGGGGAATATCCCATAGCTTAAGAACGTCTTCTCTAAGACCGAACATAAACCAGTCGCTGATATGGAAAGGCATACCGAGAAGCTCAGGGTTAACACAGTATTTGTTGTTAATAATAATACGTTTGTTGAAAATGGCATATTGTTTGTTCCGGCAGGGATAGCGGTCAAAATATTCCAAAAAGCCGTGTCCGGTAAGTTCCA
Source organism: uncultured Azospirillum sp. (assembly GCA_900538765.1). Lineage (GTDB taxonomy): Bacteria > Pseudomonadota > Alphaproteobacteria > RF32 > CAG-239 > HGM16780. The sequence goes on along the minus strand of UQAB01000002.1, from coordinate 46,197 downwards.
TGTCGCTGCGGATTTTAATCGCGAACTTTCTGTCGGATTTTTTTAGTCCGGCATATGTTGAAACAATCTGCCTGTTAACATTATTATAAGCGGAATGGGTATTGTTCATAAAAAAACTGCCTGGGTCTTTATTCAAAACCAGTTTATCATAATCCAGTCCGTCAATCGGGCTTCCTTCCCAGGTTGATAAAATAATTTCGGCTCCGGGCAGTCGCTTGCGAATGCTTTTCAGGCATTTTGGCGTATTGATTTTATCAATTGCCCCCTGAACAATAACTGAAATTTCTTTTGTATCAATATCGTTGATTTTCATTGATTATTTCCATAATCTAATCATCTTCAGTTCACATTTTTGCTGTACTTCAGAGGTATGGAAAAACAGCTTTTTTAATATGCAGCAAAGCATTTTGATAAGATTTATCGGTAGAAATAAAAGCGTCAATATTAAGTGTACAATCATGTATTTACGGGAAAAACAGATATAAAGATATGTCAGTAAATTTTTAATACTGTTTAATCCGAACTGTTGCCGCTTAATATCTTGGTTAAGCCTGGAGTAACGGTATAATGTTGCTTCATAAATATTGTTTAACAGGCTTTTTTTCGGTAATATTTTCCAGCTTTTATAAGTTTTTGTAATATTTTTTATGAAATCTTCATGTTCAAAAAAATGAAGAAAAAACAGTTTGTTTGAAACGGAATTAGAATGAATGCGCCAGCCGACATACCCACGGTCAATATATCCGGTCATCTTTTTATTTTTATATGAATCAAGAAGAAAATCAAAAAATAACTGCCAGTCGCATAAGAATTTATATTTTTCATTCATGCCGCCAATTCTTTTATATAAAGATTTTCGAAAACACAGGCAAGTAGGAAGGACAGTTCCTAAAAAAATACTTCTGCTAAGCCAGCATTGTTTTATATCAATTCTTTTTAACGGAATTTCTTTATTGATGAAATCAATATTTTCAGTGAATGTAATGGCGTGGTGGTAAAAAAAGTCCAAATCTTTGTTTTCATCAAATATCTTTATTTCTTTCTCAATACATGTCGGAGCAATTAAATCGTCAGAATGAAGAATTCTGATATACCCGCCGCGGGCAAAACGGATACCTTGATTAGTATTTGGAGCTTGTAAAATGTTAGGTTCTGAAAAAACATACCTGATTGCAATGTCTTTTCTTGAAAATACAGATATCGCTTTTTTTATAATTTTTCTGTCTTTTTCCGAAGGAGAGTCGTCTGTAACAATAATTTCAAATTGTTTGGACGTTTGTTGTTCAAGACAATTTAATGTTAACTTGAATAAATCTGTCCTGCCATGCGTCGGAACAACAACTGACATTTTAATTGGATTTGGCAATTTGCTCATATTACCTCCTGAAAATCTCGCAGTTTTTTATAAAAATTTTTGAATTGAATTATTTTATGAATGGTTGGAAGAGCCGAATAGTCAGATATTAAGCGCCTTTTTCTGTAAAGCAGAGCATTGTTTTTATAATTCCGGATATAATCTTCGGAAAAATCATAATCTTTTAAAAATACGGATACTTTGTTTTCTATTCTTTTATATTCATCATAATTTGACAGTTTTGTTTTTATCTTATTTGAATTATTTTGCAGATGATCTCTGTAAAAAATGGTTGAGTCGTCAACATGTGCGACACATGTATTTGTTCTTTTTGCATGCAAAACGATTCTGGCCCAAAAATCCCAGTCACAGGCACGGATAAAATCAGGATCAAATTTTCCTGTGTCTTTGATTATTTCCGCTTTAAACAATAAGCTAGAGGGAAGAGCGCAAAAAGAATGCAGACTGTTCTGTATAATAAAATCTGCATTATGAACTGCAAGAAATCCGTTTTTGCGGGGAAGTTCCAACTCAGAAAAGTTACGGAAAGGGATAACATTATGAAAAATTGCAATAGTATTTGGATACTTATCAATAATCCGTTTTTCATCTGACAGCAAAAAAGGAGATATAATATCATCAGAATGTAAAATCCTGACCCATTTTCCCCGGATATGATTTAAGCCCTGATTGGTATTTTTACTCTGTCCCAAATTCGGACGGGAAAATACATATTTAATATTAATATCTTTTTCTCGATGTAAGGCTAAAAGCCATTTCTTTATTTTAAGACGCTCTTTAATTTTAGAAGAATCATCCGAAATAATAAGTTCAAAATCTTTACAATCAGAGTTACCGATACTGTTTAATGTTTCTTTGAGCAATTTTAGGCGTCCGTGTGCCGGAATAACTATGCTGAATGTTGGTTGAACTGTTTCATCAAGCTTCCACCATAGTTCAGGTTGCCGGCGTTTTTCATACCTGTTCAAAATCATGATAAATGGTTTGCAAAGCCAGTATAATAATGAAGAAATATAACGGGTTTCGCTAGTCAGATATTCCCCCAGTTTTTTGTTTTCAACGGCTTTTTTATATAATCTGGAATTACTTGAAAAAAAATGCTTTAACAGGCTAAGACGTTGAATGTTTATCGGAAATATGAATTTATGAGCATTGCAATATTGGTTGTAGATTCTGAGAAAATCATTATATGTAATTATGTGCCATTTGTCACTTCCTTTTCGGCCGTGTTTTAAAAACTTTATCCCAAACTGTTTTTCGGAAAGAATAATCAGATTGTTTGCAAAAGAAGCTAAAGTTTCCGTGATGGATTGCGGATTTACATCAAACATATGATTGCAATGCAAGGAAGAAACATATTTTTTTATAAAGTTAATCCAGATAAATTGTTCAGGATTATATCTGGCTTCAAGAGCCCCGTAAAAATATTTGACGACATCAGGCTTATAATGGTTTAAAAACCAGCATTCTTCTTCTGTTGTCGGCAGGTCAATATTCCACATATTGAGCATATCTTCCATCAGCCCAAAAGAACACCAGTCGCTGGGACACATAGGAGATTCCCAAAATCTGGGATCACGTGAAATCATAGAAGGAATAATGATTCTTTTTTTTAGAAAATGCCATTTAGCGTCAAAGCTGTTAAATTTGTTAAAAAACTTTAAAAATAACGGTTTGGTTATTTTTATATCGCTTCTGATTTTAAGAGCATATTTATTGCGACAGAGCAGTAATCCCTGATAAGTTGATACAATCTGTCTTTTAACGTTATTTGTTTCCCAGGGGCTCATCTGAAAACTGCCTGGGTCTTTATTCAAAACCAGCTTGTCATAATCCAGTCCGTCAATCGGGCTTCCTTCCCAGGTTGATAAAATAATTTCGGCTCCGGGCAGTCGCTTGCGAATGCTGCGCAGACATTTCGGAGTATTAATCTGGTCAATGGCTCCCTGAACAACGACGGAAATGTCATTTGTATCAATACCGTTGATAATCATTATTTGACCTCGTATTTATCGTTATTGGCACCGGGATATTTTATGACGACATTTGTAGTTCCGTCTTCCAGACATTCAAAATCGGTCGCTTCGCCGGGTTCCATGACGATAATGTCGCCGGAGGCATATTCGGTTCCGTTCATTCTGACCCGGCCGGAAATAATACATGTGAACTCTGTGGCGATTTTGTGATAATGGCGTCCTTCATAATCACCTTTTTTATAACTTTTTACCGCAACTTCAACATCGTTTGTTTTAAGCAGGCTGGGATTGAAATTACCGATAAACCAGCCTTTGGTCATATCTTCAAGTTTAGCTGTTTTCATTTATTCTGCTCCGCCTTTGCGATGGGATAAGTAACTTTCGTACATCTGATAATTTGAGAAAGAAATATAGTCTTTGCGCGGAATTTCATAAATGCCGATTTTTTTCTGTTCAAGAATCAGCTCGTTGTATGTTGAACTGATGTAGTATATACCCTGCGTATTCGCGTCTTTTTCTATGACGGCAAAACAGGATTTTACAAAATCACAGCCTTTGGCGTAATAATAACATCCCGCTGTTGCATTGTCAGAAATAGGGCGTTTTTCGCTGGTTTCCGTAACCAGATGGTCTGCGTCAAGAGCAACAAAACTCCACCGGGGATGAACCGACTTGAAAGTTATAATTCCGCCGTCAAGCTTTCTGTTGCGAAAGTCGGCAATAGCACTGTAAATATTGGCTTTAATCAACTGGTCGCCGTTTATGACAAGAAGTTCTTCGTCATTATTAATTTCCTCAATTGCAAAAAGGGCGGTGCATACGGCGCCTTTGGTTACATTTTCTACCATGATGACTTTTACCTCCGGACACAGGATTTTCATCATGTCCCCGAGAAAAAACTTTTCCTGATCTTCTTTGCGGATAATGCAGATAATATTATCTCCCAGATTTTTCAGAGATTCGACAACCCGTTGAATAATGGGTTTGTTCTGAATTTCAAGCAGATATTTGGGGTAGGAGTGCCCTTGTTCTTCAAAATCCTTTCCTGCGCCGGCCATTAAAATTACAATATTCATTATGCTGCCTCCGTTGTTCCCGCTTCTATTTCATTTATTCTGTTGCGAATATTTTGATAATTAACGTCATAAACCGTTTCAACTTTTAAAAGATGTGCCCCGCTGGCTAAAGCTGCTTTGACGCCGTTGGGATTGTCTTCCACAATCAGACATTCTTCAGGCCTGAAACCGAAACGTTTTATAGCCGTTGTATAAATTTCAGGGTCAGGTTTGGACTTGCAGACATCCTGATTGGAAAGCGTAAAGTCCATATATTTCATCAGGTCGGCTTTCCCCAACATCATGTCAATCGTAACGCGTACCGAATTGGAGCCAAGAGCCAGTTTGTATCCTTCAGCTTTAAGCTTTGACAAAGCATATTGGTGGCAAAATAACGGTTTGCATTTCATATAAACATGTTGCATTGTGTAAATCTGTTTCATATGGTTGATAAACTTATGCAAGCCTTTGGGCAAGCCTCTTTCCATAGAGAGCATTTCCAGTTTTTTCTTTGTCGGCAGCCCGTCGAAAGTAACCAGATGTTCGTAGCGGGAAATTTTATAGCCGAAAAGCTCCAAAGCCTGGTTTAAGGCTTCATAATGCCAGTCCTTTGCTTCAATAAGGACTCCGTCCATATCGAAAATAATTGCCTTAATTGTCATGTTTCCCTCCGAAGTAATGTAATGCAGTGTCAGGTTTGTCTGTGCAAAGCATAATACAGTCGCTGTTCAAGTGCCGGCACCGGCTGATAATCTGCCATTGTCCGGCCGTGTCCCTTTGGTGCAAATCCGCAGATACAATGCAGATTTTTTTTCCTTGTTCTGCCCAAAAGTCGATTGTTTCGGGCTGATACCAGTCCGAGTTAAAACAGTCCAGCCATATTCCGCCGGCATCTTCCGAAAGTATTGGCTGCCGGATGATATCGCTCAATCCGGTGTAGACGTTCAGCCCTTGTTTGAGCTGGACAACCATATCCGGAACAGACATATCAAAAGTGAAATAATTTGTGTGATTATATTTGTTCAACAGTTCCTGAATGGCCGCGGCCATTCCGTCAGCTTTAATATTCAGGGCCAAAGGCAGGTTACGTCCGTCCATAAGTTGCAAAAGCTCTTCAAAACTAATCTCTCCTCCTTGCGGCATATCATGGGAAATGACAATCTTTCCGCAAATGTCACGCAAATCCGTTTCGGTACCGAACCCGGCATTAAAAGACCGTTCAAAAGCTACTTTTGTGTTGCGCTCAGATAAGTTTTTCCAAAAACCGCGATGTGATAAAATTTGCATTTATCTGACCTTTTCAGAAACCGGATGTTTCAAAAAGAATTCCAGATCTTTGGGGATACCCAGACCATACATGCCGTTATATTCTTCGCCAATGCCGTAAACACCTATTTTGTGTCCTTCCTGAATTAGATAATTATAACAGGGGCAGGTGTAAAATTCATTGTTAACCCGGATATTGTCGGCAATCATCATTTCTGCGGCGCGAACCAAATCCTTGCCGCGCCGGAAATTAAAGATGCCAACGGTTGCATCAGTTGAAATTACTTTTTTTTCTGCTGTTTCCGTAACCAGTCCGTCCATATTGGTTCTGGCGTAAGACCATTTGGGATCATCAGCCTTCATCGTCATAATCAGCCCGTCAAGTTTTCTGTCATCCATGTCTTTCAGATAGTCGTTAATGTCAAAATCAATGTACTGGTCCGAATTTGCCGTCATTAACGGATCGTCATTGTTTATCAGCTCTTTGGCTTTTAGAACAGTGCATACCTGTCCTTCGGTAATGCCATCAATACCGATTATTTCAACATTTTGCGCATATGATTTTAATTTTTGCTCCAAACCATAATCCTTAATATGCTGATTTTGGCAGATGAATATAAACCGATGCGCACATTGCGGCGTGAGATTTTCAACAACAACTTGAATCATCGGTTTTCCGCAAACGGGAATAAGCGGTTTGGGGTCTTTGTATCCGGCTTCGGCAAAACGGCTGCCTCTTCCGGCCATGGGAATAACGATATTAAGCATTATGAAGTCTTTCTTGTTGATATTTAAGTTTTTTGTTTAAGAAATTGTATAGAGTGACTCTACTGACGTTGAGGCGTTTGGCAATGGCGTCTTTTGTCATTCCCCGGGCGAGCATTTTTTTTATTTCGCGTTCTTTGCCGTCAAGCAGTTTTTTCATGGATGTGTTTTTGGCGCGTCCAAGCTTGACGCCGTCAGCTTTTTTACGGGCAAGGGATTTGGTTGTTGTGTAGGAAAGGAGGTGTTTCCTGATGTCCAAAGCCAGATTAATGCCGTCAAGCATTCGCTGCCCGGCTTCGTCCGGTGTGAAAATATAAGCTTCTTTGACGGATATGAGGGAAATGCCGTTTTCCATAAAATATGTCAGACAATCTCTGATTTTAAACATGGAGTTTCCCAGCCGGGCAATATTGCTGATAATCAGAGTATCGCCTTTTTTGAGAATTTCTTTTTTTAGCTTTTCCGTTGACGGCAGGCTGTAAACTGTCTGTAGGGATATATTATGCCCGGCGGCATAAGACATAATCATGTCATTTTGTCGTTTTATATCGCCGACATCATCAGTTATTTGCGTATATCCTAAGATCATGGGTTTTGAAACCTGTTAACAATTATCGAACTTCTATAACTGTCATGATTTTATATTTCTAAACCTGTCAGAAAGAACTGGCAGGTTTAGATAAAGAAGTTAATAATACATTGAAAATAAATAGATTTTATCTAGTTTTGCTAACAGCTCAATAAAACTGTTGCTATCTTAATTTTATTTTTATATATTCATAAAAGGTTAATTATAGAAGTTCGTTTATAATTAACATTGTCCTGCAGATTGTTTTTTCAGGAAATTATAGAGCGTAACTCTTGAAATCCCGATGATTTTTGCAATTTTTATTTTAGGAATCTGCCGGTTTAGCAAGTCAGTAATCTGCTGTTCCTTTCCTTTAAGCTTGTGGTTGACAACCCGAGTCCCTTTAGGGCGTCCGAGTATTTTTCCTTCGGCTTTAAGGCGGGCAAGGGCTTCTTTGGTGCGCTGGGAAATAAGATTGCGTTCAATCTCTGCTGACAGCCCGAAAGCAAAGGCCAGAACCTTGCTTTGAATGTCGCTTCCCAAACGATAATTGTCTTTTATTGTCCAAACCTGAACTTCCCGGTTCATGCAGTGATGCAGAATACTCATTACCTGCAAAAGATTGCGCCCGAGCCGCGAAAGCTCCGAGGCAATGATGATATCTCCTTTGTGCAGCTTTTTGAGCAGCTTGCCGAGCTTTCTCTGATTGAGTTCTTTGGTTGAACTGATTGTTTCCTTAATCCATGATTCAATCAGAATTTCGTTGTCATCGGCAAAGTTTCTGATTTCAAATTCCTGGTTTTCGGTTGTCTGTTTGTCACTGCTGACGCGTATATATCCATAAATCATATTGAAGTTCCTTATAAATTGTTAATTTTAAAAGTTAGGAACTAAATATTATACTATTCTAATGTATTATTTAAATAAGAGAATTTGACACTGATAATCTATTACAAATTGTTAAAATTAAACGAGGGATTAACTGAACATCATGCCGGGCTAAAAAATATTTTCAACAAAGCACTTGCGATTTGTTGAAATTTTGTATAAAATTTCCACTAAATTGTCATGGTTTAAGGAGAAACACAGATTGCCCAATATGCTGACAGGACGAAGCAGAAACCTGAAAATCCCCAAAGTTATAGAAAAAACAGTCAGCACCGCCAATACGGAAGATGATTTGTTTGCTGCCAGCCAGGCATTTTCAATGGCTGCCGACAAAAAGTTCCGTCCGCGGGAGAAAGTTCTGGCCGATTTTGATGAGGATATGGCGCAGGTTTTAAAAATCCCCGAAAATTCCAGCGAATTGGTTGTAATTACAAAAGCCAAAAAGCTCGGGGCCTATGTCATCGCCATAACGATGAAGTCGCCGGCAAAGTTTCGCGGCGTTTTTGTCGGCAGAATGCAGAATTTTTGCCTGGATGCGGTTCAGGATATGCTGAATGCCAACTTTATCAAGGTTGATAACAGCGAAAGTAAAAAGAAACGGGAAGAGTATCAGACCGATGCGATAATAAAGCTCAAAATGCTGGCGTATGTTGCCATGCTCGCCGAAAATGCCGGCTGTATTCTGTCCCGCCAATACAGGCAGATAGCCGTGCAGATTGGCGAAACGGTAAATCTGGCTGCGGCCTGGAAGAAGAGTGATGATGAAAAATGGAGGAACAAACAAAAGGAATTTGAAGCCGCAAGGCTTTAAATAAGGGAAAACTTATATAATTGCCGTCTGGTCTGCGTCCGCTAATGATAATAACGTTCGCGTCGTGCATTACGACGGAGGCAAGAACTACTAAAACCCTAATAAACGGAAAGTCGCCGGACGCCCCGATTTGCTTTTGAAGGGAAACATAAAACTGTGAAAGGCAAAGCCGCAGGTTTCTGAAAAACAAGCCGGATAGTCTGCTCCCGGGCGGGAGCGGAGCGAGCTTAAAGCAAAGGAAGTTTTCTCTTTTCCGGCTGCTGCCGCCTGGCAGGAGAGGAAGAAGCAAAAACAGGTTCCTGTTTTATGAAATGCCACATACATTGACGCCGACAGGTTTTAATGTATTACCGGGCATTTCTTTTTTATGGAGAGGATAGATGAAAACAGAAGAAATATTTTCCTTTGAAAACTTGCTGGCAGCGCACAAGCTGTGCCGGCGGAGCAAACAGCACAAACGCGGCGCCATTATGTTTGAAATAGAACTGGCAAGAAATCTGGTCAGACTGACGGAAGAACTTTCAAAAAAGACCTACAAGCTGGGAAAGTACAAAGTGTTTACGATTTATGACCCCAAACAACGGCTGATTGAAGCGCTTCCTTACAAAGACAGAGTCGTCCTGATGTGTTTTTGCAAAAACGTATTGGAACCAATCTTGGAAAAACGCCTGGTTTATGACAATGCCGCATCGCGCCAGGGAAAAGGGTCGGCTTTTGCCGTTTCCCGCTTGTATGGCTTCATGCGCAAACTGTATATAAACACCGGCGGAAACGACTCTTATTTTTTGAAATGTGATATTGCCAAATATTTTCAGAACATCAACCATGAGATTTTGCTGAAAAAATTATCTGAGTGCGGCTTTTCTGCCGATGAGATGTGGTTTATGGAGATTGTTGTCCGCTCGCACGGCAACAGCGGCGTTCCCTTGGGGAATCAGACCAGTCAGTGGTTTGCCCTGTTATATCTGGATGAAATTGACCGGTTGATAAAAGAACGCCTCCGGGTGCATTATTATGTCCGTTATATGGATGATTTTGTGCTGCTTGCGGAAAACAAGGATTTCCTGCACCGCTGCCGGAATGAAATAGAGCGTGTTTGCGCTGACAGCCTGCAACTGAAGCTGAATGACAAAACCCAAATCGGCCGACTGAAAGACGGCGTGGATTTTCTTGGTTTTAATCACAAGCTGACGGCAAGCGGTAAAATCATAAAAAACGTCCGCGCTGCTTCAAAACGCCGCCAACAGCGTTATATTAAGACCATTGCGCATTTTTACATGCGGGATGTTTTGGATGACGATTATCTGAATGTAAGGATAAATGCCTTTAAGGCACATCTGAGCGGAACAGGGGAATGGAAATATGTCAGAAACAGGCTGCAGGCATTGAAACACCGCAAAAAAGCTTTGGAATGAATACTCAAACAGATAAAGATTCTGAAAACGAAAAACAACCATAAGGAGTTTAACTGCTAAAAAAATGACGTTTGGCTGAAAATATATTTGTCTAAATTAAAAAAATATGATATAGTGCCTTTAGAAAAAACTGATAGGAGATCCCATGCAAACAACATTTTTAACAGAAGATCAAATCTGGGGCGGCAGTGCGCTGGACGTGATTAAAAAATATGGTACCAAAACGGCTTTGACTGATTTGGCGATTGCATTGGGCGGATATATGGGTTCAGGTTCTACAACTTCTGAGGGGGATAAGGCAGGATACGTCTGGTCTGCGTCCGCTGATGATAGGGACGTTCGCGTCGTGCATTACGACGGAGGCAAGGACTACTGAGACCCTGATTTACGGTAAGTCGCCGGACGCCCCGCTTTGCCATCATCCGTCACATCTAAAATCCGCCCGAACGCAGTGAGGGCTGTCAGCCTGCCCGAAGGGCAGGTAAAAATTTGTCAATTTGGCGAATATCCCCAAAATACCGTTTCCGGAAAAATTTACAACGAATTAGAAAATGCTTATAACCATTCCCGTCTTCAGAAAACCGGAAAAACTTATACTTTTGATTCTGCAAAATTAGAAGATTATAACAAGCCTTTTAGTCCCAAACGCCACGACGAATATGTGCTGAACGGCCGGAAATATGTCCGTGTCGAGGGTAAACGCGTCGATTCGGATTCAATACTGTCAAATGGGCAGAATGTTCGGGACGGGCAGGCGTATTGGCTTGAAGTCAGCCCGATAGAGTGGCTTATGGACAAGAGCGGCGTCTGGGTCGCTAAAAAGGCTCTGTTTGCCGGCATTCAGTTTGACCGGAAAAATTCTTACGACGGCAATTTCTCCCGGACGGATATGTGCAGATATCTGGATAATTATTTTTCCAAAGAGATGCAAAATGCTTATAGCCCGGTATATGACTATACGGCTGAGAAAACGGCAGAGGACATCAAAGCGCCAGAACCGTCAGCCAGACAAAGACGTTATGGTATTCGGGTTGTCGAAGAGCCTCTGTCGGTTAAAGACCAGATAGACTTCTATGTTAATAACGGCATGAGCTTTATGCTTCACGGGCCGTCCGGCGTCGGCAAAACGGCGCGTGTGGAAGCCATTGACCCGGATTTGACGGCAGTTCCGTTGTGGAACGGCGTGTTGCCGGAAGACATTGTCGGCAAAGTCAGATACCCGAGCGGCGAAACCGGGCTTCCCGATGAAAATCGGCAGGGCGGCGTTTGGGTTGCACCCGACTGGTATAACGAACTCTGTAAAAAATGTGAGAAAGAGCCGGATAAGAAACATGTGCTGTTTATTGATGAGGTAACCAACGCCCGGCCGACCACTCAGAGTCTTATTTTCCATATCACGCTGAAAAAATCCATCAGCCCCAGCAAGGGAAAACTGCCGGATAACGCGGTTGTGGTTCTGGCCGGCAACAGCAAGGAAGAATCCGGTGCAGCCTATAATATGCCGGAACCTTTGTTCCGCCGTATGTGCGGGCATATATATCTTGAAGCGGACGTGCCCGAATGGCTGGAATGGGCAAGTGAAAAAAGCCGCAAACATCCCGAAGATCCGGAGCGGTTAAATATTCACCCGCTGGTTTCGTCTTTTGTCGGGACTTACGGGCGTGATGTTTTCTATTCATCCTATGATGAGGAGAACCCGCAGCAATGGGCGATGGATCCCCGCGGCTGGGAACAGGTGTCGGACATTATTTATGATAACAAGGGTATTATCCGCCGTGAACTGCTTGAGAGCAAAATGGGACGCGAATTGGCGGCCGGTCTCCTGGCTTATGCGCAGAACCCGCCGTTGTCGCTTGAGGAAATCATCAACGGCGAATATTCGCTTCAGGATATTCCGGAAGGGCATGATGCGCGGCTGGCGCTGACAATGAACCTGCGCCATGTCGATGAAAAAAATGTTGGCAAGGTCAGAAGCTTTATTGCGCAAAATCTAGGGCAGGAGAACCGGGCGGTATTCGATTCCCTGTGGATTGGCAAAAATGACGAACGCGCGCTGCAAATAGCGCAGATGCAGAAATATACGAAAGACGGGAGGATGTAATGGATAAAAAAGCAGAATTGAAATTGATGCAGGTTTTGCAGAATAATCCCGCTCACCCGCTGGTCATTGCCGGAGAAAGAGATATCCGTCTTGAAAACTTTGTATCGCTTGATGCCGGGATTGACGAACGGGAACTGCACTTGCCGACCCACTGGCACAAATTGCTGGAAACAAAATCCAAAAGCAAAAAGGCCTATTTGATAATTTCAGGTTTGGACAGGATTGACGCCGCCCGGCAGGAAATTTTTGCTTCTTTGCTGAAAGACCGCCGCGCCGGAAATTTTAAACTTCCTGACAACGTGCAAATTGTTGTTCCGGTGGCGGATAAAAGCAAATTGTCGCGGCGGATATTGTCTTTGGCTTTGGTGTGGAATATTGCGTAATGGCTGTCGTAAAACGAGAACAGAGAGAAGATATTGATTATATACGGGAACGGGTGCTTCGAAAATTTCCGCTCCTTGGTGTAACGATGGCTTCTCTTGACACCGTTGCCGATAACCGGGTAGAAACGGCGGCAACGGATGGGCGGAAAGTATATTATTCTCCTGATTTTTTCAAGACGCTGACGGATGATGAGAAAGTCTTTACTTATGCGCATGAAGTCATGCATGTGGCTTTTAATCATATTTTACGCAGCAAAGGACGCAATCCGCGACTGTGGAATATTGCGACGGATGCCGTTATCAACCAGATTTTGAAAAATGAAGAACTGCCGATGGTCGAGGGCGGGGTAGATATGGCAGAAGCCGTTAACCGTTCGGCGGAAGAAATGTATGAAAAGCTTTTGCAAAAGCAGCAGGAAAAACAGCAACAATCAGGGCAGGATAATCAAGACGACCAGTCTGACCAGTCCGGGCAATCTGAACAAAACGGCGGCGAAGAAAATGAACAGGCCGGGCATGACAGCCATGAAATTTGGAAACAGGCCGTAGAAAAAGCCGAAAAACAGCAACAGAAGCCAAGCGCCGCAGAGAATGAAAATGGCGAAGAAAAGCAAAGCGAAAATGAAGAAAAAAACGAAGGCAAAAGCTTTCTTGATAAAATAAAAGACCTGTTTAACAAAGAAAAAACGCCGCCCGAAAACAAAGAAAGCGAGCAGTCATCCTCAGCCGGTGAAAAACAGGAAATGTCCGAAAGCCAAAAGCAAAATTCCTCAGGAGAGGACGGCGGAGAAACGCGCCGCAAAGGACAGGAAAACGAATGGGAAAAAAACTTTTTGGAGGAAAACAAGGAGGAGCGTCAAAACCGTGCTGCGCAAATCCGCCGCAGTTTGGAACAGCAGAAAAACACGGTCATGAAAAATCTGACGGAAACCGGAAAACATTCTCTGGGGCCGGTAGGGAAGAGCAAAGCGGTCCTGGATTGGAAAAAACTTCTCAAAAAAACAATCGAGGATGAAAATGACCGCTGGTCTTATCGGCGCTCGGGCGCAGATAATGATTATATGGCGCGGGTTGAGGAACTGGAAGAAGAGAACCGTTCTGAAACGGAGGTTATGTTGGATGTAAGCGGCTCTGTCGATGAAGAGATGCTGAAAGAATTTTTGCGGCAGCTGAAACCGATTTTGAAAAATTCCAAACTGAAAGTCGGCTGTTTTGACCACCGTGTTTATGGCTTCAGTGAGATTAAGAACAACCGCGATATTGACAGTTTCAATATTCCGGGCGGCGGCGGAACAAATATTGATTTGGCCGTGCGGGCTTTTTCAAAAAAGAAGGACGTCAACAAAATTGTCTTTACCGACGGCTACTCAAATGATATGCCGAAAAGTGATTTAAAAGGGACAAATGTTATCTGGCTGATTTATGATAATGACGATTTCCGTCCTGTCTGCGGCAAAGTGATTTATGTCAGCAAAAAGCAAATCCGCCAGCGTTTTCTTAACATGGCAGCTATAGAGCTCGGCGGCCGTTAAAAAAGTTGCATTTTGAGGAAAATTGGTTTATGTTTTCCCTCAAAGAATATCATTATGTCTTATCTAAAATTTTATGTTTATGGAAGAATTGAAGCTAGCCCTCTTAATCTGGTGCGGTATAGGTATTATCGCCTGTATTGTGGTTCTGCGTCTTTTGGGATGGTGTAAAAAGCGCAATCCTGATTTTCTGACGAATAAAGCCTCCCCGCAGGATGCTTTGAAAGCAAAGAAAATTATCCTCGGTTTCCTCGGCAGCTTTATAGTTTATTGTATCTTGTTCATGTTTATGGTTGCATACATGGCTTATGATACAATTCCTAAAGCGCTGTGTCTTCTCGGCGCTGTCTTGATAGCCGGAGTCATTATGATAGTGCTTCCCGTATTAAGAAAAAAATGAAGAAACGGCAGTTTATTTGCAAGTTAAAAAAACGCTGGTATGAAGCCGGCGTTTTTTATGGTCGGGATGACTGGATTGACGTCGTTTCACTCCGCCGCTTCGTCGTCGCTCGGGCTCTCCAAGCCCTCACCGGCATTCTCCCGTCTGCCTCTCCTCCTTGTCGACCAGCTTCCTCGCCGGTTCGAAACCTGACATTTCACAATTATAAAAATATAAGGGATCTGACAAGCAGACCCCTTATATTTTCATGGTCGGGATGACTGGATTCGAACCAGCGACCACTTGCACCCCATGCAAATGCGCTACCAGGCTGCGCTACATCCCGAATACAGAAATATTATATAAAGCTATCTCAAAAGAATTGCAAGAACTTTTTTATATTTGTTTTTATGAAGTTTTAGTTGATGAAAAAGTAATCGTCTATTATACTTGGCTTTATAAACAAAAATAAAGGAGTAGGGCAACATGAAGCCTCGTGAAGAAATCATCAGTCACCGAATTATCTTGCAACGGCCTGAAAAAACATTTCATCAGGCACAGATTTCTTTAGCCGAAATTAAAGAAAGTATGGCTGAATTGAAGCCATGGTTGGATTGGGCCGAAGATGATTATGGCGTAGAAGAGGCTTATGAGTATTTGTTGTTGTGTGATAGCGGATGGATTTCCGGAAAAGAATTTGATTTTGCGTTGAAAAATTCCGCTGGTGATTTTATGGGAATGATTTCCGCCCTGAATATTAATGAAAATGCAAAGTCTATGGAGATTGGTTATTGGATTTCCTCTCGTTTTTGCGGAAAAGGTTATATGCAGGAAGCTGTTTCCCTTCTGGAAAAAGAATTTTTTGAGCAAGGGATAAACCGTATTGTGATAAAGACGGATATTTTGAATGTCAAATCTGCAAATGTTGCTCAAAGATGCGGATATATTTTAGAAGGCGTTCTGCGGCAGGAATCTTTTTCGAAAAATGAACAAAGGTATCGTGATATTAATGTTTTTTCAAAATTGAGGAAAAGTTAGGATATGAACAGCATCTGTCCGCCCGATTATGATAACAGCCTGGTAAACCTGTCAAATTCGTTCTTGCGGCATTTTGACTGCCCGCAATGGCATTCAACGCTTGCCCCGCTTGATGAACAACTGGCAGAACGGCGCTGTAAAAATATCATTCTTCTGGTTTTGGACGGCATGGGCATGGATATGCTGAAACATAATTTGCCGGAAGACAGCTTTTTCCGCCGCCATATTGTTGCCGATATATCATCGGTTTATCCGCCGACCACAACGGCTGCCACCACCAGTATTTACAGCGGCAAAACGCCGAAAGAACACGGTATGGCCGGCTGGCAGTGTTATTTTAAAGAATACGGCAAAAACATAGAGTTGTTTACCAATCGGGATTCTTATACGCAGGAACAACTGGATGTTAATGTCAGCCGCGATTTTCTGGCCTATAAAAAGCTTTATGAACAAATCCGGGAGCAGGGGAAATATCAGGCCTATGGCGTCGCCGTTCCCTGGGGCGATTTTTCGGTAAAAGATTTTGACGATATCTGTTTGAAGATTAAGGAGCTTTGCCGCCGGCCGGGAGAAAAGTTTATTCTGAGCTACCACAAAGAGCCGGACCATACGATGCACAGAACCGGCTGTTATAGCGCGGAAACCCGTAAAATAATCAAAAATCTGGAACAAAAAGTGCAAAAACTTTGCGCGTCCCTGAAAGATTATCTGCTGGTCATAACTGCCGACCATGGATTGCTGGATATCAAAAAAACTGTCCTGCTTAATGAAGTGGCGGAAATTAACGGCTGCCTCCGCCTGCCGCCCGCCATTGAGCCCAGAACGGTTGCTTTTTATCTGAAAGACGGAAAATCAGAGGCGTTTAAAGAAAATTTCAATCGTTTATTTGGAGCAGACTATAAACTGCTGACCGCTGACGAATATTTGAACGGCGGTTGGCTGGGCGAGGGAAAGCAGCATCCCAAACTGCGGGATTTTATCGGCGATTATGTTGCGCTGGCCACCGGCGAAATAATGCTCGAATATCAAACGCCGGAGGGCGTTCCGCCTCTGTCTTTGACAGCGCACCATGCCGGCTTGACCGAAAAGGAAATGCGCGTGCCGTTGATTGTCTGCAAAATGTAAAAAAATCTCAGATAAATTTCTTTACAAGAAACATTAAATTGCGTAGATTAACCAACACCGTTTTGATAAACATTAAAGGAAAAGATAAACAATGTTGCATCCATGGCATGGCGTCGGCAAAGGGGCAGACGCTCCGGAAATCGTCACCGCCGTTATTGAAGTACCCAAAGGCTCCAATCTGAAATACGAACTGGATAAGGCCAGCGGTATGCTGAAAGTTGACCGCGTTTTATACAGCGCCGTTCATTATCCTGCCAATTATGGTTTTATTCCCCGCAGCTACTGCGAAGATAACGATCCGTTGGATATTCTGGTTTTGTGCCAGGAATCCGTTGTGCCGTTGTCGCTGCTCCGTGCCAAGCCGATTGGCGTAATGAAGATGATCGACCAAGGGGAAAAAGACGACAAAATCGTAGCCGTTCATGTTGATGACCCCGAGTTTTCTTATTACAACCATATTGACGAACTTCCGCCGCATTGCCTGAAAACGCTGCGCCGCTTCTTTGAGGATTATAAGGTGCTGGAGAATAAGGAAGTGATTATTGAAAAGTTTCTCGGACCGGAGGAAGCCAAACAAATTATTAACGATGCTTTTGCGCTTTATGAAGAAAATAAAACCCACCTGCCGGGGTATGAGGGAGAATAACAAAAAGAGCGGACAGATATGCCGCTCTTTTTTCTTTAGTCTGCCGGGACAGGAGCCGGCGGTAACGCGCCTTCTTCCTGCATAACGTTGTTTTTAACGGCAATTCCGCCCTTAATCATATTTCTGATTTCCTCCCGGCGGCGGTTCAGTCGTGCCAGAAATTCCGCTTCCGACACTTTGCCGTCTTTGTCCGTATCCATGTCCAGATAAGCCTTGTCCATAATCTCCCGGCGCCGTTGTTCTATCTTGTCGTTATAAGCCTTATATTCTTCCGGCGAAACGATTCCGTCGCCGTTGGTGTCAATCTCGGCAAACTTTTTGTGCAGCATATTCTGATAACTTTGCTCGTTTTCATCAACGACCGGAACCGGTGCTTTAAGCTCCTGAATATTTGTTTCTTTGGCGGTTGCTGACAGGCTGCTAAACATAACCGTACACAAAAGCGCCGTGAAAGTTTTTTTCATGATACCCTCCGTATTAAACACTAACCTGCTCATCAGTATAAGCAAAAATGATTAACAAGGTAATAACGGATTAGACGCTGAGGTGTTCATATAAGACTTTGCAGCCGAGCGCGATAAGGATAAGCCCGGCGCCGATTTCCATGTACTTGGTTGGAATTTTTTTGAAAAAATAATTCAAATGAAAGCCGACAACGGCGCAAATAAAGGTTGTCAGGCCGATAACCGGTGCGGCAACAAAAATATCCGCCCCCATGAAAAACAAAGTTCCGCCCATCACCAGAGCGTCAATACTGGTAGCAATACCAATCATCAACAGGATTTTAAAGGTCAAATTCTTTTGCAGATGTTTGGTTTCATCACCACAGCCGTCTTCCAGAGAGTCGGCAATAACTTTCAGTCCCAAAGCCAGAAAAACGCCAAAAGCAATCCAATGGTCGACCGGCTCGATAAACTGATAAACCGATTTCGTGCCAAACCATCCGATAAGCGGCATCAGACACTGTCCCAAACCGGTGCTTAAGCCGAGTTTAAGAGAATTGGCGGTTTTGTTTTTCCTGACAACCAGCCCGTATGAGAAGGAAACGATAAACGCGTCCACCGACAAAGCCAGAGCTACCAGAAAAATGTCAAAAAACTGCATAAACAATTCTCCTCAAACCGGAATACTTTGTGTTTTTAGCTGATTTATCAGCGGATGTCAAAGCAAAAACCGGACATCTTAACCTAAAGTGTTACAGTTTTGTTACATATTTGTGTTGTGTCGGCCATTATTTTATGGTAATATAAAACATAATATAATTATGTTTATGGATGAAGGAGAATGCCTATGGTAGAGGTTAAATATCAAACGCTCGGAGAAGCATTTATCGAAGACTTGGAACTGGCAAAGAAAACAAGGAATTCCCTGTTTGAATTTTTGTTGAGAACAATTAAGAAAGACGACCCTTCGGAAGAAATCCATAAATTAATCAAAGGCCTGACGGACAGCGAGAGCCTGATAAACTATTATGACGTCTTGGCCCGGCTGCAAATAGAGAGAAACTCTAAAACAATCAACAGCATCCGCCGTCGCCTAGTGGGTATGCACTCGCTGCAAAAACGCGAAGATCCCGCATATATCAATATCATGCAGAAAAAGCTGAATATCCTGTCATCCATGACAATCGGGGTAATGGAACATATTTATATGATCGCCAACTGTTTTATCCGCGACCGCGGTTATGGTGATATTAATGATTTTAAAGATGAATTTCTGGCTTTTGTTGACGGCAGTGCCAAATATGGCACCGGACGCAGCCGGGATATCGGCGCGGAGCGTTATGTCGCGGTATGTTAATGTGGAAAAGAATAAAAAAACGGAGAGTTGCGGCTCTCCGTTTTTTTGGTTTTCATCATGCAATTATGAAAAAATTTTAACCCGTGTTTCCAGCGGGAGATAATCTTTCGGCCCGGGTTCGCCGGTAATGCGTCCGAACGGCATCTGCGCAATAAGTTTCCAGTTTTCCGGCGCTTGCCATTCCTTGTGAACAAAGCTGTCAACCAGCGGCGAGTAGTGTTGCAGAGAAGCCCCGATGCCGTTGTCAGCCAACAGGCACCAAACGGCATATTGCAGAATGGCGTTTCCCTGTTCAGACCAAACCGGAAATTTGTCTTTATACAGCGGAAAATTGTTTTGCAGCCCTTTGATGACGTCCTCATCCTCAAAAAACAATATTGTACCGCGAGCGGCAGCAAAAGAGGCGATTTTTTTCTCCGTGTTGGCAAGTTTGTCTTTAGGCGTAACTTTTTCGAGTTCTTTCAGCGTCAGATTCCAGAATTTCTGCTGATGTTCGTTAAAAAGGACAATAACGCGTGCCGACTGTGAGTTAAAAGCCGAAGGACATTGTTTTACGGCATGGTTAATCAATTCCATAATCTGCGGTTCGCTGAGTTCGACCCGGTCGTCAAGACTGTAATTTGAACGTCTTAAGGTCATTACGTCATAAAAATCTGTCATCGTTTGTCCTTTCATATAATTATATAATATTTCTGATATAGTCTGTTTTCAGCCAATATCAACCGGAACCGGCCACAAAATTTCCTTGCCAAAAATTCCGCTCTATGCTACCCTTAATTTTAAGCGGCAGTGTTTGCCGCCGAGGGCGTCGTAACCCTTTAATACACATAGTCGTTAAGCATATTTACGACTTTAAATAAGGTTATGCTGATATCTGTCTACAACAGTGCTAGGGACGGATGTCAGTGTTATAAGGCTATGCGCGAAAGCACTGAGCCATTTATGTGTATATGGTTACGAACATCCGCCCGTCTTCTTTGTGAAGCGGGTTTTGTTTTAACTTCCAAAACAAAGGATGTTCAACATGAATATTAATTTTAAATTCTTACTCTTAGGGACGAGTCTGTCCTTAATTCCAAACTTAATCCAAGCCCAATGTGTCGCGACAACCGATTGTGCTTCTTTAGGATATACAGAAACAACAAACAAAGGAGGGTGTCTGAAATGCCCGTTTGGCAATGCATTTGTCTGTCCGTCATCAGAAGCAAGCGTCTGTGAAAAATATGGTTTTAAATATGACTGCAAGGGAACGGGCTATATCGGAGGTAGTGGACAAAAATGTAATAATCTGTATGCTTCCTGCTCTTGCGGCCTTGATTATGAATGGAAGAATGCAAAATGCGAAAAACGTTCAGGAACAATGCTTGGGCAGTGTACCGGCTACGCTAAGAACTGTAAAATTGGCGATATCCTAAACAGTGATGGCACTTGTTCAACAGATAAAGTCAGCGGCAAAACACCGATAGGCGTGGTTATTACTGTTAAAGATAACTGCGGCTATGCGATGAGTTTTAATATAATTTCAGTAGATATTATATGGTCTGCAGAGTATGTAGCTACCGGTGCTTTTCAGTCTTCCAATCAACAGCAGGCAATTAAGGATTTCGATGCCGGCGGCAATATGACAAAGATTATTCAGGCTGCCAACAAACACGGTAATTCTGCCTCAAGCTACTATCCTGCGGCTTATGCCGTGTTGAATTATGCGCCGAGTGCAGCTCTGACGACAAGAGGAAAATGGATGTTGCCTACGGCGGGAATATTAAATAATTTTGATTTATGTGCATTTAATAAAAATGTACCTGATTTAGCATATCGCATTAGAGATAATGAAAATATCTTATCATCATCAGAATATAACGACAGTAATGTGTGGGTTTTCAATACAGGTCAAGACAATATACCTGGGTATATCCGTCAAAATCTTAAAAATGATGTTACCCGCACCTATGTCCGTCCGGTGATTGAGTTTTAGCTAAGATAACAAAAAGGAACTGAGAAAATCAGTTCCTTTTTGTTATCTTAGCCTGCAACATTTTAGTCTGTTGTTTTGATGATGTTGTCGATAATAAAAGTAATGTTGGTTGTAAACAGCTTGACAGATATGGCCAGCAAAATAATGCCGAAGAATTTCCGCAACATATAAATACCGCCGGCGCCGAGAAACTTTTCAATGTATTTTGTCAGCTTCAAAACACAGAACACAACCAGTGCATTGGCGCTGATTGCGGCAAGGACGTTGATGTTGTCATATTGGGAACGGATGGAAAGCATGGTTGTCAAAGCGCCTGCGCCGGCAATCAGCGGAAAGACAACCGGAAAAAAGCTGCTGTCTTTCGGGCTGTCCGTTGTGGTTTTGAAAATCTCAATATCAAGAATCATTTCCAAAGCCATAACGAAAATAATCAGCGAACCGGCAACGGCGAAAGAGGAAATGTCAACGCCGAACAAAGACAAAAAGGCTTCCCCGATATAGAAAAAGATGAAAAACATCATCAGAGAGAGCAGGGCGGTCTTTCCGGCCTTGACAACTTTTCCCTTGCGGCGGAGATTTAGAATAATCGGGATTGAACCCGGCATATCGATAATTGCGAACAAAACGAAAAACGCGCTGATAAAATCCTGAAAATTAAAATGTCCCAACATTGCTCTGCCTCCAAAAAACATTATCCCGACATTGGAATACCACCTTGAGCGTTATAGTCAACCATAATCGGAATTTATTTAACCGCTTGCCATTTTTCCGGCTTGAAACCGACAAACGCTTTATCTTCGCAAATGAGCAATGGACGTTTGATGAGCATACCGTCGGAAGCGAGCAGGCGATATTGTTCGTCTTCGCTCAAGGATGAAAGCTTGTCTTTCAGTTCCAGCCGTTTGTAAGACAGGCCGCTGGTATTGAAAAAACTTTTCAACGGCAGACCGCTGCGTTTATGCCAGCCGCGCAGCTCTTCGACAGTCGGACAGTTTTCGACAATGTGTCGGTCCGTAAAACTAATGGCGTTTTCTTCCAGCCATTTCTTGGCTTTTTGACAGGTTGAACACTTGGGATATTCAATAAACAGACAGTTTTTCATAACAAAATTTCCTCTTCTTCTTGTGATTAATCATTTTATGTACTATATACTATAGGGTAAAAGTAAATTTTTGTTTTAACCGAAACCGGTGCAGGGGATTTTTTGAAGATGAATAATAATATCAGGGGATTGGCATCATGGATGTTGTGGGGCGCTGCAGCAGCGGGAATTTTGTGGATATCCCTTTATCTCTTTGCATTTCTGTTGCCGGTTATTTTGATTCTGTTCCTGGCCGGTTACGGGGCGCGCGCCTGGCGTTTGTGGCAGCTGAACAAAATTCTGTCGCAAAATGCCGGTGATTTGTTTAAACGCCGGACAGCGTCGTCTGCATCAAAAAAATCCGGCTCTGCACATCATCAGGGACCGGAAATTATTGATGTTGAATATGAGATTCTCGATGACGGCTATAAGTCAAACAAGTCTGAATAAGCAAATGAAATACCAATCATCAGGTTGCTGCCTTTGACATTGGCCTCGCGCGACTGTGCCTGACGATAGGAAATAAACGGCGACAGGCTGAGGATGTTGTTGAGCTTGACATCCATGCGTGAAACAATGTTCAGGTCATATTTCAGGTCAGTTCCCTGATAACGGCTGTAAGCCAGATAATCGCGGAAATATCCCTCAATGTGAAATTTTACGCCGTCGCGTAGCGGATAATCATAACTGCCGCCGACTTCCCAAGCCAGTTTGTCAACGGACTGGGCGTAGGTCAAATCAGATTCGCCGACTGCCGCAATGTATAAATCTTTGGTATAAGTGCCGTTAAAAAGCTTGATACCGCCTTTGCCGCGAATGATTTTGCGCCGCGGGGCATCGTCGTTGTCGGTAAATTCCGTGTCATAACTCAGGCTGCCGAAAGGGCCGAGGTCGGCTTCTTCATATTTCCACATTTTCTGCGTGTAGCTTGAAGTAACAAGAATCTGGTCGGTGTTTTCGCTGCTGGTCGTCGGTCCGTCAGCCGGTTTCAGCTTGGTTTTGCCATATTGCATAAACAGGGAGTTTTCCCAGTATGAACGCGGTGTTTCGTATTCCAGGGCAAAGTCAAAAACGCCTTTGATGACGGTTTCGCTGTCGGCGCTCAGCTGGGTGACCGGCGAATTTTTGTAAGCGTCGGCATTGCTGACGTCCGTGCTGGAAATATCCAGCCCGACGCGTTTAAAATGCGCTCGGAGCTGATTTGCGGGTTTGGCTGTTTCGGCAGCATTTTCTTTTGTCCCGTCTTCGGCAGCAGCCGCCGGAAATGCAAAAACGCCGGCAAGCAGGGCGGCGGACAGCAGATATTTTATTTTCATGCAGATTTCCTCGATTTATAAACCAAAATTTGCAGGAATACTAATTGTTTATTTGGCGGAGGACAAGGGCGCATCTGCTGCCGGTGAATAATCTTCCCCGAAAACGGTTGTTTCTGTCGTAAATTAAATATAAAAGATAGGTTTGTTCCGCCGCCGTGTGGAAAAAGTGAATAAGATTAAAAATATTTGTTGACAAGACCGTGAATACATATTATTAAAATACACGAAATTCGATGGCGGGGTAGCTCAGTTGGTTAGAGCAGAGGAATCATAATCCTTGTGTCGACGGTTCGAATCCGCCCCTCGCTACCATCAAACAGCCTGCCTATAAAGCGGGCTGTCTTTTTATCAAAAATGCGCTTTTCTCGGGAAAGCGGGAAAAACAGAGAGGGCTACATGAGTGAATTTCCGGTTTATCACAGTTTTTATCCGCTTTTGATTGCGACTTATATCCGCCTGATGACCGTCGTGGAAAATATCCATAATGAAGAAGCCGGAAACCCTTATGAACCGGTTCCCGTCAAATTTAAGATTGCCAAAGAATATTATCGGCAGGTGGAAACCTGCGAAGTCCGTTCACCTTTTCTCGGGCTGGATTTTGCTTATGACGAGGCGTCGGAAATTCTGACAGTAACCCCCGAAGCTTATGTACTGGAGTGGTACACCAATAAAATCATGAAAGAGGTTGCCTTACGTCAGGAAGAAGAGCTGCGGGTACGTTATTCCGATTTTATTCAGCTTTTGAAACAATAAGATGCAAAAAAACAGATTCCGTAATCAACGAAATCTGTTTGTTCTTTTTTAGAAGTTGTCAGGCAATGCCTTTTCCTGTAGTATAAGCTTCTTCCATTGCCGGTTTGCCCTTGATATCGCCGATTTGCCAGGCGCCTGTGCCATAAATCGTGCCTTTTTCAACGGCACCGGGAAGACAGTCGAGATAACCGCGGAAACCTTCCAGAGTCTTTTCCATGTTGGCATGGCTGTCGTCAGCGGCAGCAACGATGAAATAAAATTCTTTGTCCGTAATTTCTTCATATCTGGGAACGGTGCGGTCAATAAAAGTTTTCATTTGTCCGTTCATGGCATAAAAATAAACCGGTGTTGCCATGACAATAACATCCGCATCAATCATTTTTTGAATCAACGGTTCCATGTCGTCTTTCTGAACACATTTGTGCGTGTTGTTACAAACGCCGCATCCAGTGCAATAATTGATTCTATGGTCTTTCAAAAAGATTTTTTCAACAACATTGCCGGCATCTTTTGCCCCGGCGGCAAAACGATCGCACAAAAGGTCGGAATTGCCGCCTCTGCGGGCGCTGGCTGAAATAATCAGTACTTTTTTGATCATGTCGTGTTTTTCTCCTTTGCAGAATCGGTTATGTAATAAACATAATTCTTAGAGTATACACTAAGTCAAGAGTTTTTTATAATATTCTTATTTGTTAAAATCAAAGAGGTTGAGGCCGGTTTTCGGGTCAAAAGTCTTTTCCAGACTGCCGTCAATGGTTTCGATAACGAATTCCGCCGTCAGGCTGACCTGCGCCTCGACAATATGTCCGGCAAGTGCTTTGTAATTATCCCCGGCGACCGTGCCGTGCAAATGAAGCAGCGGCTCGCCGTCTTTCATTGTGACGTTTCCCGTCAGGCCGGCAAGCTCAAGCGGTTCTTTGAATTCTTTTTGCTTATATTCTTTGCTTTCCGGATTGAAAAAGCCCAGCGTCACGCTTTGCAGCGAGCCGATGCCGTTGATTGTAGCAAGGCGAATGTTTCTCTTTTGGCAAAAGTCTTTAAGGTTTTCAACCAGCGGCTGCCCGGGATTGATGCGGATAAAATATTTGTTGCCGAATTGCTTGTATTCCAGTTCTACGGTTTTCATGACCATGGCATCCTTTTTCTGAATTTGTTGAATAACTTCCTGAGTGCGGTCTTTCGCCAGCCCGGCGCCTGACAGACAGGAAACGGCGGCAATAATCATGACAGGCAGATATTTTTTCATTTTCTGATCCTTTTTATCGTTGAGTGAAACTGAAAACAGTGTAACCTCTATTTCGCGCATTTCAAGGGAAAAAGTTTTTTCAAAGCACAAGTCCGGCAGCCTTTTGGAAATTTCGGGGGATAATTCAAAAAATAAGCGGGAATTTTTCGGAATCGCCTTTAAAGTTGGAAAAAGAATTTAACAGGAGATTTTTATGCAGAAATTTGATTTGTTTGTACCGTTCGGTTCTGTTTGCATCACGTCATGGAATTTGCGGAAAAACGGGTTGCAGACTGAGTCGATGCCCTATGACTGGATTGGCCCGATGAATTTGGACTTGACCGTCACCTTTCTGGAAAACGGCTTTTCCGGGTTGATAGAAAAGGATAAGCTCAAATTTATCGGCACTAAAGATCATGAAGTGCATTATGAAATGCCCAACGGCGTTACCTTCCAGCATGATTTTACCAAAAAATCCATGGAAGAATTTCCCAAAGTGGAAGTTAAATACCAACGGCGGATTAAACGCCTGTACGAAAAACTGGCGGCGGCGCGTTCAGTTATGTTTGTGCATTTTGATGAAATCATGCCGCAGACGGCCGACTTGGAAAAAGCCGTTTTCCGCCTTAAAAAACTGTATCCCGGAAAACACCTCAAACTTTTGTATGTGTTTATGAGCGGCGACATCAAAGGCTGGAAAGTAAAGGCGGACAACGATTCTTACGAGTTGGTCATCCTTGAGCATGACAAAGGCGGAAACTGGGTTGGCAATATGCCGCTCATCAGCGAGATTCTCGCGCCATACGGTCTGACATTGAAAGCCCGTTTGGCAAACTGGTGGGGCAGCCTGCGCCATAAGGCAAAATAGGATTCGTTTTTTTCTTGAAGAAAAGGGAATAATTTCATATAATAAAAAGGTTAAATTATATTATTAAATTTATTATATGGAACAGGAAAGAAAATTTGCAACGATTGACGACCAGGTTCGCACGTTGTACATTGAAGGATTGGAACCGCAGTACAGAAGTATCGCCTATACCCGTTTTCGCGAGGGAAAAAGCCTGCAGGATGTGTATCGCGAGATTTCTGATTTGCGCCGCAAAGCCAAAGACCGCGGCACAATCCCGAGAACAAGGGCGTTGAACCATGACGAACAGCTTTTTTTGAAGTCTTTAACACCAAAACTGCGCAAACGGGCGTATGCGGCGTTAATGGGCGGAAAAAGCTTTAGCGGCGTCAAAAGAGAAATTGCAGATATTCAGCAAAGAGAGCAGATTTTGGTCTTCCGCCGGAAAGAGGTTGAATTTACCTTGAAAATCATTGTTGATATGCAGGGTAAAAAAATGCCGGTTCCGTTTAAGTATTATGAGGTCGCAATGGATTTTGACGTCCTGGGCACGCCTGAAGACATGGATTACGAACTGTTTGGAAAAATGGGGCTGGTCATGTGCAATACTTACAAGGAAAACGGCAATGGATTGGAATATCAGCAGCTGCGCTCATTCATGTTTGCAAAAATCGACGAGGTCTTTGACCGGGGATTTGTTCCGCATCCGCTGATGTTTGACTTCATGATGAAAGGGGATTGGATAAGCGATAAAACGTTTATGATGTTCCATACCCATGTGCAGGAGTTGACAGACAGCGGTATGAGCGCCAAACTTCTTTTGCCGTTGCAGCGCATGCTTGAAAAACGGCGGAAAAATGACAATCCCAAGCGTCCGTTTACCAAGCGTGAAGAACATTACTTCGTTTCGCTCATTAACCTGTTTGGACGTCCCGTTGTTGAAAAGCAGGGAATACATTGATTAATGTTTGAAATGAACTGAAAAAAATCCGGCAACAAAACATTGTTACCGGATTTTTTGTTGAAAGGTTATCTGCCGTTTGTCTTGTGGCTGCGTTTAGCCTGTGGCGCGCTGCTTTGGGGGCGTCTGTTCCTTTTGTCCGGTGCAAAAGGCTTAAACGGATTTTTCCCGTTCATTTTGGCCTTTGGCTTTTTTGGAGAAAGGGAAGCCAAAGGCTCGGCGCTGACGGGAGCGTCGCCCTCAAACAACATTTTTTTGTCGCGGCTTGACGGATTCATCAGCTTGTGAATGGCTTTCCATTTGGCAGCGTCCTTAGGCGTCAGCAAATTGACGGCCGTCCCTGCGGCGCCGGCTCTGGCTGTACGGCCGATACGGTGAATATAATCTTCCGGGCACTGTGGCAGGTCATAATTGACAACGCTCTGAATATGCGGAATATCAAGCCCTCTGGCCGCAATGTCGGTTGCTACCAGAATACGGCATTTCTGCTGCCGGAAATCGGCAATGACATGCTCGCGCTTTGCCTGGCGTAAATCGCCGTGTATGGCCAGACATTGTTCATTGGCTTTGTTGAGGCGGCGGGACAGGCGTTCGGCGGCGTATTTCGTTTTTACGAAAATCAGCATGGAGCCGTCAAGTTCCTTTATCTGTTTAAGCAGTTCACCGTATTTTCCCGTGTCGCTGGTTTTAATAAGTTCCTGGCGGATGTTGGCGGCCGCCTGATTCGCGGTGCCGATGGCAATGCGCACCGGCGCTTTTTGATATTTCCGGGCAAGATTCAGAATGTTGGCGGGCAGGGTAGCGGAAAACATCAGCGTCTGACGTTCTTTGGGCAAAAACTTCACAATCTGGTCAAGCTGAATTCCAAACCCCATGTCCAGCATACGGTCTGTTTCGTCCAACACCAGAAAATCCGTGTCTTTGAGGGACAGAGAGCGGCGGACGAGATGGTCGTTAATGCGCCCCGGCGTCCCGATAATAACCCGCGGACTTTGTTTCAGCTCGCGCAACTGCGCGGACATTCCCGCTCCGCCGATAAGCAGCGCGGATTTAATTGCCGCCCGGCGGCCGAGCATCAGCCGGCAGGAGTCCTGCACCTGCTGTGCCAGCTCGCGCGTCGGCAGCAAAATCAGGGCTGTGCTGGCCGGATTTTCCGTCAGATGTTTAATCATCGGCAGAACAAAGGCCGCAGTCTTTCCGGTGCCGGTTTGTGCCGACCCGAGAATGTCATGCCCCGCCAAAGCGACGGGAATGGCCTGTTCCTGAATGGGAGTAGGGGTTGTAAAACCGATGTTGTCTAATGTTGCCAGAATATCCCCGGGCAGCCCCAGGTCATGAAAAGTTGTCATATATGTTTCTTTCAATAAATTGTTTAACACGTCAGAAAATCTAATAAACACTGCACCTTTTGCGCAATGCCAACTCTAAACCAAATCTATTGAAGGAAATATCAAAAATCATGAAGAGCTGCTAAAATTCTCTTACTCCACTATACGGGCATTTTTATAATAAGCAAGCATTATTTTTATAAAACTTGACAAAAAATGGGCGCCTGCCAAAATAAAGCCGTCAATTTATTATTAATTAACTAAAATATATGATTATAAATCAAAATGTAAAAATGTTTTGGAAGGAAACAGTATGGATTTGATTGAAGTAAAAACCGCCGGCGTCTTTGTGGTGGATATGATGTATGCCTCGGATGCCAATATGATGCAGACGGATGTCTACGGCAAGGTCGGCCTTGGCAACCGCTGCTTTGTGCATCCTGATGTCTGGACGCGCCTGCAAAAGCTGGAACCGGTTTTGCAATCAAAAGGGCTGAAGCTGAAAATCTGTGACGCTTATCGCCCGCCGCTGGCTTTCCATATCATGAAAGAAATTATTCCGATGGCCGGATTTTTTGCCGCGGAACCGGTAAAGTCGCAGCATTGCCATGCTTCGGCCATAGACGTGACGCTGCTTGATGAAAATGGGGAAGAGCTTGCTTTCCCTTGCGCTGTTGATGCCTATGAACCGCGCTATGCCGCAGAGATAGCCGACGGAAAGTGGGATGATTTTCGCCGCCACCTCGAAAAAGCCAAATATTCGTGGAACGCGCCGGAAGACGGCGACAAGATCGCCAACCGCGATATGTTTCGCCGCATGATGGAAGAGGCCGGTTTTCAGGCGCTTGAACATGAATGGTGGCATTACAATCTGCCTGATAAGGAAAAGTATCCGATGGTTGACTTCAAAGTTAACCCGGACGGAAGCTGTTCTTTCACCGCCGTTTCATAAAATACACCATGCTTGGTCGCAATAATTGCCATCCGCCGGTTTAAGAGAAGAATTATTTCTATCTCGGAACGCAAGGTAAACAAACATATGTGTGTACAGAATCAGAGCTTTGGCAATTTCCCCAAGAAGCAACTTCTGCCATTCTTTCCTCGCAAGCCTCAAGAGAATAAGCATATGACCATCTAACGGAACGTGTTTCCGTTTCGCTGCAATAATAGCATGATGTATAAATAGTTTCCACCCCTTCATACCATCCGTCTGAAGTTTGAGAACATGAACATGAAACTGTCTGAGATGCCATGTCATACTCAGTATAGTCTCCCCCTCCCGAGCTGCCGGAATCACTGCCGCCGGAAGAGGAACATCCGGAGCCGCCGCAGCGTTCGTCGCAACTGTCTATCGTCCCGTCGGAGCAGCAGTCGCCGTGACAGGTACTGTGAACCCAGCACCTGTTGGAAGAACTGGAATTACAACAACTTTTACAGCTTGAATAAGTCGTCTGCCCGTTGACAGTGCAAGACGTAGCTCCGGCAGCACCGCCGCATTCGCAGGATTTGTACGACCCCGGACATTGGCAGGACGCATATTTTCCGCCGCAGGCCTCGCCCACGCCGCTCTGCGGATAGGTACAGGTCACAAGATCACTGCG
Organism: uncultured Azospirillum sp.; assembly: GCA_900538765.1. Taxonomy (GTDB): domain Bacteria; phylum Pseudomonadota; class Alphaproteobacteria; order RF32; family CAG-239; genus HGM16780. The sequence continues at coordinate 15,990 of UQAB01000002.1, read as the reverse complement.
GCAGACGCATTTGTCATAATAGCCGCTGTTGTAAGAACATTTTTTGTTTGGCGTCTGTACCGAAGAACAGGACGCCGTTTGCCCGTAGCCGTCTTCCTTGCAGGCTTTGGCGTCATCGCGCTTGCATGAAGCATATTTGCCGTCACAGGAAGGGCCGACGCCGTAATAAGGTTTGGTACAGGTTTCCGTCATGTTGGCGTCACAAACACATTTCTGATAATAAGCACTGTCAGCGGGACAGGGATTATCGCCATGTGACCCGGCCGGACAGGACGTCACGCCATATCCAGCCGCCTGACATTGTTCCTGCGGCGTGTCATAATCCGGAATACCGCCGGGATTGCCGTTTCCATCTCCGGGCGTTTCGTCATTACTGAACTTCTCCCCCGAACACGCCCCCGTGTCGGTGATGAAACAGACTGAGGCTGTTTTAAAAACATTCAGCTTATTATTCTCCCCTTGAGGTAGGGGGAGCAAGAACTCCCCAGACTTTAGTCTGGTTAGGAGTTCTCGAGGGGGTATGAGCCCCTCAAAGGACAGGTTATAACGTTTAGAAGAAAGAGAAATACTCGCTTCGCTTGTCACACCCCACCTGGCCTCCCCCACCTCGGGGGAGGAACTTGATAGTGCCTGTGGCAGGTACGATGTAAGCATCGCGCTTTCAGTAGACGGAGCAAGCCGCGGCGAACTTTCCGCGACACCCCATGGGTGTGCAGACGGCGAGAAAAGGCTGTCTGAGGCAAGAATGTTGTGTGTGTGATAAGTGTGGATACCTGATGTTGAGACGAGAGATAAACCCTCAGAAGTATTATACGCTGCATAAGAAAAATCAGCCGCATTGCAAAATGAGCATACGGTTGACAACAGTATCACCTTTGACAGTTTCATCTCTACTACTCCTATTCTTGCCATCACGACTCTAATATAACATAAAAAAATCTATGTTACAATCCCTATTTTTCATAAGAGGAGGGAAAAAAGACAAATATAAATGAGATTGAAAAAGTAGAAAATATGTGATATAGAAAGCAGTGTTTAGCTATTATTGTTTAATTTTTAATATCAAAATTATTATGGACGGATTTAAATTTTATGAAGACTTGTTTAAGCTGGGCGAAGTTTATCCTTGCATTGTTACCAACAAAATTATGATGCATGACAACATCAAAACCGGCGGTTATGAGGTCATCATCAAAGGCAACAAAGGAATCGGCTTTATTGATTCTGGCCTTATTGCCAATGGTTTTGAAAATCTAAACATCAATGATGAAGCTGAGTTTATGGTTTGCGGTTTTGATGAAGAAAGAGGCTTGAAGTTTGAACCGACAATTCAGACGATGAAGGCCAAAGGCATGACGCCAAGGCTGCTTAAAGGCAAGATTACGGCAGTCAGCAATGAAAAACTGGCTTATCATATTCCTAATCCTTTATTGAAAAGAGTACATCTGACAGAGGAACAGCGGAAACTTTTAGAAAAGCAGGAAATCCATTTTTATGCCAAACAGCCAGATAATGAGTCTTTTTGGGACGGGCTGCGTCAGGATTATGAAATTGAAGTTTTGGATTACGGTTTTAAACAGATTGTCGTCTGTATTAAAACTTCTGACGGCCTGCAAGTTGTCCGGCTGGTAGATTTTTGAAACAAACAAGAAAAATTTAAGCGGAAGATTTTTATCTTCCGCTTTTTTATCTAAAATTATTCAGATTGCGCTTCCGGCGCATTATTATGCTCGGCCAAGCCTCTGGCAATATTCATATTGATATCAATCAGAATATTCAGCGTTTCCGGCTGCGGATGGGGATCAGCCAAGACATTGTTGGTCTTTTTGAAAATGAATAAAGACAAATTAATAATATTTCTTCTAACCTCTTCTGGTTGAGGACAATCCGGTTCGCCCATCGCCGAAGCAATGATTGTCCATAGTCTGCGGTTTTTTTCTAAAGCCTGAGGTAATTCGGACTTTTTTGCCTCCCAATCTTCCTTAATCATATTCAGAGCCGAGGCCGTGCGTATTAACGCCCGGGTTTCAAGCTCACACTGATTAAGACCGGAAAGCTCAGTATCCGAATATCTTTGAGCTGAATCCATATTTTTATACCTAATTTAAAAAGTTTGTTAACATTATTATAATATTGTATATTTATTAAAATTATATAAAATTTTTAGGGGTTTGTCATGTTTAAATTCGGCAAAATGTTATTTTTGAGTTTTTTTCTGCTGCTGAATATTACGCCGGCAAAGGCTCAGGTTGAGTTTAATGTTGACAAGAACAGGGATGTTAAACAGCTGAAAGCAACCGGATTTATGGATTATCCGCCCTTTGGCTATATTCCCGACCGTTTTTATCCGGAAACATACCAGAACATTTTTATGCCGGTTATTACCCAATACGGGAAAAAAGCCAATTTTATGATTGATTATGTCGTTAACTTTCCTTATGAAGTTTTGGTCAGAAAGGTTCGCGGCGGCGAAATTGACATTATTCTCGGAATTTATCATGATACGGAAAGATATGACGGGCTGGAATATATTTTCCCGGCATTAATCAACAATCCGATTATTGTCGTTATGCTGCCTGACCGTATTGACGAGGTGAAAAATATCAGCGATTTGAAGGGGCTGAAAGGCGCTATCAGCAGTAAGGAATATCTGAGCGATTTTGCAGAGAGAGAAATCAAAAACTTTGATATTATCAAAGCCGATACGTCTTACGAGCTTTATAAAAAGCTCTACAATAAAGAAGTCGACTATGTTCTGGCCTCTGAATACAATGCACGGATAGAACTGGCGAAGCTCGGTTTGCGCAACAAACTGAGTTTTTCTAAAAATGCCATTTGGAACATTCCGATGTTTATCGGCATCTCCAAAGCTTCGGCATACAGAGCGCAAATTAAAAACGGCCTGCGCGTTTTGGCCAATATGCCGGAAACAAGAGCCGCCGTCAAAAAAGCCCTGGCTGATTATGTCGGCAAGGTGGAACAGGAAAATGTCGGCGTCGTTGCCCCGGACTTTACAAAATAAAAAGCAAAGCGCTTGACCTTTTTATTCAAATTGTTAGTATGATATAAATTGTTACAGTAAGGTTGTCAAAAATGGTTCTTTTAATTCATCATCCAATTTCTCCTTATTCCCGCAAAATCCGTATGTTGATGAGCGAAAAAAGGATGCTGTTTGTTCTTAAGGAAGAAGAACCTTGGAATCTGTCTTCTGATGTTTTTAAGCTTAATCCGGCCGGGAGCCTGCCGATTTTTCTTTTTGACGGCAACATCATCGCGGGAAATTATGCCATTACGGAATTTTTGGAAGAGGTGAATTATGACATCCGGCTGCTGCCCAAAGACCCGAAACAAAGAGCCGAAGTCCGGCGGCTGACCGAATGGTTTGACGACAAATTTTATCGCGAGGTTTATCGCAATATTGTTGCGGAAAAAGTTATTCGCCGCTTTGAACAAGGAAAAGCGCCGGATTCACGGATATTGAAAATCGGCCTGAATAATCTTGCTTTTCATATGGAATATATTGACTGGCTGACGGAAAGGCGCAATTATCTCGGCGGGGAAGAATTTTCGCTGGCAGACGTTACTGCCGCGGCGCATCTGTCTATTATTGATTATCTCGGCGACATTGCCTGGGACGGTTATAAAAATGCAAAAATATGGTATTCAAAAATAAAATCACGCCCGAGTTTCAAGGATATTCTGAAAGATAATATCCGCGGCATCCTGCCGGCCAAGCATTATGCAAATCTGGATTTTTAGGACATTCAAATGAAAATAAACGCTATACTTGTCCCGGCTTTGTCCGTTCTGCTTATCAGCTCCTGTTCTTCCTGGATGTCCAGAGGACGCGGTCAGGTGATTTTTCATTGGGAAAAAGAAAACACCGGCGCAGAAAAATTTGCCCGGGATCATTCTGAATGCCTGCGCGAAGCCGAAGATTTTTCACTTATCCCTGATGTCAAATCCTGGTTTTATTCAGAGGAAGTCAAAATGGATTTGCGTGCGGACTGGCATGCGCAAAAAGGAATTTGGGCGTCTTACGTCCCCTACCCCGGAGCCCAACCGGTTATGGTCAACTCCCTGCGTGACGACACGAGAATTAATCCGGTTGATTATCGCACCTGTATGGAGAAAAAAGGTTATTGGCATCGGCGTTACAATATTCCGACAACTTCCAACATTTTCCTTTATAAACCGCAGAAAAGATTGCAAAACGTGCCGTTCAGCAATGAAGAAATTTAATTTTCGCCCAGTTGTTCGCCGATTTCCAGCCATTCTGTTTCCAAAGCTTCAATCTTTTCGGCAACGGCATTCAGTTCTTTTTGCGTCTGGATGATTTCATCTGTTGACAGTTGTTCCTGAAATTTGTTTTCCAAAGAAGTTTTCAGAGCTGTCTGCCGTTCCAATTCCGTTTCAATCCGGCGCAGGCGGCTTTTCAGCTCCCTAAGATTGTTTCTAGCCGCGGCGGCAGCTTCTTTTGCCTGTTGTTTTTCCTTTTCGGCGGCTGCGGCAGTTTTTTTCTCCTCCGAAGAAACACGAACACTCAGCAACAGCTTTTTATAGTCATCCAAATCCCCGTCATACGGACGGCAGCCGCCTTTATCAACCAACCACAAATCATCGGCTACAAGTTCAATCAAATGCAAATCATGCGTAATCAAAACAACAGATCCGGCGTACTCATTCAAGGCCTCAACCAAAGCATCGCGGGCATCCATATCCAAATGGTTGGTCGGTTCATCAAGGATGAGCAGTTCGGGCGCGTTCCGCGTCATGGCCGCAAACAGCAATCTGGCTTTTTCTCCGCCGGAAAGCAGACTTATCCGGGTCAGCGCTTTTTCTTTTTCCAACCCAAAACGCGCCAGGTGAGCCCGGACTTTGGTTTCATCCGCCTCAGGCATCAGCATGGCCATATATTCCGCTGCCGTTTTTTCCAGCGGCAGTTCCTCCGTCTGATGCTGGGCAAAGTAGCCGACCGTTAATTTCGGCGTGCGACGCATTTCTCCGCCCAAAGGCGGCAAACGCCCGGACAGCAGTTTGGCAAAAGTCGATTTACCATTGCCGTTTGCACCAAGCAACGCAATGCGGTCACCTTTGTCTATACTCAGATTCAGCCGTTTTAAAATTACTTTATCACCGTATCCGGCTGATACATTTTCCAGATTTACCAGTGGCGAAGCCAGTTCCGCGGGGACGGGAAAATCAAATTTTACAGACGGGTCATCCGCCAGCAGCGTGACTTCCGGCATTTTTTCCAGAAGTTTAATACGGCTTTGCGCCTGTTTGGCCTTGGAGGCTTTGTAACGAAAACGCTCAACAAAAGATTCCAAATGGCGGCGCTTCTGCTCCTGCTTTTTAAAGCTGCGTTCCAGCATTTCTTTCTGCTCGTTTCTGGTTCGGCGGAAGGTATCATAATTTCCCGAATAAACTGCCAGTTTTTTGTTGTCAAAATGCACGATATAACCACAGAGAGAATTCAGGATTGTGCGGTCATGGCTGATAATCAGCAATGTTCCGCGATATTTCTTCAGATGATTTTCCAACCAGATTGACGTTTCCAAGTCCAGGTGGTTGGTAGGTTCATCCAAGAGTAAAATATCCGACGGCTGGAACAGAGCGGCGGCCAACGCCAAACGCATTCGCCAGCCACCGGAAAACTCGCGCACAGGACGGATAAAATCGCTGTTTTTAAAACCCAGGCCGTTCAGAATAACTGCGGCCCGCGCTTCAGCCGATGAGGCACCGATAGCGTTCAAACGCTCATGAATTTCACCGAGTTCTTCCACTGAAGCGTTTTTCAAACGCTTCAGCAGCCCGTCCCGCTCTTTATCCTGAGCCAAGACAAATTCAAGAATCGGCAAATCAATATCGTTTATTTCCTGTTCAACCGTCACAACCCGGGCCGCGGAAGGCAAGGCGATATTTCCACTTTCGGTATCAAGCTGTCCGCGCAGCACGCGAAACAGCGTTGACTTGCCGCAGCCGTTAACACCGATCAGACCGACTTTCTGACCGTCTGAAATATGCGCCGACGCATGGTCCAACAAGACCTTGGAACCAATACGGACCGTTATGTCATTTATATCAATCATTAATCTTTGTATCCAAATTTTGCTGAGATACTAACGTTTCTTCAATATAAATGCAAGATTAAACCGTTTGTTAGTTTTTAAATGTTAGCTTGGATTAGTTTTTAGGGAGAGAATCGATGAAAATTGCGGAACTGGTTAAAAATACAAAATTAAAAGCCTCGGCAGATGCAGATATTTGCGGCATTACGGCTGACTCACGAAGAGTGGAAACGGGATTTTTGTTTGCAGCTCTGAAAGGCATGTCTTTTGACGGGAATTTGTATATTCCGGAAGCTATTGAACGCGGCGCAGCGGCAATTCTGACCGAAGACAAAGAGGCTGCCGCTCATTATCCCGGCGTTGCGGTTCTGATATCCGAAAACCCGCATTACGATTTTGCCAAAATTGCCGCTAATTTTTATGAATACCAGCCGGCACACATTGCTGCCATAACAGGAACAAACGGCAAAACATCCATTGCCGACTTTACCCGCCAGCTTTTGAACATGATGGGGCATAAGGCAGCCAGCCTCGGCACCTTGGGACTGATAAAAAATGACGAACAGCCGCAATATGCCATGACAACGCCGGATCCGGTCACAATTCATCAGGACCTCCGCAACCTTTGCAAAGAAGGCTTTGATTATTTAGTCATGGAAGCATCCAGCCACGGCCTGTGCCAATATCGCATGGGCGGCGTTAAAGTCAAGGCTGCCGGTTTTACCAACCTGACCCGTGACCATTTAGATTACCACAAAACGATGGAAAATTATTTTGCGGCCAAGAAAATTTTGTTTACTGACATTCTTGTTCCGGGCGGCAGCGCCGTTTTAAATGCCGATATTGATGTTTTTGATGCTTTGAAAAAAGCCTGCGAAGACAGCGGCAAAAAAGTTGTCAGTTATGGTTACCGCGGTACGGATCTGCGCCTGATAAACGCGACTCCTCTGCCTCATGGGCAGAAGCTCGAAATTAATTATTACGGAAAAGATATGATGCTGAACATTCCGCTGGCCGGAGAATTTCAGGCAATGAACGTGCTGTGTGCTTTGGGGCTAACGGCTGAATTGAGCGGAGAGCCTTTTGAAGCAGTCAAGCATATTGAAAAAATTCGCGGAGCCAAAGGGCGTTTGGAATTAGTCGGCAGTAAAAACGGTGCGGCAATTTATGTTGATTACGCCCATACGCCTGATGCCATTGAAAACGTTTTAAAGGCTATGCGCTCTCATACGACAGGAAAACTAAAAATCTTATTCGGCTGCGGCGGTGACCGGGACAAAGGGAAACGCCCGCAAATGGGAAAAATTGCCAATGATTTGGCTGATGTCGTTTACATAACCGATGACAATCCCCGTTCGGAAGAGCCTGACGTTATTCGCAACGAAATTATGGTGGCCTGCCCTAAGGGCATTAATATCGGAAACCGGGCCGAAGCGATAAAAAACGCTATCCAAAATCTTGAAGACGGTGATGTTTTGATTATTGCCGGCAAAGGTCATGAACCGGGACAAATCATTAAAGGGGTTATGCACCCGTTTAACGACCATGAAGAAGTTTTGAAGAATATTTAATTTGATTTTTAATTATACGCAGCCCTTTGACAGGGCTGTTTTTCTTTGTCATTTTTTTTACATTTATTCAAAATTAGTCATTGAACAGTGGAAAATACTGTGGTATAGTAGCTTTGTGTGGATTTGGTACCTGTCTTGAGATAGTAAGGTGTGAATGATGATGATATCACTAAAAATATATGTCTATAAGCGTCTTCATTTTGTGAAGACAGCGTTTTGATGTTTGAAAGTTCTCGTCCTTAATATCGCATAACACAACAAAATCTAACCACGCAATGAGGTATCAAATCCGCATTTGAAGAATTAACAAATGCCGGAGGGGGTGGTTATGATTAAGAACAAGTTTTTGCTTTATCTTCTTTGCGGGGTAACGATGTCTCCGGCATTGGCTTTGGGAGAATGCAAGCCGACGCAGGACTGCCGGGCTTTGGGGTATAAGGAAGCGCCCTGTCCCGAGCAGGGGGTGAAATGCCCGTTTGGCGAAACCTGGTATTGCCCGCTGCGCTGTAAGGACGGACAGGTTTGGAAAGACGGAAAGTGTACGGATGTCTTGGGCAGTTGCAGCGGTGCGGCGAAGAACTGCAAAATCGGGCAAATCTTAAACAGCGATGCCAGTTGTTCAGACAACAAAGTCAGCGGCAAAACGCCGATTGGGGTGGTTATTTACATTAGTTCAGAAGGATGTGGCTGGGCAATGACTGCCAAGTCTGTCTCATTTGATATCCAATGGTCAACAGGATATACAGAGACAGGTATTGATAAAATAAAAGATTGGCAGACAGCTATTCAGAATTTTGATGCCTGCGAAAACACACAAAAAATTACAGCACAAGGTGATGAAAAAATTTTTCCTGCGGCCTGGTCAGCCACAAATTATGCACCAGATGTAGCTTCTGCAACAAAAGGTAAATGGTGTCTACCAGCACCTGGTATGCTGAATAGTTTGTATATAAATTTAGGTACAGTTAATGTTACTTTATCTAAAATTGGAAATGAAATAGTGAAAGGAATGGATTATGAAGTTATTTGGTCGTCATCAGAGTATTCAAACGCAATAGCGTGGGCTTTTAGGACTGGGTATGGCACAACCCCCGGAGGAATTGACACGCAAAATAAAGTTTATAGCGGACATACCAATAGCGTTCGTCCGGTAATAGAGTTTTAGGAAAGGAGAAAAGCGATGAGAAGAATGTTTTTGATGAGTTCTGTTTTGCTGGCGGCTCCTTTCTATGCGGGGACGGCCGGAGCGGAAGTGTGCATTGCCGAGGAAGACTGCAATAATTTGGGATATACGGAAGACAAAGCCTGTACCGACGGTTTGAAATGCCCGTTCGGCGAAAAGTGGCATTGTCCGGACAAGAAGTGTCAGATCGGCTGGATACTGAACAGCGATATGAGCTGCACGGAGAATGTCGAAAGCGGCAAAACACCGATTGCCGTCGTTGTCTATCTGGATGATAAAGGTAACGGACAGGCTATGGCGTTAAAGCAACTCCAGGGGTCGTTTAGTTGTATGTGCGAAGACCGATCGGGCACTTATGATGTTCCCGGGCTGCCCAATTATGGCATTGGGTATGTGGAAAGGTATTTGGGGCGTTTGCCGACATATGACGATATATCTACGATTGAAAGCCTTGATCCGGTGAGTTATCAGACGGCGCCTTTGTTGACTGCGCTCAGGGATTTGAACAGTTGTGAAAATACCAGGATAATGAAAGCAGATAAGATTGCCGGGGGATGCAATGCCTTATATACGGTTCTGGATTATGTTCCCGACGGTGATACCGCGAGCAAGGGAAAATGGTGTCTTCCGGCTTTAGGGGTCGGGAAATATATTTATGACAACTATGCCGCAATTTCCGCAGGCATACAGAAGGCCGGCGGTGAAGCGCTGAGTGATAAGGATGAATATTGGACATCCACGGAGAATAGCGCTTTCGGTATGTGGAAGTTTTATATGCCGTCGGGAAAAGTTTATTTTAATAATAAATATTCATATAAGTATGTTCGTCCGGTGATTGAGTTTTAAGAGAGGAGGTTCTTTTGCTTGGCGGAGGGTGACATTCGGATGGATGGTTGGGGGATAAAGAAACAGCCCGGTTTGATGTCAGACCGGGCTGTTTGTGTTTTTGTTAGTCGGGCGGGTTAGATTGCCGCTTTAATCGCTTCATAAGCTGCGGGCAGTTTACCGCCGTCCGGGCCGCCGGCCTGAGCCATGTCGGGACGGCCGCCGCCGCCTTGTCCGCCGACTGCCGCCGAGCCGATTTTAACCAAATCAACCGCGGAATATTTGCCGGTCAGGTCTTTGGTGACGCCGACAACCAGCGAGGCTTTGCCCTCGTTGTCCGTGCCGAGGACGACAATGCCGGAACCGAGATTTTTGTTAATCTCGTCAATGAAGGCTTTCAGCTCTTTGGGGTGGACGTTCGGTACCGATTTGGCAATGAACTTGACGCCGTTGACGGTTTCGACCTTGTCGCCGTTGTCGGCGCTTTTGCTGTTGGCAAAGGCTTTTTTGAGGTTGAAAATGTCGGCTTCGAGTTTTTTCTTTTCTTCAAGCAGTTGTTTAATCCGGCTTTCCAGATTGTTGGAATCGACTTTCAAAACCTGTCCGGCGGCATGGAGCTTGTCTTCCATGTTCTGGACATATTCTTCGGCGCCGCGTCCGGTAACGCACTCAATACGGCGAATGCCCGCAGCAACAGCGCTTTCGCTGACAATATTGAAATAGCCGATGTCGCCGGTGGCTTTGACATGGGTACCGCCGCAAAGCTCGCGGGAGAATTCTTCCTTGTCATTGCCCATGACGATAACGCGGACTTCGTCGCCGTATTTTTCTCCGAACAAAGCCATAGCACCGCTGTTAACGGCTTCTTCCTGCGTCATGAGCAGGGTTTGCACTTTATAATTCTTGCGGATGGCGGCGTTGACGATGTTTTCGACCTGACGCAGTTCCTCAGCAGTAATCTGCTTGTGGTGAGAGATATCAAAACGCATTCTGTCAGGCGTAACCAGCGAGCCTTTTTGGGTGACGTGCGCGCCCAGAACATCACGCAAAGCGCGGTGCGCCAGGTGGGTGACGGAGTGGTTGGCGCAGATGTCGCGGCGGCGTTCTTCGTTGACCTGGAAGGTCAGCATATCGCCGGTTTTGACCATGCCTTTAATCAGCTTGCAGCAATGGACGGAAACGCCGTCAAGCTTGTGTTTGGTGTCAGTGACCTCAATCGTGGTGTCGGCATTGTAAAGAATACCGGTGTCGCCGACCTGGCCGCCCATTTCTGCATAGAACGGGGTTTGGTTGGCGATGAGGTAAAATTCTCCGCCGCTGACGGCATTGATAATCTGCCCGTCTTTAACCAGCGCGGTGACCTGTGCGTCGGTTTTTAGGGTAGTATAGCCCAGAAATTCAGTGGCACCGCATTTTTCCTGAACGTCAAACCAGACTTTGTCAGTGCCGGCATCGCCCGAACCCGCCCAGTTTTTGCGGGCTTCTTCACGCTGTTTTTCCATGGCGGCATCAAAGCCCTTGGTGTCGACCTGAATGTCTTTGGCGCGCAGGGCGTCCTGCGTCAAATCAAGCGGGAAGCCGTAGGTGTCATAAAGTTTGAACGCGGTTTCGCCGTTAAAGGTGTCACCGGCTTTGAGGTTTTTGGTTTCATCGTCGAGCAGGCGCAGGCCTTTGTCCAGCGTGCGCAGGAAGCGGCTTTCCTCGGCCTTGATGGTTTCGGTAATCAGTGCTTCGGCACGGTAAAGTTCGGGGTAGGCTTCGCCCATTTCACGTTGCAGGGAGGGCAGCAGCTTGTACATCATCGGTTCTTTGACGCCGAGCATATAGGCATGGCGCATGGCGCGGCGCATAATGCGGCGCAGGACATAGCCGCGGCCTTCGTTGGAGGGCAGGACGCCGTCGGCAATCAGGAACGCGGTTGAGCGCAGGTGGTCGGCAATGACGTTGAATGACGACTGGTACGGGCCTTTGGGGTCTTCTTTCGGCGCCAGTTTGGAGATGTCGTTAATCAGGTTGCGGAACAGGTCGATGTCATAATTGGAGTGGACGCCCTGCAAAATGGCGGAGATGCGTTCCAGCCCCATGCCGGTATCAATACATTTCTTTTTCAGCGGAATACGGGAGCCGTCGGGCAGGTCTTCAAACTGGTCGAATACCAGATTCCAAATCTCAATCCAGCGGTCGCCGTCTTCTTCCGGCGTGCCGGGCAGACCGCCCCAGACTTCCGGGCCGTGGTCATAAAAGATTTCGGAACAGGGGCCGCAGGGGCCGGTGTCACCCATTTGCCAGAAGTTGTCTTTGGTGGCGATACGGATAATGCGGTCATCCGGCAGGCCGGCGACTTTTTTCCATATATTCCAGGCTTCGTCATCATTATGATAAACGGTCACGGCCAGGCGGTCTTTGGGCAGGCAAAATTCTTTGGTGACAAGTTCCCAAGCCCAGGCAATAGCGTCGTCTTTGAAATAATCCCCGAAAGAGAAGTTGCCGAGCATTTCAAAAAACGTATGGTGGCGCACGGTGTAACCGACGTTGTCCAGGTCATTGTGTTTGCCGCCGGCGCGAACGGATTTTTGGGAAGTTGTCGCTCGCGTATAGTCGCGGGTTTCGTTGCCGGTGAAAATATTTTTGAACTGAACCATGCCCGAATTGGTAAACATCAGGGTTGGGTCATTATCCGGTACCAGCGAGGACGATGGGATAATCTTATGTCCCTGTTTGGCAAAGAAGTTTAAATAAGTACTTCTGATATCTTTTAACGTTGTTGTCATTTTTATTTTACTTCCCAAAAAATAAGTAATTTTATTAACGCGGAATAAGATAGAGCAAAGTTGTTCCAAAGTCCAGAAAAAAATGGCGGAGCTTGCCTTTTGGGCATCATACTTGTGATTTTTCTCCTTATGTACTTCTGTTGTACACGGCGTCGAAAAATCACTTCGTAGCATACCCAAAAATCAAACTCATTGCTAATTGGTTTGAAAAGGTTCGCATTTGCGAGCCTTGTTTGTTATGGTGTTTGTTCTTTGGGGAGGGGGGTGAAAGTGAGGTGATGACGTTCTTAGGGATGGCGAGGGGTAAGGAAGGGATGACGTCTTCGAAATGACAATTTGATGAAAAATAATAAAATTTGTGAAAATTGTTGTTGTATTTTGTCTAAAAACGTGTTATAACTAGGCAAAATTTAGAGTGGAGGCTGAGAACAATGGCTGAAAATAATAAACAAAAATTTGACACAGGAACGAAAATCCTTTTTATCGGCGGGGTTAACGAGGATCGTATCGGCGGTAACAGTATGGTTGTCGAACACACCAATGAGCGCAACGAAACTTCCAGAATCATTATGGATCTCGGCGCGATGTTTGCTCCTTACGAATCGGGGTTTGAAGCCGCTTATCCCAATCTCGACAAGTTTCTCGACCGCATCGACCCGGTTACCGGCAAGGAAAGCAAAGCCGAAAAGCCGGTTGACGCCATGTTTATTACCCACGCGCATGAAGACCACATCGGCGGCCTCGTCAATTATGTCCGCATGGGCTATCAGCTTCCGGTCATCAAGACGTCGCGTTTTACCAAAAATCTGATTAACATTGTGTTTAACCAGGAAGGCATTAAGGCGCCGCAGATGGTGACAGTCAAACCCGGCGACAACATTCTTGTCGGCGAGGACATGGTGGTCGAGCCCTTTGGCAGCAGCCATTCCGTCATTGAACCGCTCGGGTTTCACACGCTTACTTTTTTAGACGGCAAGGCGCATGCCGGCATTGTCAACTACGGCGACCTTCTCACCGCCGAGGATGTTCCGGTCGGCAAATATGCTTACAGCCGCGAAGCGATGAATGATTTGCTGAGCCGCAAGCGCACCACCACGTTTTTGATTGACTCCACCTCCATTACGCCGCAGAAAAAACGCCGTCTGAGTTTTGAGGAGCTGGTTGACAACAGCGTTGAGGCCATTCGCCGCAATCCAGACCGCAACATTGTTGTTTCTCCGGTCATTTCTCGCAGCTTTCAGAACATTGCCGTTGACATTGAAAACGCCCGCCGCCTCAATACCAAAATCTGTCTTGAGGGCGCCTGGCTGAAGCTGGTTTACAAAGCCATGCAGTTCAGCGGTTACAAGGATTTTGACGATGTGATTTACAAAGGGCCGTTGAAAAATTATCTGGATGACAAGAAAATCAGTAAAAAATATATCGTTTGCACCGGTGCTTTTGCGCAGGGGCTGAAAGAATATCAGGAGAACCGCGGCGGCGATGTTTACAACATTCCCATGGCGGCGGCCACCAAATTTGCACTCGGGTTGCACCGCGATTTCGGCATTACGCCCGGTACACTGATTTTGGCCAGACAGCGCATTATTGATGAAATCGACGGCGAAACAGGCCCGGCCATGTTGCAGATGATGGCGGCCAAGGGCGCCAAGGTCATTATGAGTCCGGGCAGCCGGAAAGTGGCGAATTTTGAAGAAGTCGTCATGCAGAATTCCGGGCACCTCAATACTGAGGAATTTGCCAAGCTGGTTAAGGAAAATCAGAAGTTTGCGCCGGATGCGGTTTATATTCCCATTCACGGCAACCCTGAGCAGTGTGCTTTTACCGCGCGGGTTGCCCGTCAGAACGGCGCCAAGACGGTGCAGGCGCTGAATATGGATGAAGTCAAAGTGGCGCCGGGCGTTGCCGAAAATGCCGCCGCCGGGGCGAAAGAGCCTTTCAGCTGGATTGCCGTCAAAAAGATTTTTGCCAATCCGCTGCAACCGGACGCTTCCGTTCCGCCGGAGGGAAAAATGGAATTCTGGCGGGTTGACCAGAATTATGTGCCGTTGGAAGACAAGCCTTTTTATGACACCAGTTTGGTTCGCAGTGTCAAGCCCGGGGACGACAATTATTACGCCAATCATCCGGAAATCGGCAAAATGGCGGAAATGCTGAGCGATTCATACGAGCCGGAGCTGCGGGAATCCAATAAAGAGCGCAAAGCCAAGATGAGCCGCAAGGACAAGAAGAAATTCAATGCCGAGGAAAAGCTGCAGCAGGCAGAAAAACGCAATGGCGGCAATCGTCAGGCCGAGCGTCAGGATAGCCGCGGGGCGGAAAACATCATGCGCTTTGTTGACGGCATGGGGGCAGAACACGTTAAGCTGACCAAGAGCGGCAAACCGCGCAAAATCAATCCGCTGAAGCTGAGAAGCGAGTTGAAAAACGGTAATAATGATCGGTAGAGATGACTCACACTAATGCACTCTCCGGACTTTTAGTAAAAGTGCGCTCTATGGACGCCTAATACAGAAAAAGAAAAAAATGCTAAGTGTCCTCGACAAGCTCGTTCGTCACGTAGGGCTCTGTCTGCGCACAAGTGCTTGCCAGTCGCCAACTATCGACTCCATGTACTTCTATGTACACTCCTGTCGCATTTTTTTCTTTTTCTTATTATCCGTCTCATATATCGCACTTTTACAGCGGCTAAGGGCTGAGATTGTATAGCACGTTATGAGGTGCGCTGTTTATTCACAAGTTGTTCTGACAGTCATTGTTCTTTGGGTACACATATAATCTCCTTCTCCGCTTATAGCTGCGTTGCATTCACTTTCTGTTGTATAACTGAGGCTGGAGACAAATGAATCAGTTCTAATTTCGGTAAGTTCATCTCTGCCATTGTAAAAATAATGTTTCATTGTCAATTCAATAGCATAAAAACCTCCTGAAGGGACGCATGTACAGCCTACCGCTTCACCTGATAATAATTCACGGTCATGACAGCACTGATAGCATATATCTCCGCATTCATCGGAATATGTCTTCACATACCATCCTGAAGGACAGGTGGGATAATAACTTCCTGCGCAATAGTTGTTGCAACAAGGTTTTGAACGGTAACAAGTATTTCCGCATTCAGTGGTACTTGTATCATAACATCCCCCTGGATTTGCCAATGAATAACCGCTGGGGCAAGCATTGTTGCAGGGTCGGCACTTGTCATAGAGGGTTGTCGCCCCGGAAAGACAGGTTTTGGCGCCGCTTTCCGGACCAAACTGACATTTCTGAAAACCGGTGCAGGGGTTGGGTTTTATTTTGTAGCGCAAGCCGAGCGAACAATGGTTGCAGGCCTCCCCGTCCTGCACATAGCCGTTGGGAACAGTTGAATTATTATAGCCGCTGGGGCAAGATGTTTTGCAACATTCCTTGCAGCTTGAATAAGTCGTTACGCCATTCACTGTACAGGATGTAGCTCCGGCAGCGCCGCCGCATTCACAGGATTTGTACGACCCCGGACATTGGCAGGAAGCATATTTCCCGCCGCAGGCCTCACCCACGCCGCTCTGCGGATAGGTACAGGTCACAAG
>UQAB01000001.1 GCA_900538765.1 uncultured Azospirillum sp. | reverse complement strand
TCTTTGAAATCGGGATTTTCGCCTTTTCCCGGCGTTTCGTTGGGGCTGAAACTCCCGCCCCCGGCACAGTCTGACGTATCGGTAATGAAACACACCGAAGCTTCCTTGTATTCCTCCCTCAAGGTGGGGAAGAAACTTGATTGTGCAGACGGCAGGTACGATGTAAGCATCGCGCTTTCAGTAGACGGAGCAAGCCGCGGCGAACTTTCCGCGACACCCCGTGGGTGTGCAGACGGCGAGAAAAGGCTGTCTGAGGCAAGAATGTTGTGTGTGTGATAAGTGTGGATACCTGACATAAAGACGCGGGAAGAAACGTCCCAAGCCGGATGACTTGCAGAATAAACGTCTTCCGTATAACCAAATAAGCATACGGTTGACAACAGTATCACCTTGGAAAGTTTCATCTCTACATCCTCCTTTTCTCGTCATCACAAATCTATTTTAACATATATTATTGTAATGTTCAACCATTATTTTGGCCGTGAAAAGGAAAAATTCGACGAAGTTTTTGGGGAGGAAATATTGTGTGAATTGGATAAAAAAAATACCCTTTTGATATTTCAAAAGGGTATTAGTTGGGAAGGAGCTTATTTGTTAGTAAAGTCATTTATGGCTTCGATTACTCTGTTGACGGTATTGTCGACGGCTTCGTCTTTGGTTTCGACAATAATATCCGCTTCGGAATAATAGGGGTATTCTTCCTTAATATAAGCCTCAAGTTTGTTTTTCAAGTGGGAATCGCAGCCCTCCAGAAAAGGACGGTGTTTTCTGCCGGCGGTACGGTTGTAGAGCGTGTCAATGTCAGCTTTTAACCAAATGGTAACAGCATGTTCTTTGGCTAGTTTTCTGGTTTGTTCGGCAACGAAAGATCCGCCGCCGGAGGCTAAAATGCAAGGCGGTCCCTGTAGGAGCCGTTTCATGACGCGTTCTTCTCCGGCGCGATATTCTTCAGCTCCAAAGCATTTTAAAACATCTATCAGCGATAAGCCTGCCGCTTTTTCAATTTCCTGATCTCCGTCGACGAAAGGCAGGTTCAGCTTTTTGGCCAGACGTTTGCCGACGCTGGTTTTTCCGCTGCCCATGAGGCCGACGAGCAAAATTATTTTATCTGTTTTTTTTATCATTGTTATCTGTATTTTTTTAATGGTTCTTTCAAATTATTATGCTAAATATATAAATAGTTTATATTTTTAGCAATATACTTTTTTAAAGGTGGGAACTATGAGGCAAAAAAATTCTAATTTATGGCTGGTTATCGGTGTAATTGTACTTATTGCGCTGGTTTTGTTTGTTGCTTCCCGTGAAGTGCCCTTACGGCAGGAGCAGGTGGAACAGACTTTGGATAACGAATTTTTAAGCAGATAATGGAAAATCGTCTGCTTATAAATGACTTTTTAGAGATGTTGTCCGCCGAGCGCGGCGCTTCTCCCAATACTATTGACGCTTATCGGCGGGATGTTGAGCAGTTTTGGGCAGAATGCAAAAAAGCGGTTCCGGCGGCAGTGGTCCGGAGCGATATTTCTGATTTTATCGCTTTTTTGAATAAAGAGAATTATACGACCAAGAGTATTGCCCGGAAAATTTCCTCTTTGCGGGAATATTTTAAGTTTTTGTATTCGGAAAAAGAAATTAAGGATAATCCGACGGTTAATATTTTGACGCCGAAGCTTGAAAAACCGCTGCCGAAGTTTTTGACGACGGATGAAATTCAACGCTTGATAGCAGCAGCAGAAGGGCATAAGAATGTCCGTTATAAACGTATGGCGGTTATGTTGACTTTGATGTATGCCTGCGGTCTTCGGGTTTCGGAGCTTGTTGAACTGCCAGAAAACTGTATTAATTATGATAAGCGGCAAATATTGGTTCGCGGTAAGGGAAACAAGGAACGGTTGCTTCCAATTGCGGAAAAGGCAATAGATGAGGTTAGAGATTATCTGGAGTACAGAGATTGTTTTTTGAAAAAGGGGAGGAGGTCAATGTGGCTGTTTCCGTCTTTTTCTTCTTCCGGGCATATTACCCGTGTTGCTTTTTTTATGGATATTAAGGAGCTGGCCGCGCAGGCGGGAATTTCTCCGGCTAAGGTTTCGCCGCATGTTTTACGCCATTCTTTTGCAACGCATCTTCTGAATAACAATGCCGATTTAAGGTCGGTTCAGCAAATGCTCGGGCATTCCAGTATTGCGACGACCGAAATATACACGCATATTGTGACGGATAAGCTGGCAGATACAGTTCGGCGTTTGCATCCTTTAAGCCAAAAATAAAAGAGAGGATTGTAATCCTCTCTTTTATTTTTTTAGTTATTCGGCAAAGAAATCAATTAAGTCGCCGATAGTGTGATTTTCAATCAGGCTGTTATCAAATTCTTTATCAAAGAACGATTCCAGCCAGTAGATGACAACAAAGTGACTTTGGTTTCCGCATTCTCCGATGTTGGGAACAAGGGAGGTAATCGGTGCCTGTTCATTGACTTTGTCGTACGAAATTCCGCAAGAATCGGCCAGGTAGCTTTTTACTGTTTCTCTGGAAGCTTTTACTTTTTCGGCAAGGGCAATTAATAAATCTATTTTGCCGCAACGTCCGGAAAAGTAGTTGGCAAAATCACCGATTGTGATTTTTTCATTTGAGCTTTTGAGACCGTTTTGTTTGATTTGAGCGAGCTTTTCACAGGCATCTTCCAGGTATCTTAGTGGTGCATTACAATCACGGGTCAATTTTTTGCCGGTGTAATTCTCTAAGGCGTAAACAATTTCAAGCAGGACTTCTCGCGTGATTCTGCCGCCGGAAATATCGTCTTTTTTGTTGACGCAGGCTTCCTTTTCAAACAAGCGGAGTACCTGGCTTTTTCTGATAACTGGGAATTTTTTGATTGTTTCTTCCAATTCTCCGAAAGTGATTCCTCTTTTGACGGCAATGATTTTTTGTGCTGTTTGCGGGGAACAGATTGGTGAAAGCAGAGCTGTTAATTCGTTGTTACTCAGTGTTGCCAGAATTTCTTTTTGATTAAAATCTTTCAATTCCATAATTATATAAAATTTTAATAGTGAATAAAAATATGTTTTCACGGATTAAAATAACATAATTTTTTTATTTGGCAATAGTTTTTTGGATAGTATTTTGACAAAATTTAAAGTTCGTCAGCAAGCTGCAGGTATTGTTCCGGGGTAATATTTTCAGCACGGACGGTTTCGGAAATCCCGAGTTTTTCTAATTTTTCGCCGAGATTGGGAATGAGTTTAAGGCTTTGCCGTATCATTTTGCGGCGCTGGCCGAAAGCCAGTGTTGTTAAATGTTCTATATTTTTCAGTTGTTTATCGGTTAATTCCCTTTCCAAAGGTCTGAAAAGCAGAACGCTGGACCATATTTTCGGGGCCGGTGTAAAGCAGTTTGGATTTAAGTCCAACAGCTTGTCTATTTTGCAGGTTAACTGAGAGAGAATGGATATTCGTCCGTAGTCTTTGCTGTTTATCGGCGCCATAATTCTTTCCGCGACTTCTTTCTGAAACATCAGGGTCAAGCTTTGGTAACTGTGAATTGTTTTCAGCCAGTTGACCAGAAGTGGAACGGAAATGTTATACGGGAGATTGCTGACGATATGCCGCGGCGCCGAGTCCATAGCGGCGAAATTTTGTTGCAAAGCATCACCGTTGATAATGTGCAACTTATCACCAACTTTGCTTTTTATGTCTTCCATAATGGCGATACAGCGATTATCCATTTCAACAACAGTCAGTTTTTGCGGATTGCGGCTTAAAACGGCTCGGGTTAATCCGCCGGGGCCGGGACCGACTTCGTAGACGTTATCTTTGTTGTAGCCGGTTTTTTCTTGCTTTTGAAGGGACAGGTTAATGATTTTATCGGTGATATTTCCATCGAGTAAAAAGTTTTGTCCCAGAGCTTTTTTAGCCATCAGCCCGTGCGCCTCGACAGTGAGGCTCAGGCTGGGTAATGTTGCAATTATTTCTTTTATCGGCAGAGTCATTCTTATCCTCTGAACTCAATGACGGCTCTTTGGCGCAGGCTTTGGATGTATTGTGTGGCAAAGATGTCGGTTTTCTGGTTTTCGAGGAAACGGCGGATATCTTCGTCTGTCGGTTTGGTAACTTTGTCTTTTTTTGGGTCAAAAGACTGCTCCAACTTGATTATGTAGTAGTCATCGCCGACTTTTACAGGCGAGGAAATTTCTCCGTTTTTCATTGTTGCCAGTTTTTCGGCAAGCGGCGCCGGAAGGGATTCTTTATTAATCCATCCCAATTTTCCACCGTTGGCAGCGGTGGGACTTTCGGAAAAACGGAAAGCGTATAATTCAAAACGAGGGTCTTTTTGCAAAATGCTGACAAGAGAATCGAGATTTTTAGCATTTTCTTTTTTTATCATAATTTCTGAAACCATGAATTTTGGGGTTGCAAAATCCTTAAGCGCGTTTTTCATTTCCAAATCGACGTCTTTTTGTGTAATTTCGCCTGTTAAGCGGCTCTTTTGGCGAATAAGGCGCAGCCAAGCGATATCTGAAGCCATTTGTTCGCGGAAGGCTCTTTCACTGATACCATTTTTGCGGAGCAATGACGGGATGTTTTTCAGCGGGATTTTATTGACTTCGGCAAAACTGGCGATTGAAGCATCAATGTCTTTATCCGAAACTTCAATCTTGTTGCGTTTGGCTTCCTGCATTTTTAGTTTTTCGTCTATTGTCGCTGTCAGGACTTTTTGATAAATCATGCCTTTGGTTTCTTCATTCATCGGAATTTGCGTTGTCATGACAAAAGCATTGATACGGTTGTCAATGTCTTCGGTTGAGATGATTTCTCCATTGACGACGACGACGATTTTAACTGTACTGCTGCGGAGCGGGATGACCTGCGGCTGGGGTGCCTGCGTTTCAGGAGATTTTTTTTGAAAGACGGAAGATTTGCGGACAGATGCCCGGGGTTGCTCTTCCGTTTGTTCATTGTTTTGCCCGCTATCAGCCAAACGCGGATCAATGGCCGAAAAATCAAGGGCGCGCGCCGGTACCGCCAAGACCAGTCCGAGCAGAAACATGACTAATGTTTTTTTGTTCATTGTTTTCTCCTTTATCTTTATTCGGAACCGATTGTTCCAAGAGTTTTGAGCATGACTGTTGCCGTAAATTCAAAGTCTCCGTTATAGTCCGGGTCGGTGTAATTATAGCGGCGGATATCCAGGATAAATCTCAGACATTCGTCATCGTAAGTGACAGATCCGCCGTTTTCCAGAGAACGGTCGATGTTGGCCAAATCCTGGCGGTTGTAAATGGAAATGGACCAGTCTTTGGTCAGTTTCATCTTGATTGAGGTGTATAATTCTTTTCTTTCGTCGTATCCCTGGATGATGGAGTTGGTATTGCTTTTGAGGAATATGTAAGAAACATAAGCTTTTAACATTTCAGGGCCGAATGTGGCGGAAAGCTCGCTGTATTTGAAATCAAGCGAGTTTTTATCAAGAGAAAAACGGTAATTTAAATCCAGGTATTGGTTTGGCGTCGCATTGACACGACCGACATAATCACTAAAGCGGCTGTTTTGGTCAAGGTTGCTTCCAAAGCCTTCATCTTTTTTGAAACGATAACTTTGCGCAATGAATGCGGATGTGTGGCCAAAGGTGTCTCCGTAAGAGCTCCAATTTAAGCCATAGCTGACACGGCTGCCGGTATCATTACGGTCATAACCGGCATAACGATCAAGGCTGAGAACATTGGTATCGTCAAATTCAATATCCTGGCTGTCTTCGTTTGGAATTTTGTCGGCCTTATTTCCTCCGTCAGGTGCGGCAACAGCAACGATAACCGGTTCCAATATTTGGCGGCTGGATTCCGAAGCCCTGATAAACGGTAAACGCCACTCTAAGCCAACCTGCGGGAAGACGCGGGCGACAGCGCCGGAAAAGGTTTCATTATCATTGTTCGTATAATTGTCAATATAGTATAAGTCTGATTTTAAAGATGCCGTCAAACGATATTTTTCACCGTATGGGCTGGTATAAGGCAGGTTCCATGAATTAATCATGGTCAAGCGCTGGGAGCTGGAAGCTTCATCTCTCAATACGGAAGCAAAGTCAAAGTTTGTCTGCGTATAGGCGCCGTATTTGTTTGATTCGCTGATATTTTCGTAGCTGAACATCGGCAGAACAAGCGGTTTTTCGGTGGCGCGCGGAAGGTCATAGTAAGTGACGAGCTTATAGTAATAAGCTTCGATGCTGGCGTAGTTTCTGTTATCAAATCCCTGGGCATTGATTGTTGATGTCAGCCAGGTATAGTCTTTTTCCGGCAGGGAAATGTCTTTCAGGTAAAATCTGTCAGATACATATTTGATATCTGCGTTTCCGACCCAGTAATCGTTAAATTCGTAACGGCCTCTTAAGAACAAATTGCCGCGGTTTTTGTCGTCGCTGTCGTAGTGGACTTCTTCATAGTTTGGTTGTGTTTCCCGCGGTCCGTAGATGTAGGTACCGCTGGCAAACAGTTCTCCGCGTTCGGAATATTTATTGTAATTGGCGCCCCAGAGGATACCCCGGTCAGAGGTTATCGTGGGAGAAAATGTTAAATCTTCATTGTCGGAGATTGCCCAAAAATAATTTGTTTTAATTGACGAGCCCAGATATTTGGTACTGGTCAGGCTGGGGAACAAAAAGCCGGAACGGCGTTTTACCGAGGGATCCGGGTGAGAAAAATACGGCGTATAAAGAACCGGGATGCCTTTTACTTCCAAAAAAGCGTCATTGTAAACAACATTTTGTTCTTCGGCATAGTGTTTGACTTTGCGCGCTTTTACCTGCCACAGAGGATTTTCGTTTTGGCAGACATCGCAAGGGGAATAAACAACTTTGTCCATGACTTTGTTGTCTTTATCCAGACGGCGAAATCTTTTGGCCGCAACACGGCTTTCGTCAGCCATGACGACCTTTACGTCGTCCATGGAGCCTTGGGACATTTTATCTGTCAGGCGGACATAGTCCGAAAAAATAACGTTACCGTCTTTTTCAACCATAATGACATTGCCGATGGCGGTTACGACGTCGTCTTTTTGGTCGTAAACGACTTTGTCGGCAATGACGGTCGTGTCATTTCTGATAATATTAACGTTGCCGGTTGCCGTGATTGTCTGCATCTGGTCGTTGTTTATCATTTCGTCAGCGCTGAAATAAATGTCAGTCGGTTCGTTGTTATCCGGCTGAGCCGGCGCTGAAAAAATGTCGGTTATATTGGTTTGTTCTATCTTGGCGCCGGAAATAAGATTTTTTTCTTTGCTGATATCGTCGCTGTCGACAACCTGACCGGCAACATAACCTTCAGCAAAGGTGCAAAGCGGGAATAATGATATGCAGGAGCCAAGCAGAAAGCTCAGATATTTATTGTTCATATAATAATTCTCCCGCGGTTTTGCGACGTCTTAAAAAGGCCGGATTGTAGAACAACAGCAGGTAAATGCAAATTCCCAGCGGGAGCAGCAGGTTGGCGTAAAGCAGGAAAAGCAGGCTGATATGTTTTGCCGCCAGATTTTCAAATACCAGTTCCAGAGATTGGACAATAATCATTGCCAGGATGGAAAGGCTGATGATTTTGCTTTGTCCGCGGCGATTGAAGTTGCCGACAATCAAGCCGACACAGCCAAGCAGAACAAACAGCAGATTGTAAAACGGGTTTACCAAACGTTTGTGACCTTCAACAATATAGCGGTCAGCTTGTTTTTCGGTCAGCGTTTTGTCGCTGCGGGCGTTTAAAAGTTCAAACAAATTTTTTTCCCGCACGCCTTCTTCTTTTTCCTGCTGATAATTATTACCGCCAAAGTCAACGGAATAGCGGTCGAAAGCCAGAGAGGAAAATTGCTTGGTTCCAGGGTTGATTTCCTGTCTTATGCCGTTGACAAGGATAATACGCGGTCCTTTTTCCGTGTATACGACACGCCCTTTTTCTGAAGTAATGGTCGTTTTGCTTTTGGGATTACGTTCGTCGTTTAATAAAATTCCGCTCATGGAACCATCTTTTTCATGTTCCGTAATGAAAACGGTCAGGCCGTATTGAACCTGCGTGAATTGCCCTTCCTTAAACATCAGGTGCGAAACGTCATTTTTGACCTTCCATTCCAGTTCGCTGAAAGCGGCTTCTGCCTGAGGAATTCCCAGATTGACCATATATATGCCGAAAAAAGACATGATTATGCCGAAATATGTTGCGGGCAGGGCATTTTTCCACGGACTGATGCCGGCTGATTTCATAACGACCAGTTCGCGGTCGGACAGCATACGGTTATATACGAACAGGGAAGCTGAAAACATGGCGATGGGAGACAATAAGGCAAACAACCGGGGCATGAGGAGGGAGGTCATTTGGATAAACAGCCCCAAGGGTAAGCCTTTGTTGGTGACAAGCTGCACAAAACGCAAAGACTGAGTCAGCCACAGAATCGCCATCAGCGAAAATGTGACCAGGGCAAAGCCCACAAAAATTTGCTTAAGTATGTATGAATTGAGTTTTTTCATAATAAGCAAAATTCAGCTTTTTAAGCGGTAAAAAGCTAAAGTGCAAATCCTCCCTGATTAATTTGTACCTGCGCAATTTGATACGATGTTAACATTATGGATTTGTAGGAGAATTTATTGCAAAAGTCAACAGGAGATATGATTCGGGGTTTTAAAGATAAGGATAACTTGGGATGTTTTGAAGAATTTTTTTTATACGGAGTTTGCTCTGAAAAAAAAGAATCGAAAAAAGCAGTGTACAGCGAATCGAATAATAAAAAACCGGAGCCTGAAAACTCCGGTTCTTTTACTTTTAATGCCTGACGTTAAATCATGGCCATACCGCCGTTGATGTTGATTGTCTGGCCGGTAATGTATTGAGCTTCATCACTGGCAAGAAAAGCGACAACATTGGCAATATCCTGAGCTTCACCGAGCTTTCCGGCTGGAATGCGAGCCATTAACTTGGCTTTGACATCATCAGTCAAAACATCGGTCATCGGCGTTCTGATAAAGCCGGGAGCGATAGAGTTGACTGTAACGCCGCGGGAGGCAACTTCCTGAGCCAGACTTTTGTTCATGGCAATCATGCCGCCTTTGGATGCAGCATAGTTGGCCTGTCCGGCATTACCCATAACACCGACAACGGAAGCGATACCTATAATACGGCCGAAACGGCGTTTCATCATACCGCGGATAGCGGCACGCGCCAGCTTGAAACCGGCGGTCAGGTTTACGTCCAAAACCAGCTGCCATTCTTCGTCGCTCATACGCATAAACAAATTGTCGCGGGTTAAACCGGCGTTGTTGACCAAAATGTCGATACGGCCGAGTTTGGCTTCAACATCGTCAACCAGCGTTTTTACGGCTTCAGCGTTTGTCAGGTTGGCGGTGAAAACTTCAACTCTGTCACCTAATTCCGCTTTTAATTTTTCCATCGGTTCTGCGCGCATATCTGTCAGAGCCAAAGTTGCGCCCTGAGCGTGCAGCGTGCGGGCGATTTTGTCGCCAAGACCACCGGCGGCACCGGTGATGAGGGCTACTTTACCTGTTAAGTCAAACATATTTGAATTCCTTGTTTTAGGGTTATAAATTTTTTGCCAGTTCTTCAATTTCAGCAGCGGAGCCTACTGAATAAGTATGAATGTCCGGCTGGCTTCTTTTAATAATATTGGACAGGACTTTCCCCGCGCCGATTTCAACAGCGTCGGTTACGCCTTCTTCCTGCATAAAGGTAACACTTTCGCGCCAACGGACAGTGCCTGTTACCTGAGAAATCAGGTTTTTGATGATTTCTTTTTTATCCGTTTCCGTATAAGCGGTAACATTGGCAATCAGCGGGATTTCCGCGTTGTGAGATTCAACGTCCATCAAGGCGTGTGCCATAACTTCCGCTGCCGGCTGCATTAACGGGCTGTGGAAAGGAGCGCTGACCGGAAGTTTGACACATCTTTTGGCGCCAAATTCGGAAGCGATTTCCACAGCCTTTTCAATAGCAGCCATATGACCGGACAGAACAACCTGTCCGTCAGAATTGTCGTTGGCGGCAACGCAGAGCGCGTCTTCGCTGTTGCATGCTTCGACAAGGGCGTTAATGTCCTTGAAAGAAACGCCGAGAACCGCGGCCATTCCACCGACACCAAAAGGAACGGCTTTTTGCATGGCATCACCACGAATGCGGAGAAGACGGGCCGTATCTGCCAAGGAAAATACGCCGGCGGCGCAAGCAGCTGAATATTCACCCAGTGAATGGCCGGCAACATATGAAATTTTCTCTTTGAGTTTAATGCCGAATTCATTCTCAAGAATTCTGATGACAGCCATGGAATTAGCCATCAAAGCCGGCTGCGTATTAGCCGTTAAGGTTAACTCGCTTTCCGGTCCTTCAACCATTATTTTGAATAAATCCTGAGATAATGCGTCATTAACTTCCTGAAATACTTCTTTGGCGGATTTGAAATTTTCTGCCAATTCTTTTCCCATGCCGACGAACTGAGAGCCCTGGCCGGGAAATACAAATGCATATTTCATCTAAATATCCTAAGTTTTTAGTTAATATCGGGGTTTAGCTTTAGCTAAATTCAAGCAAAAGTCAAGTTTTAAAACCGTTTTAGTCAGAGGCGTTTTTTGCTGCTGTTAAGACAATATTGAGGTTTTGGCGTTATAATACGGCTGTTTTTTGAGATTTTCAGGATGTAAAAATGGCCAAGAAGAAGAAACAGACATTATGGAAAAGATTTTTGCAACGGTTGAGCGGGGCACTGCTAACAGCAACCGGCGTGTTTTTGATTGCCGGCAGTTTGGCTTTGCATTTTTATGGTGCGGCTGTCGATGTTGCCTCTGACGTGAAGCCGCTGCATCCGATGATTATGCAGGGATTGAGTGCTGCCCGCAGCCTTTATGAGTTTTGGGGCGTTTTGATGCCGCTGTTTTTAATTGCGCCGGTTCTTTGGGGATATGATTTGCTGCGCCTTCGGGAAGTTGCTCATCCGGTGTCACGGTTCTTTTCCTGGATTTTCGGAATAATTTTCGGTGCGACGTTTATGGCCAATCTGCCCGGCATTTGGGGCAACAAAAATCTGGGCGGCAATGTCGGCCGGGTTCAGGCAGAGGGGTTGAACACTTTGTTGAATGATTTGTTCAGCAATGCGTACAGCAGTTATGTTGCCGGCACTTTTTTGTTGGTTATGACGGTTTTCTTTTTTGATTTTGCCGTGGGGATTACCTATAAAGACTGGTGGCGTTGGCTGAAAATTTTCAGTCTGCAGGTTTATCGCTTTGTCAGCATTTGGAGTCTGTATATATATAAAGGCATCAGATGGCTGGGACGGTTTAGGTTGCCGCGCCTCAGAAAAGACGAAAGTGGTGAAGATGAAACCGTTGAAATTAAGGCGGAACCCAAGAAGGCGGTTAAACTCCGGAAAGAACCCAAAGTCAGTGATGATGACAACTCTATTGCCATAGAGAGTAAGCCGGCGGAAAAGAAAGCGGCAAAAAGCGAGGTTAAAAAAGAATCCCGAAAAGCAAAAAGCGCGGATGACGGGTATCAGTTTCCGGATACGGCTTTATTGTCGCGTCCTTCCGATAAAGGCGGCAATACAATCAGTGAAAAAGAGCTGGAAAGCATTGCCCGCGATTTGGAAGGCGTTTTGGAAGAGTTCGGCGTGCATGGCAAGATTGTAAAAGTCCGGCCGGGACCGGTGGTTACTTTGTATGAACTTGAACCGGCGCCGGGAACCAAAACGGCGCGGGTTATCGGTCTGGCTGATGATATTGCCCGGTCAATGTCTGCGGTTTCCGTTCGTATTGCCGTTGTTCCGGGGTCGAATACAATCGGTATTGAAATGCCGAACAAGAACAGGGAAACGGTTTGGCTGCGTGATTTGTTTGATGATCCCCAATTCCGTAACAGCAAAAATGAATTGAACGTGGTTTTGGGCAAGGATATCGGCGGGCGGAACGTTTATGCCGATTTGGCAAGAATGCCGCATTTGCTGGTGGCCGGTACAACCGGTTCCGGTAAGTCGGTCGGTGTCAACTCTATGATTTTGTCTCTGTTGTTCAAGATGCGCCCGGATGAGTGCAAGCTTATCATGATTGACCCAAAAATGCTTGAATTTTCGATGTATAACGGTATTCCGCATTTGTTGACGCCGGTTATTACCGATCCGTCAAAGGCGGTTATCGGCCTGAAGTGGGCGGTTAAGGAAATGGAAGATCGTTACCGGGCGATGGCGCAGATTAATGTTCGCAATATTATGGGGTATAACCAAAAGTTGAGGGAACTGAAAGCCAGCGGCGAGGTTATTAAGCGTACTGTGCAAACCGGTTTTGATATGGAAACGGGTAAGCCGATTTATGAGGAGCAGGAGCTTGATTTGACGCCGCTGCCGTATATTGTGATTGTGGTTGATGAAATGGCGGATTTAATGCTGGTGGCCGGAAAAGAGGTTGAAGCGGCAATTCAGCGTTTGGCGCAAATGGCGCGCGCTGCCGGGTTGCATTTGATTATGTCGACGCAACGTCCGTCCGTGGATGTTATTACCGGTACGATTAAGGCTAACTTCCCGACCCGAATCAGCTATCAGGTTACTTCTAAAATCGATAGCCGGACAATTCTCGGCGAGCAGGGAGCAGAGCAGCTTCTCGGTCGCGGCGATATGCTTTATATGCCGGCGGGACAGCGGCCGCAGCGTGTTCACGGCGGTTTTGCTCCGGATGCCGAGATTGAGAAGGTTGTAGAATTTATCAAAACGCAAAAAGAGCCGGAATATGTCGAAGGCGTCACCGAGGGAGAACTGAGTTCTGACAAGAAAAGCGGCGGTGCGGTCTTTGACAAAGGCGATATGGGCGGTGGCGACAGCGATGAGGATTTGTATTCTCAGGCGGTGGCGATTGTTCAGGCAGATAAAAAGGCCTCTATCAGTTATGTTCAACGGCGGTTGCGAATCGGTTATAACCGTGCGGCCTCATTGATTGACAGAATGGAGGAAGAGGGTGTTATATCGGCGCCGGATCATGTCGGGCGCCGCGAAGTCTTGTAAAAAGTTCGTATTTTGGGCATCTAATACAGAATCTCGGAAAAATACTCGGTCATGTACTTCTGTGTACACTCCCTTCGTCTTTTTCCGAGATTCTTATTATCTGCCGCAAACTCCGACCTTTTTACAGCGGCTAAGGTCGGGGCTTGGGTTTGTTGCTGCGTATTTTGGGTACCTAATGCAGAATTTTTACAGTAGCCTAGAATTGAGGTCGGATTAGTGGTTGTGTAAGCGGATGAATAATTTAAATACTTTTTTGTTTACTTTTGTCTATATTTGATGTATAGATAAACATGAAGATATATTATTAACTTAAATTTTATAATTATGGAAAAATTTCAATGTTCTGAGGAGATTTTGGGTACAAGTAACTTGTCTGTAAATGTATCTGCGGAAAGTAAAAAGACAGGCAAACAATCTCAAGAAAAGGCATTATATCCTTTTGAGGTTATGTATGAAGGGTTGGAACGTTCTTGGGTTTCGCTTGAAGATAAAAAACCGTTGGGTGTGATTTTTGAGAACCATCTTGTAACATTTCGCGTTTCTCCGACAAGGATGAATTGGCATGAAGCCATGGCTTATTGTCAGAGTATTAAAATTGGCGGAAATGCCTGTTCTGCCGGAAAAATTAAGTTCTGGGAAAAACTGGTATGGAATGAAAAAGAAGAGCTGTTTGATGATTTATATAAACAGCTTAGTGCTGAATCTTTGAAAGATAAGGTGTTTTGGTCGTCATCAGAATGCGATTCACCAAATAATCTTGCTTGGATGTGGATGTATGTTCATGATGACTGGGGGTATGGTGATAAAGATTTTACTTTCGGTCTTTATGTTTGTCCTGTATTGGATTTGTCGGAATTATCTCTTTAACAATAAAGCTCTGAGAAAAACTCAGAGCTTTATTGTTTTTTAACAGGGAATTATTTTCCGCCTTTGGTGACGACAACCATGGCTTCGCGGAGAATACGGTCGTTAATCATATAGCCGGTTTGAAGTTCGGCAACGACGGTTCCCGCCGGTTTTTCCTTGTCTTCGACTTCTTGGATGACCTGGTGAAAATTCGGGTCAAATTTGGTATTGAGAATATCCATTTTTTTGATGCCGAATTTATCAAAGACTTTCATTAATTCATTGTTAGTCAGCTCAACGCCGGTCAGCAGGTTTTTGAGGTGTTCACAATCATCTTTTTTGTTTTCCGGAATTGATTTCAACGCCCGGTCAAGGTTGTCGGCAACGCTGAGCAGGTTTTTGGCAAAAGAGGAAATTGCATATTTGTTGTTTTTTTCAATTTCCTGCGTGCAGCGGCGTTTGGTGTTTTCTGCGTCAGCATAAGCGCGGAGAAAATCTTCCTTCAGTTTTTTGTTTTCAAGTTTCAATAGTTCCAATTCATCATCTGCCGTATCATTTGCAACTGCTTCCGCAATATTTTCGGCAATCTCTTTTTCCGTTGCTTTTTCTTCATTTAAAATGCTGTCTGTGTCTTTGGCCGTTTCGGCAGCGTCATGGTGATTATTTTTGTGGTCTTTCATGTTTTTTCCTCTTTAAATCTTGCATGATTATGATAATCTGGCATTGTTATATAAATACTTAGTTATTAATATCTGACAAGTCAAGAGATTTGATGATATCGCGTTGAAAAGGAAGTAATGATGAATGGTTGTGCCGGCCGGGCAAATGAAGGTAATTTTAAAATGCTGTCGGAAAATTTTAACCGGAAAAAAACGCCACTTCATTATTCGCTGCCGATAACGCAAAATATTAAAGAAATTCAAAATCTGGGAAAAATTCAATGTTTGGGAAAAAATCCGTGGCCGGATCTGGATGTGGTTCATGCCTGGATGATTTCAGCGGAAACCGCCGTGTTTATGAAAATGGGCGGGCTGGGGATGATTGCTTCCGAACTGCCGGAGGCCTATAACCGGGTTTACGGGGAAAAAGGCGACAACATTAAAGTCGTTACGCCGCTTTATGTCGGCAATACCGGGAAGAAAAAGGCCGTTTTTGAGAACGGGGAATATACGGGAGCCGAAGGAAAGGTTTTGCGGCTGAATAAAAAAGCGGCGATAGAGGTTCCGTTCTGTAATGCTGACGGAAAGCTGGTCAACTATCGGGTTAATGTGTATTTATGCGCTTATGAGGGCGTGGATTATATTCTGCTGGAAAATAACCATTTCTTTTCAATTACGCCGCACGTTGATAATCCGTCGGCACAGGACGGTTGTTATGTTTACAATGCCAACGGCGTTAATGAAGTGGAGCGTTTTGCCTTTTTTACCAAAGCGGTTTATGTCTTGTTAAAAGATGTTTTTGAAAATTCACATAATCCGCTGGAAAAGCCAAATTTGATGATTGCCAATGACTGGCACAGCGGTGAACTGGCCGGGCTGTTAAAATATTTTACTTTGGCGCAGGAAGAAGAAGGCTTTCTGGACAGCGATCTGGCGTCCCGGCTGCGGTGTGTTCCGGTGGTTCACATTGCGCATCATATGGGATATCAGGGGTGGGATTATAAGAATTCGCAGAGAATTATGAATTCAATGTATGAATATGCTGCCAATCTGGTTTATAAAAATGCAAAAGCGGTCAAAAACAGCAATCCCCGGACCACAAATACATTATTGGTGTTTGACAGTTATAATCAGGCCAGTTGCAATTTGCATCTTGCGGATCGGATTGTTACCGTGTCTAAAAATTATATGGAAGAGGTTTCCAAGTTTTTGGATTTTGGGCTGGACTTTCGCGATATTTTGAAAATCCGCAAAGACCATCGTACTTTTTTTGGTATTGTCAACGGTTATGACAAGCATAAAATTTCACCGAATGCCAAGAAAATTGCCGCTATCAATGCTTTTTTCGGCGGAACGGATTTTTGTGTTTATGATGAAAGCTGTCCGGAGCGGAAAGACCACAACAAAGCGGAGTTTATCAAGCTGCTTTCCAGATTGATTGGCGAAGAGGGTTATAAGCAGGAAAAATTGCCGTTGATTGATTTTTACAGGTTTGATGATATTGCCGGGGATATCCGGGATATTTCCAAAACGCCTGTATTTTGCGCGACAAGCCGGATGGTGGAGCAAAAAGGATATGATATTGCGGCAAAGGCTATTCTTAATCTGATGGAAAAATACAAGGATTCCGATTTTGCCGGAGAACTGCCGGTTTTTATTATGGGCGGTGCCGGAGATGTTAAATACTTCCGGTTTTTAAAGAAGCTGAAAGACGACGCCATGAAAATTAATTTCCGGGCGGGACGGCGGATATTCGTGTTTCGCGGTTATAAGGACGAATTTGCTTATGCGATTCAGCTGGCTGCGGATTTTTATATGATGCCGTGCCGTTTTGAACCCTGCGGTTTGACCCAGATGGAGGCGATGGCGAAAGGTTCTTTGCCGGTGGCTATGTCTACTGGCGGTCTGGTTGATACGATTGCCGACGGAGAAGACGGTTTTCGGACAGATGTCTTTTTTGTGGACAAGACCAGAGTTTACGGTTCAAATTTAATGGCGGCGCGGTTGAAAAACAATGTTAATGCCTATGCCGAAACCTTGGAAAAAGTATTGGACGCTTTTTATCAGACACCGGACAAGATTACCGCTATGAAGAAAAAAGCCATGGAAAAAGATTTTAGTTGGAAAGAAGGCGGTATGCTCAGGGAATATTATAACCTGTTTCATTATGGCGCCTGATTGTAAGAAAAGGAGAAAAGTAGAGAGATGTCCAGAAATTCAGGCCGAAAAGATGACGAGAAGCGTCAGGTTGAAATTATAACGGGGTTTAATCCTTTTGCCGAAGGGTCGTGTTTGATAAAATGCGGCAATACGCATGTTGTTTGCACGGCAACGGTTGAAGATAAGGTGCCGTCGTGGCTGAAAGGGCAGGAAAAAGGCTGGGTAACCGCGGAATATGCCATGCTGCCACGGGCGACACTGACCCGCGTTCCCCGCGAAACGAAAAAGCCGTCCGGCCGTTCGCAGGAAATTCAGCGGCTTGTCGGCCGGGCTTTGCGCGCCGGTGTCGATTTGGAAAAAATGCCGGAGATTTCCGTAACGATAGACTGTGATGTTTTGCAGGCAGACGGCGGGACGCGAACAGCTTCCATAACCGGCGGTTTTGTCGCTTTATATCAGGCGTTGCAGAAAATGGTTGCGGCGGAAAAGCTGCCGGAGAATCCGGTTCGGGAATTTGTGGCGGCGATATCCTGCGGCATTTGTGACGGAGCAGCGGTTCTTGATTTAGATTATGCCGAAGACTCTTCGGCGCAGGCCGATACAAATTTTGTTTTGACCGAATCCGGCAAAATTGTTGAAATTCAGGGAACGGCCGAGGGACAGCCTTTTGACGAGAGCCAGTTTGCGGAATTAATGCGTTTGGCGCGGAAGGGGATCGGAGAGTTGATTGCAAAACAAAAAGAAGCTTTGGGAGTTTAGTCACATGAACATGAAAAAACTGGTTGTCGCCAGCCATAATGCCGGAAAAATCCTTGAGATAAAATCAATGCTTGAACCGTTTCGGGTTGAGGTTGTTTCGGCAGCGGAACTTGATTTGCCGGATGTTGAAGAAACAGGTTTGACTTTTGAAGAAAACGCCCGTCTGAAGTCAGAAGCTTTAGCGAAAGAAAGCGGCTGTTATGCCTTGGGAGATGATTCCGGGTTGTGTGTTAACTGTTTGTCCGGACGGCCGGGGGTTTACTCTGCCCGTTATGCGCCGAATCGTGATTTTGACAAGGGAATGGATATGCTGCTTGAGGAGATTTCAGAAAGCGGTGCGAAAGACCGTTCAGCTTATTTTGCCTGTGTTTTGGCATTAACCTCACCGGCAGGAGAAACCAGGATTTTTGAAGGCCGGGTTAACGGCCGGATTGCTTTGGAAAAATCAGGCAGCAACGGTTTTGGTTATGATCCGATTTTTATTCCCGACGGGTTTGACAAGACGTTTGCCAATTTTGACAAGGAGGAAAAGAACCGGATATCGCATCGCGGCCGGGCTTTTCAAAAGATGATAGAAGAAGTCTTCTGCTAAAGTCAGGAGGCCTTTCTTTCTTGAAAGTAGTTTTCGGCAATGTTCCGGGCTTCCGGCGTTCCGACGTGAAACCACTCGCCGTCATGGATGAAGTATCCAAGGCGGTTTTCTTTTTCCAGCCTGTCGAAAATGTCTATCAGCCAATAGCGACCTTCAGGCTCGTTGTCAAAAACACGGGGATGTATAATCATCACGCCGCCGTAAATGTATGGCGCTTTGGTTTCCTTGTTATGCCGGCGTTTGAGAATAGCGTCGTTTTCCAGCAGGTAATCGCCGTTTTCTCCGGTGCCATAGGTTCTTTCCAGAGGAACCAGCATCAACATTATATCATACCGGGAATCGTCCCAGGCTTTCCTCATATTGTCAATCAGCGATTGCCCGTTTGGTTCAGTCCACAAAGCGTCACTGTTGATAACAATAAAAGGGCTGCGTTTCATTAACGGAAGGGCGTGTTTGATTCCGCCGCCGGTTTCCAGAGCTTCTTTTTCTTCAGAAAAGATAAAATTAAGCTGCGGGGTGTTTTGCAAATGAGATTTTATCATTTCTCCTTTGTAACAAAGGTTTACGATGCAATCCGTTATGCCTGCTGCTTTTAGGCGCTCAACATTATAATCAATCAGGCATTTCCCTGCAACTTCGACTAACGGTTTGGGCTTTTCATTCGTAAGGTATTGCATTCTTTTGCCGCGTCCCGCTGCCAGAATAAAACCCTGGGAAATTGCTTCTGTCATGACTGCTCCTTTATATATTATCGGACGGCTTGCGACAATCTATTTGTCTGGATGATAAAGATAAAGCCGTTGTGATTTTGCGGAATATGTTTCTTCAGGTTGAAGGTATCGGCAACAATCTGTTCAATGTCGATATTGTATTTTTTATCCAAATAGTCACGCAGCCGGAAAGCCTTATTTTCGTAAGACAGCTTACTGATTTTGTAAAAACTTTTATTGCGGTCGAGGCGCTGCCTGATGCTCATAATTTCACGGCCGCGAGAGAAGAGGTCGGCAATTTGTATCAGACGGTCATAATCGTTGTATTTTATGCTGCGCAGAAAATTTTTGGTCTGGTAAAACTGCTCATCGGAAAAAGTCGGATAAT
The DNA here is from genome assembly GCA_900538765.1 of uncultured Azospirillum sp. Classification (GTDB taxonomy): domain Bacteria; phylum Pseudomonadota; class Alphaproteobacteria; order RF32; family CAG-239; genus HGM16780. Next base: position 159,096 of record UQAB01000001.1, on the reverse strand, counting down.
CAGGGCGCTGGATGTTTTTATCAATGAAGCAGTGTGTCAGGCAAATTGCCGCGATATCGCCATGGCCTTTTTGGTGAAGATAATTGTATCCTTCAATACTGTGCGGCACTTTTGTAACAGTTTCGTCTTTGATGCGGCCAATATCGTGCAACAAACCGAGAACATAGGCCGTATTCGGATTGAGGGCGCCATTGGTTTTTTCTGCGATTTTTTCTGCGATTTTCGCTACATTATAGATATGGACGCCATGGTCAAAAATAATCTGTGGTTTGGAACCGTTGAAAATGCGTTCCTGCAAATAGCCGTTAGCCAGTTTTACCGCTTCCTTGCGGGAAGGAACGGCTGCATTATCATAATCATTTATGGCAAGGTCTATTTTCATTCTTAAATCCTGTTGTTTTTGTTTCCTATTTACACTGATATTTTATTTAAAACAACCTCTATTTTGCTTTGCAGGCAAAATTTTGACAAAGCTTGACTTGCCGGGAGATAAAATGTAAAGTTTTTTTATGGTAAAAAAAATTTATAATGTTCCGGCAAGCTGCGCTTTTGCCGATGTTTTGGCCAGAAAGTTTTTGGACGAGTATGCCGGTGATTTGTTGTCTTTAACAAATGTTTTGTTTTTGCTGCCTAACCGCAGGGCGTGTCAGACGCTGAAAGAGGCTTTTGTCCGGGAAAGAGGGCTGTCGCCGACGTTGCTGCCGCAGATGGTGCCGATTGGCGATGTTGAGGAAGACGAGTTGTTTCTTCGCGGTTTTGATTTTGAGGAAATTTTGAGAGAACTGCCGCCGGCGATTGATGCCAAAAGCCGTTTGCTGTGGTTTACCGGACGCATTATGGCTCAGCCGGGAAAGTTCGGACTGAAAAAGTTTTCCGCGGAACAGGCCTGTTATCTGGCTCAAGAGCTTTGTTCGCTGATTGATACGGTTTATAACGAACAGCTTTCTTTTGACAATTTGAAGAATCTGGTTCCGGAAGAATATGCGGCTCATTGGCTGGAGACGTTGTCTTTTCTGGAGGTTGTTACGCAGGAATGGCCGAATTATCTGCGGGAGAAAAAATTGGCGGATCCGGGCTTCCGGCGGAACCTGACATTGGCGCTGCAATGCCGGGTATGGCAGAAATCTCCGCCGGACAAGAGAATTGTCATTGCCGGAACAACGGCGACTTTTCCGGCGATGAAAAATCTGGTTAAAACGGTTTTGTCTTTGCCGCAGGGAGAATTAATCCTATACGGTTTGGACAAGTTTTTGGATGAAACAAGCTGGAAAGCCGTTGATGAATCGCATCCGCAGTTTGAGTTAAAGGATTTATTGGAATTTTTACAGACAGACCGAGCATCGGTGCGGGATTTGGTACCGTCTGAAAATGTTCAGCGCGAAAAACTGATTTCTGAGATTATGCGGCCGGCAAAAACGACGGACAAATGGCGGGATATTGCAGTTTGCAATATTTTGCCGGAGGCTTGGTCCGGACTGGAAACCGTGAGCTGCCGGGATGTGCGGGAAGAGGCAATCGCCATAGCCCTGATTATGCGCGAAACGTTGGAAATTCCTCAAAAAACGGCCGCTTTGGTGACGACTGACCGGAATTTGGCACGGCGTGTGGCTGCGGAACTGGAACGCTGGGAGATAAAGGTGGATGACTCTGCCGGCAAGCCTTTGTCACTGACGCCGCCGGGAATGTTTCTGCGCCTGATTTTGCAAGCCTGCCGTTCTGACTTTGCCGCGGTTGATTTTCTGGCTCTGCTGAAGCATCCGCTTTTGGCTTCGGGAGGGGAATATGGTTCTGTCCGCCGTCGGGTGCGGGATTATGAAAAATCGGTTTTGCGCGCTGATGTTCCGGGAGAAGAGGATGTTTTTATCGCGGAAGTTAAGGAGAGTTTGCGCGCGCTGCATGATTTGCTGTCTGTTCAGGCGGATTTTAAAAAGATTTTGGAAGTTCATATTAAGACGGCGGAAAAACTGGCGGAAACTTCGGAAAAATCCGGTGCGGATATTTTGTGGCGTGGCGAGGCCGGAGAGGCCGGGGCTTCCTTTATCGCCGGTTTGTATGCCGCGGCGGAAATTCTGGGAAATATTGCCGGAGAGGATTATCCGGGATTGTTGGACGCTTTAATGGCCGGGGTGACGGTGCGTCCGAAATACGGAACGCATCCGCGTTTAAAAATTTTGGGACCGATAGAAGCCCGCCTGAATGATTTTGACGTTGTTATTATCGGAGAAGTCAACGAAAATCTGTGGCCGAAAGCTGCGGAGGCCGATCCTTGGATGTCCCGGCCGATGAAACGTGATTTCGGTATGCCTTTGCCGGAAAAAGCCATTGGGGTTTTGGCTCATGATTTCAGCTGTCTGGCTGCCGGAAAACAGGTTTTTCTGACGCGGGCGGACAGAGTTCAGGGAACGCCGATGGTTAAATCCCGCTGGTGGATGCGTTTGGAAACGGTTTTGAAAGCTCTAAATTCGGATATTGATAAAATTGATTGTCCGGCATATCGTCATTGGGCCGGTTTTATTGATCGGGCGCGGGTTTTTAAGCCTTTGTTGCCGCCGGAACCGACACCGCCGGTTTTTGCACGGCCGCGGGAACTTTCCGCCAGTGCCGTTGAAAATCTAATGCGGGATCCGTATATCATTTTTGCAAAATATATTCTACGTCTGAAAAAACTAAATGATTTGGATCGGGAGCTTAATTTTGCCGATTATGGAAATATTGTTCATGCGGTTTTGGAAGCGTTTAACAATAAATATTCAACCACCTTTCCTGAAAATGCCAAGGAAGAACTGTTAAAAATCGGAGAAGCGTATTTTGCCGCCAATCAGGTTTCACTTGAAACCCGGGCGTTTTGGTGGCCGAATTTTGAGAAGACCGTTGACTGGTTGATGGGCGTTGAACAGGAATATCGCAAAGATGTTAAGAAAGTTCATAATGAAGTCAAAGGGGAACTTGTTTTTCAGGCGCCGGAAGGGGCGTTTAAAATAACTGCCAAGGCAGACCGGGTTGATGAAACGGCTGACGGGCGGGTCAATGTTATTGACTATAAAACCGGGCAGGCGCGAACCAAAAACGAATTGATTAAAGGCTATGCGCCGCAGCTGCCGATTGAAGGCCTGATAGCGGCGCATGGCGGTTTTTCAGGAATTGCAAAAAAAGAGGTTGCTTCGCTGATTTATTGGCAGTTAGGTAAAAAGGCAGCGGTTTTTGATGATAATATTGAAGAAATTCTGCACAACACCTTTGAACGCATACATGGCCTTGCGGCAATTTTTGATTTGCCGACAACCCCCTATATTTGTCAGCCGAATCCAAAGCATGCTCCCAAGTACTCGGATTATCAGCACCTGGGTAGGGTGGCGGAATGGTCTGTTACGGGAGAAGACGGTGAATAGTGGGTTATTAATACAGAAATTGTGGGCAGAAAGTGTCCTCACGTATTTTATGTGTACGCTGCGGTACTTTCTCCCTTATTTCTTATTACTAACCTCACTCTTCGCCGTCTTCCAGACGGTGAATAACGGGTTATTGGTGCAGAAATTGTGGGCAGAAAGTGTTCTTACGTACTTTATGTGTATGGGCATAGTATTATAAGAGTGGAAGTCAGGTTATGGAAAATATTGAAGAAATGAAAGATACCCGTGGGAAGCTGGCGACGGCGCAGCAGCGGAAGGCGTCAAATCCGTTAAAATCCGTTTGGGTGGAAGCTTCGGCCGGAACCGGAAAGACAAAAGTCTTGTCAGACCGGGTATTACGGTTGTTGTTGAGCGGTGTCAAACCGGCGCGGATTTTATGTCTGACTTACACAAAAGCCGCGGCGGTGGAAATGAGTTCTCGTATTGCCGGGAGACTCAGCAAATGGGCGGTGGCAGATGTTGCGGAATTGAAAAAAGAGCTGCTTTCCCTTTTGGGTGAACTGCCGACAGAGCGGTGCGACTACGAAAAGTTGGAAGCCAGAGCTCGGCAGCTTTTTGCCCTGTTGTTGGATACGCCGGGAGGGATGAAAATTCAAACGATACACAGCTTTTGTCAGGACGTTTTGAAGAGATTTCCGCTTGAGGCGCAGATTTCCCCTTATTTTGAGGTTATGGATGACCGGAGTGCGGCTGAAGCGATTGAGGAAATAAAAACCCGGTTGCTGAAGAAAGTTGAACAGGAGCCGGAAAGTCCGGCAGCTCAGGCTTTGGGATTTTTGACGCGAAATGTCAGCGAGCGGGATTTTCCGAAGGTTATGAATACGATTGCGGCAAATCGCAACAAAATTATCCGCATGATGCAGCGTTATCCCGCTTTGGAAACGGTTTTAGCTAAAATTGCCGACAACTTGGGGATTGCGTCGACAGATACGCCGGAAAGTTTGAATAACGAATTTTGGCAGGGGTTTGATGCTGAAAGAATCAGGCGAATTATGGCGGCTTTATCTCTTGGAGCAAAAACTGATAAAGCACGGGCCGAAGATTTGGCTTATGTTTTGAGCAGCAATGACAAGCCTGCCGGTTATGATTTATACAAAGGGGTTTTTCTTAAGAGCAACGGCGAGGCTAAGACGGCAACGAAAGCGGCGATAGCGGCTTATACCGAGATTGTTGATGATATTGCGGTGGAGGCGGCAAGGATTCAGAAGCTGGAAAAAAAGCTGGCGGCGCTCCGCCTGTTTGCTTCAACCAAGGCGGTTTTGCTTTTGGCTGAGGAGCTTATCGGCGGTTATAACAATTATAAAAACCAGTATTCCAAAATGGATTATGAAGATTTGATTGTTTTGACGCGTCATTTGCTGGAAAATCAGGCGGTGGCGCAATGGGTGCTGTATAAGCTTGATGGCGGCATAGACAGTGTTTTGATTGACGAAGCGCAAGATACTTCTCCTGACCAGTGGGCGATTATCAAGTCTGTAACCGAAGAATTTTTTGCCGGGCAGGGTGTTGACGATATTGTCCGGACGGTTTTTGTCGTGGGGGACAGAAAGCAGTCGATATACAGTTTTCAGGGAGCGGATCCCGAAAAATTTGAGGAAATGCGGCGTTATTTTAAGGCTGTTGACGAAGATTTTGAGGAAGTCCATCTGGATGTGTCCTTTCGGTCGACGGCGGCGGTTTTAGATGTTGTTAATACGGTTTTTTCTGACGAGGCGTCAAAAAAAGGCGTGGTTTTGCCGGAGCAGGATATAACGCATATTCCGTTTAGAATCGGCGATGGCGGACGGGTTGAGATCTGGCCGGTGATTGAACCGGAAGAAGGTGAGAATCCTGATGTTTACAGGCCTCCCGTGGAAAGGGTCAGCGGCGAAACGACCAGTTCGCGCTTGGCTAAAGAAATTGCCCGGCGGATAAAAAAAATGGTGGATGGCGGCGAGATTTTGGTTTCACAGGGGCGGCCGCTGCATTATCGGGATTTTATGGTTTTGGTGCAGCGCAGAAACAGTTTTGTGGAGGAACTGGTTCGTGCCTGTAAAAGCGCCGGGGTGGCAATCGCCGGTGTGGATAAAATCAAACTTTTGGAACAGATTGCCGTTCAGGATTTTATTTCTTTAGGGAAATTTTTGCTCTTGCCGACAGATGACCTAAGCCTGGCAGAGGTTTTGAAGTCGCCGGTGTGGGGGCTTGACGATGATGATTTGTTCCGGCTTTGTTATAATCGCGGCGGTGCCAGCCTGTGGACACGGCTTGGCGATGATGCCCGCTATGCTTCGGTTTATGCCGATTTGCAGGTGTTGATGAATATGGTTGATTATGTCCGCCCGTTTGAGCTTTATTCTTTTGTTCTCAACAAGCTCAAAGGCAGGCAGAAATACGTAGAACGCATGGGAGAAGAGGTTGAAGACGGAATTGACGAATTTATTAATCTGACGGTGGATTTTGAACAGGGGCATATTCCGAGTTTGCAGGGATTTATTGACTGGGTAAGCAAAGACGAAGCGGAGATTAAGCGCGAGCAGGAACAAGGTGGTGCGGATGCTGTCAGGATTATGACTGTTCACGGCTCCAAGGGGTTGCAGGCGCCGGTCGTTATTCTGCCGGATACGGTTAGAATGCCGCAAAACAAACGGGAAGCCGGCCTCCTTTGGAATGATGTTTTGTATTATCCGCTTTGCGCCGATGATTACGGCGAGGTCGGCGATGAGATTAATAACCGGGAAAAAGAAAAGAGAGAGGATGAATACAGACGGTTGCTGTATGTTGCTTTGACGCGTGCCGAGGATCGTTTATATGTGTGCGGCTATAAGGGAAAAAATGCGGTTAAGGACGAATCCTGGTATGAAATCTGCCGGAGAAATTTTTCTAAGATAGGGGATGAGCTTGAGGATGGCATGATTTGTTATCAGACTTCTCAGGAAGCGGCTCCGAAAGAAGCAAAAGAAAGCAGCCTGCAAAGTCATGATTTGCCGGATTTTTCATGGATTAATCTTCCGGCGGCGGAAGAAGATATTCTGGCCAAACCATATACGCCTTCCAAACCGGATGAGGAAGAACCCAGCGTTGTTTCTCCGATTTTCAAAGAGGATGTTAACCGCTACCGGCGGGGAAATGTTATTCACAAGCTGCTGCAATTTTTGCCGGACGTCAGGACTGCGAACAAAGAACAGGTTATCCGGGAATTTTTGGCGGTGCAGGCGCCGGAGTTCGGTTTTGAGGAAACAGAACGGGTGGTAAGGGAGGTTTTACTTTTGGTGGAAGATGTTCGTTTTCGCAAAATCTTTGGGCCGGAATCGCGGGCTGAGGTTCCGATTATGGGGCTGGCTGACGGTAAAATTATTTCCGGGCAGTTGGACCGGCTGGTGGTTGATGAGGAAGAGGTGTTAATTGTCGATTTTAAGACCAATCGTCCGGCTGCAGAAACAGCGGCGGATATTCCCGAGGTTTATCTTAAACAGCTGCGGGCATATAAACGGCTTGCGGCAGGAATTTATCCGGGAAAGGATATTCACACGTATATTTTGTGGACGGATACAGCCAATTTGATGCTTGTGTCGTGAATTTTTTCATGTTGCAACATGAAAAGTCTTTTAATCTTGAATTTTATTTATTATATTAGAAGAAACGTTACATTTAACAAAGAAAGGTATGGATATGAAAGCGATTACTGACAGTGAATTTGAAGCTGAAGTTTTGAAAGCCAAAGGTTTGGTTTTAGTTGACTTTTGGGCAGAATGGTGCGGTCCCTGCCGCCAGCTGATTCCTATTTTGGAAGAAATTTCAAAAGAAATGGGCGACAAGGTTAAGATTTGCAAAATTAATGTTGACGAATCTCCTGATAAAGCAGCTGATTTCGGTATCAGAAGTATTCCGTCTGTCTTTTTGTTCAAGGACGGTAAGCAGCTTGACGTTAAAGTCGGAATGAATTCCAAGTCAGCCTTGGTTTCCTGGATTGAAGCCAATCTGTAATTTCGACAAGTGCTATTCAACTATTTGTAAAAGGGTTTTCGCGTGAAAACCCTTTATTTGTGCTTAAAAAGCAGAAAAATTTATATATATGTCGAAAAATGCCAAAAAAATTCAACTCAGGGGTTGTATTTTTCATTTTGTTGTTTATATATACACCATATTTGGAGATATAGAAAAAGCTGGTTTGACGTGGTTCGCCGATACTGAGGGAAAATTGGCATGTCTGAGAATGATGACAAAACATATGGATTGGCTGATTCTGAAGATGATGAATTTGTGTATCTGTTATTGCAATCTCAAGTTCGTCACAAATTAATGAATCTGAGAATACAGTGTGAGCATTGTATTTTGGAGTTAGCCAAGGAAACAGGTATCAGTTCTTCCGATTTGATTGAAATGGAAGCGGGAAGGATGCCGATTTCTGTGGAGAATTCCCGTAAGATTTTAGATGCGCTTAAATATTTTTCATTTGAAAATAATGTTTTAAAAAAAGCGGAGTTATCCGAATAGTTCTTCGATTATCTTGTTTGTTAGTAAAAATCCGGCAGCAGTCAATCTTAGATTGTTTTCTGTTTCCTCAGCCATGCGGAGAGAAATAATTTCGTGAAGTTTCAGCGGGTTGATTATTTGCTTGATGTCTATGCCGCATTGTTCTTTAAAATGTTTTTTATCAATTCCCTGTTTCAGACGCAGGCCGGTAATCAGCAATTCTTCGGCGCGTTCTTCCGGTGTCAGTTGCTCCAGACAGCAGCAGTGGGTTGTTGCATAAATATTATTGCCGCTTTTGATCCTTCCGTGGGCTGCCGGGCCGATGCCCAGATAATTATCGCCTTGCCAGTAGAGCAAATTGTGTCGGGATGCAAAACCGGTTTGGGCGTAGTTTGAGATTTCGTAGCGTTCATAAGCGTGGGATGAAAGGATATTTCCGGTGTCTTGATAAAGTATTGCCGCCGTTTCATCCTCCAGAGGTTTAATGCCTTTTTGAGCAAAAAAAGTGCCTTCTTCAATTGTCAGCTGGTATAAGGACAAATGTTTGAAGCCAAAGGATACGGCCAGGTTTAGTTCTTTAATCCAGGTGCTGCGTTTTTGTTGCGGGCGCGCGTAAATCAAGTCCATAGAATGGTTGTCAAAAGTTTTCAAAACCGAATCAATGCTTTTAATGGCCTGTTGTAAGTTATGAGTTCGCCCCAGAAATTTCAGGTCATTGTCGTTTAATGCCTGAACGCCGAGTGACAGTCTGTTGATGCCGGCTTCTTTCAGATTGCGGAAAAGTTGTCCATTGTCAGTATTGGGGTTCGCTTCCAGTGAAATTTCAATATTTTTTTGCGTCGACCAGCGTTTGCAGATATGGTTTATGATTTTTTCAATTAATTCCGGTTTGAGCAATGATGGTGTTCCGCCGCCAAAAAAGATGCTGCTGACGGTTTCGTCAGGGCAAAGTTCATAATAAAAGTCCAATTCTTTGAGATAATCTTCAATAATTTTTTCCTGTTCGACATTTTTTTGAACCCTGCTGAAAAAGTCGCAATAAGGGCATTTGGAGAGGCAGTAAGGCCAATGAATATAAACCCCAAAGGGAAAACTGTGCTTAGCGGGTATCTGCGGCGACAATCCGGTGCTCGAATGCTCACGTACTTCTATGTACGCTCCGCTTCTGTGCTCCGTGTTATCATCCGCATCTATCCCGTTAATCCCAGTTTTCCAAGCAGCTTGAACGAGGTTTTTTTGTTTAGGGGTGGCCATCTCTGGCAAAAATCCGGTGCTCGCGTCCTCACGTACTTCATATGTACGCTGCGGGTCTGTGCTCCGTGTTTTTACCATATCTGTCGCCTTAAAAACATTCCCCTCAGCGGCTTGAGTGGGGTTCTTTTGTTTGAGGACGGCCATCTCTGGCAAAAATCCGGTGCTTGCGTCCTCACGTACTTCATATGTACGCTGTGGGGCTGCGCTCCGTGTTTTCACCATATCTGTCGCCTTAAAAACATTCTCCTCAGCGGCTTGAGCGAGGTTCTTTTGTTTGGGGACGGCCATCTCTGGCAAAAATCCGGTGCTTGTGTTTTTACCAGAGATTGTTGTGTATTTGCTTTGATTATTTTGTGTTTTGTTCATAATTTTTTTAGTCATGGATTTGTTGTTAAGCTATAGGAGATGAAACGGCTTGAGTCAATGCTTTTATTTATTGTCTTGTTGACTTTTGTCTAAATTTAGGGTAAAATGAGTTTTGATATGTATAATTTAATTTCTATTATTATGGAGAAACGAGGGGTTATTAAACAAGCGATTAAGTCATTAGAGGTACAGGGTGTCAGTTATCGGGAGTTGATGGCTTATTTATTGAAAGGCAACGCGAGAAACATTTCTTATGAAATTGTTTATGCCGATAATAGTGTTTCTTTAGAGTATGTCTACGGAAAGGAAATTAAAGGCGTTATTTTTACCATTGAAGCTAAAGAAGTTTTTATTTCCGCCAGATATGCGCCTAAGAAAATGACGAAATCAGAGAGCGCAAAATACTGTGCTTCGATTAAAGTCAAAGGATATCTCTGTACAGAAGGAGAAGCAAGGCACTGGATAAAAAGGGGATTATTGTATCGTTATCAAGACCAGATTAATCAGGTTCTGGAGGAATTAGGGCTTGAAAAGATTGATAATCGGCTTATTTGGTCATCATGTTTTAGCGGTCACTATAACGGTGAGCTATATTACAGTATTTATCCAATCAGTTGTGGGGCGCAAAGTTCTAATATCAGTAACTGTTTATCTGTTCGTCCGGTGTGTTTTCTGGATTAATCCTTTAATAAAAAAGCTTGGAATTTATATTCCAAGCTTTTTTGATATTTGAGCTAGAGGATGAACTTTGACAAGTCGGAAGCTTCGGTATATTTGTGTAGTTTTTCCTCGACCATTTCTGCCGTGATAATTTCAGTTTCTCCGCTCTTGTCCGTGGCGGAAAAGCTGATGTCTTCCAAGAGAATTTCCAGAACGGTATGCAGACGGCGGGCGCCGATGTTTTCGACATTTTCATTGATGGCGACGGAAATGTCGGCGATTTTATCAATAGCGGCCGGTTCAAATTCGAGTTTGAAGTTTTCAGTGCCGAGCAGGGCAATGTATTGTTCAATCAGGTTGGCTTCCGGTTCAGTCAGGATTTTGACAAAGTCGTCATGGGTCAGGGCTTTCAGCTCAACACGGATGGGCAGTCGGCCTTGCAGTTCCGGCAGCAGGTCGGACGGTTTGGACAAGTGAAAAGCACCGGAGCAAATAAACAGGATGTGGTCAGTTTTGACGGCGCCGTGTTTGGTGTTGACGGTTGTTCCTTCAATCAAGGGCAACAGATCGCGCTGGACGCCTTCGCGGGAAACATCACCGCCGCGGCGGTCATCTTTGCCGCTGATTTTATCAATCTCGTCAATGAATACGATACCGTCGTTTTCAACTGCTTTGATTGCTTCAGCAATAATTTTTTCGTTGTCGAGAAGTTTGTCGCTTTCTTCTTCAATAACGGCTTTCATCGCTTCCGAAACTTTCATCTTGCGGGTTTTGTATTTTTCCCCGAAAGGCTTGCCGATGAGGTCGCCGAGGCTGATCATGCCCATTTGCGCGCCGGGCATTCCGGGAATGTCTATTGTCGGCATTGTGTTGCTGCCGTTGTCGATGAGGCTGATTTCGATTTCTCGGTCGTTCAGCTGTTCGCTTCTAAGCATATCACGGAATTTTTGTTTGGTTTCTTCACTGGCGCTCAGGCCGACCAAAGCCTCCAAAACCCGTTCTTCGGCGGCTGTTTCGGCTTTGGCGCGGACGTTTTTGCGCATTTCTTTTTTGGTTGTGTGAATGGAGATGTCAACCAGATCGCGGATGATTGATTCCACGTCCCGGCCGACATAGCCGATTTCGGTAAACTTTGTTGCTTCAACTTTAATGAAGGGCGCTTTGACCAGTTTGGCCAGACGGCGGGATATTTCGGTTTTGCCGACGCCGGTCGGTCCGACCATCAGAATGTTTTTGGGGACAATTTCTTCACGTAGGCGTTCAGGCAGTTGCATTCGGCGCCAACGGTTGCGCAGGGCTATGGCAACGGCTTTTTTGGCTTCCTGCTGGCCGACGATGAAGCGGTCCAATTCTGATACAATTTCGCGCGGGCTGAAATTTGCAGTCATTGTCTTTTCCTTATATTTTTTCAATGATTACGTTGTGATTGGTGTAAACGTCAATATCTCCGGCAATTTTCATCGCTTTACGGGCAATATCTTCCGGGGTCATGTCTTTTATGTCGTACAATGCTTTGGCGGCGGCCATGGCGTAATTTCCGCCGGAGCCGATACCGATAATGCCGTCGTCCGGTTCCATGACTTCTCCGGTTCCGGAAATGACCAGCGAGATGTCTTTGTCAGCAACAATCATGAAAGCCTGAAGCTGGCGGAGATATTTGTCCATGCGCCAGTCTTTGGCCAAAGCGACTGCCGCGCGTTTGAGCTGGTAGGCATTTTTTTCAAGCTTTTCTTCAAGGCGCTCAATCAGGGTGATGCCGTCAGCGGCAGCGCCGGCGAATCCGGCGATGATTGAGCCGTTGCCGATACGGCGGACTTTTACGGAGCGGGACTTAAAGACAATTGCTTCTCCCAGTGTTGCCTGTCCGTCTCCGGCCATAACAACTTCGCTACCTTTTCTAACGCAGAGTATTGTGGTCATAATGTCTTATTCCTATAAATAAATTAGTTTTATTGGGTATTTAAAGCAACTTATGCTGTTATGACTTATGTAGGTAGTTTTTTGTCGGAATGCAAGCTCCTGTTTTAAATCTCATCCCAGCCTTCAATAGCTGTGCTTTGGTTGTAGGAAGATACGTTAGCTTCAAAGAAGTTGCCTTTAACGCTGCCGGAACCGTTAGTGTCGGCAATGTTTTCCAGCTGTTGGTAAGGATTGGTGTTAAAACCGTCATACATGGGTTTCAGGCCAATGTCTTTCAGGCGTTTGTTGGCAATGAATTTTGTGTATTGTTCAATAGTTGCCGGGGTGATACCGGTGATGTTTGAACCGATGATATGGTTGCTCCAGTTGATTTCCTGTTCAACGGCTTTTTCAAACATCTGGTAAGTTTCTTCATTATTGAAAAATGTATCGTCTTCTGCGGCGATTTCTTTGATAATATTGGCAAAGAGGACGCAGTGTGTCAGTTCGTCGCGGTTGATGTATTTTATTTCATCAGCCGTGCCGATCATCAGGCTGCGGGCTGCCAGGTTATAAAAGAAGTTAAAGCCGTTATAGAAATAAACGCCTTCGAGAAGGTAGTTGGCAATCAGCACTTTGGCAAAGTTTTTGTCAGTCTGGTTTTCAACAAAGTTTTGATAGATTTCGGCGATGTATTGGTTCCTTTCCAGCAAAACCGGATCTTTGCGCCATTTTTCGTAGATATCTTCCCTTTTATCTGCCGGGATGATACTTTCGATGATATAGGCGTAGCTTTGCGAATGGACGGCTTCCTGGTAGGTCTGAATTGAAAGTACCAGATTGACTTCCGGCGCTGTGATGTATTCGTTGATATTGGGCAGGTTGTTGGTTTGGATACTGTCCAGAAAAACCAGAAAAGACAAGATGCCGTCATAGGCGCGTTGTTCGTCCGGCGTTAATTCGTTGTAGGCGCGTTTGTCGTCAAAGAGGGATACTTTTTCGGGAATCCAGAAATTTTCCATCATCAGGCGGTAAAGTTTGTTTGCCCACTGGTATTTAACATTGTTGAGGTTAAACAAGTTGGTGACGTTGCCGCGAATCATCCGGCGGTTGATGATGTTGTCATCGCCTTTGATGTTGAACAAGAGTTTACGCTGCATAATTTTTCTCCTAAATTTGGTTAGCCGGCACAGCTGACACATTCTTCTTTTTCAGCAGAAGAGCCGTCTTTTTGAATGGTGCGGGTGTAGTAAAGGGTTTTGATGTCTTTTTTCCAGGCATCCATAATCGTTTCATAAACGTCAACGGCTTTGATATTACGGTTGAGGTTATACATCAGTTCGATGGAAATGCCGGTGTCAATCCATTTGTTGATACGGGACATGATATCGATTACAGTTCTCTGGCTGATGTTTTTGTTTTCCTGATAGAACCAGAATTTGTCGCGGATAAACGGCGGACAGTTGGGAATCGAACCTTTACCGTGCGTTTCAATGAAGAATTTGCTGTAAACCGGCAAGACGGAAGCCGAGCAGCCCTGAATTAACGATGAACTGGTGTTGGGCGCAATGGCGGACAGTTGAGAATTGCGAATACCGTATTGCGCCAGGCCTTTGAAAATTTCATTCCATTCGTTTTTGTATTTTGAATTTTGCTGAAACCAGAGCTGTCCGTGGCCGAAGATAATTCCTCTGTCCCAATCGGAGCCGGAATAAGCTTCAAATGTTCCTTTGCGGCGGGCGGCGTCAATGCTGGCCTTGATATTGTAGATGGCCATTTTTTCAAACAAGTCATCAACATAATCAGCGGATTTGATATAGGGAATCGAATTTTTTGCCAGGTGGTCAGCCAGTCCCATGGCGCCGATGCCGATTGTCCGATAGCGGCGGTTGTGCAATGTGCCTTCAAGAATTGGCACGGTCGTCAGGTCAATGGCATTGTCGAGAATGCGGACAGAGGTTTCGCAAACGCTTTCCAGTTCCTTGTCGGAATCAATGAAGGCCAGATTGACGGAAACGAGATTACAGACGTGAACCAGGCCATCATGGCAGGTTTGGACGATATTATTATCCTTGTCAAAGGTTTTGGCAGAGAACTGTGTCGGGCGGACATTGCTGTGAGATTCCGTACAGAGGTTGGTGCCGACAATAATGCCGTCGTGCTTATTGGGGTTATAGCGGTTAAGCGTGTCTTTGAACGCAATGTAAGGCATGCCGGTTTCAATCTGCGAGCGCATGAGCTTTTTAAGCAGTTCTTTGGCCGGGAAGAATTTGGCCATTTCCAGCTTGCCGAATTCGGCGTCAAGATAAAGCTGGTTGTAGATTTCTTCAAACTTTGCGCCCCAGAGATTGCTGAGTTCAACGCCGTATTTTTCACGGACTTCGTGCGGGTCAACCAATAGCCATTTTTCATTGTTTTCGACTTTTTTCATGAATAAATCAGGTATAACGACCTGCGGGAAGATATCATAAGCTTTCATACGCTGGTCGCCGTTTTCGGTGCGGAGGTCAAGAAAGTCTTCAATATCCCGGTGCCAAATGTCCAGAGAAACGGTTACGGCGCCTTTTCTCTTTCCCTGCTGGTTGACGGCGACTGCCGTGTCATTAATGATGCGAATCCAAGGAATTACGCCGCCAGACGCATTTTTTACGCCTTTGATGCGGGAACCTTTGCAGCGGACGCGGGAAATGTTGACGCCAACGCCGCCGCCGAATTTTGAAATGGCGGAAATCTGGTCAATGACGTAAAAAATAGAATCGCGGTTGTCGTCCATGACGGTAATGAAGCAGGAACTCAGGTTGCCGTTGGGGCGGCGGAGGTTCATTAATAACGGCGTGCCGAGGGAGATTTTGCGGTCAGCCAGTTTTTGATAAGTGTCTTTTACTTTTTCAAGGCGGACGTTCTGCGGTTCGTTTTGTTCAATCAGCAGAGCAATGCTCAAGAACATTTCCTGCGGAAGTTCGACAATGTGGTCGTTGAATTCACAGAGATAGCGTTTGATAAGCAGGTTGATGCCGGCATAGTCGTAAAGCAGGTCATACTCGGGATTGATGAAAGAAGCCGCGGTTTTGATTTCTTCAGCGCTGTAATGACTGGGGATTTCATTGCTGTAAATGTTGTTCTTTATGCAAAAGTCCAAAAATTCGGGATAGTTATAAGGCGCAGACTGTTTGTGATTTACGCCGCGGAGGATTGCCGTTTGTTTATACAGATTAAAAAGCTTCAGGCGACCGGCGGCGTTTTTCCAGTCAGGTTCTTCAACCGATGTCAGATTCAAAGCGGCCAAAGTCAGGTCATTAATCAGTTTTGAGGCGGGAATGTTATCTTTTACGAAATCCGGTAATTTTTCGATGACTTTGTTCGTGTCCAGATTGAAGCCCCGGACAGCCAAAGACAGGATTTTTTGGATTTTGTTGAGGTCAAAGTTTTGCTTTTCGCCGCTTCTTTTGGTAACAGATTGATTTTGCATAAGAACTATCCTCTGAAAATATACAATATAATGTGTTTTGTTTTGGTTCTTTATACAATATATTGATTCAGCAAGGTATGTAAACATAAAAAAATATTTATGAAATGATATTTTTTAACTCTTTGTTTTCAGTATTTATTAAGGCCTTGAGGGTTATACTGTCCGGCAGTGAAGATTTGAAATTTTGGAACAAAAATGCCGGAGAAGTGGTTAAAAGCCTTAAAAGTATATTATGACCGCAGAATGCTGATAATGCTGGGACTGGGGTTTTCGAGCGGTTTTCCGTTACTGCTGGTTTTCGGAACGTTGAATTTATGGCTTGACGCTTCGGGGATATCTTACGCGTTAATCGGCGCTTTTTCTCTGGTTAAGACGCCGTACAGTTTCAAGTGGATGTGGTCGCCGATTATTGACAGGGTACGGCTGCCGTTTTTCGACAGGCTGGGCCGCCGCCGCGGCTGGGCTGTTTTTACGCAGATTGTGATGATGCTGGCGATTTTGGGGATGTCAACGATAAGTCCGGCGGAACATACCTGCTGGCTGGCGGCAATGGCTGTTTTGGTGACGATAGCCTCAGCGTCGCAGGATATTGTTTTGGATGCTTTTCGCATTGAGAGTTTCAGGGATAATGAGCAAGGCGCCGGCGCGGCGATTTTTGTACTGGGGTATCGTCTGGGCATGGTGTTTTCAGGAGCGGTGGCTTTATGGCTGGCGGCGTATATGAGCTGGAATCAGGTTTATTTTATTATGGCATTCGGCGCTTTGATCGGGGTTATTACGGTTTTGTATTCCAAAGAGCCGATAAAAGACCGGCGTTATAAGGAACCGGCGTTGAAGGGTAGTTTTAAGCAGCGGCTGCATCGTTTTATTGACAAGGCGGTAGTTGAGCCGTTTGCCGATTTTATGAAGCGTCCGAACTGGAAACTGATATTGTTGTTTGTTTTTCTTTATCGGATGAGCGATGCTTATATGGGACCGATGGCGAATGTTTTTTATGTTAAAATGGGCTTTTCTACGGCGGAAATTGCTTCAATAAGCAAATTGTTCGGCATGGGGGCAACGATTTTCGGCGGCATTGTCGGCGGTATTGTGGTCAGCCGTTTCGGTATTATGAAATCTTTGTGGATTTGCGGGGTTTTGCAAGGACTGACGACGCTGGTTTTTGTGGTTCAAGCTTATGCCGGCCATGATATTTATGTATTAATCGGCTGTATTTCTTTGGACAATATTTCCGGGGGAATGTGTGTGGCGGCGTTTGTCGCTTATATGTCGACGTTATGTAATGTGGCTTATACGGCAACGCAATATGCTTTGCTGTCTTCCCTGATGAGTTTTGCGCGCGATGTCTGCGCCGCGACGTCCGGGCTGGTTGCTGCTATGGTTTCATGGGATGTCTTTTTTATAATTACTTCGCTTATGGTTATTCCCGGACTTGTTGTTTTGTACATTCTGCAATGCCGGGAAGGAGAGCTTAACAGTCACAGAGTGAGGATAAAAGCATGAAAAATTTGTCCGGCGTTTTTCTTTTGGTTCTGGGGATGTTTTTGTTATCCGGGCATGAGGCCGGGGCATATTCCCGTTTGCAGGCGGCAAAGGATTTTCCCAAACCGCAGTTTGAAGAAATTTTTAAAAATCTGTGGTTTTACGATACGCTGTACAGTATTGACAATCCCGAACTGGAACTGCAGCTCAGGCCGGACAGCATTACTTTTAAGGGGACAATGCCGAAGAAGTGTGATTTGTTGCAAAATCTTGATACCCGTGTGGTTTATCGCTGTAGGCACGGTAATATGAGTTACGGAGATTATGATACATATCACATGTTTGTTGCCGCTGGTCCGGATGAAGCAGGAAGATGTCTGGTTTTGGGGGATACGAAAGTTCGTCCGGATAAGCTTAATCCGGGCGAGAATCCGGTTGTTTATTACTTTAAAGCGGAAGACTGCGGCGAATATGAAGATTTAACGGATTACCTTATCCGTTTTTGAACTTTTTGTTGACTTTTGTCTAATGCGTGGTAGAGTAGGTGTATAAATTTATTATTAACTAAAATTTATAATTATGGAAAAGAGAGAAGATTATTTGCGCCAAGCTAAAGAAATTTTAGAAGCAGGTGGGGTTTCGGTTGACGATTTTGTTCGGTATTGTGCTGAAAAGGAAACAACAAGCGCAAAAAAGAAAATGGTAAGGGCAAAAGTTTCTGCGCAAAATTTTGCTTTTGAGGTAATGTATGAGGGGATGGTTCGGTCATGGGTTCCGCTGGAAGGCAAAAAGCCGTTGGGTGTTATTTTTGAAAATCACCTTATCACATTACGTGATTCTCCAAGGACGATACCGTGGGAAAAAGCCATGGAATATTGCCGAAAAATCAAAGTAGAAGGTCATGCTTGCAGTGCCGGAAAAATTGAATTCTGGGAAAAAGTGGTAAATCTTTCAGAAGAAAAGAAAAAAATTCTTGATGATTTGCTTATTAGCCTTGGCGGTGGTAAAATAGCGGTGCAGGGGAAATGGCGTTGGTCGTCGTCCGAGTATAATGTCAACAGTGCGAGGGTCTTCTGTACGCTTAAGGGTGTTAATTGGGGCGGTGTGAGCTACGTCAATAAGTACCGCTATAACGGCGACTACATCGTTCGTCCGGTGTTAGATTTGTCGGAATTATCTTAATTGTGAAAGCTCTGAGTTTTGGTTCAGGGCTTTTTTTTGTTGACTTTTGTCTAATATGTGGTAGAGTTGAAGTGTGAAATCTATTATTAATAAAAATTTATAATTATGGAAAGAGGTAAGTTTTTACAAAGTGTTAAAGGCAAATTGGAAACTGCATTTTTTTCGGTTGTTGATGTGGTGAATTTTTGTCATAATTATGAAAGCCAAGGTCAGGAAAAGAAATTTGCCTTTGAGGTAATGTATGAGGGTATGGTTCGCTCATGGGTTCCGCTTGAAGGCAAACAGCCGTTGGGCGTGATTTTTAAGAATCATCTTATCACATTACATGATTCTTCTAGGATGATGGAGTGGGAGCATGCTTTGGGCTATTGTCAAGAAATCAAAATCGAGGGTTATGCTTGCAGTGCCGGAAAGTTTAGATTCTGGAAAAAACTGGTAAATCTTTCTAAACGGCAGAAAAGAATGCTTGATGATTTGCTTGTTAGTCTTGGAGGAGATACACTGGCGGTGCAGGGGAAATGGTATTGGTCGTCGTCCCAGCACTCCTTCAAGTTCGACGACGCGTGGCTCTTCTGTACGGCTGATGGTGCTAATCAAGGCGGCGTGGTCTGCTACTCTAAGGATGGCGGTTGTATCGCTCGTCCGGTGCTGAATTTGTCGGAATTATCTTAAATTATAAAAGCTCCAAGTTTTATCTTGGAGCTTTTATATTATGCTTTGTATGGCAGTTTTGAATAAATAAAATCGCTCAGCCAGTTGGGGAGAATCGAACCCAGCCAGGCAATAAAACGCATTGGCGCCGGGAAAGAAATCAAGCCGGTGTTATTATCAATTCCTGTGGCAATGACTTTTGCAGCGGCGGGTGCTTCCATGAAAAACGGCATGGGGCAGGTGTTCTGGTCGGTAATGCGGGAGCGCACGAAACCGGGGCAAACCGTGTTGACATTTATGCCTTCCGGCCTCAGGCGAATACGCAGGGCTTCGCCGTAAGCTTTGACAGCGGCTTTGCTGGCGCTGTAAGACGGGCAGGTGTACAAACCGTGATATCCGGCCATGGAACTGACAAGGACAACGGATTTTTCCGTTCCGTCAGCTTTTCTTGAGCGAAAGTTGGCAATAGCCGGCAGGATGGTGTTTAAAACGCCGTAAAGGTTTGTGTCAAATGTTTTATAGATAGAATCGTCATTTTCATTGATGGTGCCGACACCGGCGTTGGCGATAACAATATTTAAAGGCGCTTTCTTTTCGCATTGGTTTATCCATTCTTTCATAGCTTGGCGGTCGGTTACGTCAATGATTTTGCATTCGGTTTCTGCGCCAAGGTCTTTGCAGCGGCGGCAGACATCCTGCAGGCGTTCTTCATTTCTGCCTGATAAAAACAGGCGGGCGGCGGTGGTTTTGGCATATTGCAGCGCCAAGGCTTCGCCAATACCGCTAGAAGCGCCGGTAATGAGGATGTTTTGATAACGTTTTGATGTTGCCATTTTTGAAAATCCTTATTAATATTGTTTTTAGCAATATACTATAAAATTACTTAAAATCAAAATTTGCAGCAGCAGTTTTACACATTTGGGCGAGGAGAAAGACATGAATGACATTATCGACAAACTGAAAAGAGTCCGCCGCGGCGCAATGTTTATTATTGAGGGACCGTCGGGGACGGGAAAAGGTGCTGTCTGCAAAGAAATTCTGGCTCAGGACGAGCATATTAAGTTTTCAGTTTCGGTAACGACCCGGCCAAAGCGTGACACGGAAGTTGAAGATATCGATTATCATTTTATTTCCGATGCGGAATATGACAAGCTCAAGGCCGAAGACGCTTTTTATGAATGTGTTGATTCTCAATACGGCGCGCGTTACGGGACTTTGCGCTCAGAGGTGGACGGCTTTTTGAATGTCGGCGAAGATGTTTTGTTTGATATGGATTGGGCCGGAGCTCGGCAGATGAAGGCTAAGGCGCCGGATGATGTCGTGACGATTTATCTTCTGCCGCCATCAATTGTGGAGCTTAGACGGCGTTTGTACGGCAGAGGGACGGATTCTGAAGAAGTTATCAAAAAGCGGATGTCTCAGTTTCCTGACAAAGTGAGCCATTGGAAAGAATTTGATTATGTTTTGTTGAATGTCAATCTGGAAGAAACGGTTTATAAGGTGCAGAAAATTATTTCCGCAGAGAGAATGAAGCGCGTCAGACAGACCGGGTTGGCAGAGTTTGTTGAACATCTTTTGACGGAAGCGCAGCATGGATAATCTTTTCTTTAACCGCAAAGGGCGTCCAAAATATGCCGATGATGTTATCCCGGCATATAAAAACGGTTATTTTGCCCTGTTGGTTAAGGAAAACAAGATTTTGCTGACTTATCCTCCGGGAGTGGGGGTTCCTGAATTTCCGGGCGGAAGCATTCGCCGCAGCGAGAATTTCAGGGATTGTCTGTTCCGCAAGCTTTATGAAGAAACCGGCGTGGAGTTTATGCTGGATAAAGGTGTTCGGCAGTTTGAGCAGACGGTTAATTATTTCGCCGATGATGAAAAGCCAAGCGGCATGTTTTATATTTACCATCAGTTTTTTATGGTTTATGAAGCTGACGCTTATGGTTTTGATGTGTTGCGTCCGCGGTGGAAAACACCGGAAAACGGCGAAGCCGTTTGGGCGGATATTGAAGATATTTTCAGCGGAAAAGTCAAGATAAACTATTGTCACTGGCTGGCTCTGCAGCAGTTGTTTCCCGAAGAATTTAATTCTTAGCCTTCAGCGGGGAAAGCTCTTTTCTTTGTTTCGGGGACATGGCTTTATATACCTTGGCAGCATTTTGCAAGGCATTGGGTACGTTTAACTTTTCTGCCTTCTGGTAGAGTTGGAACGCTTTGGGCAAATCAGGTTTGACACCAATCCCGCGGGCATAAATATAAGCGTAGACTTCAATGGCCTGAGGGTCGTTCTTTTCGGCTTTTTGTTCGATTTCTTTTAATTCGACCGGAGTAACGCGGTTTTCTTTTACGGCGTTAAGCGTTTGCTGCCATTGTAAAATCCTGGCCTGCTCTTCCAGCTCGCGCAGTTTTCTTTTGTTTTCAAAGTCAATAACGCTGTCTTCTTCCTGAATAATCGGGATGAGCGGGGGATTGTCTTTGGCTTTTTGCAGCTCGCTGTCATCAAAGAGGAATTCCGGCGCGTTGCGGTTTTTAACGTATAGCGGCAAATATCCGCTGTTGTCGGAGCGGACGATGTCCCGGTAGATTTCATCCAGACTGGTTGCCGGCGCCGGCACAGCGAGGATCGTTCCGAGTAAAACCGTATAAATAAAAGTTTGGGTCTTTATCATTTTTTTATTATTTGCCTTTAAGATTGAGCCAATAGTAGCAAATCCGGCGCAGAAAATAAACTTGTTTTGCGCTTTATGAACAGGTTAGAGGTCAAAATGAAGAAAATTTACAATTCAATTACGGAAATGGTCGGGCATACGCCGTTGCTGCGTTTAAATCGTTTGTGCCGCAAGCATAAGGTTAAGGCCGAGATTTTGGGAAAGTGCGAGGCTTATAATCCGTTGTTTTCGGTTAAGGACCGTATTGCTTTGAAAATGCTTGAAAAAGCGGAAGAGAGCGGAAAGGTCAACAGTGAAACGGTTTTTGTGGAAGCCACTTCGGGAAATACGGGCATTGCTTTGTCGGCGATGTGTGCGGCCAAGAGATATAAACTGGTGATAACCATGCCGGAAAATATGAGTGAAGAACGTATCAAGATGATGCGCCATTTCGGGGCGGAGGTTATTTTGACGCCTAGAGAAGACGGGATGAACGGTGCGATAAAAAAGGCGGAAATCTTGGCGGCGAAAAATCCGAACGTGATTATGTTGAAACAGTTTGAAAACGAAGCCAATCCCGAAGCGCACCGGCTGGGAACGAGTATGGAGATTATGGAGGATACCGGCGGAAATGTTGACGTGATTGTCAGTGCTGTCGGGACTTCCGGGACTTTGACTGGAATAGCGTCGACGCTGAAAACCTGCAATCCGGATTTGTATGTTGTTGCCGTGGAGCCGGCTTCCAGTCCGGTTTTGTCAGGCGGGGAGGCCGGTGCGCATAAAATTCCCGGTATAGGCGCCGGGTTCGTGCCGCCGTTTTATGATAAATCTTTGGTGGACGAAGTTATAGATATTAAGGATGACGAAGCAATCGCTTTGTTGAAAGACGCGGCTAAGGAAGAAGGTTTGCCGATAGGCATTTCTGCCGGAGCAGCGCTGGCGGCGGCGGTGAAAATCGGGCAGCGTCCGGAGTTTGCCAAGAAGGTGATTGTGGTTATTTTGCCGGACGGGACGGAAAGGTATTTGTCGCTAGGCTGGTTTTAGCCTTGAAAAAAGTATTTGCCAAAGCGGTCGTTTTTGGTTATGTTGTAGGCAAATTTTTAAAAAGGAAAGCTGTTTAAATATAATGAAACCTAATTCTATTCTCGGCAGATATCTGACAAAGCAGATTGTGTGGAATTTTTTCTCAGTTCTGATTATGGTGCTGGGCATTATATTTATGTTTGAGGTGATTGATTTGCTGCGCCGTGTGGCGGACAGGCCGGATATCGGCTGGGGTTTTGTTCTGAAGATGGTAATGATGAAATTGCCGCGGACACTGGATATGATTTTCCCGTTTGTCATGATGATTGCCGCGATGGTGACTTTTCAAAAAGTCAGCAAAACAAACGAATTTGTGATTATCCGGGCAGCAGGGGTGTCTGTTTGGGGCTTTCTGGTTCCGGTTCTGTTTGCCGTTTTTATGATTGGCGTGATTAATGTGAGTATTTTTAATCCGATTGCCTCAAGGATGTTGGAAATTTTTGAAACGATGGATTATCAGCTTAAGACCAAAAATCCGAAGGCCGTGCTTTTTTCCGATAAAGGATTATGGATCAGGGAAGCGGCGGAAGAAGGCAATGTTTTGGTAATGCAGGCCAAATCCGTCCGTCAGGAAGATGAGCAGACTTTGTATTTGTATGATGTCAATATTTTGGAACTTGACCATAATTCCCAGATTTTGCGGCAGGTTGGTGCTTTTATGGCGGTTTTGAAAAATGAACAGATTGAGTTGAAAGATGTTAATGTATTTGAGGCCGGTAAGCCGCGGACTATTGTCAACAGCGTTAAGTACAACACAACGATTACGGTCGATCGTATCCGGGAGAATTTTATTGATCCTGACGCCATTTCTTTTTGGGATTTGCCCAGCACAATAGAATTTTATAAAAAATCCGGCTTTTCGGTGGTTAAACATCGAATTCGTTATTTGTCGCTGATTGCTTCGCCATTTATGCTTTGTGCCATGGTTTTGGTAGCGGCGGTTTTTGCTCTGCGGCCGAACAATCGCCGCGGTGGCGTGATGTTTCTTATTGTCGGCGGTATTATTGCCGGTTTTCTGGTTTATTTTTCATCGCAGGTTATTTATACTTTCGGTTTGAACGGCTATATTCCGGTATTTATGGCGGTTTGGACGCCTATTTTGATTACGGTATTGGTGAGCGTGTCGATATTGCTTCATCTTGAAGACGGTTAAATGTTGTGTATAATGGATGATTAATATAGATTTAGTTTTTCATTTTTTTGTTGTTTGTGTCTTTTTATTGGAAGTATTTTTCGATTAATGGTTTTTCGAATAAGCGGGGTGATTATGGAAGAAAAGAAAATGTTGAAATTAAAGAAAATAATTTTACTATCTTTAATAGCCTTGTTAACAATAATAATTTGTGGAAGTATTTGTTATTCTTATTATAAATATTTTTACGAGCCAGCAGGGGAAAAAGAATTTATAAACAAGAAAATAAAATTATTTTCTGAGTATGAGAAAATTGCTTCTGTAACATCACGGATTGTACTTTCAAATAGAATATCTAGCTTAGTAGAGATAAAAACAGAGATTGCTAATATGGAAGTGTCAAACGTATGTGATAATATTAAAGATATTGTTTTAGGCGACATGGAAACCGTAATAGAACATTATAGCTTGTTTTTGGCAAATGTTTATGACGATAACCCTCTGCAAAAGGATATAAATGTATTAAAAACAGAATTAAGTTTGTCGAGAATGAATGAAATTAGTAATTATCGTTCATGTAAAACGTATAATAAGGATATGAAACAGAAAAGGGAGGAACAAAAGTTAAAAGAGTTAAACAACAGAAAGAAAGTAAAAAAAATTATTTCTTCTTATCTTGAGATTTTAGAAAATGAAGAAGAGTATACAGAAGAAATTTTTAATATTTCCCCATCTGATAAAGATATTCTTACTAATGACAAAAATTTGGGAATGGATTTTTTAGATGATTTAAGAAAATTAAGTAAAGATTATCAAGCAGCAATGGCTTATAAAACTGATGAAATTGCAACGGAAATTGATGGGAATATTTGTAGTTCAGAAAAACAAAAGAAAATAAATAATCTTATAGAGCAGACATTTAATTTTATGACTGATGGAAAGCTAATAGCGAAACCTTTCAGTGATAAAATTGAGGAGTTGAAGTCTCAGGTTGAGGTTAAGTTTTCTCGTGTTATCTCTAATTACAATGATTTTGAAGTTGAGTATATAATTACCAATAATTCTCCGTATACGATAGCAAGTTTATCATTTCAAAACAAAAAATATGAATTGTTTAATTACAATGCCGAGTTCTTTTTTT
Organism: uncultured Azospirillum sp.; assembly: GCA_900538765.1. Classification (GTDB taxonomy): domain Bacteria; phylum Pseudomonadota; class Alphaproteobacteria; order RF32; family CAG-239; genus HGM16780. Next base: position 134,264 of record UQAB01000001.1, on the reverse strand, counting down.
ATCGACAAAATTCAGATAAAGAAGAGTTTGTTGGTTTACCTCCCCATGCCTCAATTAAAGTACGAGATAAGCTTTACTATTTTGATGAGAAGGATTTTGCTGGAGACAAATTAAGAGAATATAGAACGTTGAAGAAAGACAAGAATATCGTCATTGAAAATAAGAAAAATTATTTAGATCGTAATAAAACGTTTATTATTTATAAGGATGTTCAACCAGCAACAATTTCTTTGGTAAAAGATGGAAGTACTAATTCTCAAGCTCCTCTATCAAAGAAAATTGAATATGTAGAAAACGGTGAATGCCTAAGAGATTATTATGCATATTACAGAACCTTGAGTGAAGAATATTTTAAAGAACGCCCTTCTGATGGAGGATTGACATGTTGGTTTGTTATAAATAAAAGCGAAAAGATTGATTTAAGTTTGTATCCTTGTGATATAACAAATGATAAGTGCGCTAGTATTGCTAGTAATGATTATTCAAAATACAAGGATTTTTTTGGAAATGAATTTATGCTAAAATATTTGTTAGTAAATGAAGATTATTTGAGGCTTAAAGAAAAGATTAAAAAACAATATGCTGAAATTTTTAATTTAGACTTTCTAGCTTTAGACGAAGATATTGATGTCAAGCTGGGTTCACGAATAAAAATATATGTTGGGAATAAAGATATTGATATAGAAACTTTATACAATCAAAAATGTTACAAGCAGAAGATTTATGACCTTGTTAATGATTTTGTTTTGAAATATAAAAAAAAAATATGAAGAATTTTCTTATGTTATAAATTGGAGTTGACTTAGTCGGGAACTAATATATTAAAGGTTAAAGAATAAGGTAATTTTGTATATTTTGTTCTGGGTATCATGTTTTTAAATTATCTGTTGCAAATTTTAAATTATACAGCGGATGAAAAGCCCGGCAGCGATTTTCCTGCTTGATTTTTAAAATTTTTGTGGTATAAGAGTTTCATAAATTGATAATATTATTGAAAGTGGGGTCAAAAGCCCCGCTTTTTTGTTAGAAGGAATCGTCAATGATTAATAAACACCCTTTGCAGGATATGTTGGAACCTGTGGTCGAAGGATTGGGATATGAGCTGATTAGGGTTTTGACTATTGGCATGAAAAATCCGACTTTACAGGTTATGATTGACCGGAAAGACGGGACGGAAATCACGGTTGATGACTGTGCCAAGGTTAGCCGCGCTTTGTCTGACGTTTTGGATGAAAAAGACCCGATAGAGAATCAGTATTCTCTGGAAGTCAGCTCTCCGGGAATCGACCGCCCTTTGACAAAGATAGAGCATTTTAAGCGTTTTGCCGGTTATGAGGTGAAAGTTGAAACGGCAGTAGCGGTTGAAAACAGAAAACGTTTCAAGGGTGTTGTTAACGGCGTTGACACTGAGAACAATATTTGCCTGACGATGGAAGATACGGAATATAAAATTCCTTTTGAAGATGTCGCCAAGGCAAAGATAGTCATTACTGATGAGCTTTTGAAAGAATATGAGGAAGCTCAGGCAGAAGTTGAATTATAATTTTTAATAAAAAGATACAATTTAAGATAAGAGGATAAAATGGAAAATATTGAAAGTATGCCGAGACCGGAAATTCTTTTGGTTGCCGACACGGTGGCCAGAGAGAAAAATATTGACCGCGAGGATGTTTTTGTGGCGATGGAAGTTGCTATTCAGAAAGGCGCCCGTTCCAAATACGGTGTTGAACATGACATCAGAGCCAATATTGACCGCAAGACAGGCGCTATCGCTTTGTCCCGTTATCGCGAAGTTGTTGAGGAAGATGCCGTTATTGAGAATGAGGCGGCTCAGCTGCCGTTGAGTAAAGCTAAAAAAATCAAAGCGGATGCTAAAGTCGGCGAGTTTTTGATTGACGCGCTGCCGCCGATTGATTTCGGACGTATTGCCGCACAGACTGCCAAGCAGGTTATCGTTCAGAAAGTACGTGAAGCTGAACGCAATAAGCAATATGAAGAATATCGCGAAAAAATCGGCACGATTATCAACGGTACGGTTAAGAGAGCCGAGTTCGGCAATGTTGTTTTGGATATCGGCAAGACGGAAGCGATTTTACGCCGTGACGAAACGATTGCCCGTGAGAAATTTAAAAACGGCGACCGTATCCGTGCTTATGTTCTGGATGTTCGCCGCGAAAACAAAGGACCGCAGATTTTCCTTTCCAGAACTTGTCCGGAATTTATGGCCAAGCTGTTTACTCAGGAAGTTCCTGAAATTTATGATGGTATTGTCAAGATTATGGGTGTTGCCCGCGATCCGGGGTCAAAGGCTAAAATTGCCGTTAAAGCCGAGGATGTTACGGTTGACGCTGTCGGTGCCTGCGTTGGTTTGCGCGGTATTCGCGTTCAGGCGGTTGTCAATGAATTGCAGGGTGAAAAAATTGATATTGTTCCTTATTCCGAAGACAAAGCCCAGTATATTGTCAGCGCTTTGGCGCCGGCTGAGGTTTCCAAGGTGGTTTTGGATGAAGAAAACGGCCGTATTGAAGTGGTTGTTCCTCAGGAGCAGTTTTCAATCGCTATCGGCCGCCGCGGTCAGAATGTTAAACTGGCTTCCCAGCTGCTTGGCTGCGATATAGATGTCTTGACCGAAGAGCAGGAACAGGAAAGACGTTCCAATGAAAATAAAGTCCGCTCTCAGCGCTTTATGGAAGCTTTGGACGTTGATGAAATGATTGCTCATTTGCTGATTGCCGAAGGTTTTTCAACGGTTGATGAGGTTGCTTTGGTTGCGCTTTCCGAGCTGTCTGAAATTGAGGGTTTTGACGAAGATGTAGCTAAAGAACTGCAGAGCCGTGCTCAGGAGTTTGTTGCGAAGCGTGACAAGGAGTTTGCCGACAAGAGTAAATCTTTGGGTATTGATGACAAACTGAAAGAAATCAGCGGTCTGGACCAGGATATGATTTTGGTTTTGGCTGAAAAAGGCGTTAAAACCATTGATGATTTGGCTGATTTGGCTGCCGATGAGCTGATTGAAATGCTTGGTGAGAGTGTTATTTCTCAGGCCGAAGCTAACAGAGTTATTATGGCAGCGCGTGAGCACTGGTTCACAGAAGAGGGCGAATAGTTTTATGCGCTGTCAGAGGAGCGGTACGGCGTTCACATTTTTATGTGTTTCTTTAATACACTGTGTGGTGCTCCGTTCCTCTTCTCTGTTTTAGCCTAAAATTATCCGTTATTGTTTCTTTATTATTGATCGATACAGGAAGATGAAACAGGAAACTGAAGACAGAAAATGTATTCTGACCGGAGAAGTGAAAAGCAAAGACGAGCTTTTGCGTTTTACGCTTATTTCCGGCGGGCGGGTTATTCCGGATTTTAAGAAAAAACTTCCGGGACGCGGGATTTATGTTTCAAATTCTAAGCAGAAGCTGGAAACGACCATTCAGAAAAACCAGTTTGCCAAGGCGACTAAGGGTCGGGCAAGAGCGGATTTGTCATTGGTTGAGATGACGGAAGCCCTTTTGAAGAAAAAAGGTTTGGAAGCGATTAATCTGGCGCGGAAGGCCGGGGAACTGGTTACCGGTTTTGACAAGGTTAAGGAAGCTTTGGAGCGTGGAAAGGTCGCTTTTATTCTTGAGGCCAGCGATGCCGGAGCCGACGGGCATGAAAAAGTGTTGAGTATGGCTAAAGGACTGGATGTTTTCGGATTGTATACTACTGAGGAGTTGGATAAGGCATTAGATAAAGTTAATACGGTGCATGCCGCTTTTTTGAAGAGCGAAATGTCAAAAACAGTATATAAAGAATTAAAACGTTATGAGTGTTTTTTGCACGCATAACCGGTTAGATGATACGGAGAAAAAAATTAATGACAGAAGATAATGCAAAAAGCAAATTAACATTATCAGGTAAATCTACCCTTACACTCAAAAATGTAAGCGACGGTTCCCGGGCGCACAATAATGACGGCAAGAAGATTGTTCAGGTTGAAGTGCGAAAGAAGAGGGTTATCGCCAATCGCAGCGAAACGGAAGAGCCTAAAGTTAAAATTGACGAAGCGACAGCTGCAAAGCTGCGGCTTATTGCCGAGGCTAAAGAGCATGATGCCAAACGCCGGCAGGAGGAAGAAGAGAAGGAACGCCAGCGCCAGCTGAGACGTGAACAGGAAGAGCAGGAAAAGGCTCAACGGGAAGCCGAAGAAGCTAAAAAGGCGGCGGAGGAGAAAAAAGCAGCTGTTCGTCCTGTGGTAACGGCAGCGGTTTCACCGGCTGAGGATGATCGTATTCAGAAGATTAAGGAAAAGAAGTCCCGCGATTTCGATGAAGAGGACGAAGACGAGGAAGAAGATTCCCATAATCATAAGTTTAAAAAAGTTGCCGAAAGATCTTTGAGCAAAGATGATGTTTTTGAACAAGAGCGCAAAAAAGTTATGAAGCGCAGTTTTGAAACACCGCGGCGCGGCGGAAAAGTCAACCTGCATACATTGAGCAGTGTTGATGAAGATGACGATGATTATGGTTTTGGCGGCGGCCGGCGTCGGTTTAAGAAAAAACAGCCGAAGCAGCAGGCTTTTCAGCAGCCGACAGAAAAAATTGTTAAAGAGGTCGTTATTCCTGAAATTATTACGGTTCAGGAATTGGCTAACCGTATGGCAGAAAAAGGTGCCGAAGTTATTAAAAAGCTGATGGCTTTAGGGGTTATGGCTACGATTAACCAACCGATTGATGCCGATACGGCGCAGATTGTGGTTGAGGAATTCGGACATAAGTTTAAACGAGTTGCCGACAGCGATGTTGAGCAGGGGTTGACCGGTCCGGAAGATACGGACGCCGATTTGCTGCCGAGAGCGCCGGTGGTTACGGTTATGGGACACGTTGACCATGGTAAGACTTCGTTATTGGATGCTTTGCGCGAAACAAACGTTGCTTCTCGCGAGGCTGGTGGTATTACGCAACATATCGGTGCTTATCAGATTGAAGTTGCCGGAGGCAAAAAGATTGCCTTTATTGATACGCCGGGACACGAGGCCTTTTCAGAAATGCGTGCTCGCGGTGCAAAGGTTACCGATATTGTGGTTCTGGTGGTTGCTGCCAATGACGGCATTATGCCGCAGACGGTTGAGGCAATCCGCCATGCTCAGGCTGCAGAAGTGCCGATTGTGGTTGCGATTAACAAGATTGACCTTCCGGGCGCTGATCCGATGAAGGTGAAGACCGCTTTATTGCAACATGGCATTGCCGTTGAAGATATGGGCGGTGAATATTTGAGCGCAGAAGTTTCGGCTAAGAAGCGTATTAACATTGATAAGCTGGTTGAAGCTATTCTGTTGCAGGCGGAAATTCTGGATTTGAAAGCCAACCCGAATCGCATGGCTTCGGGTACGGTTGTTGAAGCCAAGATGGAAAAAGGCCGCGGTTCTGTTGCAACGGTTCTGGTTCAGAACGGTACGCTGCGCGTTGGTGATATTTGTATTGCCGGTAAGGAGTGGGGACATGTCCGCGCTATGTTTAACGAACATGGCAAGAAGATGACGGAAGCCGGTCCGGCGACCCCAGTTGAAATTCTCGGTTTGCAAGGAACGCCGGCAGCCGGTGACGATTTTGTCATTGTTAAGGACGAAAACCAGGCTAAGGAAGTTACCGGTTATCGTATTCGCAAAGAACGTGACGCTAAACTGGTTAAGAGTGCCAAGTCTGCAATGGAACAGATGCTTGATAAGATTAAGTCAGGCGAAGTTAAGCATTTGCCGGTTATTATCAAGGCTGATGTTCAAGGTTCTATTGAGGCTATTGAAGGTACAATTAAGAAGTTGTCCAACGAGGAAGTCAGCGTTCAGATTTTGCATTCTGCCGTTGGTCCTATTTCGGATTCCGATGTTACTCTGGCTAAGGCTTCCAATGCCTTTATCATCGGCTTTAACGTCCGTGCTATTCCGCATGCCCGTGACATGGCGCGTCAGGACGGCGTGGATATTCGTTATTACTCGATTATTTATGATGTGGCCGATGACATTAAGAAGGCTTTGGAAGGTATGTTGTCGCCTGAATTGAGAGAAAAGATTATCGGTTATGCCGAAATCCGCAATGTCTTCAATATTACCGGTGTCGGTAAAGTCGGCGGCTGCATGGTGACGGAAGGCTTTGTCAAGCGTGGTGCCAAGGTTCGTCTGCTGCGTGACAATGTTGTTATTCATGATGGCGCTTTGGCTCAGCTAAAACGCTTTAAGGAAGATGTTAAAGAGGTCAAATCCGGCTATGAATGCGGTATGAGTTTTGAAAACTATAACGATATTCAAGTCGGTGACTTTATAGAGTGTTATGAGGTGGAGGAAATCGCCGCAACATTGTAAAAAGCTCGTATTTTGGGCACCTAATACAGAATCTCGGAAAAATACTCGGTCATGTACTTCTGTGTACACTCCCTTCGTCTTTTTCCGAGATTCTTATTATCTGCCGCAAACTCCGACCTTTTTACAGCGGCTAAGGTCGGGGCTTGGGTTTGTTGCTGCGTATTTTGGGTACCTAATACAGAATCTCGGAAAAATACTCGGTCATGTACTTCTGTGTACACTTCCTTCGTCTTTTTCCGAGATTCTTATTATCTGCCGCAAACTCCGACCTTTTTACAGCGGCTAAGGTCGGGGTTTGGGTTTGTTGCTGCGTATTTTGGGCATCTAATACAGAACATTGAAAAAATACTCGGTCATGTACTTCTATGTACACTCCCTTCGTCTTTTTCCGAGATTCTTATTATCTGCCGCAAACTCTGAACTTTTTACTACGGCTAGGATTAAGGCGGATTAGCAGCGGTATAAGCAGATGAATGGTTTAGATGTTTTTTTGTTGACTTTTGTCTAATGCGTGATAGAGTAGGAATATGAAATTTATTATTAATTAAAATATATAATTATGGAAAAAGAAAAATTTTTACAAAGTATTAAAGAGACATTGGAGGCGGCAGGGTTTTTAGTTGACGATTTGGTGCAATATTGTGCTGAAAAGGAGGTACCGGCTATTAATGCTGTAGCAAGTGACGTTTCTGTCGTTGGTGTTTCTTCAAAAGAGAACGAGGAAAGATTTCCTTTTGAAGTTATGTATGAGGGTATGGTTCGGTCATGGGTTCCGCTTGAAGGCAAAAAGCCATTGGGCGTTATTTTTGAGAATCATCTTATCACCTTACATGATTCTTCAAGGACGGTGCCGTGGAGAGAAGTTGTGAAGTATTGTCGTGAAATTAAAATAGAAGGTCATGCTTGCAGCGCCGGAAAAATTGGATTCTGGAAAAAAGTGATGAGTAGCTGTGAGGAACAGAAAAAAGCGCTTGATAATTTGTTGATTAGCCTTGGCGGTGATACAATAGTGGTGCAGGGGAAATGGTATTGGTCGTCGTCCGAGTATGACGGCTACCACGCGTGGGTCTTCTGTACGCTTATTGGCGCTGATTGGGGCGGCGTGGACTACCGCAATAAGTACGGCAACTACGTTGTTCATCCGGTGCTGGATTTGTCTGAATTATCTTAAATTATAAAAGCTCCAAGTTTTATTTTGGAGCTTTTATTTTGTTTATCAAAAAAGCGCCCAAACGGGCGCTTTTTTGGGTTATTTGCGTTCGCTCTTGTTCATCGGCAGAGGTTCTTTTGACCCGCTGTTGAAGAGAATAGCGTCGCTGATTTCAGTATTCTTGACCGGAATGTCTTTTATCTGTTTGCCGCAGATTTCAAGACCGACACTCTTCATTGCCGTGGCAATCGGTAGGAACAAGTCTGTATTTTCACTCGGTTTGGCACCGGTATGAGCCAAGCCGGTAATTGTTCCCTGCTTATCAATCAAAGCGCCGCCCAACGTGACATCCTGAACGAAAGTATCAATGATGATTTCTGTGCCGCGGTTTTCAGAATAACGGTAACCGCTGACTTTTCCGGAATCTTCAAGGTAACCTTCGCCGGTACTGAAATCAAGGATACCCAGCGTCAGGAATTTGTCCTTATTAATCGGCGGCAGTTCAAGGTTCAGAGAGAGCGGTGTGTATGTCGTCTTCTTTTCCATGAATATCAGGGCAACATTCTTGTTCGGGTTAAGGCGAACCGCATGGCCTTTGAATTTGACGCCGTTGATTGTCTGCAATTCATAAGAATTGTTTTCTTTGGTTATCAGGTCGGCCGAGGTCAAAACAAACTGGTCGGAAACGATAAGACCGGCGCCTTTCTTTCCCTGGTTGTTGGTAATTGAGATGATTGACGCGCGTATCTTATAGACATCTTCCGGCGTCAGCGGCGTATCGTAAGCCGGGCGCTCAATGATGCAGAGGTTATTCTGAGCGTCAATAGCTCCCTGATCATTAATCGGAACGCTGATCCAGGTTTCTTTGCTGACTGTACCGGTCGCTTCAACACCGCCTTTTTCATCAATATCCAAATCGATGTTGTTTGTGACTTTGCAGCCCTGGGGATCTTTGGTGCAATCGCCAAACAGCGTTTGAGCTTCACAGCCGCCGTAAAGTTTGTTGTCCTCACAGCCTTTATACAGCTTGTTGTCCTCACAACCGCGGTACAGTTTATTATTGCAGTCGCAATCCGGGCCAAACAATGTCATGTTGTTGCAGGGCTTTTCCGGAACCGGCAGCGGCGGTACAGGCAGAGGGATGACGCCGGAAGGCTTATCCAACGTTGTGGTTTTCAGGTCAACCTTGATTTCCGCATCTTCAAATTCAGAATTTTGACCGTAACGTTCTTCCTGATTTGTCGGAATAAGGCTGATGTCCAGAGGTTCTGACGGGCGCTCTTTTTCAAGTAATGTTGCGGCGTCAAAAACCTGTGCTGGCTCTTCTGTTACCGTTGTAACAACGGTTGTTGTGGTGGTGGTTACGGCCGGTGCCGGGGTAGGTAACGGTGCTGCCGGTAATGGTGCAGGTTCTGGCAGCGGAACCGGGGGTGTCGGTATCGGAATTTCCTTTTCTACCGTTGTCGTAACGGTCGTTTTGATTTCCGGAGCCGGTTTGGGAGCCGGAGCCACTTTTATGCTGCTGCCGTCTTTGTTTTTGCGGATAACAACGCCGTCAGACTGTTTTTCGACAACCGAACCGTCGGAGAGTTTGGCAACGACTGTTGGAACCGGCAGTACTTCTTTATTTTTAACCAGCGGTGATACGGGTTCCGGAACATCAACTTTTTCAGCCGGTTTGTCAGGCGTGTAAACGTATTTTGTTGTTTCGTTGATTTCTGTTTCATGTTTGGTGTATTGGCATTTTGCCGGGTTAAGCTCTCTTTCGCGCTCAATCAGTTCAATGCGCTGGTTTTCTCTTTCAGCCGGACTGAAGCGGCGGGAAAGTTGTTTTTGGAAGCCGGGATTGTTGCGCAAATTATTGACAGCGTCGGCATAGGCTCTTTCCACCAGGATTATTTCGCCGTTTTCCTCGCCGCGCATTAATTCGCCGTAACCGTTTGTTTCACCGCTCCAGTAAGCTTTGGTTTTATTGATGTCGGTGATTGTCCATTTAATCGTAATTTCAGACGAGCCGGTGCGTTTGTCTTCCTTAACGCTGTTGTCCCAGTCGTATTTATCGCAGATGTTCATAAAATAATTGGTGATTTCCGCGGTTACCAAATATTCGGGCAGCGGGCTGGGCGTTACTTCCGTACAGACATCGTTAGGAATTTTTACGATTTTGAAGCAGTCTTTGAGTTCATTTTCGAAAATGGACATGAAGCGCATGTTTTGCTGCATCAGACGACTCTGATCAAGGAAAGCTTCTTTGCTAAAACGGCGGCAGCCGAAAATGCGGAAACGGTAGTTGCCGAGTTTTTGTGACATTGTGCCGTTGATGTCTTCTTCATTCAGTCTGAAATCAACCCATTCCAGCTGAATGGGGGCAAATTTCTGGCATTGATTGTGGATGCTGCGATAAACGTCGCGGCGGCCGACGGTGACGTAGTTATTAACGAAGTTTTCGCGCATCGGAACAGCTTCTTTGGCAATGATTTTGCGTTTTTTAGGCTTGCAGGGAACTTTTTTTGGCGCCGGTTTGACTGTAACACAGCCGCGCATTTCGTCTTTAGAGCAGCCATGTCCGGGGAAAATGCTGTTATCCTGTTTGTTAGAGGCGGTGCAGCAGGTGCCGCCAAAGATACTGCCGTCACGGTAAGTTTCGCCGCTGTAAGTACTTTTGACGTTTACTTTGGGTTGGGGAAGACGTTGTTTGAGTCTGGTGTTGACATTGGCGCTTCCCTGGATTTCTTCCGGTTGGGGCTGTGCTTCGTCAAAGAAGCCCATGGAACGGCTTAGTCCCGTATATTCGACGCGAACACTGCGGCTTCCGGATTCCGTATCTTGTTGGAAACTATTGCTGTATTGTGAGGCCATTGTTTCGGAGAATGCTATGCTGCATATGGACAGAGCCATGGCAGAACAGGCTAAAAGTTTGAAACACCTAGTGATTTTCATGTATTTTCTCCATTATTTTCTCCGGTTTGGTAATGCCCTGCGATAGGACAAAGCCTCAGCTACGTGCAGTTTAAGCACTTTTTCGTTATTTTGCAAGTCTGCAATTGTTCTTGCTAACCGCAAAATACGATGATAAGCGCGGGCTGAAAGGTTGTTTTTGTCGGCAAAGGCGATGAGAAGCTGTTCCGCGTCATTATCCAGCTGTACGGCCTGTTCCAGGAGGTCGCCTCTGAGTTCGGAATTGGTGTGCAGTTCGGGATGGCCGAAACGTCGGAATCTTTCGGTTTGGATGTTGCGGGCATGGATAACTCTTTGCAAGATTTCGGCTGAGCTTTCGCCGGTTTTGACGTCGGCTATTTCCCAAGGACTGACGGCGGGAACTTCAATTTGTATATCTATACGGTCGAGGAGCGGTCCGGAAATTTTTGCCTGATATTCTTCGGCACATTTCGGTGCTCGGGAGCATTCAAACCTCGGATTTCCTAGATTGCCACAGCGGCAGGGGTTCATTGCCGCGATGAGCTGGAACTTTGCCGGATAGGTTGTATGAGCGTTTACCCGGGAAATGGTGATGCTGCCGTTTTCGAGCGGTTGGCGCAGCGCTTCCAGGGTTGCACGGTTGAATTCGGGAAGCTCGTCCAAGAATAATACGCCGTTATGGGCGAGGGAAATTTCTCCCGGTTCAGCGCGTCTGCCGCCGCCGACCAAGGCCGGGGTTGAGGCATTATGGTGCGGGGCGCGGAACGGTCGCTCAAAACAGAGTTGTCCGTCTTTCAGGGCACCGGCTATGGAATGAATCATACTGGTGGCAAGGGCTTCTTCGGGCGTCAACGGCGGGAGAATTCCCGGCAGGCGTGATGCGAGCATGCTTTTTCCGGCTCCCGGCGGACCAATCATTAACATATTGTGTCCGCCGGCTGCAGCGATTTCAAGAGCTTTTTTGGCGCTTTCCTGCCCTTTGACGTCTTTCATGTCCAAATGTTTGGCGGCTGGCGCTTTTTTCAAGGTTTTTGGGGCAGGAATGATTTGCGCGCCTTTGAAGTGGTTTATCAATGCCAGCAGAGAAGATGCGGCGATGATGTCTTTCAGCCCGGACCAAGCTGCTTCAGCGCCTTGAGCCTCCGGGCAGATAAGGCCGAGGTTTTGCGCGTTGGCTTTGATTGCAACGGGAAGTGCACCGTTGACAGGGAGAATGGCGCCGTCAAGGCTGAGCTCGCCGAGGACGACATAACGGCTGATTTCTTCCTGCGGGATAATTCCCATGCCGGCAAGCAGGCCTAAGGCGACGGGAAGGTCAAAGTGAGCGCCTTCTTTCAGTAAATCTGCCGGTGCAAGGTTGATGGTGATGCGTTTGGCAGGGACAGACAGCCCAAGAGAGTTCAATGCGGCGCGGACACGCTCGCGGCTTTCGGCAATGGATTTATCCGGGAGGCCGACGATGGAAAATGCAGGCATTCCAGATGAAATCTGAACCTGCAGGTCGACGTTTAAAACTTCTAAGCCGTTAAAGGTAACAGTATTGATTCTGGCCAGCATTGCAGATTACCACCGGGGCGTGCGTTCGTGTTCTCTCCAGCGGCGGGTCGGATAAGTTTCTCTGGTCAGAAAATCGTAGTTTGCCGTTTTATACGGGATGTCGCGGAAACGGACAAAGTTTTTTCGTTTGTATTTTCTGGCGCAGTTTTCCGAGCCGCCGGAAGATGAATCGTAACAATGGACAATATTGCGGGTATAGGGGTCAAGCAGGCTTATTTTTTGTATTTCGTTGGCATATCCTGCCGGTGCCGGGATGTGGTGTATGGTTTTGCCGCTGTGGTGAAACCAGCCGCAGGAACCGACCGCCAGAACCAGACAGAATATCAATATTGGTTTAAAATTCAGCATTTGCGCCCCAGGTGTTAAGTTTATTTTGTTTAAATATAAAGGCAAAACCTTAATATAATATAAATATGGCGGCTGATTTTGGCTAAATTTGCCGTAAAATGAAAAAATGCTTGCAAATTAACGAGTTTGGTGTATATTGCAGCCGTTCCTTGCTCGAAATGTTCGGGCTATACAAAAGAACACGCCGGCTGTTTCGATTCCTTATATCGATTGCAGGCGGCATTTGTTGAGAATCCATAAGGAGAATTTATAAATGACTAATTATGAAAGCGTGCTGATTGCACGTCAGGACTTGGGCGCTTCTCAGGTTAACAGCATTGTTGAAGATTTGAGCAATGTCGTTAAGAAAGAAGGTGGCGAAGTCGTCAGAGTTGATAACTGGGGTTTGAAAAACCTGGCTTATCGCATTAAGAAAAACCGTAAAGGCCATTATGTTCTGATGAACATTACCGCTCCGGCTAACGCTATTGCGGAATTTGAACGCGTTATGCGCTTTAACGAAGACATCATTCGTTACATGACAGTTAAAGTTGATGAATTCAGCGAAGTTTCATCAAGCGAAAAAGACGCCAGCGAAGAATAGGAGATTGTATAATGGCTAAACAAGTATTCTTTAGAAGAAAAAAAGCTTGTCCGTTTTCCGGCGAAGACGCTTTGAAAATTGACTACAAAGACGTTAAACTCCTTTCAAGATACATTTCTGAAAAAGGAAAAATCATTCCGAGCCGCATCACAGCTGTTTCTGTTAAAAAGCAGAGAGAACTGGCCCGCGCTATTAAACGTGCCCGCTACATCGGCTTGCTGCCGTTCGTGGCTGATTAAGGAAGGAGAGAAACTATGGAAATTATTCTTCTGGAACATGTTGATAAATTAGGTAAAATGGGTGACAAAGTTAATGTCAAGAACGGTTATGCCCGCAACTATCTTTTGCCGAGCAAAAAGGCTCTTCGCGCTACTGAAGCCAATGTTGCTTTTTACGAAAACAAAAAAGCAGAGTTAGAAGCTCACAACAAGGCTTTGCTTGAAGAAGCCGGTAAGAAGGCTGAAGCTCTGAAAGGTTACAGCGCAATTCTTATCCGTCAGGCTGCCGAAACAGGTCAGTTGTATGGTTCTGTTACCATTCGCGATATTGCCGCTGCAATTAAAGAGTCCGGTTTTGATATTGAACGCCGCTGCGTTTTTCTGGAAAGACCGATTAAAGATTTGGGCGTGTATGAAGTTAAATTGAATCTTCATCCGGAAGTTACCCAGACAATTTTGGTTAACGTTGCCAGAACAGACGATGATGCCAAAAAACAGGCGAAAGCGTTTGAAAACAACTAATTTGATTTATCAAAATGGTTTTGAGCGGGGTGTTAAAAGCACGCCGCTTTTTTTATTTTATATTTTGTTGACTTTTGTCTAAAATGTAGTATAGTAGCGATGTTAAAATATTTTTATAACTACTAAATACACAATTATTATGGAAAAGAAAGAATTTCAAAAGAACGAGAAGTTTGCAATTTTGTATCTTGGCGGTGAAATTTCTCATGATTTGCTGCCGGACAAAAAGGTTGAAGCCGTGATTTATAACGGTTATGCCATTTCTTTGAAAGAAGACCGCAAGTGGCATACCCCTGCGGAAGCTAAGGAGATTGTAAAGACGGTTAAGATTGACGGCAAGCCCTGTCATTTGGGAATTAAAGAGTTTTGGCTTTCAATTCATCCGGTGTTTGAGGAGCTTTGCCAATTTATTGTCAGTCTTGGCGGTGACCGTATCGGACGCGGTGCGGTGTGGACGGATACAGTATGGATGAACAATCCTGACGAGTTGGTTTTTGTTTATCCGGATTCTGCCGAAAACGGCCACCTGAACCGGGAAACGAATTTTATCCGACCGGTGCGGCGCATGAACAGTCTTTCATGAAATTTTAAAGGTTTCGAATTTTAATTTGAAACCTTTCTTGTTGGCTTTTGTTTAGATTGCAGTAATGAGAGAGAAAAAGTATTATTAATTTTTAAAATATATAATTATGAAAAGAGAGGAATTTTTGCAAAGTATTAAAGACAGTTTAGAAACAGCTGGATTTTTAGTTGATGATTTGGTGCAGTTTTGTGCTGAGGAAGAAGCAAAAAAGAAAAAGACGGAAGTTTCTGATTAATAACAAAAGCTCCGAGCTAAAACTCGGAGCTTTTTTTGTTGACTTTTGTCTAGCCTGTGGTAGGGTTTGGGTTGAAAAAATATTATTAACTTAATAAAAAAATATAATTATGAAAACAGAAAAAGACTCTCCTTGTTTATGTCGTGATGATGACAATGTTTTTACAGTTTTTTATCAACATGGGATTTTTTCCCGTTTTTGGCGTTATGTCCGAAGAAAAGAAAAATATGCTTTCCGTGTTGTTTATTCTGATGGTTTGATTAGTCCTTACAAAGAAGATATGTCCGGCCGAACACCAGTCGGAATCGCCTTTTGCTGTTATATAATTGCATTGGCGGATTCTGAATGCAAAGTTAATCGGAATTGTGTTAAAGGATATTGTAATCAGCATTCGTTTTGTGGTCGAAACGATATTTTGGCAGACAAGGATATTTGGAAGTGCATTAATGCGCATTTTGGGGGTATTAATGCCGCAATGAGGGAAATCGGCGGGCAGCCGCTGAAAGTTCTTAGATACTATTGGACTTCCCGAAAGGGATTGGGGGCGTTTTTATATTATTGGAATTTGGCTAAAGAAGATGATGCCTTTTCCGCGGATGAAGCCTTTATCCGTCCGATATTAACGAACTTTTGAAATACTTCTTTATTATTAAATTTTTATGATTATGGATGTCAGAGAAATTAAAACTTATGATTTGTGCCGGTATGGTAAAAAAGTGTGGCTAAGAAAGTTTAACTCCGCAAGCGGATTGTATGATGTTGTCATTTCAACGGACAAGCGTTTTGAAACGCGGGGAAATCTGTTGTATTTTGAAGAAGGCGGTTTGTTTTGGCTCAGCAGCGATAAAAATGAACTTTCTTCTTATCGGCCGTCTGAGGGCATATTTTGTTTTTATGGTTTTGTGGGGCAAAAGCCTTTGTTTTCAGAAGGAAAAACGTTTTTTACCATTGAACCTGACGAACAGAAGCCCGGAGAAGTAAAAAGTTTGGGTAGCAGAATTATTGACTGTCCTGATTTCTGGGTTTTTGCTTTGCAACAGAAAGACGGAATTGTTCTGACTTACCTGGAACCGCATGATAATACTTATGGTTTGCATTGTGTTCCGGGAAGAGGCGTGCGAGCCGGAAGGGGTGTTGCTTATTCCTGGGAGGAAACAGGTCTGTGTTCGGGGAAAATAAAAACCGAATTTGTTCAAGACACTGTCTTTGCCGGGAAAAGATGTCAAAAGGCAAGATTGGCGTGGAAAAACGGAAGTTTGGAAGTTTACAGTGCGCCGGGCTTGTTCTGAGTTGGTTAAAAAGGGCGGGATTTTATCCTGTCCTTTTGTTTTTTCTTGATTATCATTGTTTTTAGCTTTATATATAGCCGTGTTAACGTGATTAAGGAGAAGTTTTATGGCAGAGAAAGAGCCGTCGCAACGTCAGCTGAGAGTTGGACAGGAAATTAAGAAGATTATTGCCAATCAGGTTGAACGGGATGAAATTCGTAATTTGCAAGGGGTTAATACGCTGGTGACGATTATGGAAGCGCGCGTTTCTCCTGATTTGAAATATGCAACAGTTTATGTCATTACTTCTGACAAAAGCAAGGAGCAGGAAGTTATCGGCGGTTTACAGTTGGCTGCCAATTATTTGCGCAAGGTGATTATTTCCAAAACCGATTTGAGATATGTACCGGAGCTAAATTTCCGTATTGATAAAACATTTGAAGAAGTTGACAAGATTGAGAAATTGCTGAGAAATCCCAAAGTCAGACAGGATTTAGATAATAAGGATTAATAGACTGCCGCCTTCGGGCGGTTTTTTTATTGCAAAAGACGTTGCATGAAAGCAGCGGTTAGGAGAAAAAGAAAAAAATGTAAAAAAAAGTTGATTTTCATTTAAAGCGGGATTATGTTGCCGAAGTTTGTTTATTTATATGTTTAATTATTATTGTTATATTTTTATGAGAAATAAAAAAGTTTTTAAAAACGGCAATGCGAGATTACAAATTGTAAAAAAATCAGACGGCAATGTTGTCATTGATTGTCAAAACGGGCGTGCCGAGCGGCAGGGAGAGTTGTTGATATTGATTTCTGATGATGCCGAAACGCTGTTGATTGTCAATGCGGCGGCGATGATGCTTGTTGCAGATGAGGTTGCCAATGCTTATTTTTATCGGGAAATGATATTCTTTGAGAAAGAGAATGTTTGGTATACGCTGCAGCAAGGAAAAGTTATTTGTTTGGGGCAAAGTTTTGGCTGTTATTTTTATGGTGCAAATATCACGTCTTTTTTTGACGGGAGCGGGTGTTTTTGTCAGGTAATTTATGAAAGCGTGTTTTGCAATGCTAAAAATTCCAAACAGATTATTGCCAAGAGGACAGGAGAAAATGCCTATGATGTTTGGGAACAGGGTATGTTTGACGCTTCTTTGCTGTTTCCAATCAAAAGCGATTTGCTGCTGGTCGAAAACAAAACGGAGGTGTTTGTTCTCAGATATTTGATGTATAAATGTATTTTTATGCGGGTGGATTTGCGTTATCCCAGTTTGGTTCGGCGTTCGGAACGTTTTTTCAAAATACGAAACAGCTGTTTTGGAAACCGTTTGGCGGCGGACAGGTTTTGCGCTCCCAGGAGTGTGGCGGATTTGTGCTATGACTTTTGGGTTGTTGTGCGCGAAAGATTTGTTTTTTATTATTCAAAGTCGTTGCTGTATTAATTATGGCCTGAATCCCTTAACGGATTCAGGTTTTTTTGTATCCATTGACAGACGGGCGCTTATCGGTTAAAAAGATGTAAAATTATGAACGGGGAAGGTTGATGAAACATAACAAAGGTGAAGAGATTAACGGTTGGCTGGTGGTTGACAAATCCCGGGGAATGGGGTCGACAGATGTGGTGCGCCGGACGAAACGCTTGTTCCGGGCCAGGAAAAACGGCCATGCCGGGACGCTGGATCCTTTTGCAACAGGGGTTTTGCCGGTTGCATTCGGCGAGGCGACAAAGCTTTTGCCTTTTGTGACAGATGGCGTCAAGGAGTATGAATTTATTATTCGTTGGGGTGTTTCTACCGATACGGATGATTCCGAGGGAGAGGTGATTGCCCAATGTGAGAAAATTCCCGAGCGTTCGGAGATTGAAGCGGTTATTCCGGCTTTTTTAGGGAAAATTGTTCAGGTGCCGCCGGTTTATTCCGCGATTAAAATTAACGGGCGGCGGGCTTATGATTTGGCACGAAAGGGAATCTGTGTCGATATTCCCAAACGCGAGGTGGAAATCTATGCTCTGGAATTGCTTGAAGAGTTGCCGAATCAGCAGGCGCGGTTTAAAGTCCGCTGTTCCAAAGGGACATATATCCGTACTTTGGGCAAAGATATTGCTTTAAAACTCGGAACTTTAGGATATTTGCAGGAGCTGCGGCGGACAAAATGCGGAAATTTTGATCTGAGTCAGAAAATTTTACTGGAAAATTTAGAAAATATGGTGTACGGTGAAGACCTTAATAAGTTTTTGCTTCCGTTAGAAACATTTCTGTGCGACATCACGGTTATTGCTGTTTCGGAAGCAGATGCCGCCAAACTGAAAATGGGGCAGGGGCTGTCTCCGCGCGCTTATGATGTTTCTAAGCACATTGGAGAAGACGCTGTGGCAACATATAACGGTAAACTGGCGGCGATTGTGCGAATCGAAGAACGGAAAATTGCTCCGGTTCGTGTGTTTAATCTCTAAAATAAGGAAATACAGATGTCGTCTATTACGAATGAAGAAAAAAAAGAAATTGTAAATACTTATGGTTTGAATCCGAATGATACAGGTTCTCCGGAAGTTCAGATTGCTATTTGGACAGCCAGAATCAATAAGCTTATCGGCCATTTCAATGTTCATAACAAAGACTTGCACTCCCGTTTGGGCTTAATGAAAATGGTCAGCCGTCGTCGCCATCTTCTTGACTATTTGAAAGCCAAGAACAACGACAGATATCAGGAAATTATTAAGAAGCTGGATCTCCGTAAGTAAAAAAATTCACTTTTATGAGGCATCTAGAGCAGTTTTACGGTGTCTCAAAAAATTCATGTACTTCTCTGTACACTAGAATTTTTCTTGCACCTGGAAACTATTCTATCTGCTCTCCTAAAAGTGAATTTTAAAAAACTCGTATTTTGGGTTACTAGTACAGAAACTGCGAGTAAAATGTTCGGTCATGTACTTCTATGTACACTCCCTCGCATTTTCTCTGTTTTCTTACTATTAACCTCAAACTCCAAGTTTTTTTGAAAACATTTTTAGGAGAGGGTGTCTCAAAAAATTCATGTACTTCTCTGTACACTAGAATTTTTCTCGCACCTGGAAACTACTCTATCTGCTCTCCTAAAAGTGAATTTTGAAAAACTCGTATTTTGGGTCACTAGTACAGAAACTGCGAGTAAAATGTTCGGTTATGTACTTCTATGTACACTCCCTCACATTTTCTCTAGTTTCTTACTATTGACCTCAAACTCCAAGTTTTTTGAAGAAGGTGCTGGAGAATTTGAGAATACTGTTTTTTTTGCACTTGGAGTTTATTACACGATATCAATTATTGTAATTATTGTGCTTTATATTAAAAATCCCGGGTTTGACCAATTCGGGTGAGGTTTTATAAAGATGTTTGAAAAGATGAAATGAAAGGTATAGAAATATGGTCGAATTGAATATTTGCCGCAAAGAAATGGAATGGGGCGGCAGAAAATTAGTTTTAGAAACAGGTAAAATTGCTAAGCAGGCTCTCGGCGCCGTGGAAGCAACTTATGGAGGAACCACTGTCTTAGCTACAGTTTGCGCAGCCAAGGAAGCTGCTCCCGATCAGGATTTCTTCCCTTTAACAGTTAATTATCAAGAAAAATATTACGCTACCGGTAAAGTGCCGGGCGGTTTTATGAAAAGAGAAGGCAAGCCTTCCGAGCGTGAAGTTCTTATCTCTCGCCTGATTGACCGTCCAATTCGTCCGCTGTTCCCGGATGCTTTTAAAAATGAAGTTCAAGTTATTTGTACAGTTCTTTCTCATGACCAGCAGACAGATTCCGATGTTGTTGCCATGATTGCGGCTTCTGCTGCTCTGGCAGTTTCCGGCATTCCGTTCTTAGGGCCTATCGGTGCGGCTAAGATTGGTTATAAAGACGGACAGTATATTTTGAATCCGACAATGGATCAGCGTAAAGAATCCGAACTCGAACTGGCTGTTGCCGGTACATCAGAAGGTGTGCTGATGGTAGAATCTGAAGCCCAGGAATTGTCTGAAGAAACAATGCTCGGTGCGGTTATGTTTGGTTTTGAGAGCTTCCAACCGGTTATCAAAATGATTAATGAAATGGTTTCTGAAGCCGGTAAACCGCGGTGGGAAGCGCCGAAGTTTCCGCCGGAATTTGACGAGCTTTACAATAAACTTGAGAAAGGTTTTATAGCTAAGTTTGAAGAAGCTTTCAAAGAAACAGACAAACTGAAACGCGGTGAACTGGTTGGCAAAGCTTCCGAAGAATTTAAAGCGACGCTTGATCCTGAAAATGAGTTTGAGCAGAAATATGCGCAGGATGCGTTGGAAAAATTAATGCACAAGGTTGTTCGCGAAAAAGTTTTGACAACGGGACATCGTATTGACGGCCGTGATACAAAGACTGTTCGACCGATTTGGTGTGAAGTTGACGTTTTGCCAATGGCTCACGGTTCCGCTATCTTTACGCGCGGTGAAACACAGGCTCTGGTTGCGACAACTTTGGGTACCGGTGAAGACGCGCAGATTATTGACGGACTGATGGAAGAATATAAAGAAGACTTTATGCTGAATTATAACTTTCCACCGTTTTCCGTTGGTGAGTGCGGTCGTACCGGCGCTCCGGGACGCCGTGAAATCGGCCACGGCAAGCTAGCATGGCGCGCTATTCATCCGATGATGCCGAAAAATAAGGATACTTTTCCCTATACGGTTCGTGTTGTTTCCGAGATTTTGGAATCAAACGGTTCTTCTTCGATGGCTACCGTTTGCGGAACGACATTGTCTTTGATGTCTGCCGGTGTTCCTTTGGCTAAGCCGGTTGCCGGTATTGCCATGGGGTTGATTAAGGAAGATGATGGCCGGGTTGCCGTTTTGACTGATATTCTCGGTGATGAAGACCATCTTGGTGATATGGATTTTAAGGTTGCCGGAACAAAAGACGGTGTTACCGCCTTGCAGATGGATATTAAGATTACTTCCATTACCAAAGAAATTATGCAGACAGCTTTGGCTCAGGCTCATGAAGGCCGTATTCATATTTTGGGCGAAATGGCGAAAGTTATTGCCGAGCCGCGGCCACATGTTTCAGACAAAGCGCCGCGTATTGTTGCGATTAAGATTCCGGTTGATAAAATTCGCGAAGTAATCGGTTCCGGCGGTAAGGTTATTCGTGAAATTACCGAAAAGACCCATTGCAAAATTGATATCAGCGATGACGGCGTTATCAAGATTGCATCCATGAAGAAGGAAGACGGCGATGCCGCTTTGGAATGGATTATGGGTATTGTTGCCGAACCGGAAGAAGGAAAGAT
This sequence comes from uncultured Azospirillum sp., assembly GCA_900538765.1. Classification (GTDB taxonomy): domain Bacteria; phylum Pseudomonadota; class Alphaproteobacteria; order RF32; family CAG-239; genus HGM16780. Next base: position 113,275 of record UQAB01000001.1, on the reverse strand, counting down.
TTATCACGGCGTGATTACCAAGATTATGGACTTTGGTGCGTTTGTTCGTTTCCTCGGACAGACGGAAGGATTGGTTCATATTTCTGAGGTTAAGAACGAACGTATTGCTTCTGTTTCTGACTTTTACAAGGAAGGCGACGAGATTTGGGTTAAATGTCTGGGGACGGATAACCGCGGTAAGATTAAACTTTCTGCCAAGAGAGTTAATCAGGAAACCGGTGAAGATCTCGAAAAATAAAAAGATATATTTTGTCTTTAACGGGGGTGCTTTTTCAGAGCGCCCTTTTTTGTTGACATTTTGTCTATAAGGGGTATGATATAAAAGATATTTTAATTATTAATTTCTAAATATACATAATTATGAAAACAGAAGAAATTATTATTATTGCCGTGACTCTGGTTGTTTTTCTGGTACTTGTTTATGTTGGCGACTATGTGTATAAAAAGTATGTTAAACCGCTGCAAATTCAAACGGAACCGGAAGAAAAGCCGAAGCGTGTTGTTGCCGTACTGACTTATTATACCAAGGAACGCGGCTGGCATGCGGATTTTTATAAAGACGACTGTCTATGCCATGGCTATTTTCTGGACTTGTCAAAAGGGCAAGGTGCGGAACATCTTGAAGTTGACGCCGAGGTGCTGGGATTTGATGAAATCTATCAATTAGGTGTTGTTATTTGATTTTATAAAAGAGACCGGAACATCCGGTCTCTTTTGTCGTTGACTCTTTTGTCCATTTGCGGTACATCTAGTATGTTTCTTTATTATTATAAATTTTAAATATTACAATTATGGGAAGTTATTGGATTGTGAGCGTGATGCTCTTTTTTAATTTTGTAACTTGGCCGTTGATTTTCTTTCTTAAACCGTTGTGGAATAAGAGGATGCGTCAGGGCTGGTGTGTTTTTGTCGGCGAACTGGCCGGATTGTTGATTGCAACGCTTGTTTTTGCGTGGCCGGATATTACCGAACATTTTGCTGTGTTTGGAACTTTGACCGGGACTGCTTTGTTTTGGGATTATCAGGCGATTAAGTATGTTCATAAAACTTTTGCCGAACAGATTCTGGGCAGGGAATTTTCGTTTGAGGTTCAGGAATTCGGCAACAGTTATGTCAAAGGTAATTTAATCGGTGTTAACCGGGATATGCCTTTTGAAGCAGTCTGTTTTGCCGGGCCGGATTTTCTCAAACGGATGAAAGTCGGTGCGGTGATCAATAAGGTCAGGGTTGAAATGCTGAAACCGGAATTGACGGTTTGTGTGGTGAAGCCAAGAGTTATTATTAATCCTTAAATATTTTTTGTATGGTATCTTTTATTATTTTTGTGCTGTGCAGCGTCATTTGCTGGGGCAGTATGTGTGTGATTTTGTGGAAAAAACCGGTGCGTCCTTACAAAGGCAGAATGAAGATTATTCTGTTTTTGGGTTGTGTGATGCTGTTGAATGTTTTAGCGGCGGCGTTTTGCAATGGAACGGAAGTTTTGTCAAAAGAAATGTGTGTCATTGTTGCCATTGTTTCCAGTTTGCCGGCGATGTTTGGCATTTTGATGCTGAAACGTTACTTTGTGGAATGTATGAGCAGTGGTTTTTTTCCTTTTAAAATTACCAGAGTTATTGATGGTCGGGTGTTTGGTAAGCTCTGTGTTGACGATTATCATCTTGTTGTCGATGCGGAGCTTGTCGATTTAGCTAAAGAACAACCGGCGGAATTGGAAGGTGAAGTAATCGGCAGAGCTGTGTGCGCTTATTCAGTCGGAGAGCGTTTATGGGTTGATGTGAAGAGCGATAATGTTGACTTGCCGTTTGTTACCGTTACAGTTCACTAAAATAAAAGGGCTCTGAAAATTCAGAGCCTTTTTGCTTATTACACTCCTTACAGAAAACCCCCGATTTATCGGGGGCTGAATGCAAAGGTGTCATTAGACACTGTTCCGCGCCAACGAGTGTGGTCAAACTGTAAGGTTTGTAGCCGATTAGCATCTCCAGTTTACAAGGGGATATCTATTTACACTGTCCGAACCAGGTTTGTTGTTCGTCTTTTGTGCCATAACATTTCTGTTCAAAACTTTGTCCTTTGGCGGCACAGCTTTCCGCGGTGTCTTCGTAAGTGCATTCTGTGATACAGTTACCGCTGTAAAATAACACCCCGCCGCAGGAACATTTTTCTCCGGTACCGAATGTTCCGTTAGGACATTCTTTCATTCCCGCACATGGCGGCATGTTGCCGGCGGCATCAGTCGTTGTGGCATTGCATTGTTTTCTATAACCGACTTTGCTGCCGTCCAGACGCGTACAAACAACTTTGTCCATATACCAGCCCTTTGTAAACCAGTGTGATGTTTCATGGAATTTAACTCCGGTATTATTAACTTTATATTGGCACATTTCCTTACATTTATTGAAATATTTCCTTCCGCCGCATTCACAGGCGACTTCGCCTTCTGCACCTTCATCATCTTCACAAAGCATTTTACCATTGCAAGAATTTGCATAACCTCGGCAGCCGGACTGTCCGCAATAACCGATTACGTAAATGGGTGTGCCATCTAACATTTTGCATTTTTCGTCAACATAGAACATTCCGCCATCATAGTCCGGATTACGAACATCTGTTGTTGTGTCTGTACACCAGCCGCCATTGCCGTTTTCGTCTTTTTCCCAACGTTGTCCTTGAATTTGACATTCATCGCATTTATCAAAGTATTTTCCGTTGCCGCATATACAGGGCTCACCATATCCTGAATCGTTATCGCATTGTTTTTTGCCTGCGCAAGGCGGCATATTTCCCAAGGGATCCGTTTGAGTAGCTGTACAAGAACAAAAGCGGTAATAAGTTTGGTTTTGCTGCGTTGTACAGTATTTTTCAACAAAATATGAATAATTATTTAAACCAAGAGAATTTCTTATGTGACATTGCGGATATACAGGATCTTTAGCCATATGATGGGTTATACAAGTTTCCTTGACGAGGCATCTTTCGTAGTAGGTTGTGCCGTCGGCGGTTGTACAGGTTTTGCCGTCGCCGACTTTGGTGTCCGGGTCGCAAAAATGTTTTCCGGGACATTGGCAGGTGCGGTCGTTCGGATCACACTCCGGTGTGCAGGTCTTGGCCGCCTCGTCCCAGATATAGCCGTCTTCGCAGCCGGTCTTGTAATATTTCTTGGAGCAGTCTTCATATTTGCAGACATAATGTGCCGGACAACTGTCCAAATCGCCGAGATTGGCGCAGGGCTTGCAACTGCTGTATGTCGGAGTGTCGCCGCGCCAGCAGACTTCCGCGCCGTCTTCCGGCCCGGTGTCGGTGCATTCCATAAAGCCGTCGCAGGTGTTTATCTCGTACTTATATTTCGGCCCGTCGCAGGAATTGCAGGCTTCCCCGACTTTGTGGTAGCCGCGGGGAATATCGCTTTCAAAGACATATCCGGGACAGGTGTCGCATTCGCATTTTTCATATAAACCACGGCAAGCCTCACCCACACCGTAATACGGGTCGACACATTCGACATATCCCTCGCAGGCATCGCGGCAGTTGGCAAAATATTTGCTGTCATAAGGGCAGTAGTTTTCGGGAATGTAAAACTCATCGGGACAGGAGGTCTTGTCATAACCGTCCTCAACACAGATGTTGTAATCCGGAATGTCATAATTTCCGCCACGGCAGTCCGTTGTATCGGTGACGAAGCAAACAGAAGCAAGCTTATATTCCATTTCATTGCGTGCAGATGACAAGTGTGGAACAGGAGCGAGGTTAGTAGTGTAGTGTGTGTGGGTACCATCCCTTTGGAAAGCAGGAAAAGCATCAGCATCGGCCAATGCGTAAGCAGCTTCGAAGCGGAATAGGAACGAAGTTGACAATAACATTACTTTTGAGATACTTTTCATAGTTTCCTCCACACTTGTCATCACAAATCTAATCTAACATATATTTTTCTTATGTTCAACCATTATTTTTCACGAAGAGAGGAAAAATTGACGAATATGAAACTATGTGCAAGTTATGTTTGACATTTTTGATTTTGATGATATTTTTCAATCAGTTATTTATTATTATCTTAATTTAAGCATTAATTATTATGGAAACTTGGAAAGTTATTTTAGGAATTCTGATTGCGGAAAATGTCAGCAATTTTTTGTTTGTTATGAGTGTTAATCCGTTTTGGAGTTTTAAAAAGCATTATCATTGGACATTATGGGCTGTTTCTATGATTTTTGCCTTAGTGCTGTGTGTCGTTTATAATTATGAATATTTGCGACAGGATGACAGCGGTATGCTTTGGAGTGTTTTTGTTTTGGTGGCAATTATTTTAAGCGCGTTGTCCGTTTGGGCTGTCAGAGAACGCTTTTATGGCGTGATGAAGAGCGCTTATTATGACTTTGCTGTTGACAAGATTGAAAACGGTCGAGTTTTTGGGCATTTCAGCACTTTTTTGAGCGATGAGGTGTTTACGGCAGAAATGGTTAATTCTGACAAAAACTACAGCCCTGGCGACGGAGCGGTTGTTTCCGTTATTTCCTGTACGCCGGAGGAAATTGTCGTAGAACCTAAAGCAGACTATTGAGAAAGAGGCTTCGGCCTCTTTTTTTGTATAAAAAATACTTGAAATTATGTAAAAAAAGATGTAAACAAAGCTTACTTTGCGGACACCCCTGGAGGTACGCAAAGCAGTTTGTATCATTTATAATAAAGGATTTATAAAATGGCTGATTTAATTTTTAATGCTAAAAAGCGTGAATTGGCAGGTAAGGGGGCAGCTCGCGCATGTCGTCGTGAAGGACGCGTTCCCGCTGTCATCTATGGTGGAAAACAAGAACCGGTTATGATTAGTCTTGACCCGGTACAGGTTGAAAAAGCTCTGGATATGGCAGGTCTGTACAAGTTTGCCATTGAAGTAGACGTTGAAGGTACCAAATATTCCGTTAAATGCCAGGATGTTCAGTTCCATCCGGTTAGTGATAAGGCTTTGCACGTCGACTTCCTCAGAAAATAAGTCGCAAAAGAGGTGTCATGCTTGCATAAATTCTCCTCGTGTACTGTTTGTTGTACACGTCGTCAAATTTATGCTGCGCAGCACACCTCTTTATCAACTTATTTTTTTTATGATGAGTTTTGCTAAAGATTTCGGGAGCTTGGCTCCCGTTTTTTGAAAGAATACAGATGTTTTTGATTGTCGGTTTAGGAAATCCCGGTGCGGAATATGCCAATACGCGGCATAATGTCGGTTTTATGGCGGCAGATGTTTTGCATGACAAGTTTTCTTTTGCGCCTTTTAAGGCCAAGTTTGACGGGATGATTGCCGAGGGAAAAATCGGCGGGGAAAAGGTTTATTTGCTTAAACCGCAGACCTATATGAATTTGTCGGGAAATGCCGTTGTCAAAGCTGCTCATTTTTATAAGATTTTGCCGGAAAATATTGTTGTTATGCATGATGATATGGATTTGCCCTGCGGTAAGCTGAAAGCTAAATTAGGCGGCGGTTCCGGCGGACATAACGGTATTAAGTCCATTGATGCGGCCGTGTCACCGAATTATAACCGTATTCGTATCGGGGTCGGGCATCCGGCTGGCAGCGGCAATGACGTGGTCAATTATGTGCTCGGCGGATTTTCAAAGGCTGATAAAGCGCTTGTTGAGGGCAATATAGAATTGATTGCCGAGAGTATAGAGGTTTTGTTGGAAAAGGGGATTGCCGAATATTCCAACCGGTTGGGAATGTTGTTGAGAAAGTAAGTTTGAAAATATTATTGTGTCATCATTAAACTTAAGAATTATGGCTAGGGACAAACTTGATTTTTTGGGAAGTTCTTTTGATTGCTGTTGCTGCGGTCATTTTCCGAAAGGCAATCGTGGAAAAAGGTTGAACGACTGCTTATCAGAACAGGAGGTTCTTGATTTATTGGAAAAAGTCGATAAGTCAGATCCGCAAAAGCGTTGCCGGAATTTTTATGACGGTCGTTTTGAAAAGCTGTTGCCGCGCTTGTTTCTGTATGGCGAGGCGTTGCGAGTTGTTGACCGTTACGGGTATTTGACTGATACTTTTTTTCGGGTTTTGGCAGATATCGGTTCTGATCAAAGGTGGCAGTATAGGCTTTGTGAGGTTGAGGCGAATAAGTTTATGCCGCAGGATCCTTACTTTGCCAAATATCATAATTTGCTGTTCGGTTATATCCGCCGTTATGATTTGCTGTCCGAAGTCAAAGAGGAGCTGTTTCAAAACCCGAAGTATAAGCGGGTTGTTGAGATTTATGAAATTGCGCGGTCCTGAGATGTGTAAAAACCACCGTTTTTTCGGTGGTTTTTTTTGTTGAAAAACGGGATATTATCGGCTATAAGGAAAAGCAATTTCAGGTTTTTGTTTAAGGAGTTTTTTTATGGGATTCAATTGCGGTATTGTCGGTTTGCCGAATGTGGGAAAATCGACTTTGTTTAATGCTTTGACGCAGACAATTGCGGCTCAGGCGGCAAATTTTCCGTTTTGCACGATTGAACCGAATACCGGGCGTGTTGCCGTGCCTGACCCGCGTCTTGATCAGTTGACCAAGCTGGTTAATCCGCGGATGATTACGCCGACACAGCTGGAATTTGTGGATATTGCCGGTTTGGTTAAAGGCGCTTCCAAAGGGGAAGGGCTGGGCAACCAGTTTTTGGCCAATATTCGTGAGGTTGACGCGATTATCCATGTTTTGCGTTGTTTTGACGATGATAACATTACGCATGTGGAAGGTTCTGTTGATCCGATACGCGATGCGGATATTGTTGAAACAGAGTTGATGATTGCCGATTTGGAATCTCTGGAAAAACGTTTTGAGCAAACGAAGAAGAAAGCGCAGACCGGCGGTGATAAAGAAGCTAAAATCCGCGCACAGGTTATGGAACCGATTATTAATGCCTTGCGGGAAGGAAAGCCTGCCCGTTCAGCCGCGCCGAGCAAGGATGAAAAAGATGCCTATAAGCAGTATGAAATGCTGCAGCTGTTGACGTCTAAGCCGGTTTTGTATGTTTGCAATGTTGATGAAGAATCGGCGGCGACGGGCAATAAATATTCTAAGCTGGTGGAAGAGCGGGCTAAAGCCGAAGGAACGGAAGCGGTTATTATTTCCGCCGCAATAGAATCTGAAGTTGCCCAGCTGGACAGTGAGGAAGAGAAGAAAGAGTTTTTGGAATCTCTGGGATTGACGGAAACCGGTTTGGCAAAAATTATCCGTGCCGGGTATAATATTTTGGGATTGCAAACTTATTTTACCTGCGGCCCCAAAGAAGTTCGTGCCTGGACATTTATTAAGGGTTCAAAAGCGCCGCAATGTGCCGGTATTATTCACTCTGATTTTGAAAAAGGTTTTATCCGCGCTGAAACCATTGCCTTTGACGATTTTGTAAAATACGGCGGTGAGCAGCAGTGCAAAGAGGCCGGAAAGGTTCGTTCCGAGGGCAAGGAATATGTGGTGCAGGATGGGGATGTGTTGTTGTTCCTCTTCAATGTTTAAAAACTTGTATCGTGTCAGGTAGAGTGATTTCGTTATGCGTTTGGCTTTATTTCAACCGGATATTCCGCAAAATACAGGGACATTGCTGCGTTTGGGGGCTTGTCTTGACTTTGCCGTCGACATTATTGAGCCCTGCGGGTTTATTTTTAATGAAAAGGCCATGCGTCGAGCCGGGATGGATTATTTGGAACAGGTATCTTACCGGCGGCATAATTCATGGCAGGATTTTTTGGCTTATCGTGCGGCGCATCCAGAAGAATACGGCCGGCTTGTTCTGATGTCGACGCACGCTTCCGAGCCTTATACCGATTTTTCTTTTCAGCCGCATGATATTATTTTAATGGGGCGGGAAAGCGCCGGTGTGCCGGAGGATGTTCATAATCAGGCAGACGCGCGTTTACTTATCCCGATGAATCCCAAGGCCCGTTCCATTAATATGGCGATTTCAGCGGCGATAGTGGTGGGGGAGGCTCTCCGCCAGGTAAAAATGTGCTCTTAGTAAAAGTTCGTATTTTGGGCTATTAGTACAGAAACAGCGAGTAAACCGCTAAGTCATGTACTATTGTGTACACTCCTGTCGCGGTTTCTCTAGTTTCTTACTACTAGTCTCAAACTCCAAACTTTTACAGCGGCTAAAGATAAAAGTTATGTTCTGGGGATGGCGATGGTTTTTTAGTTGCGGAGATGCTGCCGGCATTTGTTAATACTGTTTTTGACTTTTTTTATTCCGGCTGTATCTTGGGCGTTTTCATACATATACAGGGCATCGTGGAAATATTCCATGGCTTCTTCAAAGTGCGAATCTCCGGCACCTTTTTGCCCTAGCTGGTAGTGGATTTCTCCGATGCTTTCCTGGAGGTGTCCCCATTGAAGCGGGAATCTTTTTTCGCTGATTACTTTTTGCCGGTTTTGGTAAGCGGTAATGGCTATTTCCGAGATTTCCGTACTTTTGGTGATGTTACCCAGCAGCGCCAGCATTTGTCCCAGTTTTCCCTGTATTTCAGCCCAAAAGGCAGGAAACAGGGCGTAGGTATATATTTTTTCTGCTTCACGGAGCTGGAACACGGCGTCGCGCAGCGCCTGGATGTCTTCTTTTTGTTTCCAGTAATTGAAAAACAATCCGGACAATTTATAAGAGATATAACCGTAGTCGTAAGGATAGTTATATTTGCTCAGGTATTTTTGTGCCTGACGGTAATAGCCGATAGCGCCTTTGAAATATCCCGACGGGTTGCGGGTTGTGTAAATGGTAGCCGAATCGTATAACTGGCCGATGTGATAATAAATGCAGCCCAAGTGGATGGGATTGGTAATCATGTCCTGATGTTTCAGCGCCGTATTCAGAAGGTTATATATTGTTTTGAAGTTTCTGCCGTTTTCCTGGTCATAAGCGTAACTCAGATAGATGATTCCCAGAAAGTTCATAATATAAGGCATATATTCCGAGGGAAGATTTTTGGCGGAGTTGTCTACGGTCAATTCATGGATGATTTTTTTCAGCAGATAGCGGCGGTAGATTCTGGTTTCCGTGTCCGGAGGCGTGACGGCGCTGATAACGGCTCCGTGTATCAGGTTCAGCAGAGCCTCAGGGAAAACGGCGGCATTTGCTTCTGAAACGGCAGGGATATAAAGACTGTCCAGCAGGGAAACAAAGGATTTGTCTTCATATTCATATTGTTTGTCGGTTTGGAAGTTCAGGCGGATTTTGTCGCCTTCGCGATAGCCCCAGATGATGACATCGGTTTTGGTCTTGTCAATAATGTCCTGCCCTTTGTCAATCAGGTCGAAGATTGTGCGGCTTTCAAGCGTCAGGAAGTTTTTTCCGAAAGGTTCGTCGAAGTAAAAAACCTTTAAGTCGTCGTAGCCGCCAAGGAGTTTTGCCAGAGCCAGCCCGCTGTCGGCATTGACATTGTCGGCAAATTCTATGACGCCGACCCGGAAGATAATCGGCGGGCAGTCGGCGAAATTTTCAGGTGTTTCTTTTTCCCGAATAACCGGAAAGATGAGGTCTTTGAGCCAATCGAGAATTTTCATGGGTTAGTCATCCTTGCGCAGGTTATTCTTTATTTCATCAATATTATTCTTAAATTCATTTAAGATATCGTTATTAATTTCTTTGAGCGTAGGATTTTTTTTATCCCAGTTTTTGAGCTGTTCAGAGAACCAGATGACGGCAAGCAGGCTAAAGAGAGGTATGGAGTACCAGTTTGGCGCATATAGCTGGAAAGCGCTGATAATTGTCAGGAACAGCAGCAGCCGGCCGACTGTGCTGCAGATGTCCGCCGGCGACAGGCCTTTTATCAAAGCCCGATAGTAGCCGGTGTTGGTTGTTATGTTTTGTCTGTCCGGACGGAGGGAGAATTTGGCAATGATGGCGGCGGCGACCGTATATATGTAAAACAGGTTAAATGTCAGGCAACAGGTGGCGGCGCCCTCGATTGTTGCTTTCAGGGTTATCCAGGTAATAATGAAGCCAAGTCCGGCACTTTCTGCCGTGTTTAGCTGAAGTCTGGCCGGGTAGGCGTTGAAAATCTGGAAGGCTGACAGAATTCCGATGACCGCCAGAGCTGTAAGTCCCAGTGCAACCGGGACGCCTTCCACCAGGCTCAGCAGAAAAATTACAAGCATTGAGAAAATAAAATGAAGGTTCAGCAATCCCTCAATGCCGTTTAGGTATTTGAAGCCGAAACAGAAGAAGCTGAAAATGAAAACCAACAGAATTCTGTCCGCGGCAAAAGGCAGGCTTCCGTCAAAAAGCAAAAATTCTCTGGGGACAAACAGGGATATGACGGCCATGGACAGCAGAATTCCCAAAAAGGAGTAGAGCGGCCGCGGTGAAAAGAAAGCAAGAAAATACACAAGCAGGCTTAAACATCCGGCTAAGCAGATTTCGGGGAAGGACAGCGGGTACAGAAAATCTTCCTGAGGCAGCGTTTGAAAATATATTGCCGCGGCAGCCAGAAAAATGAGTGGGCAGAGAACAATAAAAATACTGTGAAACGGGGAAAGCGCCGTGTCGGCGTTTCTTTGGGTTTTAAGAAACATCTTTAGGCCGAAGAAGCTTAAAACAAAGCTGCTGCAAAAAATTATGGCTGTGATGAGAAGTTTGATTTCCATTTTTTTGTTCCGACAATAAATTTATACTGATTATATCCCGGCGGAGCTTAATCTTCAATATGAGATATCAGGTTATGCTAAGGTATATGCCATAAATATGGTGAATCAGGTTGTTTGTTTCCGGCGTTTTGAGGTTTAATCGGCGCGAAGCCTGACGGATAACGCTGCTGACGGTATCGAGTTCTCCGGCATTGCCGTTTGGTGCTTCCGTTTGCAATGGGAAGATGTAATCTGCCGGGATGTCATACAGCCGTTTCAGCATATCTTCCGGGGACAGGGTTATTTTATCCGCTTCGGCCAGCCGGCATAATTCTTCCGCTATCATGTTCAGGGAATAAGCAGCATTACTGTTTTTGACGGCTTGCGCCAGGTTTTGGTTGTAAGCCGCGGTAACGAGGGAGGCGGCGGCATAAACGGTAAAATGCGACCAGAAAGTTTGGTATTCGTTTTCGGAAAAGGTTAATTTGAGCGGGGTTTGGATAAAACATTCTTCTAAGACTGCGGCAGATTTTTCGTTTAGCGGCGTATAGACCGTGACGGCGGGCGTTGTATCGGCCAGCGCAATATGTTGATTGTTTTGCAGGAGCCAGCCATCGAAAACGGCTTTGGCAAAATTGCATCCCAGAATATCCCGCAGATAGGCGGTGTCTTTCAGCAGTGTGAAACAGATTACCGGGGCGTTGCAAATTTTGCTCGGGGTCAGGGCACTTAAGTCTGAATGCAGTGTGGAGATGTCTGATGTAATGATGAGCAGTTTGGGTTCTTCTTTGGTCCAAACGGCGGTTTCGAAAGTATAATGTTTTTTTCTCAGGCCTTCTTTGAGAGTTATTCCCTGCGAGTTTAGCTTGTTTTTTTTGACATCGTCGGTCAATAGGATGACGCGTTCTCCCGCATTTGTCAGTGTGGCGCCAAGGTAGCAGGCGAGCGCGTTGCCGCCCAAGATGTATACAGGCCGGTTGTCTGTGGTGTTGTGCTTGTTTTCAGTCATTTATTTCTCCTTATGGAGTTTGGCAATGAAAAACGAATCGATGCCGCCAACAGCGGAAAGCATATAGGGCAGCGTGCGGACAAAACCTTCCTTGGTGATTAATTCGCGCAGGCTGATGCCGGGGCGGGGGTGAAGGTCTTTTTCGGTTATCGGCACGGCTTTGAAGTCCGGATGCGTTTCAAGGAAGCGGCGAATTTGCCTTTCGCCCTCGCATTTGGCGATGGAACAAACACAATATATCAGGATTCCGTCGGGTTTGAGGGCGCAGGAAATCTGTTCAAGAATTTTTTTCTGCAGCGCGGCTTGCTTGGCAGTGTCATTTTTATCTTTAAAATGGATGAGTTCGGGGTGGCGGCGGAATATGCCGGTTGCCGAACAGGGGGCGTCCAGGATAATGGCGTCGAATCTTGGGCCGTTATAATTTTGCAGGAAGCGGGCGGCGTCGTCATTAATAATTTCTGGCAAGGGCAGCTGCAGGCGAGAGATGTTTTCCCGCAGTGTTTTGAGGCGTTCGGCCGAAGAATCCAGCGAGGTTACATTGGCGCCGGCAGATAACAGCTGGGCGGTTTTGCCGCCGGGTGCCGCGCAGAGGTCAAGTACCCGCATTCCGGAAAGCGGGGAAAGGGCAGTGACGGCCAGCGAGGCTGCAAAATCCTGCACCCACCATGCGCCGTCAGCATATCCGTCAAGAGCGGTTATTTGTCCAGCGTTGTCAATTTTCAGGCTGTTGCCGGCGATGTGTGTTCCGTTCAGCCTTTGGGCCCAGTCTGCCGTGTCTTTTTTGACGCTGATGGTCAGAGGCGGTTCGCTGCGGGCAGCCTGTTCGATTTTTTTTATGGTTTCCGGCGCGTAGTCCTGTTTCAGGATTGTCCGGAAGTTATCCGGGAAAAAAGGATATTCATTAGCCCGGAGTTCTTCTTTCTGTCGGCTGATGTTGCGCAGAACGGCGTTAACCATGTTGGCGACGTAGCGGTCGGTCAGTTTTTTGGCCAGGTTGACATAGCTGTTGATGACGGCATAGTCCGGCGTTCTCATATACAAAAGTTCCGTTGTTCCCAAAAGCAGTAGATACCAGACATCGCGCGCTTTGGGCGGGAGTTTTTTTCTGAGGAAATCTTTCAATATGAGTTGAATTCCGGTCAGGTTGCGGACAGCCGTCAGGCACAGCATATTTACAAAAGGTATATCGGCCGCCGAAAGATTGTCAGCGGCGGGGATTGTGAGGAATCCTCTTTGGGAGAGGCTGTTTTTAATGGCGGAAAACGCCAGTTCGCGCGGATCAGACATTTTATTTTCAAGCTCAAGTTATTTTACCGGCTCATTTTAATGCTTTTAGCGTTAATTACAAGTTAAACATACTTGTCTTTTTAGCAAAACCCCTTATAATGTCCAACCAGTATAATGTTATTTGAAAAGAGACAAGCTGATGAAAAAAAGACTAAGCGCTATGTTGCTCGTTTTGACTTTGGTTTCGGGATGTGCTTCCGTGGAATCGGTTATGCCGGACTGGTCCGATTTGAATCCTTTTTCGGAGGATGAAAATTCTGTTGAAGAAAAGAAAGCCGTCAATCCGATGGTTTTGGCCGTTAATCCGTATTTATGGCAGGCTTCTTTGGATAAGCTGTCCTTTATGCCTCTGGTGTCGGCGGATTCAAAGGGCGGTGTTATTATTACCGACTGGAAGTCTATGCCGGGCGCTGCCAATGAACAGTTTAAGGTGACGGTTACCATTCATACGCGCGAACTGCGGGCAGACGGGTTGAAGGCGGAAGTTTTCGAACGCGAGCTGTCAAACGGCGTCTGGGTTGATAAAAAAGCCAATCCCAAATTGGCTGACGAACTGGAAAAGGCCATTTTGTACCGGGCGAGAGATTTATTCAGAAGAGATGTGATTTCAAGATAATTTACAAGGTTGAGGAAAGATGACAAACAAGGCTAGATATAACGGTAAAGAAACTTTTGAAGACTGGCAGAGGGAATGGCAGCTGGAAGACCGTTATAATTTCAGAACAATAGAAGGAAAATGGCAGAAAATCTGGGAAGATGAGAAGGCTTACAAGGTTGATATCGACAAGAATAAGGAAAAATTTTATGCGTTGGTGGAATTTCCTTATCCGTCAGGCGCCGGATTGCACGTTGGGCATCCACGCTCTTATACGGCTTTGGACGTTATCTCCCGCAAAAAGAGAATGCAGGGATTTAATGTTTTGTATCCGATGGGGTTTGATGCGTTTGGCCTTCCGGCTGAAAACTATGCCATTAAAACCGGCGTTCATCCGGCGGTTTCGACGAAAGCGAACATTGAGAATTTTACCCGCCAGCTGAAATCTTTGGGCTTTAGCTTTGATTGGGACAGATGTATTTCCACCTGTGACCCGGAATATTATAAATGGACACAGTGGATGTTTATTCAACTGTTTAAGAAAGGTTTGGCTTATAAAGACAAAATTGCCATTAACTGGTGTCCGTCCTGCAAGGTCGGTCTGGCAAACGAAGAAGTTGTCAACGGCTGCTGCGAACGCTGCGGCGCGCAGGTGGTTCGCCGGGACAAAGAACAGTGGATGGTGGCGATTACCAAATATGCCGACCGCCTGATTGATGACTTGGACGATTTGGATTTCATTGACCGGGTTAAAAGTCAGCAAATTAACTGGATTGGCCGGTCTTATGGAGCGGAGCTTGATTTTGCCCTGTATGCCGATGACGGCACGGATTTGAATCGGAAAATGACGGTCTTTACGACCCGGCCGGATACGGCTTTCGGCGTGACATATATGGTTATGGCGCCGGAACACCGTTTTGTTCAGGAGTTGATGAGCCGTTTTGATAACCCTCAGGAAGTTCAGGCTTATGTTGCGGAAACTGCCAAGAAGTCTGATTTGCAGCGGACGATGGACGACAGTAAAAGCGGTGTGGAATTAAAAGGCATTAAGGCTAAGAATCCGTTTAACGGCAAAATGATTCCGGTCTTTATTTCCGATTATGTTTTGACCGGATACGGAACGGGAGCAATTATGGCGGTTCCGGCGCATGACCAGAGGGACTATGATTTTGCCAAGCTGTTTAATTTGCCGATTGTTCAGGTTTTGGAAGGCGGCGATATTTCCGAAAAAGCTTGGGAAGAAGACGGGGCGCATATCAATTCCGGCTTTATGGACGGTATGAACAAAGAAGACGGAATGAAAGCAGCGGTTAAGTTTGCCGAAGAAAACGGTTTTGGTCATTCTAAAGTCAATTACAAGCTGCGCGATTGGGTCTTTTCCCGCCAGCGTTACTGGGGCGAGCCCATTCCGATGGTTTACTGCGAGCATTGCGGCTGGCAGCCGATTGATGAAAGCGAACTGCCGCTGACTTTGCCGGAAGTTCCCGATTATCATCCGAATGACGAAGGCGAATCGCCTTTGTCAAAAGCCGGTGTGTGGTTGGAAGCTAAATGTCCGAAATGCGGCGGAAAAGCCCGCCGGGAAACGGATACCATGCCGAACTGGGCCGGGTCATCCTGGTATTTTCTGCGTTATTGCGATCCGCACAACGACAAAGCGTTTGCTTCTCCCGAAGCTTTGGATTACTGGATGAATGTTGACTGGTACAACGGCGGCATGGAGCATACAACCCTGCACCTGCTGTATTCCCGTTTTTGGCACAAGTTTCTGTATGACTGCGGTTATGTGCCGACAAAAGAACCTTATAACCGCCGGACGTCGCATGGTATGATTTTGGCGTCAAACGGTGAAAAAATGTCAAAATCCCGCGGCAATGTTATTAATCCGGATGAGATTGTCGATGCTTACGGTGCGGACACGTTCCGTTTGTATGAGATGTTTATCGGGCCGTTTGATCAGGTCGCTATGTGGTCGGATGAGAGTCTGATGGGCGTTTACCGTTTTGTTAACAAGGTTTACGGCCTGTTTAAAAAAGTTTATAAAGATGCTGTTGCCGAAGAAAAAGATTTGCGGGCAATGCATAAGTGCATTAAAGAAGTAACCGAACGTATTGACCAGATGAAATTCAATACGGCCGTTTCTTCCCTGATGACCTATGTCAATTATTTGTCTGACAAAGAGAAGATTGCGTCGGAGCTTTATGAAAATCTGATTAAGCTGCTGTGTCCGTTTACGCCGCACCTGTGCGAGGAAATGTGGGCCAGAATGGGGCATGGAACTTTGGCTATTACCGAGACTTGGCCGGTCTTCGATCCGGCTTTGGCAGAAGACAACATTGTTTCCATTGCCGTCCAGTTGAACGGAAAAATGCGTGGTATTATTGAGATGCCTAAAGATGCGGCTCGCGATGAGGTTGAAAAAGCGGCTTTTGCTTTGGAAAATATTCAAAAGCAGACGACCGGGAAAGAAATCCGCAAGGTGATTGTGGTACCGAATAAAATCGTTAATATTGTTACGGCTTAGTTGCTCAGGCAAAGGCGAAAAAGTAAGAAGAGGGATTATATGAAAAAATATCTTTGGGCAGGAATGTTTTTATTGCTTTCGGCTTGCGGCTTTTCGCCTTTGTACGTACAGCGGGAACGGACGGACGGCTGGTATTATAACAGCAAGTTCGATACTTCCATTTCCGATGAAATGCGGCAGGTTAAGGTTGAGCCGATTGCCAACCGTTTCGGCCAGCTTATCCGCAACAACCTGATTGATAACCTGACGCCTACCGGCGTTCCGTCAAAACCGAAGTATCGCCTGTATGTCAAACTAAACAGCAAAAACGTTTATTTGCAGGCGTTGCGCGAGGATATTTCGGCAACCCGCGAAATGGCGGTTTATCGTGTCGGCTATTCGATGAAAGAAGGCGATAAGCTTTTGTTTGAAAGCGAAAGCATTGCTTATGTCAGTTATGATATTCTGAATAATCCGTATTCGACGACAATGGCGCAGAAAAAGGCTGAAAAAGAGGCTGCCAAGATTATTTCCGACGATATTTCTCTGCGTGTCGGCGCTTATTTTCATGCTTTGATAACCAAGCAGGGAGCCGGAAGTGATTTATAAACAGGCGCAGATTGAAAAGTATCTCAAGAAACCGGAGCCGTCAATCAAATGTTGGATTATTTACGGAACCAACGACGGTTTGGTCAATGAATACGTCAAGAAGCTGACGGCTGCCGTTTGTCCCGATATTTATGATCCGTTTCAGGTGGTTTATCTGAATTGTGAAGACATTATCGGCGATGCCGGCGTTTTAATCGGCGAGTTTAACGCGCAGTCGTTGATGGGCGGACGGCGGGTTATCGTGATTAAAGATGCCGACAACAATCTGACAAAACATTTGAAAGCTTTGTTTGAAAATGCCAAGTCGGATACGCTGGTTATCGTTTATTCTGCTTCGCTGAACAAAAAATCTTCTTTGGTTAAGCTTGGTGAAGATGAGGCGGATTTTGCGCTGGTTGCCTGTTATGAAGACCGGGACGAGGATATTTATGCGACGGCTAAATCGCTGTTTCTGCAAAACGGTATGACGATTGGCAATGACGCGTTGCAGCTTTTATGCGCCAGATTATCCAACGACCGCAAGAGTAATCTTGGTGAAATTGACAAGCTGATTACCTATATGGGCAGTAAGAAAAATGTGACTTTGGACGATGTGAGCAAAGTTATCAGCGACACGTCTTCTTCCAGCAGCGATGATGTCTGCTTTTCGGCGGCTGCAGGGCAAAAAGACAAGACTTTACAGGCTTTTCAAAAGTTGGTTAATGAGGGGACAGACCCAGCAATGATAATCCGCAGCATGGTTTATCATTTTAACCGTTTGCTTAACTGCGTTGCGATTATGGAAAGTGGTGAAACGCTGGACAGGGCGGTTATGAAGCTGACGCCGCGGGTTATTTTCTTTCGTGAAAACAGTTTTAAACGGCAGCTGACCTTATGGAGCAAGGACCGTATTTTCAGTGTTTTGGAGCTTTTGTATAAATGCGAGCGGGATACGCGCAGCAATAGTATGCCGGTTGAGGATGTGGTTAGTTACACGCTGATGCAGATTGCTTCGGCAGCAGCTTCCGCCGCGGCAAAGCTTAACCAAAGATATTGATGTTTTTCATTCGGGCCGTTTCTTTGAGTTTTTCCATTTTTTCGGGCGGCAGGATCCCGTCGATTTTTTGTATGACATAGCCTTTTTTTATCAGGCGGCGGACATCATAAAAATTATAGAACCAGGCAAAAATGACGGAAACGGCGCTCAGACTCAGAATGTCACACAGCATGAGGATAAAGCCGGTTTTCCAGTCCCGGCGGAAGAAAGGCACAAAAAAGCCGAACAGCAGCATGGTGAAAGAATAGCCGAGGCGTATTGTCTGCATGTCTTTGGACTGGGGATTATAGAGGGTTATTTCCGGTTTGGCCATGTTTATCTCCTTGCAGGGTTATTATAGGCATTTGCCTGAGGAATGCAAAATAAAAAAACACATTCTTCCGGGAATGTGTTTTTTTTGGGAATTATCGACCGGTTATTTTTTTACCATGTCCTTGACTTTGCAGCCGTGGCACCAAATGACGGCACTGTAAACGGCGGATGCACCTACCAGAATATATACGATACGGCTGAGCAGCGACCCAATACCGAAAATAGCGGCAACCAGGTCAAAACCGAACAAACCGACCAATCCCCAGTTCAGGGCACCGACAAGTGTTAATATAACGGCTATCTTTTTGATTAATTCCATGTTTTATCTCCTAAAAAATGTTTTCTTATGAATGCAATTATGATATATGACGAATAAATGTGTTTTCAACGAGGGTATAACCGAATGTATAGTGAAAAGTTTCAGAAATTTATTGATATGTGGCGGAAGGATTTTGCCATAGAAAGAACTATAGACGAGAAAGTCTGCCTTGATCGTAACGGCAATCCCATTCCCTGGTATACTTATCCGGCAATAGAGTATTTGTCACAGTTTGATTACAGCCGGAAAACGATTTTTGAATTTGGTTGCGGTAATTCTTCCCTGTTTTGGGCCAGCCGGGCAGAAAGGGTTGTCAGTATTGAGGATAATTTGCAATGGTTTGAGAAGTGGCAGGCGGCGTTTCATGAGGAAAATCTTGACGTGCGCTGGCGGGATGAGGGCGAGGGTTATTATAACGCCATATTTGAAGACGGGCAGCAATATGATGTGATTGTTGTTGACGGTAAACGCCGGGCAGATTGTTCCCGCTGCGCGGTTAAAGCTTTGGCTCCGGGCGGCCTTATTATTCTTGATGACAGTGACCGCATAAATACCAGCCAAGAGTATAAAGATGCCGTTGCCGCGTTGCGGGAAGCCGGTTTGTTACAGGTGGATTTTTACGGATTTTGCCCAATGAACTGTTATACCAAAGCGACATCTCTGTTCTTTTCCCGAGATTTTGATTTTGTTTCCCGTTATGAGGTGCAGCCGGTTAACGGGTGGGGGAATTTGTGGAGTATGAATAGGTTGGCGCGTAAGTCCCTCTTCCGCCCTTAGCTCCTAAAAAAAGGCGTCATGCTTGTAATTCTTTCGCTTGTGTACTGTTTGTGTACACGTCGCTCAAGAATTACGGCGCAGCACACCCTTTTTAGGAGCTAAGGTTATTTTGATGTTGGCGTCATGCTTGTAATTCTTTCGCTCGTGTATTGTTTGTATGTAGGCTCTTGAATTTGTTTTGGGCGAAACCGGCGTTTCTTCGCCGGTTTCGCCAAAGGTATTTTGTTTTCTTTTTTATTTATCGGTAATGTGTTGTTATTTTTCTAAATACAGGTTGCTTTCTTTATAGTTTTTGATGGCGTGGCGGATGAGAACACCAATGACGGCGGCTACAGGAACGGCAATCATCAGGCCGAGAAAACCGAGAAGAACGCCGCCGGCCAACAGGGCAAACATAATCCAGACCGGATGCAGTCCGACGCTGTCCCCAACCAGTTTGGGAGTCAGGAAATTGCCTTCAAGGAATTGTCCGACAAAGAAGACGCCGACAACCTGCAAGACGGGTCCCATGGAGTCAAACTGTGCCAAGGCTACGGCAACGCTGACAACAAAGCCGCTGATGCTGCCGATATAAGGGATGAACGAAATCAGGCCTGCCAGGAAGCCAATCAGCAGCCCCAGTTCAAGTCCCGTAAAGTATAGCCCCAGAGAGTAAAATGTGCCGAGAATGAGGCAAACGCTTAGTTGTCCGCGGATGAAGCCGGCGAGTGTCCTGTCGATTTCTCTGGCTTGTTCTTTTATGGCTGCTTTGGATTTGCGGGGAAGCAGGCTGTCGGCTTTTTTCAGAATATTTTCCCAGTCGCGCAGGATATAAAAGGCGACAATCGGCGTAATCATTAACAGCGAAATAATATTAACCAGAGCAAAGCCGCTGCTAATGAGGCTTTGCAATACCGAACCGCCCATTTTCAGCCAGTTGGCAAAGTTAGAACGCATGTAAGCCCGGATTTTTTCAGCGTTAAAATTTGGAATACGTTCCTGCAGATTGTTGATTACCGGTTCTATTTTACGCAAAAATGAACTGATATATTCCGGGGCGGCGGCCAAAAAACGCCCGATTTGTTCGTTGATGAGGCTAATCAGCAAGAGGAGGCCGGGGATGACGACAATTAAGACCAAAAACAAAACCAACAATGTGCCAATTGTGCGGTTGAGTCCCATTTTTTTGAATTTTGCCACCCAAGGGTCAAGCAGGTAGGCAATAATTATTCCGGCGACAAACGGCATCAAAACCGAGCGCAACACATAGACGCCGGCACAGAACAAAACAAACAGTGTGGTCCAGAAAAGCCAGTTGCGGCTAGTGGTTTTTGTTGCGGGCATTTTAATTTCCTACGCTTTCCAAGGTATAAAAGTTCTCATAGTTATGTAAAATCAGGGATTTACCGCGAAGCGCCGCTGTCAAATCCTCCAAAGAGCCGATATAGCTGAGGCTGAACTGTACTTTCCCCTTGCCCATGGCTATGGTACTGACATTGTTGACAAGGTTTACTTCCTTGATTTTCTTTTCTGTTTTTATCCAGTCGCTGAGGCGGTTGTAGTCAAACAACACCATGATGTCGCTGGGGCGGCTGCTCATGCTTATTTTTTGCCGCCGGATGGTCGAATCTATTTGTTTGACAATTTCCGGCTGTGCCTGTACGAAAAGTTCGGGGCTTCTGTCGCCACTGATGCTGACGGTTTGCGGTGTTCCGCCGTTATAGGGGATTATGGTGACTTTTAGGCCTTCAATGCCGTTATAAACGGCGTCAAGGATAAAGATGTTTGATGTTCCCATGTGGCGGGCAACCTGATCCAAAGCCATGCCGTCAAGGCTCAACGCTTTTTGGGCGTCAAGGGCGGCGGTGTTGGTACCGTCAGCCGGAATCGAAACGTAGGTGTTGGGACTGGTGGTGACAACATTGTTTTCCCATGCCCGGCGCCACAGGTTTTCCTGTTCCCACAATAACGGAGAACTGCTTGGATATTCCCGAAATACGGGGATGACCAGAATATTGGATGAAGAGGTAACGACATAACTGATATTTTGTTCCTGCATGAATGTTTTCAGCAGGTCGTTGTTTATACTTATTTTTAATGTTGCCATATAGCGGACGTCAGAAGCTTTTTCAGAAACAACGGTTGCTTCCTTGATGAAGTTTATCAGCTGGTCGTCGGTCAGTTTGGCCAGGCGTTCAAGTCCTTCTTCATTGGTTGAGCGGGAGGCAATGGCCATGAAGGCGCTGCGGTAGGCTTCTTTCATGCCTTTGTCCCGGGCAGCGGCGGCGCTGTCTGCCGTGATGTCTATTTTGACTTCCGCGGTATAACTGCCGGGCGCGGCCAGAGCATTGCCGACCGTTGAAAACGCTGCTACCATCAAAAACAGCCCAAAAAACAGTTTGCGCAACTTTTCCTCCTAGCCAACGATTTCGGTATGATTAAAGAAAAAGGCGATTTCTCTTTGTGCTGCTTCCGGAGAATCGGAGCCGTGCACAGTGTTTTTATCAATAGACAGGGCAAGGGTTTTGCGGATGGTGCCTTCTTCGGCGACTGCCGGGTTGGTTGCCCCCATAATGCTGCGGTAAAGGGTTATGGCGTTTTCTCCTTCAAGAACCTGAACAACGACCGGCCCGGAAATCATTTGCTGAATCATGCCCGGAAAGAAAGATTTTTCCTTGTGTTCAGCATAGAATTCTTCTGCCTGAGTCTGGGTCAGCAAAATGCGGCGCTGGGCGATAATGCGCAGGCCGGCCGCTTCAATCATGCTGTTGACTTGTCCGGTGATGTTGCGTTCGGTTGCATCAGGTTTGATAATTGATAATGTTCTTTCCATGTTTTTCCCTTTGCAAAATGATTAAGTTTATTAGAATTTAGTTGATGTTATTCTATTTGCAATAAAAAATCAAAAGTTTTTTATGGACAATTAGCGCGAAGCATAGTTTATTATGGGTAGAAATCGGTTGTCACCGGGCGATGGCAACTGTCTTATAACGAAAGAAAAGGTTGTATCAATGTCTTATAACAAATATTTGCAGAGCCTGATGGAACAGGCCAAGTTGAAGAACAAAACGATTGTTTTGCCAGAAGGCGAAGATATGCGGATTTTGGAAGCCGCACATCTTATTGCCGCTGAAAAAGTTGCCAAGCTGGTTATTTTGGGAGATGAGGCCGAAATTAAGGCTCATTTTGCCAAGCAGGGATGGAGCCTGGAGGGAATCGAGATTGTTAAGCCGGAAAACTCTCCGCGGCTGGCCGAATATACCAAACTTTTGTATGACTTGCGCAAGGACAAAGGTCTGACGGAAGAAGATGCGGCAAAGTTGGCTTTGAACTATAATTACTTCGGGACGCTGATGATTAAATCCGGTCATGCCGATGGTATGGTTTCCGGCGCCAATCATTCAACGGCGGATACGGTGCGTCCGGCTTTGCAGATTATTAAATCCGCTAAAAAAGGCCGTGCGGTTTCTTCTTTCTTCCTGCTGGTTTTCGGGGATAAGCCATATTTGCTTTCTGACTGCGGTATTGTTATTGATCCGACGGACAGGGAAATGGCCGATATTGCACTGGATGCCGCCGAAAGTGCTCTTAAGTTTGGTTTTGAGCCGAAAGTTGCTATGCTTTCTTATTCGACTTACGGTTCTGGCAAGGGCGAGCGGGTTGACAAGGTCAAGAGAGCCGTAGAAATGGCCAAGGCAGATTTGCAGACAGAAGAATATAAAAAACTCAATATCAAGCTTGACGGCGAGTTGCAGGCCGATGCCGCATTGGATGGTGTTGTCGCCAAGAAAAAAGCGCCGGGCAGCGATGTTGCCGGACAGGCTAACGTTTTGATTTTTCCAAGCCTTGAGGCTGGAAACATTGGTTATAAACTCTTGCAGCGTTTAGGCGGTTGTGATGCCTATGGTCCTTTATTGCAGGGATTGAATGCGCCGGTCAACGATTTGTCCCGCGGGGCTTTGGTTGAGGATATTGTAGGGGTTATTGCTATAACTTGTTTGCAAGCGTAAAAATGGTGTATTTTGGGCTACTAGTACAGAAACTGCGAGCAAAATGTTCGGTCATGTACTTCTATGTACACTCCCTCGCATTTTCTCTTGTTTCTTACTATTAGCCTCAAACTCCACCATTTTTTAGGGGGTGTAATGGTCGATTAGTGCGTTGTCAGCGGGACAGAAAAATGCTCATGTACTAGCTCAGGAATCTAAGTTCGTTGCAGCAGTTGTCACAGCTTAACTCACTAAGATTTTCTGAGATGTTACAGATAAAACTGTAACGTTGGTTACAGTTTTACTTAGCCATTGTACACTGCGCTTTTTCTGCCCTTGACGCCTACTACTCGACTCAAACTTCACCATTTCTTGGAAATGTGTATTTTGGGGTACCAGTGCAGAAATTGCGAGCAAAATATACTATTTGAATTGTTTTTTAGGATTGTTTATATGAAAAAAATATTAGTACTTAATTCAGGTTCGTCTTCTTTGAAATATCAGTTGTTTAATGTTGATGGCGATAAATATGAAGTTATAGCAAAAGGCAATGCCGAACGTATCGGTATTTACGGTTCTTTTGTCAGTATTAAAATCGGTGACGGCGACAAAATTATTAAAGATGTTGCTTTGCCTTCTCACAACGAAGCTATCAGGGAAGTTCTTAATCTGCTTTTGAACGGTGCTCTGAAGAGTCTTGACGAGTTGGACGGTGTTGGGCATCGTGTGGTTCAGGGCGGCAGTTTCTTTGACAAGTCGGTTTTGATTACGGATGAGGTTTTGAAGAAAATTGATGAGCTGTCGATTTTGGCTCCGCTGCATAATCCGGCGGCGGTTTTGGGAATTAAGGCGGTTAAAAACGCTTTGCCGAATATTAAACAGGTTGCCGCTTTTGACACTGCTTTTCATCAGAGTATGCCTAAAGAAGCTTATCTTTATCCACTGCCGATTGAACAATATGAAGCGCATCAGATTCGCCGTTACGGCGCTCACGGGACTTCTCATCAGTATGTTGCCCGCCGGGCGGCGGAACTGTTGGGATGCGACGGTAAGTTTATTACCTGCCATTTAGGCAACGGTGCTTCCATTTCTGCCGTTGACCACGGCAAATGCCGCGATACATCCATGGGCTTTACGCCGTTGGCCGGAATTATGATGGGGACACGCTGCGGCGATATTGATCCTTATATTCCGCTGCATATCATGAAGTATCAGCGCAAGACGGTTGACGAGGTCAACGACTTGCTGAACAAGCAGAGCGGTATGTTGGGGTTGAGCGGTTTCTCCGATAACCGTGACGTTGAAGCGAAGTATCTGGCCGGTGATGAAAAAGCTAAAACGGCGATGGAAGTTTATGTTCATACGATTATCCGTTTTATCGGTTCTTATATTGCCGTTCTGGGCGGTGTGGATGCGATAATTTTCACGGCGGGAATCGGCGAAAATTCACCGCTGCTGCGTAAAATGCTGTGTGAGCGTCTGTCTTATCTAGGCATCAAGCTGGTTGATGAAGCCAACAACAAGCGCGGTGAAGAAATTGAAATTTCAACACCGGATTCCAAAGTTAAGGTCTTTGTTATTCCGACAAACGAGGAATTGGTTATTGCTCAGGATACGGTAGAGCTGACAAAGTAATCTGTGTCCCGGAGAATCGGCAGAGAGGAGAGAACGCCGTGGGTGTTTTCTCCTTTTTTTCTAAAAAAAATATTTTTTTCTTAGTAAAAATAAGGCTTAAGAATCAAAAAACGACTCGATTGACAAAATATTTTTATTTTTAGACTAGATTTGAGGTTTAAAATGTGGTATGTTATGTTTCGTTAACGGGGTTGACTGTTGTCAAAAACCGAATAATCCAAACATGATAGGGAGTGATTATGAATAAAAAAGTTTCTTCGGGCATTGCGTTCAATTCGGGTGATTTTGTTGTCTATCCGGCTCACGGCGTCGGTAAGGTTTCCGATATTTCCAAGCAGAAGATTGCCGGTTCGGAGTTGGAGCTGATTGTTGTTAATTTTGACAAGGATAAAATGACGTTGCGCATTCCCATGGCTAAGGCTGATACTATCGGTCTGCGCAAAATTTCGGAAGCGGATACGATGAATGATGCTTTGAATGTTTTGAAAGGCAAAGCGAAAGTCAAGAAAATTATGTGGTCACGCCGTGCTCAGGAATATGAAAATAAAATAAATTCAGGAAATCCGGTTGCGATTGCGGAAGTTGTCCGCGATTTGTATCGCAATGAAAATCTTGCCGAGCAGTCATACAGCGAACGTCAGATTTATGAACAGGCTTTGGGACGTTTGGCCAGCGAGTATGCTGTTTGCAACAATATTTCTTCTGATGAAGCGACAAAGCAGTTGATTGAAATTCTTGCCAAATAATTTTTGCAGAATTTGCGTGTTATTAAAAAGGCCTTGGATTTCCAAGGCCTTTTGCTTTAATTATATTCCTGAATATAGTTGTTATTGACGACGTACATATTCAGGTACTGGTTGATGTTGCTTTCCATACTGCGGTTGAATTCCGTAAACAGCTTATGAACCATCGTATTCCAGTGTCTTTCTTTTTCATCAATATTCGTATCAGCCGGGATGGTTAGTTCCCTCCAGGCCTCTATTGTGGTTTCGGCGCTGCTGTTAGTTTGGGAATCGGTGATTTTGAGTGTGACAACCAGACGGGCATGGTATCTGATACGGTCTTTGGTGAAGAGCTCTATTGATTGTACAGGTTCTTCGGTTACGCTGGCATCTTTAATGATGAACTGCGCTACTTTGTTAGAGCCGAAGTCAACGGCTTCAAGCCGATCACGCGCCCATATCCGAGCTGTCTTCTCAATAGAAATCGGGAAGAGGTGTTCGACGTTCGGGCGTTTAAACGACGGCGTGAACTCCGAAACAACGTCAATTTTGTTGACTTTGAGGCGGATTGGCGCCTGATCGGCGAATCGAGGTTCTTCATAACGGCGCGGTTCCGCCATGTCGTCCTGAAGGCCGGTACAGGCCGGCGTGACAAAAATCAGCAGCAGGACGGTAAATAGTTTTTTCAGCATGCTTATTTCCATTTAAATTAATTAACTTCTGTTATTGGGCATATGTTATCAATTATAAATTAAGAAATAGTTATTGTTTGAGAAGTTCCCCTTTTTCAAAGCTGTATTTTTCTCCGCAAAAACTGCATTCCGCCGTGATTTTTCCTTTTTCGGCCAGAGAATCTACTTCTTCCGGGGACATGCTGCTTAGGACGGCCTGAAGTTTTTCCCGGCTGCAACGGCAGCCAAAGCGGTAGTTTTTGTGCAGGGAGGTTTCCAGATTGTTGGAATGATACAGGCGGTGCAGCAGTTCTTCCGAGCTTAATTCCCGGTTGAATACTTCGTCTGTCCGGAGGCTGTCCAAAAAGACGACAGCTTCTTCCCACAGGGATTCAATATCTATGCTTTCATCAATTTTTCCGCCGGCTTCAGGCAGTTTTTGCAGGAGGGCACCGGCAGACTGCCATTTGTCCCCATCATATTCCGGTGCTTTGACGTAAAGTTTGAGTGCCGTGTCAATTTGTTCAGACTGTTTAAAATAACGCAGGGCGCATTCGGCCAGCGTTTTTCCCTGAATGTCAACAACGCCCTGATACATTTTGTCCGGACCGCCCTGGTCTACGGTGAAAGCAAGATAGCCGTGGCCAAGGAAATGCGGGGCTTCTTCATGCTCTTCTTCGGTTTTGCGCAGTTTACGCGCCATTTCAATGCGCTTTTCGTCATAAGTTGCGGAGGCTCTGATAACGCCTTCTGAGGTGACATCAACGACAACCATGCTTATCGGGCCGTCACTTTTGGTTTGCAGGGTGAACAGGCCTTCATATTTTATCGTACTGGCCAGCAGGGCTGCCAAGGCGACGCTTTCGGCGACAACCGAGGAAACGACTTCCGGATAATTGTGGCGGCTGATGATGGTGTTGACAACGTCGTCGAGACGTACCAGCCGTCCGAAAAAAGCGTTGTTGTTTATGTGAAATGATACACAAGTATCAGAATTTGTCTTAACCAATAGCGTAATCCTTTTATAATATGTTTATATTGTTTGATTTATACTTAAACCATGTTGAAGGATTTTGCAAGTGTCTGAGGAAGACGGAGAAAAGAAAAAGCGCCCGCTGCGGAAGATTACAAAACAGCGGCTGAAAAATATTGCCTTGTATTATTTGCAGCGGTTTGAATCTTCGGTTGATAATCTGCGCCGGGTATTGCAGAAAAGGGTTAGCGATTATGCTTATCAGAATAAGGACTATGACCGGTCAGAGGCTCTGGATTGGATTGAGGAGATTTTGGTTGAATTTCAGGGATATAATTATCTGAATGACAATCGTTTTGCTGAGTTGCGAATCCATGATTACCTGGCGGCGGGAAAGTCTGAAAAGTATATTCGCGGCAAAATGGCTGAAAAAGGTGTGGCAGAGAGTGTGGTGGCGGCGGTTTTGGCTGAGCAGGAATTTGATCCTTACGAAAATGCCCTTCTTTTGGCTAAAAAGAAGCATATTGGTCCTTTTCGGAGTGAGGCACTGCGGGCAGAATTTCGTCAAAAAGATATGGCGGCTTTGGCGCGTGCCGGTTTTGATTATGATGTTGTTCAGCGGGTTATGGAAACGGAAGTCTAGTATTCGACATTGCAGAGGTAAAGTCCGCCGGCGGGTGCTGTCGGTCCGGCTGCTTTACGGTCTTTGGCGGCGAGGATGGTCTTTATGTCTTCCGGTTTGAGATGGCCGTCGCCGACCATTTTCAGCGTACCGACGATATTGCGGACTTGGTGGTGCAGAAAGGAACGGGCCTCAACATAGAAAACTATTTCTTCCCCTTGAGTCGAGATTTCTATTTTATCCAGTGTTTTAACCGGGGATTTTGCCTGACAGGCCGCAGCCCGGAATGATGAGAAATCATGGTTGCCGATGAGATATTGCGCGCCTTGTTTCATTTTTTCAACATCCAGAGGAACAGGCACCCACCAGACGCGATTTTTTAAGAGCGGAGATGGGGCGCGACGATTGAGAATCCTGTATATGTAAGCGCGTTTGTTGGCGGAAAAACGGGCGTGAAAGTCATTGTTGACGGCTTCGACCTCTATGACAGAAACGGGAGCTTCCTGTGCCAGAAGGTTGCCGTTGAATGCTTCGCGAATTTTCCATGGTTCCATATCACGGTTTAAGTCGATATGAACAACCTGGCGGAGGGCATGGACACCGGCATCGGTTCTTCCGGCGGAGGCTATTTCGCGGTGTTCGCCGTTGAGCTTGTCAAGAATATCTTCCAGATATTGCTGGACACTCGGTCCGTCCAGTTGTCTTTGCCAGCCGAGAATGTTTGTTCCGTCGTATTCAATTGTCAGTTTGTAGCGCATTTTTTTATCTAAAAGTTAAGGGGCCGTTATATGCCCCTTAAAATATATGAATTTATAATTTGTGCAAGTTTTATTCTGCCGCGACAGCGAGATTGTCAGCAGCAGAAAGGTTAAAACCCAGGCTGTGCTGAATCTCCCACAGAACGCGCAGGGCATCAAGGGCGTTTTCGCCGCTGATACGCGGTGCGGCTTTGCCGTTAATGCAAGAAATGAAATGGTTTAATTCGGCTTGCAGCGGCTGGTTAGTCGGGATAAACAACTGTTCGACGCTGCCTTTCAGGCCATAGTTCATCCATTCTGGGATTTCTTCCTGATTGACATAGGGCATACGTCCCTGAGAATGAACGTTGATGCTCTGGCTGATGAAGTCCATATCAATGTAGTTGGTATCGGTTGTTACGGTCAGCGTTCTGACGCGTGCCTGCGTAATGCGGCTGGCGGTCAGGTTTGCGGTTACGCCGTTTTCAAATTCCAGAAGAGCCGTGATGTAATCTTTGCCGGAAGCATGATCCGGGGTTCTGACAGCAGATGCCTGAACTCTGCTTACTTTGCTTTTTACGAGAGAAAGGATGACTTCAACGTCGTGAATCATCAGGTCCATGGCGACGTCGACGTCAGTAATGCGGCCGGAAGCGGCGGACATTCTCTGCGCGGTTAAAGAACGAATCATTGATGTATCGGTCAGAATCTTGTGCATTTGTTCAACAGCGGGGTTGAATTGTTCAATATGTCCGACAAGGAGGGTAACATTATTGTTTTTGGCGGCATTAATCAGTCTTTGACAGCCTTCTTCCGTTGTGGCCAGCGGTTTTTCCATCAGGCAGTGGATGCCTTTGTTTAAGAAAAATTCGCCGACATCGGCATGGGTGACGGAGGTGGTTACGACGCTGACGGCGTCAACTTCCTTGGCTACGTCTTCCATTGATGCGAAAGCTTTGATTCCAAACATATCTGCGGCTGCTTTTGCTGCTTCGGGGAAGATGTCGTATACGCCGACAAGCTCGACTCCCTGCAGGGTTTTGTATGTTTTGATGTGGTTTTTGCCCATCATACCGGCGCCGATAACCGCAACTTTAATGTTATTCGTCATAAAATTTTCCTTTTATCTGTTAGGATACTTTCAATAAAGTGATTTACTTATAGCAAAAAAACTGCTAAAAAGCATTAAAAATGATGTTACAAATTATTACAGAATATTTCAGAGATATATTTTGAATATTTTACGTAAAATAAAGCTGTTAAAGATGATTAAACGCGTTAATAAAATTTATTTCGGCCTGTCGGTGCTGGCGGCTTTGGGTGCCTGCGGCACGGATGGTTCTTCCAGTCAGAAAGAAGTTCCGGCGCGGCTGGTAACGGAATGCGAGGTTCAGGGCGTTGTTCCCGAGGAAGCAAAAGGAAAAATTGACGTTTATGACGCGATGTCCCGGGCAGCCAAGTATAATATCGGTGCTCTGACCGAGAATATGTACAATAAAATTTACAGTGTTAACTCAAGCGTTACGCCAAAGGAGGTTGTTGCCAACCTGCTCAGTTCAAGCAAGGGGCAGGATAATAAGGTTTATAACGGTATCCGGGCGCTTGATTATGCCATTCTTTACGCATCGGCAAGTTTGTCAGATTCTTCTTTTGACGTTCATGACGATATTTTGGAAAAATCGGCGCAGAATTTGGCTTTGGCGGCAATAAAGTCCCATAATGACATGTTGTTTGCCGAGAAGAAAGACAAAGAAATTCTGAAAATGATTGCGGATAATCAAAAGCAGTTACGCGAGCTTGATGAAAAACAGGCGCGCAGCGGCCGATTGTTGCCAAATGAGGCCGAATATAAGAAAGCGTTGCAGGTTAACCTTTACAAGCTGAACGATTTTCATGATCTGATGTTGACGCGGCAGATAGAATACCGCAGCCTGATTAAAGACAAGCGTGAAAAGCCCGAACTGGACGGACGCAAATTTTATGAGCTGGACAGTTTGGACAAGAAGCTGACGGCTGAGGTTTTTGAAAAATCGGCGCTGCGTTATCGGCCGGAATTTAAGCTGATGCAGGCCAAGGAATACACATATGCCGGAATCAGCCGCTATATGACAATTTCTTTTGACGGAAGCTATCGTTTGGATATTAACGGTTATAAGGAAAATAATCCGTTGTATGTTGATGCGATGGAAAAACAGGCGGCGACGATTGCCAACAAGCTTGTTGATTCTGTCGGGATTTATCAGAACAACAAGCAGAAGAACCAAGCTTTCCGGCTTAAGGAAAATGTTTATGACAATCTGAGCGCCGCCATTTTTACGCAGATTGAACTGGCTTACAATATGCTGCAAATGGTGGAGCTGGATTTTGCCAAAATCAATAGGCAGATAAAGGATTTGAAGAAGGAGATAAACCGGCTTAAGGGGCATGAACTGAATTATCCGCAGCGGATGGAGCTGATGGAGATGCAGACAAAGCTGGTTTCACTGGAAATGACTCGCAGCCAGATTGCCGGCGAGCGTTCCGTGGCTATCCGCGCTTTGTTCTTCTATGCCGGGTACGCGCCGTTTAACTGCCCGACGTTGAATCTGCCGCCGAGAAGCATTGCCCGGATTTTGAAAGACGGTTTTGCCAATGATGCCGTCAGAATGCTGGCCAGTATTCCCAATCAGCCGGCGGAAAAGACTGAGCCGGTTAACGAGTGGGCCAGAGGTGACGACTGGATTGACAGTTTGCTGGAAGCAAAGCCGGTTGCGGCTGAAAAAGCCCCCAAACCGGCGGAACCGGCAACGGCTTATGATTTATACAGCGGCGAGGAGTATAACCAACGGAAAATTATGCAGCTTGGCGCTTATAAAAGCGTTAAAAATGCTGAGTTGGAATGGGAAATGCTGCAGGAGGTTTATCCTCAGCTGAAGGCGTATAAGCCGACGATTACCCGCAGCGGCAGCGGCGGTAAAATGCTGAACCGCCTGGTGATTAAATCAAAAGACGGCGGTTTCCGGGATTTGTGTAACGAGTTGCGCCGCGATAAGGTACAATGTATTTTGAAATAAATTGTTTGTAATCTTTGTTGTTTTTGCGTATGATTAAAAATAGTCTGAGCAATAAGGCGGTTTAAAAGATGTCAGAAGGTAACAATAAATCAGATAAGCAAACGGAGCGAGCCGAGAACGAAAAGGTTTACCGGTGGCACGCCGTGTCCCGGGGGTATCGGCATGAGGAACGCCCTGCCGTTCGTGAACCTATGGCGGAAAAAACATCGGAAGAAGTAATTTTGGACAAACCTCAGGAGGTTTTTGCCTCAAAAGTCTTGGAGGCGGTTGATTTTTCGGGAAAGAACAATGATGACGGCGTTTTTAACGGCGCTTCTTTAATCGGGGCAAATTTCAGTCGGGCTTCTTTGAAAAATACAGATTTTTCAGGGGCCGATTTAACCGGTGCCGACTTGAGCGGCGCTGACCTGACCGGAGCGAATTTGTCCGGTGCAATTCTGAAAGATGTCAATTTTACCGGTGCCTGCCTTAACGGTGTTAAGCTGGCAGAGGCTGATATTGAGGGAGCTATTCTGCTGGATATCAGAATTGATGAAATGGGGCTTGAAGATTTGCAGGCTTTAATTGAATATCTTGCAAAATATTTTCCGCACAAGCTTAATCTGGCAAAGATGAATTTGACGCTTCTCGATTTAAAGAAAATTGATTTGCACGGTTTGAATTTACGCGGGGTGGATTTTACCGGCGTTGATTTTACCGGGGTTAACATTATCGGCCTGAATTTAAGCGAATGTATTATTACGCCGCAGCAAATTATGCAGGCTATGGGACGGGTTCCCAGCCGGGAAGAGCTGGCCAAGCTTTTGGCGCCGCGTAAAAAAGACGGCAAAAAACAGGATTGGACAATAGACTGGCAGGAATTTTTTCTCAATGACAAAGAGATCGGTGTTTGGGATACGACAAAGGATGCCGGCATCAGCATTGATAAAATCGTCAAGGCCGGGCGGCAGGTTTTCAGAAAAGAACCGGCCAAGCCCAAAATCAAAGACGAACAGATTATTGAAAATGTGCGTTCCGACAAGGAAGCCCGGGAAAAAGAGCATAACGAAAAAGTCCGCGAGATTATTGAAAAAAACAAGCAGGCTGTTTTAGAAGCCAGAAAAGAACGCCAGAAAGAACTTGAAAACAGCAGCCGCCAAGAAGAAAACAAAAGCAAGGAAATTGATTTGACCTTGGTTCATTCCCGTGGAGGCATAGAACGTTAGAAGCTTGAAAATTTGTCTTGCCTGCTGTTTAAAATTTAAGTAATATGGCCGGTATCGGGATTTTGGCCATATGGAAAATTTGTATGATAAAAGAATAAAAGCCCGGAGAGGGGCAGTTTGGCTCAAAGTATTATGGATAATACTTTGTTCTTTTATCTATTTCTGGGTGGCGGAATTAATTACCCTGATAATTTACCAATATGCCGAGTTTGGGTTTACGACCCGCAATACGCACCGGGTTTACCGTTTTTTGATGAAGATAAAGGAAGAGCCGGATTTTGTGTTTACGGCTTATGGTCTGTGGTTTAAGGGCTTGTTGAATACGGATGTTTATTCCTGGGGGCGTTTTATTCCGCTGCTGGTTCCGCTTTTGTTTCTGTTCATTATCTTTATGGGGTATATGCGCAATCCGCATTCTTTCAATCTGTGGTACAAGCTACACAATCATTTTGCTACGCTACAGGAAGTTCTTAAGATGAAGGTGCTGGGCGGCGGACTGATGTCACTGGGTAAATTTGAGGGGAAATCTTTGGGAATTAACCGGGTTGCCTCGCTGTTCGGCTGGGGGGCGACAGAGCTTGGAAAGACTTCCAGCGTTGCCATTCCTTCCATTTTAGAAAGCAACAGTGCCAGCGTTGTCGCCATAGATACCGACGGTACACTGTTTTCTCATACGTCCGGACACAGGGGGGATTTGGGGCGGGTTTTTTACTTTAACTGGAATTTGCTCGACAATCCCGAAAAGGGCGAGTACTGGCCGCGGTGGAATCCGCTGTCAGCCAAAGATATGCCGCAGAAAAGCGAAAAGCGCGATTTGTATTTGAAGCGGCTGGCGGAGCATCTGTTGCCCAGGCATGATGACGAAGCCTGGCTTAAGCTTTCCAACATGACGATAGAATGTCTGTTGAACTTTTTTGTCTGCAAGATAGAGCAGGCCTGCGCCAATGATTATCTGCTGAGGCGGCTGCTTGACAACGGGCATTTTGAGGATGAAGACAAAGCTATTTTGCTGAGTTATTACGCTTCCATGCCGGAAAGATATACGGCATCGGCGATTGCGGAGCTGAATAATGATGCAACGACTGAGGAAACTTATTTTCCGGTAGGCAGCTGGGACGGGATTCCCGCGGTTTGGAAAGGCAAGGAGCTTTGTCTGGCGATGATTACGGATTGTTTGATTCAGAAGTATTTTCTGATAAAAAACAGCGGCGAACATGATGGCTGGCGCATGGTGGTTGACGGTTTTCTGCAGGAAACTCTGCTGTTTGGCTACAGTGCAAAAGTCGTTCAGGGTTTTGAAGAAATTTTGCGTTTGGAACGGACGCAGCGCAACATCTTGTTTATGAGCCTTTTGGAACCGCTGTCTATTTTCAGAAAGGAAAATATCCGGGAACGTACGTCATCCAGCGATTATTCCCTGAAATTCGGACGGGGAATGCGGAATAATGACGGGGACTGGAAAGTTTCGACGACATATTTGGTGGCAGATAATCCGGAATCGCGTTTTATGACCAGGCTGATGGCAGATATGCTGATTGAGCGAAATATGGAAAAGCATAAATCGGCTTATCGAAATCCGTTGCTTTTTGTTATGGATGATTTGGAATTGCTGCCGCGGTTTGATTCGCTGTTGAAAGGGGTGATGCAGGGCTATAAGACCAATTTGTCGTTTTTGCTGTTGACCGACCAGTTGAAAGGGTTGAATGAAATTTACGGTAAAAGCGGCGTTGAGGATATTGTCAGCGGTTGTACTTATAAGCTGGTTTTTGCCGACAATAATATTGATTTAAGCCGGCAGTTTCGTGAAATGGCGGTTTACGGGACGAAGTCCGTGCAGATACCGGCGGTCAGCACCGGGGCGTTTGCCAAAGTCAAACAGGGAATCGCCGATGCTTATTATTATCGTAAGATTGCCGATGATTTGGTTTCTGTTCGCTCAAACAAGAAAATCAACAAGGGTGAGCATTTGCTGCTGGTGGAGGGATTCTATAATCTGCCGGTTAAGGTTGACGCGAAGTGTTTTACTCAGGATGTCCGGCTGAAAACTTTGTCAGAAAAAGAAGCGGTTTATTATCTGGATGAGGATATTCGCAAAAAACGCAATTTGCAGGATGTTGACGTACCGCAGCTGCTTGAGGTTATGACGGAAATCGGCGAGGCTAATCTGCTTAATGACGAAATGAATGAGCGTTTAGAGAATCGGCAGGACGAAGAAAGCACGGTTTTGGCTGAAGTTGAAAATACAGCGGAAGAAATGACGGGAAACAAGGTCGATGAGACAGTTGCCGGAGAAGATGTTTCCGGCAATGACTGGTGGATGGAAGAGGATGCTTTCAGCCTGCAGGATGAGAAAGAAGAAAATTTGCCGGGAAGGCAGGAAAAATGATGGAAGAAACTTTATTTTCAAGCAATGTGAAAAAGCCATTGGCAGACAGGCTTCGTCCGCGGTCTTTGGACGAAGTTGTCGGGCAGGATAATATTATCGGCGAGAATGCGCCTTTGGGGCGGATGCTGAAAGCAAAAAAGATTTCGTCCTTTATTTTGTGGGGGCCTCCGGGTTGCGGCAAGACGACAATTGCCCGTTTGATTGCCGAGCATACGAATCTGTATTTTGAACAAATTTCGGCGGTTTTTTCCGGCGTGGCGGATTTGAAGCGGGTGTTTCAGTATGCGCAGGACCGCCGGGCGACTCAGGGCAAGGGGACTTTGCTGTTTGTTGATGAAATTCATCGTTTTAACAAATCCCAGCAGGATGGTTTTTTGCCCTATGTTGAGGATGGGACAATTATTCTGGTTGGGGCGACGACGGAGAATCCGTCTTTTGAGCTGAATGCGGCTTTGCTTTCCCGGTGTCAGGTTTTTGTTTTGAACCGTCTGAATGAGCCGGAATTTGAGGTTTTGCTGCAACGGGCAGAGAAAGAAACAGGCAGAAAACTGCCGGTGGATGATGAAGCGCGGGAATTTTTGAAAACTATTGCCGACGGTGATGGGCGCTATATTTTGAATCTGGCGGAAAGTATCTGGAATTATGCGCAGCCGGGCGAAGTTTTTGACAAGGAATCGATTGTTAAAATTATCCGTTCACGGGCGCCGGTTTATGATAAGGGGCGGGACGGCCATTATAATCTGATTTCCGCGGTGCACAAATCTTTGCGCGGGTCTGACGTTGATGCGGCGTTATACTGGGTTGCACGGATGATTGAGGGCGGAGAAGACCCGAAGTATTTGTTGCGGCGGTTGACGCGTTTTGCGGTGGAAGACGTTTCCATGGCTGATCCGAATGCGGTTAATCAGGCGATTTCCTGCTGGGACACCTATGAACGTCTGGGTTCTCCGGAGGGAGATTTGGCAGTGTTTCAACTGGCGGCGTATCTGGCGACAGCGCCGAAGTCCGCCGGTGTATATAAAGCGATGCACGCAGCTCGTGATGCTGCGCGGCGGACAGGTTCTCTTATGCCGCCGAAGAATATTCTGAATGCGCCGACAAAGCTGATGAAACAGTTGGGATATAACGAGGGATATGAATATGATCCGGATTGCGAAGACGGTTTTTCCGGAGCGAATTATTTTCCGGACGGGATGAAGCGCATGAAGTTGTATTATCCGGTTGACCGCGGTTTTGAGCGGGAAGTCAAAAAGCGGATTGAGTATTTTGACAGGCTCCGGGCGGAAAAGCAGGCGCGGAAAAATCAGGCTTAATCTTTTGTTGACATTTTTGGACAAAACCCTATAATCGGTTTAGTTTTGTATTATTAAAAAATCGATTTATGAAAATTATTAAATCTTTAGAAATTATTTTGCATGGTATCAGTGATTATCTTACCCTTATAGAGAATAACGGAAAGATGTTTGCTGTTTGGTTTGACGAGGAATCCGGCGATGCTTTATGTATTTTTGAGGAGCAGGCGGATGAATTTGAAAAACGGTTGAGAGAGATGGAAAAAGCCGGCATGAGAATCGGAGTTTGTATTATGTTTGATATGCCGCGGGGTGATATTGAAAGGGTTTATGAAATCAGTAAACCGCCAGTTTTGGAGCCATTGGTTGTTTTGCCGAAGCAAAACGAAAAGAAGAGGCGATATCATGTGCCCAAGCAGATGGGCAAGAACAGGTTGAATGCCAAGCCGTGGCGAAGGTAAATTTTTAAGCGCAAATCTCTTAGTGAGGTTGCGCTTTTTTAGTGCTTGTAAAGTATGAAAATCTAAAGTAAAATCCGCAATGTAATTTTGACAGAAAGGGCAGATTATGGCAGGCGTTAAAATCGTGAAGATAAAGCAGGAAGATGACGGGATGCGTCTGAACCGTTGGTTTTTGAAGTATTATCCGGGGTTGAGCCTGGGGCGTTTGAATAAGCTGCTGCGCACGAAACAGATAAAAGTCAACGGCGGCCGGGTTGAGGCGGCAACCAAACTGGAAGCAGGACAGGAAATACGGCTTCCGCCTTTGGACAATGAGCAACAGACGGAAGGCAAAAAAGATTTTGTGTCGGCACGTGATGTTGCATTTATGCAATCCCTGGTTATTTTTAAAGACAAGAATATTTTGGTTCTAAACAAGCCGTCCGGGCTGGCCGTTCAAGGCGGAACAAATACGGACAGGCATGTGGACGGCATGCTGGACGCTTTGAAATTTGAGGCGGCAGAAAAGCCGCGCCTGGTTCATCGTATTGACAAGAATACCAGCGGGCTGCTGGTTTTGGCAAGAAACCGCAAATATGCGGAACTGTTGACGAAGGCTTTTCGCGAGCATCAGCTGCAAAAAACTTATCTGGCCTTTTGTATCGGTGTGCCCCGGCAGCATGAGGGCGAAATAAAAGGGCGTTTGCTCAAAGTCGGCGAGAAAAGCGTGATTGACAGGGACGGTAAGGAAGCTGTGACTCTTTACAAGGTTTTGGATACGGCGGGGAATAAGTTTTCTTTGATTGCCGCTTCTCCGTTGACAGGACGGACGCACCAAATCAGGGCGCATTTGGAATCTATCGGCTGTCCGATTGCCGGAGATGATCGGTATTATGGCGAAGTTCGTCAAAAATTCAGTATTTTTGCAGATAAACTTTATCTGCACGCATACAAAATTAACTTATCTGCGTTATATAATAAGAAGCTGGAAATTACGGCGGGGCTTCCCGATTATTTTAAGGAAAGCTTGAAAGCTGCCAGTATTATCTTTAAGGAGTAAAAGCATGAGATTTATAAAAGTTTTGATAAAAGTGATTATCGGACTGATTATTGTTGCCGCCATTGCCGGATATTTGTTCATCCGCAATTTTGATTTGAACAAATATAAGTCGGAAATTTCAACTTTGGCCGAGGAACAGCTGGGACGAAAACTGGCAATTAATGGTGAGGCAAAACTCGGTATTTCTTTTACTCCGACACTGATTATCGAGGATGTTGAACTGGCTAATGCGGAAGGAGCTTCCCAACCGCAGATGGTTACTGTCGGAAGCCTGGAAGTGAAGCTGGCTTTGCTGCCTTTGTTGAAACGCCAGGTGGTTATTGATAATGTTATTTTGCAGAATCCGGTTATTAATCTTGAAGTTGCCGCTGACGGGACGCCGAACTGGGTTTTCAAAAAAAGCGGCGGACAGGTTTCTCCGCAGCAAATCGAGCTGATGAAAGACCAGGCGATTGCGACCGGTTTGGTTGATATGAAAACAGCGGACAAGGCTGCGGAAATTGTTCAGAAGAATCCGGCAGCCGCGGCGTTGGCCGGTTTTGCCGCCAAGAAAGTTTTGATTGAAAACGGCCAGTTTAATATGGTGAATTATCAAAACGGTTCGGCATTTAATGTGGAATTGGTTCGTTTTACCATGACGGCGCCGAGCATGGATGCTGCCATTCAGACGGAATTTGAAGTTTTGTTTAACGGCCAGAATATTAAAGGCAAGGCAACATTGGGTGCTTTAAATATCCTTCTGGCCGGGACGGACGCTTATCCGGTGGAGGCCGACCTCAGCGCTTACGGCGTCAGTTTGAACGCAGCTGTTAATCTGCATGATGTTTTGACGAAGCCATCTTTTGCGGCTAATGTTAACTTGCATAATCCGCAGGGCAATTTTGGTGCGCCGGACGTGAAACTACTGGCTGAGGTCAGCGGCAATCAGCAGGCTGTTTCCGCCAATATTCAAAGCCTGAATGTTAACGGAAATATTATCAGCGGTGAAGTCAGCGTCAATATTTCGGAAGTTACGCCGTATGTTGTGGCGAATTTGAACAGTGATTTAATTAATGTTGCTTCTCTTGCGCCGGTTCAGACAACGGTCTGGCAGATGCCGGCTTTGATTGCTTCTGCCGAGGCCAGCCAGTTTGTGCCAGACACGGTGATTCCCTTCTCTTTGATGAAGCAGCTTAATGCCAAAGCCGCACTGAATATTAAGACTTTGCAGGTCAGCCCGGATATGGTTTTGAACAATGTTTCGATGAATGCGGTTTTGCTTAACGGGATTTTGAATGTTAATTCCCTGAAGGCTGATTTGGGCGGCGGGACGCTTAATGCCGTTATTACGGCCAATTCTTCATTGAAGAATATTACCGTTACGGCTGTCAGCAAAGGCGTTGTTTTGCAGCAGTTGTACAGCAAGCTGCAGAGTGGGCCGAACAGCAATGCTTTCGGAATTGTCGAGGGGGGAAATACGGATATAAACATTAATCTGTCCGGCAGCGGTGACACATATCGCCAGTTGGTCGACTCTATGAACGGCAGTGCTGTGGTTATTGTTGACAAGTCGGTTGTTC
This sequence comes from uncultured Azospirillum sp., assembly GCA_900538765.1. Taxonomy (GTDB): domain Bacteria; phylum Pseudomonadota; class Alphaproteobacteria; order RF32; family CAG-239; genus HGM16780. The sequence goes on along the minus strand of UQAB01000001.1, from coordinate 73,928 downwards.
ATCCGGGGTCGCTGGATATTCTGACCGGTAATTTTATTATGCAGATTTTGCATACTTTAAAGTTGGATACGGCCAAGGTGCAGAATTTGGATTTGACCTGCGCGGTTGTTCGGGCAGATGTTACGAACGGCATTGTTAATTTTCCGAAAGGAATCGCCGTTAATTCAAAGCAGCTTAATCTGGTCAGCAGCGGTAAATATAATCTGAACAATGACGGGATTGATTTTACGGTCAGACCTTATTCGGGGCAGATTATTGATGCAAATCTGGCGCAGGCTCTGAGTTCGTTTATTAAAATCAAAGGAACGGCCCAGGATCCGAAGATTGTTTTGGATGATGCACAGGCTTTGAAGGCTTTGGTAGGCATTGCCGCTACGGGCGGAACGGCTTATCTCGGATCGCAGCTGGTTCTTGATGCCGACAGCACGCCTTGTTACACGGCTTTGAAGGGGACTCAGTATCAGTCCCGTTTCCCGGGGCCGGGCGTTGTGACGAAGACCGGACAGGATATTTATCAGGGAACGGACGACGCGGTCAAAGGGAGTGTCGATGCCGTGAAATCGACGGTCAAAGACTCTTCAAAAGAGGTTAAAAAATCTCTGAAAGATTTGGAGAGCGCGGCTAAAGGCTTTTTGAAATCTTTGCAGCAGTGAGGTGTTTATGAGCGATAAGTTTACTGAGGCGCAGAGAGATATTTCCGCAAATCGTAAGGAAATTATTGAAAAGCTGGTTCGTTTCGCTTTGACGGATGCTTTGCTTTTCTGGTCGCATAACGATGAATTGTCGCGGCGCCAGGAAAAATTGTGGATGCCGGTTATTATTTGGGCGCGGAAGCTGTTGCATACAGAAATTGTAACGACAGACGGTTTTGACGTTCCAAAGGAAAATGAAAAAATTGTCGATGAACTGAAGGTTTTTTTGGAGAAACTGTCCGACAAGAAGCTGACGGCGTTGTATCTGGCGGCATTGGATATGCGTTCGGTTATATTGGCGATGGCTTTGGTACAAGGGCGTCTGGATGCCGAGGAAGCTTATAAGGCTGCCTGGCTCGAGGAGTTGTGGCAGGCCGAAAAATGGGGGATTGACCCGGAAGCCGAAAGCAAGCGTCTGGAACAGAAAAAGGAACTTCAGGAGATTGAGGCTTTTTTAAAACGGGACTGATTTATGAATAAAGAGGTCTATATTAAAATCCGCGGCCGGGTTCAGGGGATTGGCTTTCGCTGGTGGGCCGTGAAAAAAGCCCGGGAAATCGGCGGCATTTCCGGCTGGGTCAGGAATGTGGAAGACGGCAGTGTGGAAATTATGATGTCGGCGGAAGAAGACAAGCTTGATGAAATGTTGCTTGCCTGTCACAAAGGTCCGCCGTTATCCCGTGTCGACAGTGTGGATTTTGTCGTTGGGCGGTGGAGCAGTTTTTTGCCGCCGATTGAGACCGGTATTTTTAAAAGAGCATGAGCCGGGCTTGATATTTTGTTAAAGAGGTATATCTAAAAGCTGTAAGAGGCGAGAGGATATGGTCAATGATAAGGACGGTTCCAAAAAATATTGTACAGGCCTATCGGTTGGTAACAGAAGCGATTGACGATTCCGATGATTTGGAGCAGAAAATTGACGCGGCTTCCAAAGTGATTGACTTTTGTGTGGAAACGGATTCCTGCCGGCTTGACGACAGTATTAAGAAAAAACAGATTATGTATTGGTCATATATCAACCGGGCAAAGGCTTATCTGGATAAAAACGGCGAAGAGTCCGATTATAAATATTCCCGCAAGAATTATATCAGAGCTCTGAAAAATTATAATGAAGCGCTGGCTTTTGCCGTTAGTGAAAATGATGTTCGGGATGTTTTGAGAAATATGGCTGCTCTTTGTCGTAAACTTGGAGATGAAGAAGGTTATATACAGCTCAAGCTGGAGGAAATTGATGGTTTGCCGGACAGTGAGAAATTTCAGGAATATTGTTCTCTGGTAAATGAACTCTCAGGAAATGAAGATAAAATCAATATTCTGGAAAAGGCTTTGTTTGCGGTGACGGATGCGGATGTTTCCTTTGTTACGAAGTGTCGGAATACTATAGAAGTGTGTCGTTATTTGGAAAAGAGCTATTTGCACTGCGGTGATGAGGCGAATGCGGCGCGGGTGGCGAATTTGTGCCGGAATGCCGAGGAACTGTTGTCGCGCGGTTAATCTGTGGTACGGAAAAAAGAAAAACCGGGGTTGCTGTGGCACCTCGGTTTTCTTAGTTAATAATTTTTAAGAGAGAGCTCATTTTGAAATTCTTTAAGGTGTTCCTGTATCAGTTCAGTGTATTTTTCTTCTTCCAGAATATGGCTGTTCAGAAGAATTATGCCTTCAAACAGGTACCTTAGGGAATTTAGTTCCTCTTGATTTATTGTTTTTAAATTTGAGATAATGAAATTTGTGTAGTCATATACCAATTCTTCATTATCGTCCCGTTCCCATAATTCCTGTTCGGTTATATCTGTTTTTTCATGAAGTTTGAGTTCATGGAGCAGATATTTTTGAACGGTTGGGTTAAGCGGGTAGTTTTCTGCAATGTAATGAACATGAAATAATGAGAAATCTTTCCATTCTGTCAACAGGTTTTCGTTTTTGCAAAACAGTTTGAGGCTGTTGATGAGCGGGTTTGATCCCGGTGCGTCATATTCACTGTCATCGCTAGCGTTGCGTACGGCCAACATTTTGAAAATCAGGTTGCTGACAAGCAAGTCAAGCAAAATGTCGGTATAAGAGAGATTGTTGCTTCTCTCTTCATAAATTTTGATTTCTTCCTCATCTGGCATTATTGTTGAAATAATGTCGCAGATGTCTTCAAGTATTGTTTTCATAATATTTTATAATTATAGTTTTCCAATCGTGAATATATACTATGGACAAAATTTGTCAATAGAAAAATAAAGTGTTTTTTCAGAAATTTTAAGCCTGATTGATATCAGGCTTTTTTGTTTGTCAACATATCAAACTCTTCTTTTTTACGGTTGAGCATGGTTTGGTTTTCTTCCGTAAGCAGGGCAGGTTTGCGGGCAATGACGTATTGCGGCAGAAGTTTTTTGATTTCGCTGATGTCTTTGTTCCAGGCCTGGGGACGGATGCGGATTTTTTTGCCTTGGCCGGCGGAAACTTTCGGCGTAATTTCGCCGGTTTCGGCGTCTTCAAATTCCGGCAGGCTCAGGCGCAGGTTGTCCAAGGTTCCGGGAATGAGAAATTCAATGAATTCGCCGCTGTTAATGTAGTTGCGGATTTCAAAGACGGCATCATCATTCTGCCATTCGACAACGGAACCGGCAAAGAGCCAGTCGCCGAGTGTCCGGGTATATTCATAGTTTTGGCTGATATTGGTGAGTTTGCCGTCATGGAAGCCCAGACAGTAGCCGCGATTTTGCAGCGTGTTGAGGTCGTCCATATATTTTGTGTAATCCCAGTTGTCAGGGGCGTTATACCAGTCATCAATCGCTTGACGGTAGGTGCGGGCAACAATGCCGGCGTAATATTCGGTTTTATTGCGGCCTTCAACTTTCAGGGAATCCATGCCGATACTCAGCAAGTCCGGCAGGCGGGGCATGAGGCACATATCTTTTGAGTTGAGCATATAACCGCCGTGGTCGTCTTCAACAACTTCATAATACTCACCCGGACGGAACTCTTCTTCAAGGAGAAATTCAAAGGAATCCTTGTTGTTTTCGTCAATAACCAGCTCTTTTATTGTGCCGTCTTTCAGGCGCAGGTGGAGTTTATAATGCCAGCGGCAGCAGTGGGCGCATTTACCCTGATTGGCGCTGCGATCCGCCAGATAGTTTGAAATCAGGCAGCGGCCGGAATATGACATGCACATGGCGCCGTGCATGAAACATTCAAGCAGGATGTCCGGGCATTTTTCGCGAATTTCCTTCATTTCGGCATAGGTTACTTCCCGGCCGAGAACGCAGAGCTTTGCCCCTTGGTTTTGCCAGAAGCGGACAGCCGGCCAGGAACAGATATTTGCCTGTGTGGACACGAAGAGGTTCAAATCGGGGGCGTTGTCCTTGACAAACTGGAAAACGCCGGGGTCGGCAATGAGCACGCCGTCCGGTTTTAAGTGGCTGAGCGTTTCGACAAAGACCGGCAATTTTTCAACATCACGGTTGTGCATGAACAGATTCAGTGTCAGGTAGATTTTTTTGCCTTTGCTATGGACGAACTCTATGCCTTCTTTTAGTTCTTCAAGAGAAAATTTTGACTGGGAACGCAGGCATAAATCCGGTGTCCCCGCATAAACGGCGTCAGCGCCGTAGAGGATGGCGGTTTTTAGTTTTGTCAGTGAACCGGCGGGCAATAGAAGTTCTGCTTTGTCTAACATTTTTAATCCTTAACAGTAATTTGACTGGTGTAAACGTTCAGTTCGCCGAGCGGTGTTTCTTCAATATAGGCTTTGGCGATGAATGGAAGCTTAGTCCTTTTTTCTTCCAAAATCCAGAAATAAATCGGGCGGTCAGAAGTAATCTGCCACAACAGGTCATCTCCGTTGGTGTCGAGCTTGTCGATATAGAGGGAACATTTGCGCGCCGTTCCGCCGTAGGGAGAATATTTTCCGGGGATTAGTTCTTCGTCGCCTTCATCTTTGAAGATAACGTCAAAACGGCGTTTGCCGTCAAAAACTTCCATGCGGGAATCGCAAAAGCGAAGTTCGGCGTATTGTTTTGATATTTCGGCAAAGACGGTTTGGAGGTCGGTTGTTCCCGCATTTTTTGGATCCTGCGTGATGTCAACTTTTTTGCTCTTGTCGTTTTTGGAGCTGATGCGGTAGACGGGCAGCCCCTCTTTGTTGTAAAACATTTCTTTTGTGCGCCGGTTGCTGCGGGTTTTTGATTTGTAGCGGTAAATCTGCGTTTTGAAAGGGCCGTCCGGTATGATGTCGCCGGAGGTATAATATTCGGCGGTAAACGGATACACCGTGTCGAAAAAGCCGTTGGTTTTGACTTCTGATTTGGTCAGATAGCGTTTTTTATCAAGATTGTATTCAAAAGAGGTGCGGCTGGCGTCAAAAATGCCGATATGGACAATGAAGTCGTGTTTAATGCCGGCAGCGTGCAATGGTTGGCTGCACAAGAGGAAAAGCGATAAAAAAAGCGTTTTTTTGAACATGGGTTTTAGTCTTTCTTAAATCTTTTGCAGCATACTAGCATAAAAAAATATATTTTAAAGGAATTTAACGTGAAAAAGGTTATGGTTTTGAAAGGCGGCTTTTCCGCGGAAAGGGAAGTCAGTTTGGTCAGCGGCGCCGGAGTGGAGCAGGCGCTTCGGCAAAAAGGGTATGACGTTGCCGGTTTTGATTTGAAAGACAGCGGCGCGCTGATTGATGCGCTTCGTCGGGAGAAGCCGGATGTTGTTTTTAACGCTTTGCACGGCAACTGGGGTGAAGACGGTGCGGTACAGGCTTTTTTGGATATGTTGCAAATTCCCTATACGCATTCAGGTATGAAAGCGTCTTTGCTGGGGATGGACAAGGAATTGTCCCGTCAGGCTGCCGCCAAGAACGGGGTTCGCGTTGCCGAGGCCGAGCGTTTGCTCTATGGCGATTATAAAAGCCGGGGGACGAAAATTCCCTATCCTTATGTTTTAAAACCGGTGTGCGACGGTTCAAGCGTCGGTGTGTTTATTGTCAGAAATGATGCGGACAGGCAGGCTGTTTCTTATGAACGGGATGATGTGGAACTGTTGTGCGAAAAGTATATTGCCGGCAAAGAACTGACGGTTATGGTTTGGAAAGACAGGGCTTATGTGGTTACGGAACTGCGTCCGGAAGTTGCGTTTTATGATTACAAGGCCAAGTATACCGAGGGTATGACCCGGCACATTCTGCCGGCGGAAATTCCCGAAGAAGCGGCAGCAACGGCGCGGCGTTATGCGGAAACGGTTCACCGGGCTTTGGGCTGCCGGATGGTTTCGCGTTCTGATTTTCGTTATAATGCCGAGGACGGTGTCGTTTTTTTGGAAATCAACACCAACCCCGGTTTGACACCGTTGTCCTTGGTTCCGGAACAGGCGCGTTTTGCCGGAATCAGTTATGAAGATTTGTGCGCCGAACTTGTGGAAAACGCGCAATGCAGAAGCAGAAAGTGATTGTTATTGCCGGGCCGACGGCTTCGGGAAAGTCGCAGTTGGCCATTGATGCGGCACTGGCTGTCAGCGGTGTGGTGGTGAATGCCGATTCTATGCAGGTTTATCGGAATACGCCGATTATTTCCGCTTGCCCAAGTGAAGAAGACAAAGCGCTTGTTGCGCACCGGTTGTATGAAATCTGGGATGCGGAAAAAAACGGTTCGGTTGTCGACTGGCTGAATTTGGCGGTTGCCGAGATTAAAAACATTTGGCGGGACGGGAAAATTCCGGTTGTCGTCGGCGGAACGGGGCTGTATTTGGATAATCTGATTAACGGGACGACGCCAATTCCCGAAACAAGTCCGGAAGTCAGGGATAAAGTAAAAAAAATGCTGGAAGATAACGGCGTTCGGCAGCTGCATGATATGCTGGCAGAATTTGATCCGCCGTCTGCTGCAAAACTGAATCCTAATGATACGACCCGGGTGCGCCGGGCTTTGGAAGTTTATTTTGATACGGGGAAAGCCTTGAGTGCCTGGCATAGGCTGCCGATGATAAAGAAGCTTCCCGATGCGGCATTTTGGATTGTCAAGATTGTACCATCGGCGGAAGAGCTGGATGAACGCTGTTTTCGGCGTTTTGACCAAATGATTGCCGGCGGCGCGCTAGACGAGGCTGTTGCTTTGTCCGCCCGTCACCTGAACCGCCGGTTGCCGGCCATGCGCGCGCTCGGTGTTCCTGAACTGATGGATTATGCAGAGGGAAGAACGACGCTGGAGGAGGCAATTATGCTCGGAAAACTGCATACGCGGCAATATGCCAAGCGTCAGCGGACTTGGTTTAATAATAAACTCAATGCTGATTTAGTGCTGAATCAATGTTATAGCGGACAAAAAGAAGTTATAGAAAATATAATTAAGTTTGTGAAAAGTTAATTAATAGTGTTGCACAATAGGCGAGATGGTTATAAAAAGAATTAATAATTAATGAACTGAAATCCGGAGATAAATATCATGATGTCAAAAATAATGGGCTGGTTGTCAGCAGATATGGCAATCGACCTGGGTACTGCCAACACTCTGGTTTATGTCAGAGGAAAAGGCATTGTTCTTAACGAGCCTTCCGTTGTCGCCATTGAGGAATACAGAGGCAAAAAACAGGTTTTAGCCGTCGGTAATGACGCCAAGCTGATGCTTGGGCGTACCCCGGGCAACATTCATGCAATTCGTCCGCTGCGCGATGGCGTTATTGCTGATTTTGAAATTGCCGAAGAAATGATTAAATATTTTATCCGCAAGGTACACAACCGCCGTTCTTTTGCATCTCCGATGGTTATCATTTGCGTTCCGTCCGGTTCAACAGCCGTTGAGCGTCGTGCTATTCAGGAATCTGCCGAAGCGGCAGGTGCCAGAAAAGTATGGCTGATTGAAGAACCTATGGCTGCGGCAATAGGCGCCGGGCTTCCGGTTACCGAACCGACCGGCAGCATGGTTGTTGATATTGGCGGCGGTACGACCGAGGTTGCCGTTTTGTCTTTGGGGGGGATTGTTTATGCCCGTTCTGTTCGCGTCGGCGGCGATAAGATGGACAATGCCATTATTTCTTATATCCGCCGTAATCATAACCTTTTGGTTGGTGAAGGCAGCGCCGAGAAAATCAAAAAAGAAATCGGTTCAGCCTGCCCGCCGGAAAAAGGCGAAGGCCGTACCGTTGATATTAAAGGCCGCGATTTGATGAACGGCGTTCCCAAGGAAATCGTCATTACTGAACGTCAGGTTGCCGAGAGTTTGGCAGAACCAGTTTCCCAGATTGTTGAAGCCGTTAAGGTCGCTTTGGAAAACACGGCACCGGAACTGGCAGCCGATATTGTTGACAAAGGTATTGTCTTGACCGGCGGCGGCGCTTTGCTTAGCAATTTGGATCAGGTTTTGCGCAATGCGACAGGACTTCCTGTTTCCATTGCCGAAAATCCTTTGGCTTGCGTTGTTAAGGGAACCGGCAAGGCTTTGGAAGATTTGTACAAGCTGAAGAGCATCCTTTCAAGCATGTACTAAATTGTTTTGGGCGTGTTTCCGAGCCGGCATAAGATTTTCTCCGGAATGTTTTATGGCGGCTTGGGGGAACACGCTCTTTCTGCTTTATGTAAACCTTTCGTTTCCGAGTTACAGACGTTATGAAGCACAGAAGAGTTTTATTTATGCAATTAAGCCAGATCAGGCTGCTGATTAAAAAGTTTGCTTTAGTCATTCTTTTTTTGGTAGCTTTTATTATGATGTTGGTCAATAAAACCGATACGGTGCTGATTGATAAGACGTCTTCGGTGGCAACTGACGTTATCAGTCCGGTTATTGACGTGCTGATTATTCCGGCGCGGCTGGTTGCCAATGTTTATGATTATTTTAAGGGAATGAGCCTGGCTTATGAGGAAAATAAGCAGTTGAAAATGGAAAACCGCAGGCTGCGTCTTATCGGCGAGCGTGCCCGGGCTTTGGAAATCGAAAACAAACTGTTGTCGCGTATTTTGAATTATACAAAACCGCCGGCGGAAAAAATGGTGACAGCTCGTATTGTGGCTGAAGAAGGGGATGCCTTTTCTCATTCTCTGATTGCCTATGTCGGTAAGGTTAACGCTTCTGTTGAGGAAGGGCAGATTGTTTTGAACGAACGCGGTATTATCGGGCGAATCGACAATGTCGGAGATGCTTATGCAAAAATCTTGCTGTTGACGGATATCAATTCCAGGATTCCGGTTGTTATCGAAAAAAGCAGAACCCGGGGGATGATGGCCGGTGACAATACGCAAAGCCCGAAACTTGTATTTTTGCCGTTGTCTGCGGAAATCAGCGTCGGCGACAGAATTGTTACCTCCGGTGTTGCCGGTGTTTTTCCTCCCGGTTTGCCGGTTGGAGTTGTCAGCAAAGTTGACAAGCGGGATATCCGCATTACGCCTTATGCGGATCTGGACAGTCTTGAGTATGTCAAAATCGTTTCTTTTGCCGAAGAGGCTTCGCCGGAAAGCGATTTAGCCACGCCGGAAAACAGCGGGATTTAGTTTCGATGAACGATGACTGGAAAGAAACATTGACATTATATTTGCAAAGGCTGCTGCCGCTTTTGTCGTCGGTTTTGCTGCTGTTGCTTTCCTGTATGCCATTTGTTCCGGCTATTTTTCATCCTTCTGTGGCCTTGATTTGCGTGTATTACTGGATGTTGCATCGTTCGGATGTTTTTAACCTGTTTTCGGTTTTTATTCTGGGAGTTGTGGCTGACTTGATTTCTGCATCGCCGTGGGGGGCGAATGTTTTTGAATTGTTGATTTTGTTTGTTTTAATCAGTAATTTTTTGAAGTATTTCAACGGAAAGCCTTTTGAGGTTATGTGGGCGGGATTTATTCCGGCAGCTTTTATTTCCATGTTTGCCAAGTGGTTTGTGCTTTCGGTTTATTATAGCCAGTTTTTGCCTCTGGGAATGTTGATGTTTTCTCTGCTGATTACGGTTGCGTCTTATCCGATTGTCAGCCTGGTTAATGTTTTTGTGCAGAACAAATTTATGACGGACGAGGTTTGAGATGAATCGCGACAATGACAAAGGCAAGGTTCTGATCAAACGCTCCATGATTATGGCAGGATGCAAGGTGTTTGTTTTGCTGTGTATCATTGCCCGCCTGTATTATCTGCAGGTTTATCAGGCAGACAGGTTTAAGACTCTGGCTGATGAAAACCGCATATCCACCCGCCTTTTGATTCCGCAGCGCGGTATTATTTATGACCGCAACCACAAAGTTTTGGCAACGAATGAACAGAATTTTCAGGCGCTGATTGTGGCTGAGCAAACGACGAATGTTCAGGAAACGCTGGATGCTTTTAAGAAAATCATGCCATTGAGCGACAGCGAAGAAGAGCGAATCAAGAGGGATTTGAAGCGCAATCGCAGTTTTGTGCCGATAAAAATCAAAGATAACCTGACGTGGGAAGAAGTTTCAAGGATTCAATTGAACGCTTCCGATTTGCCCGGCATTATTATAGACGAGGGGCTGAACCGCTATTATCCTTACGGCGAAAAAATGGCGCCGGTTATCGGTTATGTGGCGGCGGTTTCCGAGAAAGACGTTAAAGACGATCCCTTGCTGGAAGTTCCGGGATTTAAAATCGGAAAGTCCGGTATTGAGAAATATTTGGAACAGCGGCTGCGCGGCAAAGGCGGCATTTTGAAGCTTGAAGTCAATGCTTATGGCCGGGTTATGAAAGAGATTGAGGAAACTGAAGGCGTTCACGGCGAAAACATTACTTTGACGCTTGATGCCCGGTTGCAGGAAAAAGCCTATGACGCGTTTGGCGAAGAGAGTGGCGCGGCAATTTTGCTGGATGTGCACAGCGGCGAAATTCTGGCTTTTGTTTCCACGCCGTCTTTTGATCCCAATGCTTTTACGCAGGGGTTGAGTACGGAGCAGTGGAATGCACTTTTGAATAACGAACGCCATCCGCTGACGAATAAGGCCATTCAGGGGCAGTATTCTCCCGGTTCGGTTTTCAAACCGCTGGTGGCGATTGCCGGGTTGGAAGCCGGAGCGATAAAAACTGATACGCGGCATTTCTGTGCCGGAAAAATGCTGCTGGGCGATCATCCTTTTCATTGCTGGAAGAAAATCGGCCATGGGTATCTTGATGTGGTTGAGGCTCTGAAACATTCCTGCGATATCTTTTTTTATGAAACGGCACAGCGGACGGGGATTGATAAGATTGCTGAAGTTGCCCGGCGTTTTGGTTTGGGTAAAGCGGTGAATATCGGTTTGGAAAATGAAAAGGCCGGATTGGTTCCCGATAAAGAATGGAAGCTGAAACGCTATGGTGAGCCGTGGCAGGTCGGTGAAAGTCTTATTTCCGGCATTGGGCAGGGATATCTTTTGGTGACGCCGCTGCAGTTGGCAACAATGACCGCCCGTTTGGCTAATGGCGGTTATGAAGTGACGCCGACGTTTTTTCCGGTTAAAGATAAAAACCATTTTAACAAGATTAATGTTTCCAAGGCACATTTGGATATTGTCAAACAGGGGATGTTTGAAGTTGTCAATGCTCCCGGAGGAACGGCCTGGGCTTCTCAGTTTGTTTATAATGGCCAGCGGATGAGCGGAAAGACCGGTTCGGTTCAAGTGCGCCGTATCAGTTTGAAGGAGCGCCAGACGGGTATTATCAAACAAAAAGACCTGCCTTGGAAATATCGTGACCATGCGATTTTTATCGCCTATGCGCCGGCGGATAATCCTAAATATGCGTTGGCCGTTTTGGTTGAGCACGGTGGCGGCGGTTCGTCCGTGGCGGCGCCGATTGCAGCAAAGATTTTGAAAGAAAGTTTGATTCTTGACCCCGTCGGAAAAGAAGCGGCGGCTCAGCAGCAGGAATAAAAGATATGTACAAACCTTATGAAACGACGTTTAAAAGCCAGAAGCTGACAATCAGGGAAAAGCTGATGAATATCAGTTTTTGCTATGTTTTGTTTATTTGTGTTTTGGCTGCAATCGGGATTACGATGTTGTATTCTGCTGCTAACGGCAGCTGGCGGCCGTGGGCGTTGAACCAGCTTGTCCGTTTTGGCGTCGGCTTTGGCGTCATGCTGTTTTTTGCTCTGATTGATATTCGCGTTTTGATGCGTTATGCCTATGTATTTTACTTTTTTACGCTTATTCTGCTGGTGATTGTTGAAGTCGGCGGGCATGTCGGCATGGGGGCTCAACGCTGGATTAATTTTGGCTTTTTTAAGTTACAGCCGTCGGAGTTGATGAAAATTGCCCTTGTGTTGGCTTTGGCTCGGTTTTTTCACACGTCTTCATTGCAGTCGATTGAAAGTATCAAGGGGATTATTCCCGCGCTGTTGCTGGCGTTGGTTCCGGCCGGGCTGATTATTATTCAGCCGGATTTGGGAACGGGTTTAATGCTGCTTTTTACGACAACCGCCATCTTTTTTGCCATTGGGGTACAGTTATGGAAGTTTGCGATTGTTGCCGTTTGCGGTATTGTGCTGATGCCGATTGCCTGGATGTTTTTGCATGATTATCAACGCGACCGCGTTTTAACGTTTCTCAATCCGGAAAGGGATCCGCTTGGCGCGGGCTATCATATTATTCAATCCAAAATTGCTCTGGGGTCGGGCGGCGTTTTCGGCAAAGGTTTTTTGAAAGGGACGCAGAGCCATTTGAATTTTTTGCCGGAAAAACATACCGATTTTATTTTTACCATGCTTTCCGAAGAATGGGGCATGATTGGCGCCGTTTTTGTCATCTTGGTTAATTTTTGCATTATTGCCTATGGTTATTCCTTTGCCATGAAAAGCACCAGCTATTTTGGCAAGGTCGTTGCCATCGGTTTGACAACCAACTATTTTCTTTACGTTTCAATCAATACAGCCATGGTTTTAGGTCTTATTCCTGTTGTCGGTATTCCTCTTCCGCTGATTTCCTACGGCGGAACCGTCATGCTCTCGATTATGGCGAGTTTCGGAATCCTTTTATCGGTATATATTAATCGCCATATTCAGTTCGGCAAAGAATAAAAAGCGTATAGCACGTTATCTAGAGCAATTTTACGGTGGTTCGAAAAATCCATGTACTAGTGTGTACACTAGGATTTTTCTCACACCTAGAAATCACTCTATCTAACGCACTCTCCGCTTTTTCTTTAGCGGAGAATGGGAGGGTGTAGTGCTTTTTTTGCCCTTAAATCTTATTATCTGACTCACAGAATCCCTTTCCTTACCATGTATATTCAAAATAGTTTCTTTGGTGAAATGTGAGGTAAGAGGGGTTATTCGTACTCTCGCGAGCGGGAGAAGTTTTCCGAAGGATGGGTGGACGGATTCTGCGGCGGTTGTTTGCGCAATTTATTTTTACGTTCGATGACTTTGTGTGTTGTTTCCGTTATTTTTTCACCTTTGATTGTTCTTTGGTGGCTTTTGTTATAACGGCGCAGATGTTTTTTGGCTTCGTCAGGCAGAGAGGCGGCGTATTCTGATGTCAGGTCGACTCCTTCCGGCGCTTTTTTTATATCGAGATTGAGGCTTAAAGCGGCCGCCAGAAGCCCAGTGCGAAAGGCTTCAGTTTTAATGTCATCAAAGACAACGCTTTCCAAGCCGTTTCCCTTGGCTGTTTTTAGGAGTTGGTAAAAATATTCATAAGACAGGGGCTGGTTATTTTGTGCGCCGATTTTTACGTCCACGCTTTCCGAATCCGGTTCCGCTTCAATGGAGATGACGGCGCCGCTGTCACCATTTTCTTCCTGTTCCGGAGATGGAGTTATCGTGATGTCCAGTTTGTTTTCCTGCGGTGCTTCATAGCTGATTGTTCTTTTAGGTTCGTTATTCTCGTCTAAATCCCTGTTGACCCATTCTTCCAGAGGTTTGGCGTATTGTTCGTCCAGTGATTTGTTTTCCCCCGTTTTTACGGGAGCCTGTTGCGCCGTTTCTTCTTTTTCAAGTTGTTGCAGGATGTTCTTTTTTTCTTCGACAGAAACCGGAACTCGCTGTTCTTTTTCCTTTTCTGCTTTTTGAGTCTGCGGTTGTTTTGTCTGTTCGGGCGCTTTAGGCGACGCTTCTTTGAGAATGAAGACTCTTTTGTTGGGAATAATTAAAACCTGTTTGTCAGTGTCTTTATATTTTTCTTTATAGAAGGCCAGTTCTTCGTCGTAAGTCATTTCCCGTTTTTCTTCGACGGGTGTCGGCGTTTTTTTCTTTTTTCTTTTTTTACGTTTTGGAGTTGGCGGAGGTGTTTGTTCTTCTCCGGCAGTTTCAATGATGGTGTTTAAATCGGCAAAATCGTGGATAATCTGAGGTTTTTCAGAAAGCGTTTGCGGAGCTTTTTCTTTTTTCCGGTCAGCATATTTTTCAAGAATATTGTCTTTCAGCCGCCGGCCTTGATTGGCCCGCAACGCAAATTTCAGACCATTGGGATTAATAATCTCAAATCCCTGTTGTTCCAGTTCTTTACGGTATTCTTCATATGTGACAATATCTTTGGCCATTTGTTTTACCTTACTGAAAAATATATGTTTAATGTAGCATATAAATAAGGCGGCGTCCAGTCCTTATCGGCTGAGGATGCTGACAAACTCTTCTTTGGTTTGAGCGCGAAGGTAGGGGTTGCAGCGTTTTTCAATTTCCAGCGGTGTCGGCGCAACGGGAAGTCCGCGCTGCAGACGATTTTGTGCGTTTTGCAGATAAGCGATGACATCCGGGTTTCCGTTGGCAAAATACAGGGCATCGTTGGCGCCGGCCATGGTATATTCATGTCCGGGATAAAAAACAACATCATCCGGAAGATTTTTCACTTTTTGCACCGAAGCCCACATTTGGTCAATGTTTCCTTCAAATAAGCCGCCGATGCAGAGGTTGAACAACATATCGCCGGTAAAGACGATTTTATCTTCGGGAAAATACCACAGGATATGGCCGATTGTATGTCCGTCAACACCGATGATTTCAGCACGCGATTTTCCCAGCATGAATGTGTTTCCGGGGTTTACGCCGCGGTCGAAGCCCGGAATCCTTTTGGCATCGGCATTGTTGCCGATGATTTCGGCATGAAATATTTCTTTCATGTCCAGATTGCTGTCCGTGTGGTCAAAATGGTGATGTGTGTTAAGCACAAAAGAGGGGTTTATCGCCAGTTCTTTGCAGGCAGCGACAATCGGGGCTGTTTCTGAGGGGTCGATAACGGCGCTGATGCCTGTTTCCTTATCGGTTATCAAATAAGAGTAGTTATCCATGGAGCCGGCGCGGCAGAGGACTGTATTGACCTTTATCATAAATAATCCTCCGGGTGGACTTCATCAATCTGTTCCGGGGAAACATACTGTTCGGCGTATTCTTTGTAGACTTCGTTGGAAATGAAGACACGATATAAGTCAGGGTCAATATGCCCGGTATCTTTCATATTTTTCATGATTGTCAGGACTTCGCTCAATTTTTTCGGTTCTTTATACGGGCGGTCGTTGGAGGTCAGAGCCTCAAAGATATCGGCGATGGCCATGATTTTTGCAGGGATGGACATCTGGTCACCGGTCAGGCCGTAAGGATAGCCTTTGCCGTCGATGCGTTCATGGTGGGCCCCGGCATATTCAACGACGTTGGCGAGTTCTTTGGGGAAGTGAATCGCCTTGAGCATATCTATTGTCACAACGATGTGTTCATTAATTTTAGCGCGTTCTTCCTTGTTGATTGTACCGCTGCGAATTTCGAGATTATACAGCTCGCCGTGGTTATATCCTTTGAAGATATGGTCTTCACGGTCTTGGAGCAGGTTTTCAATACCTGGTTTCTGATAGAGGTCAAGATTGGTGATATTATCTCTTTCTGCCCAGGATAAGCCTTTGGTTCTGTCAAAGTAACGGGTGAATTTGATTTTTGCGATTTTTTCAAGGCGGATAATGTCGGCGTCGGTAATCGGAATATCGCCGGTATTGCAACGGGCGATAAAGTCAAAATCACTTTCCAAATCTTTTACTTTGTTAACAAATTCGCTTTGCAGGTTTTGTTGAGTATCGACGTTTGCCAGACGCTTTTTCAGATATTCAATATGCGCGTCGCGGCGCAGGATTTCAAAGCGGTCGCGAATTTCGTGAATGCGGTTGTAGATGGTTTCCAGTTTGGTGGCTTTGTCAACGATGTATTCCGGGGTGGTAACCTTTCCGCAGTCGTGCAGCCAAGAGGCAATATTGAGAGAATACCAGTCGTCACGGCTCATTTCAAAGTCTTTTAACGGTCCGGTTTCTTCCTGAACGGCGGCGGTGGTCAACATTCTGGCGATTACCGGGACGCGCTGGCAATGGGCGCCGGTATAAGGAGATTTGGCGTCGATGGCGCGCGCCAGAACTTCAATGAACGATTCCAAAAGCTGGTTATAGGCTGCGCTGTATTTTCGGTTTTCCAGGACAAGGCCGGCCAGGCTGCAGATAGCCTGTGTGAATCTTTGGACTTCCGGCGTGAAAGAGATGGTTTTGCCGTTGTCGTCTTTGGCATTGAAAAATTGGGCAATGCTGATGATATTTTTTTTGCGGTTTAAAATCGGCAGTGTCAGGCAGGAGACGATACGGTAGTTGTATTCCTGGTCAAACCATTTGGAAATGGAATTGTCAAAGTCAGTGGAGGCATAAATGTTGGATGTGTTTATCAGTTCATGGTTGAGGGCGCTGGTTTCCGCCAGCGATTTGAGTTCTTTGTTACGCAAATCCGGGATATAAACGGTGGGGTAAATTGTCATGTTGTCACTGCCGCTTTTATCAAAGCCCAGGCTGTCAACGTGCGTGTATTCCAAGCTCAGGAAGTCGTCATCATTGATGATGTACAGGAGATAGCCGTCCGCATTGCAGACAGACTGAGCAAACTCAATAATCTTTTTTACGGCGACTTTGTAGTCTTTCTCCGCAAGGATAAAATTATTAAGCTCCAAAAGATTTGTCAGCGTTGAACTACTATTAATACCAGCCAATTTTTTTCTTCCTCATAACTTAATCATGCCCGTCAGCTTAACTTAATTTTATTAATATTTAATCAACAAAACGAACAACGGAAGAAATTTTAATCAGTTGATTTTTGAGATTAAATATTCAATATCTCGCGGATCCAATTCTTCTTCGGCGTTTCCGTATGACAAAATCCGCTCAATAACTTTATGCGCAAAAGTTTGGTTACTGTTGTTTTTCAAGTCAAAACGGATGTCTTTGATAACATTCAGGGCGCTGAACACCGCAGGGAAAAGGTTTTTGGGGATGAAAGCCTTTCTGAGCAGGTTGCGAATGACAAAGTCGACCTGTGTGTTGAACAGGATTTTTCTGACTTCCGTTATCGGGGTGTTAGACAAGTAAACAATCGCGTATTCAAAAAATTTCAAATCGCCCATGCAGATGGAACGAACGACCAAAGATGGTGTCAATTTGTTTGATGTATATAATTCGTGCACAAGCTCTTCAATCTGTTTGTCCGAACTGTATTCGGCAGAAACGCGCAGGGTCGCTTTTTCTTTTACCTGTTCGACAATATCCGAGGCGATGTTGTTCGGCAGGTTATGTGTCATAATCAGGCGTTTTTGCAATTCCTCGGACAGGGAATTGATGATTTTGCTGATAACGGTTACCGGAAGTTCGGAGCGGTATACCAGGCAGCGCTTGACGTTTTCGCTTTCAGAATATTTGTTGACGATATTTTGATATGTGTTTTCATAAATGTTGGCCGAGTTGTTGGAAATGAGGGTGACAACAACGTCTTCGGGACATTTGTCAACAATATAAGCCGAAACTTCGTTAGACAGGTTGTGGCGCTGAGCGACGGCTTTTTGTTTGTCGATGTTTTGGGCATTTAAGATATCTATCAGTTCTTTATTGGTCAGCCCCTGATAATATTTGATGAACGGAATGGAAATGCTGTTTTCGTCATTAATCAGCTTGATGACCAGATCCTGAGGTATTTCTTTGGTGTTTTTCAGGCATTCGGCAAGAATTTGGCGTACTTTGACTTCAACATCTTCCACCATAATACGGAAGATGTCCTCGGCCAGTTTCCTTTCGCGCAGGGTAATGTTAGGCGAACTGTATAAGGAAGATAACTTTTGCACCGTAGAAATTTTATTTTCGGCAGAACGGCTGGCTGAAAGTCTGACAACATCTTCCCTTGATAATTGTTTATTATTCTGCATTTTTTTATTCCGCTTGTTATCCTGTCTCTATAATATAATAAATTTGTTATAATGTTTCATTAATTTTTTGTGACAATTACAAAAATTGTGGATTCAAGGGCGGTTAAGGGGCTAAAGCAGCGTTTCTGTCGAGTTGATCCAGTTGGGAAAAAGTTATCGTATAGTCAAGAAGACCGGCAAAATTGGGTAAATCGGAGGCAAAAATCAGATAAGGCGCCAGGAATTTGCCGTTGGGTTGCTGGTTTTTATCAAGCAGCATTTGGCGCATTTCCCTGAATTCCTGATAATCGACATTGGAATTCAGCTTTAAGGCATAGTCCGCCATGGCGGTGTAGAGCGAGGGGTAAATTCTGATACGGTAAGAATCGTCTTCTTTTTCGTCCTCGGGTTTCAGTCCTTCATCGCTGTACCAGTTTAATTCGCGGTAGAGGTTGTTGGAGAGCGGCAGGAACTTTGCCTGTCCCCAGTTGGTGTTTATGGCGGCAATCGCCAGAAACAGCGAAGGGGGAACGGCGTTTATCCGCAGTTTGAGCTGCTTGAGGAGTATGGCGTAGCGGCGGTGTCCCTGCATCGGGGTGGAAACGTCATATTTAAGCGCCAGTTTTTCGATGATTGCTTCGTCTGCGGCGTCAAGGCTGTCCTCAGCGAATTTGTGCTGCAGGTAAATGACGACTTTTCGTTCTTTTTCAAGTTCTGCGTTGACCTTCAGAGCCAGCGGCGCCAAAATTCTGAAAAAGAGGTCTTGTTTTTGTTTTTCAGGCAAATCCGCGCCGAATTTTTCGGGGATGTTTTGAATGAAAATCTGTGGAAAATTCTCTCCTGAAGGCAGAAGGTAAGTCTTGTAGTTTTGTTTTTGGAAGATTTTTTCGATTTGCGCCGTGTTGTCCGTTTTTATAAATGTTTCAGCCTGAACTACCGCCGGCCAGAAAGCGGCAGCCGCCAGGAAAAACAATTTGATAAGCGCTTTATTCTTCATAGTTTTCGACAGATTTGACTTCCGGTATATAGGTTTTTATGACTTTTTCGACGCCTTCTTTCAGGGTGCGCAGCGCATAAGGGCAACCGGCGCAGGCGCCGCACATTTCGACATAAACAATGCCGTCAACATATTTTCTGAATACGATGTCGCCGCCGTCCTGTTTTACAGCCGGGCGAATGCGGGCGTCAAGCAGACCGTGAATTTTTTGAATGATTTCTTCATCAGTCGTTGTTTCATTGTTGTCAATGACCGCTTCTTCTCCGGTGGCCAGATAATCCATGATTTCCGCCAGAATCAGCGGTTTTAAGTCTTCCCATGAGGCTGTGGCGTCTTTGGTGACTGACACCATATCCGCAGTGATGAAAACGGATTTTATGCTGCCGAGGTCGAAAATCTGTTCCGCCAGCGGGGATTTGCGGATGGTTTTGGCATCGGCAAATTCGGCCTGGCTTTTTTTCATCAGCGGTTTGTCCGGGAAAAAATTGATGACGTCGGCATCCGGCGTGTTTTGAGTTTCAATGAGCATTTTTAATCCTTGTCTTGCGGGAGTTGGTTAGATATTTTGAGCATCAGCAGCCTGGCTTTCAGAATATAACCGTTCAGGTAAGCTAGGTGGTTGGGGGCAGTCAGGCTGTCCGGTTCGCCGTTGCGGACAATCAGGGGTGCAATGTGCGCGGCTTCCTGCAAGGCCGAAAGCATGACGGTCCAGTTTTCGTATTGTCCGGCGGCGACGATGATTTCCTTATAATCGCGGCCGATGGCCTGCAATTCCAAAAATGCGGCGTAGGCTTTTCCCCGGTTGAAGTAAAAGACGTTGTCTGCTTTGCCGTCAAACCAGCTTGAGCTGAATTCGCGAATCTGCTTTTCAAGGTCGAGGTTGGCGCGTTTCAGATTGCCGCCGGTCAAGGCCAATATGGTTTTTAAATCGCCGGCGCGGGGCGTGAAAACGATGATTCCGGCCGACAGCGCCTGATTGTATTTGTTCAGCTGACGGATGGCCCGGCGGTATTGTTTGGTTGAAGAGGGCGCAGGGACGAGATTGTTTTCAAGAGAGAACAGCCAGACCGTTCCCGGATATTGCAGCATTTCCACGGCGGTATCAAGGCGGTTGGGCTTGTTTTCGCCGGCTGGCAGCGGCGGCATGACGCGGCTGAGCGCCAGAGCCGTGTTGGCGGCAGTATTTATCATTCCGAGCTGAAAGCTGGGCATATTGTCAAGAAAATATGAAGGGAAAAAGAACGGCAGGTTGGGGGTCCACAGTTTGTCGTTGACTTCCCTGTTGACAATATATGACGTTGTGGCGATTGTTGCGGATTGTTTTGGGTCGGACAAAGGGATTTCATAGTCGGTATTGGTATCAATATCGTTGATTATCCAGCCGCCGAGAGGATAATAGAGGCAGATGACGGTAATTGCCGTTACGGTGACGATATGCCACCAGGATTTTAAAAAGAAAACCAAGGCGTTGATGGGCTTAATCTTCATCAACGAACTGTTTTTCAGCCATTTTTTTAGTTTTGAAAACAGGGCGGACAGCGGCTTGTCAAACATTCTTTTTTCCTTTTTGGGCAAAAACTTTAAGGATTTCGTTATAATCCACGGCTCCTGTTAGTTTAGCCATAATGCCGAAAGTTGCAACACCCAAAATGCATAATCCGCTTAAAAGGGCGATTTTTTTCATGAAAGCGAGATGCAGCCAGTTGCCGTAACGGGCATTCAGCGCCGTTTCTCCCAGATAAATAGCCGCGGCCATGATCAGAGAGGACAAGGTTATCATCAGAATCCGGCGTTTCAATCTGCCGCTGAATGTCCAGTAACCGCGTTTTTTCAGACCATAAACATATTGTCCGCAGGAAACGAAGGCTGCAATGGTGGTGGCGGAAGCCACGCCGACGTGTCCGAAAGGTTTCATCAGCAAAAGGGAGAAGCCGATATTGGCGGCAAAAACAACAATACTGTATTTTACCGGCGTTTGTGTGTCGCCGCGGGCAAAAAAGTTTGGCGTCAACGCCTTAACCAGCACATAGACGGGGAGTCCGACCGAATAGGCGATGACAGCGCGCGCCGTCATGGTTGTTTCCAATGTGCCGAATTTGCCGTGTTGAAACAGGATGTTGATTACCGGAACAGCCAGGACAATCAAGGCAAAAGCCGCGGGAATCGCGAAAAGCGCACCGTATTCTACAGCGTTGTCCTGTACGCGGCGGGCTTCGGCTAAATTTTCGGCTTTGATATGTTTTGACAGTATCGGCAGGAGGGCAACACTTATGGCAGCACCGATGACGCCCAACGGGAGCTGTTGCAGGCGATTGGCATAATAAAGCCAGGAAATGGCACCGGTTCCGACGAGCGAAACGATAATTGTGTCGACCATCATATTTATCTGGTAGATTCCGGCTCCGAGAATGCCGGGAGCAATGCGCCGGAACAAGGTTTTTATTTCGGCAGAGCGACATAAGGCCAAAATGTTGAAATGCATGCGGACAACGGCGCCGGCTTTTTTTAAAAACCAGCCGAGCCAAATGATTTCAATCAAACCGGCAACAGTAACGCTGACGGAGATATTATAGGCAGGGGTGTTGATAAACGGGAAATAAACAAAAACCGCGCCGGCCATCATCAGGTTAAGGATTACCGGAGCGGCGGCGGGAGCGGCAAAACGGTTCAGGGCATTTAAAATTCCCGACTGGAAAGAAACAACGGAAACAAAAAGCAGAAAGGGAAAAGTTATACGGGACAAATCAACCGTCAGATGGAATTTATCGGGATCGCTCAAGAAGCCGGGCGCCATGAGGGCAACCAGCTGCGGCATGAATATTTCAACAACAAGGACAAAGAGGAGCAGGAAAAAGACCAGCACGGAAATGGCTTTGGAAGCAAAGTCAAAAGCCGAATCCTCGCCTTCCGCAACCATTTTTTGGGAGAGGAGCGGGACGAAAGCGCTGGTAAAAGCTCCTTCGGCAAACAGGCTGCGGAACAGGTTGGGGAGTTTGAAAGCAACAAAAAAGGCATCGGCGACAGCACCGGCGCCCAGAAAACCGGCAAGCAGCATATCTCTGACGAAACCGGTTATTCTGCTGACCAGCGTAAAACCGCCGAAAGTGGCTACGGATTTGAACAATGACATGGTTTATTCCATAAATTTGCTTTTTTTTCGATAAATTAATTTTTCTTTATTGAATTAATCATATAATGCAATATAAATAAACACAATAAGTTAAAATATTTATGAATTTGTTATCTTTTTGGCTTTTATGTGTTGACAAAGGTTATTTTTGTTGCGATAATAGACAAAAGAAAGAAAAATAATAAAAATAAATTTAGGAGAAGCGTTATGTCTAATTTAACAAAAGAAAATACCGGAAAGGTATTCGGGCAGGGGGAAGCGCGAAAATTCTTCACTGCCGGCGGAACGTCAATTTTGGCAACACAGAATGTAAAAGCTGCACGCGCAGATAAAAGTTATGTTGCAAATAAAGTTTTGAGCAATGGCGGCAAAAGTTGGAGCGGCGAGCTGCAAAGAGCTGATGAGAGCAAGTCGTTTGTTGCAAACAAGGCTATTTCCAAAAATCAGTATCTGAGCAGCGGCGAGATGTCTTATGTTGCTCCGGAAAAGGCTTTGGAAATTGTTAATACTGCCGAAGCTCAGCAGGCTGCTATTTTGGCCAGAGCCGGAAAGGAAATGTAACTGCCGAAAACAAAAGTTATTTATTAGGGCATAACTTCTTGATTTTATAAAAACGGGATGTTGAAAAGCATTCCGTTTTTTTTGGGTGCGTATGGCGGCGCGGGACAAAGATTTTTTATTGAAATTTGAAAAAGAGGCTGTATACTCTGTTTCAGGCAGCGGAATTCCGTTGCTTAGCGCCGCGTGGCGCGGGGTGTTATAGCCCATTTTGTAACACGGTGTCCGATATAAGCACCGACAACCATGTTTTTGTTGCAAAAACTGGTTTTATATCCCCGGCCTATGGTCGGGGAGCTTTCAGCGTATGTTCAGAAACTTCTCGGCTTGCCGTTAGGTTTTAAAGGCTGAAAGATCATTTTGTTACAAGTGATCTATGACCTTCCCGACCACCTAGTGCTGTCACTGGTGGTTTTTTTTATATTGGCATAGGGGATATATCATGAAACAGGAAGGACAAAAATCCAAAAAAATAAAAAAGAGAGCCGGCAGTTCACGGGGGCGGATGCCTGACGGTACCCCGAATCCGATAGATGTTTTTGTCGGCGAGCGGCTGCGGCTGAGGCGGACAATGCTGGGACTCAGTTTAGAGGAGCTGGCGGCACAGATGGGAATGACGTTTCAGCAGCTGCGGAAATATGAATGGGGTACTAATCGTATCAGTGCCAGCAGATTGTGGGATTTGTCCGTGTCTTTAGGCGTGTCAATTGATTTCTTTTTTGAGGATATGGACGAGAAGACAGCCAGCCTGTCGCCGAGATATTTAAGTCCGAGATTCAATTCGTCTGAAGAAACTGAAAATTTGGAAGAGGATATGGAAGACCCGATGTCGAAAAAGGAAACGTTGGAGCTGGTTCGGGCGTATTATAAAATTAATAACCGCGAAACGGCCCGATTGCTTTGTGAGTTGATAGAGGCGCTGTCCAAAACGACGGAGGCGAAAAAGCAATAAAAAAAACAAGTGCGGGCTTTGTCGGCCGGCACTTGTTTTTTTAGTTTATCCGTTGACATGGGCGGCTGTTTTCATGGAATAGAAAATAAACAGCCAGATTGCCGTGTATATTGCGCCAAACCATACATTTAACAAAAAGGTTGCGGCACAGGCACTTAGAATTACCGTTGAGAAAAAAATTTCTTTGCGGCGTCTGACTAATCGTTCGAAGAGGATCGCCAGGGTTAAGGCAAAGTTTCTCATGCTTCTTTTGCAACAGATGACTGATTTCAGCCATGCATGTTTTACAACGTTTTTTTTCATAATGATTTATATATAATAAGTTTATGAAATGTATTCTAGTATAAAATAGACAAAAAAACAAGCTTTTTAAATTAAAGAAGCAATTTCAGCGCGAAGCAAATCCAGCCCTTGGTTTTTGACGGAGCTGGTGGCAATGATATCCGTGTAGGCCGCCGCGTGTTTTTTTATTTCGGTATGGAGCGCTTCTTCCTGTTTTTGCAGTTCCTTGGCGCTGACTTTGTCGGCTTTGGTCAGGACAATCTGGTAAGTGACGGCGGCTTTGTCAAGCATTTCCATAACTTCTTTATCAACCTTTTTCAGGCCGTGACGGGAATCTATCAGCAAAAAAACGCGTTTAAGATTTACACGGCCGCGCAGATAATCAAAAATGAGCTTTTGCCATTGTTTGACCAGCTTTTCCGGAGCTTCGGCATAGCCGTAGCCGGGGAGGTCGACAATGTGGATGGAATCGTTGAGGTTAAAATAGTTTAGCTGCTGGGTGCGTCCCGGCGTGTTTGAGGTTTTTGCCAGTTTTTTTTGATTAAACAGAGCGTTGATTATGCTGGACTTGCCGACATTTGAACGTCCGGCAAAGGCGACTTCTCCTATTTCTGTCAGCGGCAACTGCGCCAGTGAAGCGACGCTGAGCACAAAATTTACCGGCTGGCGGAAGAGGACTTCCGCCGCCTGTATTTCTTCCGCGCTGAATTTGCCGTTGTCGGTATTTTCCGCCATTTTTTAGACTCCGTTCTTTCTCATGATGGCTTTTTGCTGGATGATGGACAGGATATTGCTGAGCGTCCAGTAGATGACCAGACCGGAAGCAAAATGCCCGAGCATGAAGGTAAATATTACCGGCAGCATGGCGAACATACGCGCCTGGTCTTTACTGGTCGGCGCTGGGTTCAGTTTTTGCTGGATGTACATGGTGATACCCATGATAATCGGCCAAACGCCGATATTCAGCAGGCTGGGAACCGGCAAGTGCGTGATGACGGACAACGTCAGCGGATCAGGCGCGGAAAGGTCTTTAATCCAGCCGATGAACGGTGCGTGGCGAATTTCAATGGCAATGTTCAAAACCTTATACAGGGAGAAAAAGACCGGAATTTGAATCAACAGCGGCAGACAACCGGCGGCAGGGTTGATTTTTTCCTTGCGGTAGAGCGCCATGGTTTCCTGCTGTAATTTCATTTTGTCGTCCTTGTAACGTTCCTGCAGGGTTTTCAGCTTGGGTTGCAGTTTCTTCATCTTAGACATACTTTCGTATGATTTTCCGGCAACCGGATACATTACCAGACGCAGCAGGGCGGCAAAAAGCAGGATTGCCCAGCCCATGTTGCCAATCAGGTTATAAAGAAAGTCAAGAATGTAGAAGAACGGTTTGGTCAGGAAATAATACCAGCCAAAGTCAACGGCCAAATCAAATTTGGGAATGTTGTACTGTGTGGTGTAGCTGTCAAGGAGCTTGATTTCCTTGGCGCCGGCAAACATACGGATGTTGTTGGTTCCGGCTGTTCCCGCTGTGATGACAACCGGCTGGCCAAGGTAGTCGACTTGGTAGGTTGCGCCGTCAGTGTTGCGGTATTTTACGGTTGTTTCCTGGAGATTGTTTAAGATAACGGCGCTGAACCAATAGCGGTCAGAGAATCCGGCCCAGCCGCCTTTGGTTTTGAATTCTTTGCTTTCGCCTTTATCAAGGCTTTTGTATTTGACTTCGTGGAGCGTATTGTCAAAGACACCGGTCATGCCCTCATGCACGACGGAAGTTGACGAGGCTTCCAAATCCGGCGTGCGGCTTATCAGGCCATAGGGGTAAAGCGTTATGTTCCGGCCGGTGTTGTTTTCAACCGTGTCATCAATGGTGAACATATAGTTGTCGTCAAGGGATACTTTGCGGATGAACTTCAACCCCTGACCGTTGTTCCATTCCAGGATAAGCGGCGTTTCCGGCGTCAGTTCCTTGGTTTTTACTGTCCAGAGGGTATCTTTTGTCGGCAGTTTGACAGTCGGAGAGTTTGACAGCCAGCCGAATTCCGCATAATAGGGATGGGCTGTCTGTGCAGGTGTCAGCAGTTCAACGTCTTTACTGTCCGGTGCTAAGGTTTGTTTGTATTTATCAAGCATAATATCATCAAATCGCGCGCCCAGAACACGGATGCTTCCCGATACGGCGTTGTTTTTCAGCAATACGCGGGGATTTTGTTTTAAGGCTTCGTCAATGCCGATAACGGTTTCTTCTGCCATGACGGGCGTTGAAGTGCTATCCTGCCGCGGGGACTGCGCTGTTTCCGCAGCGGGGACTGCTACGGCCTCTTGGTTGGCAGCGGGGGTGGGAGAGGAGGGAAAAATCATGTTGGTGACAAATATAATGACGAGTGACAATATAATGGCAAGGTACAGGCCTTTGGTATCTTCTTTCATAATTTCTCCTCTGAACAAATCTGATGGTGATTTGAGATGGTTAATAAGCTTATTTTTGCAAAATTTAATCTATATTTGCCGGAAACGCAAGGGGTTATGTCAGGTTATGCTTATCTTTGTGGCGGTTTTTGCCGTTTGGGCGCGGCGGAACCGGGTCATAGCCCGAGCCTCCCCAAGGGTGGCAACGAAGGATTCTTCTGACGCCGAGACACAGGCCTTTTATCAGTCCATGGGTTTGAACCGCTTCTATCATATATTGCGAGCAGGTCGGGCGATAGCGGCAGACGCCGGGAAACAAAGGGGAAATAAAATGCTGATAAAGTTTAATCAGCAGGATGAGCAGAGTTTTCAACGGGTTGGTCATGAGATGCCGCCGTATTGTTGTTGATGATGCGTTTGATTTTTCTTAAACCCCAGCCAAGGTCTTTGGTCAGCTGGCGGTAGGCGCAGTCTGACGTGTTGTAACGGCCAATGAGCACATAGGCGTATCCCGGCTGGGCATGTTTGGCAAAAGTTTCCCGAACCGCTGCGCGGAGCCGTCGGCGGGAACGGTTTCTGACCGTAGCTTTGCCGATTTTTTTTGTTGTGGTGTAACCAACGTAAACATTTGCATCTTCGGCGCATAAATTTTGAGCCGCCTGCAAAATGACTGTCGACGTTATCATCTTAAGTCCTTTTTGGGCGACTCTTACGAAATCTTTACGTTTTTTAAGAGTTAAAATTTCCATGAGCTAAACGAGCTGTTATGCAGAAATTTTAGCGCGTCCTCTGGCACGGCGTGCGGCCAAAACTCTGCGGCCGTTTTTGGTTGCCATACGAGCGCGGAAGCCGTGACGGCGGGCTCTTACCAATTTGCTTGGCTGATAAGTACGTTTCATTTCATTTCTCCGGTTAAATGTGAATCTTTATGATTCTGGTTATTATTAGTTATTTTAGCCTCCGAACGGTACGGAAGCCTCGGAACAAGCTGTTTATAACGGCAAAATGACAAGCTGTCAAGCGTAAAAAAACAGCTCCGAGCGAAAGGCGCGGAGCTGTGTTTGAACCGGGGAGGCTATTTTCTGTCGCCGAACAGGCGGAGCAGAGCCAGGAACATGTTGATGAAATCGAGATACAATTCCAAAGCGCCGATGAGCGCGGTTTTGTTCATGGTTTCCGTATCGCCGCTGCTTAAATACATCTGGCGGAGCTTTTGCGTGTCATAGGCGGTCAGGCCGGTGAAGACCAAGACAACCAGGACAGACAACGCCATATCAAGTCCGGTGCTGCCCATGAAGATGTTGACTATGGAAGCAATGATAATTCCCCACAGAGCCATTATGCAGAAGTTGCCGATACCGCTTAAGTCTTTTTTGGTGGTGTAGCCGTAAATGCTCATACCGCCAAACATGGCTGCGGTAATCAGGAAAATACGGGCGATGCTGGCGCCGGTATAGAGCATGACCGTCGGGGTGAGGGAAGCGCCCATCAGAGCCGAGAAAATCCAGAAAACACCCTGCAGTTTGGAAGCACTGCCGTTGCGCGCTACGGAATTAAAATAAAAAACCATGGCTAATGGCGCAAAAAGAATCAGCCAGCCTAAAACGGAAAGGCTTACCATATTGCCGCTGACGCTGAAAAACAGTCGGAATAGGGGCGGAATGCTCAAGATGATGTATGAGGTCAGAGCGGTGACAACCAACCCGCCGGCCATGAAATTGTATACTTTACGCAAATATTCCCGCAGGTCGGCTTCAACGATGACGGTCTGAGCCGGACGGGAAGAGGTTTGAACTTCGTTTTCGATCATTATCGACTCTCCTTTGTGATGTAACTAAGGATAATATAGGGAGGATTGCACTTAAAATCAATAGTATTGTCAAAGGTGTGAAAAGGTGCAAATTTGTTTTTTTTTGTTGATTTTTGTCTGAATGTGTGCTTATCTTTGTGTGACATTTGAATTATTGTATCATTAAAAAATTATAATTATGGAAAAAGATGCATTGTGTGCCTGTAAAGATGACGTTGCGTTGGAAAATGTTTGGTTTTGGCAAAGGCGTTTTCTAATACGGTTTCGGGAGCGCTCTCAACTTTGTTTTGATTTTAGAGTAGCTTATAGAGATGGTTTGGTCAGCCGTTTGGTTGAAGACCGCAAAAACCGGACACCGGTCGGAATTGTTGTAAAAGGATGGCTGGTTTTGGGAAAAGAAGCTCCGAGGCTAATGACTTGGGAAGAAGGCTTGAAATATTGCGCCAATGTCAAAGTCAACGGAAAGGGGTGTCAGTTATGTCCTGAAGATTTGCGTTATGAAATGGTTGAGTGGGACGGAAAAATTAACAGCTTATTGTGTGATTTGGGATTCGAACCGTTTGACGATAATGAATTTTATTTTTGTCAGGAAACTGTGTCAAATCATCGGGAAATGGCTAGTTCTTTTTGTCAGCGCCGGGGATGGAATTATCGTACAACAAAAGATTCGTTAGCGCGAGTTCGGCCGATGGTTCGGTTGTTTCAAGCGTAAAAACAATGTCCGGATTTATTTTCCGGACATTGTTTTTATTCATAGCGGTATAAGTCTTTGCCGTGTTCTTTGAGCCATTGTTCACCTTGTTCGTATTCGGGGTAAAGGCTTGCGACGCAATCCCAGAAACAGCGCGAGTGATTGGGGTGACGGAGGTGTGCTACTTCGTGCGCCATCAGGTAATTGATAACGAAATCGGGAGCCAGAGCAATGCGCCAGCTGTAGTTGATGTTTTGCAGGGTTGAGCAGCTGCCCCAACGCGATTTGGTATCTTTTATGGTGACGCCGTTGATGGTTTCTCCAAGTTTTTTGGCGTATTTATTGGAGCGTTTGTAAAATTCGTTTTGCGCTTTCTTTTTGATGAAATCTTTTACCCGGCGGTGCAGAAATTCGATTTCTCCGGAAACGAGGAGTTGGTCTGTTTCCAGTTTGGCGCCGAGGCGGCGTTTCGGGGCGTGGACGATAGTTACTTCTTTGCCGAAAAGGCTGATTGTATCGCCGTTTTCAAAAGGTTTGCTGCACGGCAGGCGGTTCAGCGAATCGTTAATCCACTGTTTGTGCGCCAAGACAAACTCAACCGCTTTTTTTTGCGGGCAGTAGCGGGGAATCGACAATACCGGGAGGTGTTCCCTGGTGTCAATCCGCAGAGTCAGCTTTTTGGCACGCGGGGATTTGACAATCTTTATCGGAAAGTCAATCTGCTGTTCAATATTATAAGTCTTGCCAGTCAACAATGTAATCTTCATAGTTTTTTATTCCGGTTTCAGAAACGACAGGGCGGTTTTGCAGGGACATTCCGGCCGCGTGTACGGAGGCGGCGGTTCCGGTTATGAGCGGGTGCCATTCCGGCAGGTCATAACCGTTGTCCAACAGCCAGTAGGCGCAGGTTTTTGGCAGCCAGCGCGGTTTTTCGCGGATGGCGGCTAAGTCGATGTCGCGGCAGTCGTCAACTTTTTCAAAACGGTGCGGGTAAATTTTGCAGAGGCAGGTTTTGCAATCCAAAAAGCGGCAGTGCGTGTTGGTGAATTTGATTCTTCCTTTGATTTCCAGCTTGTTCAGGCAGCATTTGCCGCAGCCGTCGCAGAGCAGTTCCCATTCGGTTTTGCTCATTTCTTCAAGCTTTTTTTTGCGCCAGAATTCCGGTTCCAGCTTTTTATATTCGGCAAAACGGGATTCCGGGTCATATTCCGGCTCTATGGCATAATCTTTGGTCGTCATTATAAGTCATCCCAATCAACGATGTGGTCTTCTAGTTCATCTTCAGGTACAAGCTTTTCCGAGATGCAGCGGCCCTTGATTGTGGTTTTTTGTGCCGGCGGGCGGTTTTCAAAGAGGCGGCGGTAAGCACAGCTATCCGGCATCCAAGCGATTTTATCGACATTGTCTTTTGTCAGCTTGATACATTCCGGAACAAGTTCGCAGCGGCGGTCATATACCGTGCAGAGGCATTTTTCCGAATCGAAATATTGGCAGACGACATTAGTATAATAAATGTCGCCGCTGTCTTCGTCCTGCAATTTAATCAGGCAGCATTTGCCGCAGTTGGTACAGATGTTTTCCCATTCGGTTTCGCTGTAATCTTCTAATTTTTTTTTCAAAATCGCACCCTTGTTTATTCTTTTGTAATGATGTCTGACTAAAATAACACTAAATTAGTTAAGGAGAAACAAAAATGTTTAAATGGCTGGCTGATATGATTGTGAAAACCCCGGTACAAGGGACTTGCAGCTGTTGCGAGGGGAAGAAGGAACAACTGAAAAAGATGCAGAAAGCTATTCTTGACGGCAGCGAATCGGAAAATTTGGATTTTTCGGGAGAAGATTCCTGTGGTTGCGGCGGAAGTTGCTGTCATGGGGGCAGTCATGAATGTTCATGTCAAAACGGTGAAAAATGCGAGCATAGAGCAAAGCAGAGCGGAATTCCTTTGGGAGTGACTTTTGCCTCAGCGTCTTATTCTGTTTCCTATCATTTTGACCAGGCGTCGGGACAGTATAACCGCGCGGTACGCTATCATGCCGAGCATACGGCTGAAGATGACGCAAAGCATGGCGCCGGCAGTACCAAGCATGATGACGAAAACCACTAAGGTGTTGGCGGCGTTGGTAAGAAATTTCATCAGGTTATCCGATTTGGTCGGGGAGGTTTTCTTCACGGACAAGGTTGCCGAACTGGGTGAATTCGCCGTTCCAGAATAACTGTACGGTTCCGGTCGGGCCGTGGCGCTGTTTACCGATGATGACTTCGCCGATGTTTTCGGTTTGGCGAATCCGGGTTTCCCATTCTTCCATGCGGTTTTGGAAGTGTTCGGGCGTTTCTCCGGCGTGTTGTTTGGGTTCTTCGTTCTTAATATAATAGTTTTCGCGGAAAACAAACATGACGATATCGGCGTCTTGCTCGATAGAACCGGATTCACGCAAGTCGGACATAATCGGGCGTTTATCGTCGCGTTGTTCAACGCCGCGGCTTAATTGTGACAGGGCAATAACCGGAATGTTCAATTCTTTGGCCAGCATTTTCAGGCCGCGGGAAATTTCCGACAGCTCCTGAACGCGGTTGCCTTCGGAACGTTTGCTGCCGGTGCCGCTGATGAGTTGGATATAGTCGATGACTATCAGGCCTAGGCCTTTGTTGCGTTTCAATCGGCGGGCACGGGTGCGGATGGTGTTGATGTTGACGCCGGGCGAATCGTCAATGTACAGAGGAATGCTTTCCAGCTCCCGGACTCCGGCTGCAATACGGATAAATTCGGATTCGTCCAGTTCGCCGGTGCGCATTTTGTGGCTTGGTGTCTGGGTAACGGTTGACAGGATACGGCTAGCCAGCTGGTCTGCGGACATTTCCAGAGAAAAGAATGCAACGCCGCGGCTTTTGTCATCAAGGTTTTTATCGCGCCCCATAAATTCGGCGACGTTATAGGCAATATTTGTTGCCAGAGCGGTTTTACCCATAGCAGGACGTCCGGCCAGAATAATCAGGTCGGAGTTGTTCAGACCGCCGGTTTTGTTGTCCAGGGCATCCAGCCCCGTAGGGAGCCCGGAGAGTTTGCCTTCTTTCTGGTAAGCCTGTTCAATCAAACTGAGTGATGTGGTTAAGGCGTCGCCGAAAGAAACAAATCCGCCTTGGATGTCGCCTTGGTTTGAGAGTTCAAACAGACGCTTTTCGGCCATTTCAATTTGCGAGTTGGCATCTGCATCAACGTCTTCTTTCATGGCGGAGTTGACTATTTCATAGCCGGTGGCAATCAGTTCGCGGCGCAGGTATTTGTCATAAATAAACTGTCCGTAATATTCGACATTGGTCAGCGGTGAGGCACTGTCGGCGAGTTTTATCAGATATTTGTGTCCGCCGACTTCGTTTAAGGTGCCTTCCTGTTCAAAGTAGTTTTTCAGGGTGATGACGTCGGCAATATGGCCGCGTTGGATGAGTTTGGAGATGACTTCAAAGATTTTTACATGGATAGAATCGGCAAAGTGAAAGGGGCGGAGGTATTCCGAAACTTTTTCAAATGCTTTGTTGTTTACGAGAATCGCTCCCAGAAGAGCCTGTTCAGCTTCAAGGTTTTGCGGAAGGAGTGATGGGTCGATGTTGTTGTCCATGATTCAAAATCCCTGTCTTAGTTCAGGCTATTTATAGCTTATTTATTTTCAAATACAAGGCAAAACTGTCTAAAGTGTTTGAGGTAAGGCGGCGGTTTGTGGATAATGGGGATAAACGGGGTGTTGGGAGGGAGCAACGGGAGGGGCGGCGTATCCATTTCTTTATGGATTCGAACTCCGGGATTTGCAATATTAAAAACCACTCACAAGGAGTGGTTTCTTTTAATGGCGTACCCGAAAGGATTGGCTCCTGCTGTCGCCGCCGCGTCGTCGTTCGGCTTTGCCTCACCGGCATACTTCCGTCAGCCTCTTCTCTTTGTCAAACCACTTCTTCGCAGGTTCAAACCCGCCATACACGACACTATATCTTCATTTTAATGCTACATGTAGAATCTAAAATTTTTGCCCGTGTTCTTTATTTATTCTAAATATAAGAATCATAATCACAGCAAGGCACAAAACCATAGATAACAAAAGATATTTTAAGCCACTTGCAAAATCAACCATTCCCACAAATATCAATGCGCCGAAACCAACAAATCTACCTGCATTCAGAAACGATTCACGAATAACCATATATTCTGTATTATAGCGTGCATCGATCTTTGCAACATCTAGCCCTTTGAACATAAACATTGTACAGGTTGTATTCAAAAATTTATACATCAAAACATAAATTGCGTTATAGATTATAAAAACAAATTGATTTTCCATTACAAAAAATATCGCTGCGACAATAAAGAAAGCAATTCCCGATATTCCCAGAAGTTTTATTTGATGCTGAGCCTGACCGTATCGTGCAATAAAAAATTGTGCGACTATCATAACAATTCCCGCAATGGATATAACCGCGCCCACACTGTCTGGCGTTCCAAACAATTTTGTGGCATACATCGTAGTTATAGTCAGCATCGCCCCATAAGTTGTTATCCCAAGCAAGAATTCAATAAAGTAAGTTCTTAAGATATGTCTGTTTTTGTGTGCAATTTTCCAAAACCGTCCGAATTCTATACAGTTGTTATTTGTTGCGACTTTGCCATTATCTTTTATATCAAAAGATAAAAATAACGTAGCGCACATCATCGGGATAATAAGCGCGGCGGTCAGAGAAAAAGATGTATAGGTTATTAAAAAACCCAAGCATAACGGTGCTATAACTTTTACCATTCCTTTGACGGTTTCATCATAATTTGCAAATTTTGTCATTTGCTTCGGCGTTAATATATCCGCAATCAAAGTATTATATGCCGACCAAAAGAATGCCGCGTATGTTCCGAAAAAAGTCGCAATCAAATAAAGATTGTTCATCGTGTTAAAAAATACCATTACGCACAAAAGAAGTATGGCAAACGCCAGACCGATTCTGTAACAAATCATTCTTGAATTAATACTGCGTTTTATAAATTTTGCCAAGACAACAAACCCCAGCCATACAAAAAAGTTATTCAATATCTGAAAAAATCCGGTGCTGAGTTCTGGGTTGTTGGCAGCGTTTACAATAAGCACAATTATGAATGTGGACATAAAAATTTCAAACACTGCCCGAAACGCATTTGATAAAATCAGGCGTTTTTGTATATTCGTTAAAGATGTCTTATTCCTGTCCATGAGGCAGAATAATATAGATATGTGGGGAAATTATCAACACTTTTATCATTCGCAGATTCTCATCTTAAAAGCTTTAACGATTCGAAATAATCATTCGTTTTTAAAGAATATTTTATTTCTTTATTTTTTATTATATTTTTCAAATCATTAGGAATCGAAACCCGAATATAATAAGTATGATTCCTGCGAAATAATCTTGCCTGATTTTTTATCATAAAACTGTACCACTCTACTGTTTCACCAAGTAAAGTGGTACAATTTCTGAAACAACTATTGTAAAATATCAAGTATTTACAATATGATATGGCGTACCCGAAGGGATTCGAACCCATGACCCTCGGCGTCGGAGGCCGATACTCTATCCAACTGAGCTACGGGTACATTGACAGCTAAGTTATTTAGCTTATTTTCTGCCAAGACTCAAGTAAAATTTCAAATTCATACCAAATTTCTGTGTTTGCTTTTGCGTTTATTATATGTATATGTATGTATTTATTGGGTAAATTCTGTTTTGAAGCGCTGTATTACGTATTTTTTGCTTGACTTTTATTGAAACAGTAGCTATTAAGTCATCAACAAGTTTATGTTTTGATTGAAATATAGGATGATTTGATATGTCTAAAAAATGTGATATCACCGGCACCGGCGTTATGAGCGGCAACAATGTGAGCCATGCCAATAACAAGACACGCCGTCGTTTTTTGCCGAATCTTCAGGTTGTTTCACTGTTGAGTGAAAAGCTTGGAAAAGTATTCAAACTTAAAGTTTGTTCCAAAACTTTGCGTTCAATTGAACACAATGGTGGTTTGGACGCTTATCTGGCTTCTACTTCTAACACAAAATTGTCAGAAGAAGCTATTAAGATTAAAAAGCAGATTGCTAAAGCATAATTATTGTTTCTGATTTGCATAAAGGAGCCCTGATTTTTGTCAGGGCTTTTTTGTATGCAAAAAAATGATGGACATGGTGGAGGGTTTATTTAAAATTCGGGTAGAAAATTATCTGTTGAAACAAAAGGAATATCATAAAAAATATTGGGGCGCACAGGATGAGGCGGAATCTTTTGGGATGTTCGTCTTTGTGTTTGAAGCCGAAAAACAGCAGGTATGAGAATGAAATTAAAAGGGTGAGGCAGTATAAAAAGTGGCGGCCTCTGGAGATTAAATACCAAGGCGTGTCAGGAGTTGTTTTCCATACGGGGGTTGTTATGGTGTCATATAGGAGGCATACATAAAGCGTGAGAAAGCAAAAGTAAAAAGCACAGAGGCAGATATTGATGAAGGAATCCGGTGCCGGCGCTTTTTTTCTTACGATATGGTGCTTTTTCATGTTTATTTCCTTATTTTATTTCTGACAACAGTCTTTGGGGGGGGGACATTATATTGGTATTTGTCTAAGAGATTACTAATTTTTTTAGCAGAAAGGGAGGGCTAGGATTGCGTAGCGCAGGAATTTTCCGCAGAACATGGCAGATATGGTTATGACGGCATTAGCGCGCATCAATCCCAAAACGATTGCCAGCGGATCCCCGATGAACGGCAGAAAGCTGAAAAAGGCAAAAGCAGCACTTTTTCCTTGCAGTTTTTGTTTGAGGTTTTTTACTTCTTGTGGGGGGACACGGAGGTATTTTTCAATCCATTCGGTTTTTCCCATTCGTCCCAGAATATAATTGGTCATTCCGCCTAAGGTATTGCCGATGGAAGCGATTGCCAGACACAGGGCGGGATTGAAGCCCAGGGAGAGGAGGCCGATAAAAATTATTTCCGATCCCAGAGGCAGGATCGTGGCGGCGAGAAAGCTTCCGGCAAAAAGTCCGAAATAGCCGTATTGTATAAACTGTTCCATTTGTTTTTCCTTTGACGCTGTTGCAGTATAGCGTCAGCAGAGAATTTGTAAAGAGTCGGTGATTGGCTGTCAGGCGCATGATAAAAAGATATAACTCTTCGGGGAGGCCGGTATGTCAGTAAAAATAAGCTGTTTTGTTTATTTTCAACAGTCGTGTTATTTTGAGTGATTTATTAACGTTCTTGGGGTATATTGATAAATGTAATTTAATTAGGGAGTGATCGCTATGAAAGTGTTTTTCACGTTTTTAGTGGCTCTGGGATTTATGGCATCTTCGGCGGGGGCGGCAGATGTCGTCACGCAAGAGGAGATGGTTTCCGGGTTTTGGAGCTATTTTGAAGGTATGAACGCATTGACGCTGGTCTTTGTTTCTCTGCTGGTTTTTGCTATTGCTTATCGTTTTTACGGGATTTTTATTGCCAACAAGGTTTTGCGGCTGGATGCGAATCGTGTTACGCCGGCAGTTAAATATGCTGACGGGCATGATTATGTTGCCACAAACAAAAATGTTTTGTTTGGACACCATTTTGCGGCGATTGCCGCAGCCGGGCCTCTGGTTGGGCCGGTTTTGGCAGCGCAATTCGGTTATCTGCCCGGCGCGTTGTGGATTTTAATCGGCTGTGTTTTGGGCGGTGCAGTTCATGATATGGTGGTGTTGTTCGCTTCCGTTCGTCATAAAGCGCAAAGCCTGGCGACGATTACGGAACGCGAAGTCGGCCCCTTTACGGGGACTGTTGCCGGTTTTGCGGTTTTGTTCATTTTGATTCTGACTTTGGCCGGGTTGTCTTTGGCTTGTGTCAGTGCCATGCATAATGCACCGTGGTCTTTGTTTATTGTTGCTATCACAATGCCTATTGCCATTTTGATGGGGTTGATTATGCGGTTTCGCAAGAACAGTGTCGGTTTAGCCAGCCTTATCGGCATCGGTTTGCTGCTGATTGGTATTATTTCAGGACACTCCCTTATGCAGCAAGACGTTTTAGGGTGGATGTTTGACTGGGACAGAACGACGGTTTCGCTGGCTATTCCCGCTTATGGTTTTGTTGCCTCGGTTTTGCCAATCTGGTTTTTGCTGGTACCGCGGGATTATTTGTCCACTTATCTGAAAATCGGTACGATTTTGATGCTGGCACTTGGTATTGTTTTTGTTCGTCCCGATTTAATGATGCATACGTTTACACCGTTTATTTATGGCGGCGGTCCGGTTATTAACGGTCCGGTTTTGCCATTTATTTTTATTACCATTGCCTGCGGCGCAATTTCCGGTTTTCATGCGATTATCGGCACCGGTACGACGCCGAAGATGATCGGCAACGAACGTGAAATTTTGTTTGTCGGTTACGGTGCGATGCTGACGGAAGGATTTGTGGCGATTATGGCTTTGATTGCCGCCTGCACAATGATGCCGGGCGATTATTTTGCCATTAACTCAAGTCCGGAGGCTTATGCTGCCTTAATTCAGGCTCATCCGAACTTTAATGTTGTCGATTTACCGTTTTTTGAAGAACATATCGGTATTGATTTGCACGGTCGTACCGGCGGTGCCGTTTCTCTGGCGGTTGGTATGGCGCATATTTTCCGTAACATTCCGTATATGGATCATCTGATGGCTTATTGGTATAATTTTGCGGTTATGTTTGAAGCTGTGTTTATTTTGACGGCTATTGATGCCGGAACCCGTGTTGGCCGTTTCTTTCTGCAGGAAATGCTGGGCAAAGTTCATCCGAAATTTGCCGAGAAGGAATGGATGCCGGGCGTGGTTATTACCAGTGCAATCTTTACGTTTCTGTGGGGATATCTGGTATATACCGGAAACATCAGCAGTATTTGGCCGTTGTTCGGCTTGAGTAACCAGCTGCTGGCGACCTGCGCGTTGATTGTCTGCACGACAATGCTGCTCAGACTTGACCGTAAGAAATATGCTTTGGCGGTTTCTATTCCGGGATTGTTTATGGTTGTCGTAACTTTCTGGGCCGGATATTTGCAGGTCTTTACGCAGTATATTCCGAACAAGCAGTATCTGCTGGCCGTTTTAGGTTCAACGGTTATGGTTTTGATGGTATTTGTTTTGTATGGCTCGTTTAAGAAATGGTATGAGCTGATGAGAATCAAAACGACTGTCAAAGACGAATATGGCGAGGAAGTTCGCCAACTGGCTGTTGAGTAAAACGACAGGCAAAGCAAAGAAAGGGCTGATAGGTTTATCAGCCCTTTCTTTGTCAGCTATTTGCCGCGGGCAAAAAAAATGCCGTTCTCTTTTTGAAAACGGCGGTTTAGAATGCTTTGGTTTAGAATTTAAGGCCGATGCCGGTAACCACGGCATAGCCTTTGCTGTTATCGTCGGCGTATTTTTCGGCACCTTTGGCGTTAAGGTAAGCACCGACGAGAAACAAATCAATATATTTGTTGGCGGAATAGACGTTTGACCAGATATATAAGTCGTCACTGTTCCGGGTGTTGGACGCTTCCGTATGCAGGTAGGCCAGGTTGGTTTTGAAATTTTCAAACTGGTATCCCATGCTGACGTTATAGGCATTGGATTCACGGTAGTTATCGAACAAAGCCGGCAGATAAGAACTTTTGGCTTTATAGGTGATGGGGTTTTTATTGCCTTTAATCCAGGCATTTTTATAACCGGCGGCAATGTTGAAGTTATCTTTGACCCAGGTTACGCCGAAAGACATTTCGTTATCTGTCCGGTTGAATATGCCGTAGCCCATAGAAGTATATAAGGTGGAGTTATCCGGCAATTCCCAGCGGTTTTGCATGGCTGCGGTATAACCGTCTTCTTCCAGTTCATAATGAGCGTAACGGCTGACAAAACCACGGCGGTTTTCATTTTTCGGCGTGTAAGAAAAACCAAATTTGGTATTGCCGATTTCCGGTGAAATATATTTGATTTTGGCGGCGCGGCCGTCGTCCATAATCGCTGTTGATTTTGGCGTGGCGAATTTTACGGAATGTTTGCCGTTGCCCCAGTTGGGATTGCTCAGATAATAAATCATGTTGGTATCGTCGATACCGAAAAATGTGATTTCCTTTGCTCCTTTGTGCAGTTCATGGGCTGCCCCGTAAACATAACCGACAGTGATGTCACCGTATTTGGATTTATCCGTTACAAAAGGATAAAAGCGCCAGTCACCGTCGCGGTAGTCTTTGTCATGTTCCCGGTAGACTAGTGTAAAGTTGCCGAAAATGCCGAGTTGGTGGTCGGGAGAAAAGTGGTAATTTGCGCCGAAGAGGGCGTCGGTACGGTAGACCCAGCGGTTAGGCATGGAGTTTACAGCGTATTGTTTTTTTGTTTCCGAGATACCGTAGTAGCCGCCCATCAGGCCGGATGCCGTAAAATCCCAGTTGTCTTTAGTGAGGGTTGCAGCATGGGCAGATGCCGATACGGCGGAAAGCACGGTTGTCAGTAAAAGCAATTTTTTCATAGTCCGTGTCCTTTGTTATTTGTCTGAATTGTTAGCGTCTTTATTATAAACTTAAAATTGTTAACTTAGATTTAACCGGGGTTGAATGGCTCAAATGAGTGTTTATATAAATTTTGAACATCTATTTAAGGAGGCTTTTTATGAATAAAATTGTTTTGATGCCGGAAATTCAGGCATTTATTGATGATGTGGAAAAAAATACCGAAACACCGCTGTATGAATTGTCGTATGAAGAAGCACGCGCCGTGCTGCGCGGCGCTCAGAATATGTCGGTTCGTCAGGAAGAAGCTGATATTGAAGATACGACATTTATGGTTTATGACAATCATGAAATTCCGGTCAGAATTGTCCGTCCGTCAGGTGCAGCGGGATTTTTGCCGGTTATCTTCTATATTCACGGAGGCGGCTGGGTTATGGGAGACGCCAATACGCACGAGCGCCTTATCAGAGAGCTGGCCGCGAAAACCGGTGCCGCAGTTATTTTTCCGGTATATACGCCGTCGCCCGAGGCGCAGTATCCGCAACCGGTTGAAGAATTGTACGGCGCGTTGGAATATGTGGTTAAAAATGCAGCCGAGCTGCGTGTCGATTTGAAAAATCTGGTTGTTGCCGGCGACAGTGTCGGCGGAAATATGGCCGCAGTTATGACTTTGATGGCAAAAGAGAAAAAACTGCCGGCGAAAATTAAGTTTCAGTTGTTGTTTTATCCGGTAACCGATGATGATTTTGATAATGAATCTTATTTGCGTTTTCAAAATGGTCCATGGTTGTCTCGCGAGGCGATGAAATGGTTTTGGAATGCTTATGCGCCGGATAAGGCAGACAGAAAGAAAATTTATGTCTGCCCGTTAAAGGCGACAGAGGAGGAATTGAAAAACCTGCCTGAGGCTTTGGTGATTACCGATGAAAATGATGTTTTGCGTGATGAGGGCGAAGCTTATGCCCGTAAGTTGGCCAATGCCGGCGTAAAAGTTACGGCGGTGCGCTTTAACGGAACGATTCATGATTTTGTTATGTTGAATGCCATTGCCGATACTTTACCGACGCGTTCGGCTCTTTTGTTGGCAACGGCAAAGTTGAAGGAAGTTTTTGAAAACTGATTTGAGTGTACTAAAAAAGGCGGAGAATATTCTCCGCCTTTTGCGTTATTTTTTCATTCTGGCTAGATAGCTGTCAAATTGGATGCCGGCATTCTTTGACCAGCCGAGGATGTAG
This sequence comes from uncultured Azospirillum sp., assembly GCA_900538765.1. Classification (GTDB taxonomy): domain Bacteria; phylum Pseudomonadota; class Alphaproteobacteria; order RF32; family CAG-239; genus HGM16780. The sequence goes on along the minus strand of UQAB01000001.1, from coordinate 33,632 downwards.
TTGTTGCCCATACAGATGAGCGGTGTTCCCAGTTCCCGTTTGTCAATGTTGAATTTTTCAGCGCATTTTTCAAAGAGTTTGCGGCTTTCGGGATTTTGTTGAATGTTTTCCATACGGATGCTGATATCAGGATGTTTGCGGGCGATATAGTTTGATGCCGTGTGGCAGTGCGGACAGGTGGGCTGATAGAACATATAAATTTCGTTTTCATTTATATGATAGGTATCTTTCCCGCCGTAAATATTGTAGCCAATGAATGACAAAAGGCCGATTATGGCAAGAATAACAAGATTTCTGGTGTTGAAAACGGTCATAATTGTTTCTTTTTGTTGGAGGTTGTTATAAAAAAGCCCGCCGTGAAGCAGCGGGCTTTATGTTGTTTTGCGGCGATTATTTCTCGCTGTCAGCGCAGAGCAAGGTCATAACATAGATTGCACCGACAACCGGGATAAGAATGAACAGCAGATACCACGGATTGATTTTTGCATCACGCATACGACGAATCATAATTGCGATTGTCGGGAGAAGCAATCCCAATGCGACGACGAGAGAAAGAATTCCCCAAATTGTTGCCAAAAACGGCAAAAGAGCTGTTAAAATGGTAAAGATTGAAGAAATTGCAGAATAAATTACAATGTATTTTGCAAAGTCGGCAAAATTTGTTTTACCGCTGAAGTCAACGTATTGATTTTTGATAACATCAACGAAATTTTTATTGATGATTGATTTTACTTTATCCAAATATAATTCCATAAGTTTTCTCCTAATTAAATTTTATAAAAAATACAATGTCTTATATTCTTTATTTGTTTTTATCTAATACTGTATCTGCCTAAAAAGCAATATAAAAATACAGATATACACGATAATTGTTAATGCCAGGGCAGTTCGACCTGATGGTGGCAGAAAAGGTATTTGCGACCGATGCGGCGGATGACCATATAATATCCGATACTGACGACAGCGGCTCCGCCAATCCAGGCAATCGGGCTGGCGTAGCAAACGCCGGTAAAGCCGAAGTGGTAGGCCAGAACGATGGCGGCAAATGAGCGCATTCCCAGTTCAACGATGCTTGATATAAGCGGAATTACCGGTTTTCCAAGCCCTTGCAACGCATTTCTGTAAACAAATATTTGTCCGAGGAAGAAATAAAACAAAACGCTGATGTTGAGATACATTTTGGCGGTGTCAATAACGATTTCGTTGCGTTCTTTGGTGAAGATTTCAACCAGGTTTTCGCCGGCTGTAAAAATAATTACGGCCATGAGAATGCTGACTCCTAAGGAAATCATGGAACAGTTGAAGACGCCGCGGCGGACTCGGCCGATTAAGCCGGCACCATAATTTTGCGCCGTATAGGTTGCCATGGCGACGCCGAAAGAAACCATCGGCTGGGCAGCCAGCTGTTCAATGCGCATGGCAGAGGTAAAGGCGGCAATCGTCAGCGGGCCGAAAGAGTTACAGACGCTCTGGATGACCATGGAACTCAGGGCAATGATTGAAAACTGCACGGCCATGGGAATGGCTAATGCCAGGTGTTCTTTGCTGAAATTCCAGTCAAGTTTCCAATCGCTTTTTCTAAGGTGCAGAATTGGGAATTTTTTAACGATGTAAAAGTAACAGCAGATAACAGAAATGCTTAACGCCAAGACTGTACCGAGGGCGGAGCCTTCAACGCCCATGCCGCAGACGTATATTAAAAACAGGTTGAGGCCGATATTGATGATTGAGGCAAAAATGAGAAAATACAATGGTGTCCGGCTGTCGCCCAAGGCGCGGATGATGCCGGACAGAAGATTGTAAAAGACAATCATGACCAGGCCGTAGGCGATGATGGAAATAAACGCCAAAGCCTCGCCGAAGATTTCTTCCGGGACGTTCATCAGGCGTAATATGGGGCGGAGAAAAGCTATCAGAATCAGGCTAAAAATGAGTGTGAATGCGGTGCTGATCACCGTTGCCGTTGCTACAGAACGGCGCATGGCGTTGAAGTCGTTGGCGCCGAAACGCTGCGCTGTGATGACGGTCAGGCCGCTGGTAAAGCCGATGGTGACGGCAATAAGAAGAAAAAACAGCGGGCCGGTCGCACCGACGGCAGCCAGAGAATTTACGCCAAGCAGACGGCCGACAATGATGATGTCGGAAATGCTGTAAAGTTGTTGAAAGACGTTGCCGATTAATAACGGAATCGTAAATTGGATGATTAGTTTTACCGGATTTCCGGAAGTCATATTTTGAATCATTGTATACTTCTCTTCATTTTTTTGTCATGGGATATATACAACCGTTATTTTTTTATGACAAGACCCTAATTATATGTCAGCCAAGTTTCTTTTTAAATGTCCAGGCCGCGATGGAAAGCGTTCCCAAGGCGATGAAAAACAGGGGAAGCATATTTTGCCAGATGTCTGCTGGTGCCATGTCTTTTAAGAGAATCCCCTTGGCGATAATCAGATAGTACCGCACGGGATTGATTAAAGTTATGTTTTGAAGAAACTGCGGCATATCCGCGATGGGCGAAACATAGCCGGAAATCAGAATTGACGGCATGAGAAAAGAAAATGCGCCGAGAATCGCCTGCTGCTGGGTTTTACAGATTGAGGAAACAAACAGGCCGATGCCGACAATGGACATCAGGTAGACCAGAAGGGAAAGGATGAACCAGAAGACAGAACCTTTGAACGGGAGTTCAAAAATAAGAACGGCGCAGAATGTGATGATAACAGCGACAGCCATGGCAATGATAACCGGCGGAATGGTTTTGCCGAGGAGTATTTCAAAAGAACTCAATGGCGACACGATGATTTGGTCGAATGTGCCCAGTTCGTGTTCCCGGGCGATGGACATAGCGGTCAGGACAAGCGCCGAAATAGCGCTGAGAATGGCAATCATGGAGGACACGGTGTACCATTGGTAAGAAAGGTTCGGGTTAAACCAGTGGCGGACTTCAATCGTGATTGAGGGAACGGAACGATAGCGTTCGGGGTGGACGCGCTGTTCATAGGCGGCGATTATCTTTGAGGCGTAACCGCTGATTATGGCGGCGGAATTGGTTTGTCTACCGTCAACAATGACCTGTATTTCAGCAGGTGTCCGCGATTTTATTTTGGCGGCGAAGTCATTGTTGATGATGATGCCCAGTTGCGCCTGTTCCGAGGCGATGAGATTTTCCATTTGCCTGCGGTTGTCGGTGAAGATGATTTTTTTGAACCAGGGCGAGCCTTCAAAGCCGGATATAAGCTCCCGGGATTCATAACTTTTGCTGTCGTCGAAAACGACGGCGGATATGTTTTTGACTTCCATTGTAGCGGCGTTGGCGAAGATTATCAGCTGGACAATCGGCGGGACGATAATGAGAATCCGGCTTTTGGGGTCGCGCCAGGCGGCCAAAAATTCTTTGATAATCAGCGACCAGATACGTTTCAGCATTTTTCCAACCTCATATCTGTTTTACGGTAAACGGCAATCATCAGCACAATGCTGAAACAAAGCATGGCGATGCTGTTGGGGAGGATGACATCCCAGATTGTCCCGGCCAGAAATTCGCTTTGGGCGCAAGGCAGATAATAACGCGCGGGAATCAGCCAGGTAACATATTGAACGAGTTTGGGCATGGATTGAATCGGAAAGACCAGCCCCGAAAGAATCAACGAGGGCATGAAGCCGCCGACGAGCGCTGCCTGGCTGGCGGTGAATTGGTTTTTTAAAGCTGAGGAGATGAACAGTCCCTGGCCGAGCGCCGCGAAAAGGAACAGAGATGACGTCAGCCACAGAACTGCGTAACTGCCGCGGAAAGGAATGTCAAAAACATGGACGCAGACCATGACGTTAAAGATAACGGAAGCAAAGCCCAAAATGAAGTATGAGATGTATTTGCTGAGAACGATGTCTATTTTACGGGCGCGCGTAGTGATGAGTGTTTCCATTGTGCCGCGTTCCCATTCCCGGGAAACAACCAGGGCAGTCAGCAGCATACCGATGAGCGTCAGGGTGATTGACAGGGTTCCGGGCAGGATAAAGTAGTGGCTGTTTAATTCCTGATTATACCAGACGCGGTTTTGCGGCACGACCAGCGGTTCGGGATTGGAAAAACGGTATTTGCTCAGTCCGGTCAGCCAGTGGGCGGCTATGGCGGTTATGTAGTTTTCAACGTAATTCGCGGTATTGGTTTCAGAGCCGTCGGTAATGATTTGAAGCGGCGCTGAGGTTGATTTTGACAGGTTTTGGGAAAAGTTCTCCGGAATTATCATCAGACCGCGGAGTTTTGACTTGTTTATGTCTTCATACATTTGCCGGCGGCTGTCGTAGGCAACGGCATTGATAAAGCGGTTGTTGCCGACGGAATCCGCCAGGCTTTGACTTTCAACTGACATATCTTCATTTTTAATGCCAACTGTCAGCCGGGTAGTGTCAAGGTTGATGCCGTACATATATATGGGCAGTAAAATTGCCGGGAGGATGAAGGCAATTAAAATACTGCTCGGGTCCCGGATGATTTGATAAAATTCTTTAACGATAAGGGCTTTCAGTATTCTCATGCTGTGGCCTTTGCGTCAAAGTTTTCAATGAGGCTGATAAAGGCGTCTTCCATGGTTGCCGCAGCCGAAACGCTGTGTTTTAATTCGTCGGGAGAGCCGGTGGCGATGGCCTGTCCCTGATAAAACAGGCTGATACGGTCGCAGTATTCTGCTTCATCCATAAAATGGGTCGTGACCATTATGGTGACGCCTTTTCCGGCCAAGACGTTGATGTGATTCCAAAATTCGCGGCGGGTCAGCGGGTCGACGCCAGAGGTCGGTTCGTCAAGAAACAGTACTGCCGGGTTGTGCATAATGGCGCAGGATAAGGCTAAACGTTGTTTGTATCCCAAAGGCAAATCGCCGGCGTTGGTTTTGAGGTGTTTGCCGAGGTGGAACATATCAGTCATTTCTGCGATTTTTTCTTTTTGCTCTGTGCCTTTCAGGCCGTAAATTCCTGAGAAAAAGTTCAGATTTTGCAGGACATTCAAGTCAGCATAGAGTGAAAATTTCTGTGCCATATAGCCGAGGCGGGAACGGGCCAGCGCCGGTTTTTTGCGGACGTCTACGCCCATAATGCGGGCGGTGCCCGATGTCGGCGTTGTCAGGCCGCAGAGCATTTTGAACGAGGTTGATTTTCCGGCGCCGTTGGGGCCGAGAAGCCCGAATATTTCACCGCGGCGGATTTGAAAGGTATTGTTTTTAACCGCATAAAAACTGCCGTATTTTTTGACCAGATTTTGTGCTTCTACCGGGTATTCAACATTTGCCGCCGTTTGTGGGTATGAGCGGTTTAACGGAGAAACGCCGTGTGGAATGCCGCCGAGCACATCGATGACGGCGTCTTCAAAACGCGGTGCGGCAATTTGGGAAATTGTTCCTTCCATTTGGCGGATTTTGTCTTTGAAAACAACGCGCACGGCTGTTCCCTGGATGACGGCGTCAACAATATTTTGTTCTTTGCCGCTGATTCTTTTGAGCAGGTCGCGGTTGCTGCCGGAAGTATTTTGTAACAGGGCGACCCGGTTTTGCAGTTTTTGAGTTAAGGCTTCAGGTTTTCCCTGATAGAGGATCTTTCCTTCATTCAGCAGCAGGCAGTCGTCAAAGTTTTCGGCTTCGTCAAGATATGCCGTTGACCAGAGGATTGTTGTGCCGCCCTCAGCCAGTTCGTTGACCATTTTTATCAGTTCGCGGCGGGAAATGGGATCAACGCCGACGGAGGGTTCGTCCAGAAGCAGAAGTTTGGGGGCAGAGAGCAGTGCGCAGGCCAGACCGAGTTTTTGTTTCATGCCGCCGGAGAGTTCTCCTGCCAGGCGAGTGGTGAAGTTTTGGAGGTTGGTAAATTTGAGGAGGCGGTTGAAGATATTTGTTTGATCCTGCGGCGGGATGGCTTTTAATTCGGCGTAAAGCTTAAGGTTTTCGCTAATGCTTAAGTCTTCATATAAGCCGAATTTCTGCGGCATATATCCCAGGGACAGGTTTAATTCTTCCTTGTCCGTCAGGGGATTGAGGCCATTGACGTCTATTGTTCCTTTTGAAGGGAGGAGAAGGCCGATAATCGTGCGTATAAGCGTTGTCTTTCCGGCGCCGTCAGGCCCGATAAGCCCGGTTATTTTTCCCCGGGCGATGGTACAGGAAATGTCGTCAAGAGCGGTAATGCCGCTGTCCGGGAAGCGCTTGCTCAGGTTTTTTATGGTGATGAAATCAGAGGTCATTCCTGTGCCTTTACTGCTGTCGGGGCAAGGTTTATTTTTATGGTGACGGGCATGCCCTGCTTGAGATATTCGTCAGGGTTGCTGACATAGACGCGGATGCGGTATACCAAGTCTGTTCGCAAGTCGGTTGTTTCCACGGTTTTTGGGGTGAATTCGGCAACCGGGGAAATGTAGCCGACATAGCCGTTATAGGCACGGGCTTGCCCGTTGTCGGGATTGACGCTGTCGGTTATGATTTGGGCGGCAGTGCCGTATTTGACATTTGCGAGCTGTGTTTCAGGAATATAGGCGCGAATCCACAGAGGTGTTTTTTTGGACATGGTATAGACGGGCTGTGCGGCGCCGACGACGGCTCCCGGTTCCTGAATGCGGGTCATAATTATACCGCTGTCCGGGGCGTACATTTTGGTGTCGTTGAGGTTGTTACGGGCATGCTCGTCAGCCGCTAGAGCGGCATCAAGCGCGGCCTTGGTGCCGTTCATGGCGTTCAACAGGTCGTCGCATTCCTGTTTGGACACGATGTTTTTGGTGCAAAGCGGGGCGTTGCGGTTATATTTTGAAACGGCGTTATTGTAGGCTGCCTGGCTTTGCGCTATTTCAGCAGCAGTTTGTGCTGCGGTCGTTTTATAAGGAATATCGTCAAGGCTAGCCAGGAGGTCGTCTTTTTTGACGGAATCGCCTTCTTCAAAATACATGTTTTGAATCCGTCCTTCAACCCGGAAGCTCAAGTCTACCTGGCGGATCTCGACATTGCCGTAGAGTGTCAGGCTGTCCCGGGACTTGATTTTGTTTTCGTAAGACAGGTAGCTGAAAGCGGCGGCGCCCAAAAGGGCAACTAAGCTGAGAAGGAGAAGTTTTTTCATTATTATTTCCTTATAAAATACCGTTTACGGCCAGTTTACACCGGACAATCTTATTAAAGATTTAATAATCCTTATTATTATCTTCAATTAAGCGCTTGTATTTGTTTTTATCTTACGCTAATTTAAGCAGGGCAATAATTATTTAAAAGGCACGATTATGAAATCTTATTTTATTCAGAGGCTTAAGCCGTTTTTTATCAGCTTTATTTTGCTGGAAATTTTGTTCCTTTGCGGAAAGGTTTATCAAAGTTTTGAAGGCTTTGATTTTGCACCGTGGGAGTTGGTCAAGGTTTTGGGAATTTTGCTCTTGACCGCATCTATCGCTTTTTTATACATGATGCTGCCTTATGTGCTGTATCTGGTCTTTTTGCCGGCAAAGAAACAAAACGGCCGTTTAGATAAAATTGTGACCACCGGCGTTTATACGGTTTTTATTTATGCCACGTTGTTTCAGGGCGCCTCTACGCAGATTTTCTGGGATGAATTTCAGGCCGCCTTTAATTTTATCGCCGTTGACTATCTGGTTTATACAACCGAAGTGATTGACAATATTTATCAGTCTTATCCGGTGAACTGGATTTTGCTGGGGCTGCTGGCGGCGACGCTGGTTATTGTGAAGTTGTCATATCGCAGTCTGTTTCCTGAAGTTCCGGTGCCGGCTTGGGGCAAGCGTTTGCTGCAGCTGGCTGTCTATATTCTTGTGCTTGTTGCTTCTTACTTTGCCGTTGATATGTCGCGTTTGGAAATATGCAAAAACTATTATAACAATGAGGCGGGCAAGGAAGGAACTTACAGTCTGTTCAGCGCTTTTTTGAAAAACGAACTGCCATACGACAAGTTTTATCTAACTCAGAATCCGGCGGAGAATCTGAAAATTCTGCAAGAGAAGCTTAAGGGGAAAAATGTTGCTTTTCTTGAGCCGGATAAAAATATCCGCCGGCGGATTACTGCCGATAAACCGGAAAACAAGGCGAATGTCGTGATTGTGCTGATGGAAAGCATGAGTGCCAAATATATGAACGAGAATCTGCCGGAGGGGCATATTCCCCTGACGCCGAATCTGGAAAAGCTCTCCAAAGAGGGATTGTATTTCAGTAACACTTATGCCAACGGCACGCGTTCGGTTCGCGGCATTGAAGCTTTGACGCTCAGTGTGCCGCCGCTGCCGGGGATGTCTATTGTCCGTCGCCCGAATAATGAGAATCTGTACAATATCGGTACGATTTTTAAAGAAAAAGGATATGACAACAAGTGGATTTACGGCGGGTACGGTTATTTTGACAATATGAATTATTTCTTTGGGCATAACGGTTTTCAGATTGTTGACCGTGCGGTTTGGGACAAAAGCGAAGTCACTTTTGCCAATGCCTGGGGTGCGGCAGACGATGATACCTACCGCAAGGTTATTAAAGAAGCGGACAAGTCTTATGCTGCCGGAAAACCGTTCTTTACAATGTTGTTGTCGATTTCCAATCACCGTCCGTACACGTATCCGGAAGGACGGATTCCGCTTGAACCGGAAAAGTGGGGGCGCTTGGGCGGCGTTATGTATGCTGATTATGCCATAGGCGAGTTTATTAAGGAAGCCAAGGGAAAGCCGTGGTTTGACAATACACTGTTTGTCTTTATCGCCGATCATACGGCCGGTGCATCCGGTAAGGAGGAGATTAACCTTGAAGGTTATCATATTCCTTTTATTATCTATGCGCCGAAGTTGGTTAAAACGCAGAGAATCGACACGCCGATAAGCCAGATTGACGCTTTGCCGACGATTTTGGGAATTTTGAACTTTGATTATGAATCACGCTTTTATGGGCAGGACGCATTGTCTGAAGATTATGAATCCCGTTTCTTCGTCAGCAATTATCAGAAAATCGGTTTTGTTAAGAACGGGACGGATGTTATTTTGAAACCTGTCCGCCAGTATTCGGTTGAAGGGCCGAAAATTTCCGACAAGGCATTGGCTAAGCAGAAGAGCGAGGCAATTGCCTTTTATCAGCAGGCTGATAACTGGGAGGAAAATCTGAAAGAGTAATGTCATTTCAGCAAGAAAGCCCGGAATTTTTATTCCGGGCTTTCTTGCGTATTGCAGGCTTATTTTTTTGAATCATTTTAAAGAGTTAACCCAAAATTTAGAATCAGGAATCTATGATGACGGCATAATAAAAAGAATCACCTGTTTTTGAGGTGGTTATGTTTATTGAATTTTGGTTTAACAATTAAAGGAATTTAGGAATGTCAGCTTTGAAAAGACTAAAATCTTTGGCTCTGGCCGTGTTTATGGCAGCAGCTGCCGGGATTTCTCAAGCTCAGGCTTCTGAAATCGATCTTAACATTCCGAGCCTTGATGTCGGATATAATATTTTCGGCCTGTCTATGACCGGAAGCGAAATTCTGATGTATGGCCTCGGTATTTGTATTTTGGGCATGTTGTTCGGTTTGTATGAATTTTTTAAAATCAAAAAGATTCCCGCTCACGAATCCATGCTGAATGTTTCTCATACGATTTATGAAACATGCAAAACCTATATGAAACAGCAGTCAAAGCTTTTGGTGGTTTTGGAACTGTTCATTGCTGCCTGTATCTTTTATTATTTCTATTATCTTAACGCAACGCCGATGCCGAAAGTGCTGACTATTCTGATGTGGTCAGTTTTGGGTATTCTCGGCTCTTATACCGTTGCTTGGTTTGGTATGCGCATTAACACTTATGCCAACTCGCGTACGGCTTTCCTTTCTTTGCAGGGAAAAGCCTTTCCGGTTATGAGCCTGCCGCTGCGTTCGGGTATGTCTATCGGCGTTTTGCTTATCTGCGTCGAACTGATTATGATGATTATCATTTTGTTGTGGGTTCCGCGTGAGAGTGCCGGTGCCTGCTTTATCGGTTTTGCCATCGGCGAATCCTTGGGTGCTGCCGCTTTGCGTATTTGCGGCGGTATCTTTACCAAGATTGCCGATATTGGTGCTGATTTGATGAAAATTATTTTCAAAATTGATGAAGACGATGCCCGCAACCCGGGTGTGATTGCCGATTGTACCGGTGATAATGCCGGCGATTCAGTCGGGCCGACCGCTGATGGTTTTGAAACCTACGGCGTAACCGGCGTGGCTCTTATCAGCTTTATTGTTCTCGGTGCAGGCATGATGTATACGCAGAATGGCGAGCTGGCTTTAATGAGCGGCGGCATTGATATTCAGGCGCGTTTGATTGTCTGGATCTTTGCTATGCGCCTGTTGATGATTGTTACGTCTTTGGTGTCTTATGCTCTTAACAACGGTCTGTCTAAATTGCTTTACGGCAATAAAGACGAATTTGATTTTGAAAAGCCGCTGACCAGTTTGATTTGGCTGACGTCCGTTATTTCCATTCTGGTTACTTTCGGTGTTTCTTATGTGATGATCGGCGATATGGGCGCAGATTTATGGTGGAAGCTTTCGGTTATCATTTCCTGCGGTACGTTAGCCGCGGCTTTGATTCCGGAATTTACCAAAATCTTTACTTCTCCGAAGTCGCAGCATGTTAACGAAATCGTTAATGCCAGCCGCGAGGCAGGCGCTTCCCTGAATATTATTTCAGGTATTGTTGCCGGTAACTTCTCCGCTTTCTGGCAGGGAATCGTTATGGTAGCACTGATGGCGATTGCTTATGTTACCGCAAGTTCGGGACTTGACGCTTATATGGTTTATCCGTCAGTCTTTGCTTTTGGTTTGGTGGCTTTTGGCATGCTGGGCATGGGGCCGGTCAACATTGCCGTTGACAGTTACGGGCCGGTTGCCGACAATGCCCAGTCTGTATTTGAATTGTCACAGATTGAAAATATCAGAGGCATTAACAAAACCATTGAAAAAGATTTTGGCTTTAAGCCTGATTTTGAAAAAGGCAAACATTATCTGGAAGCTAACGACGGTGCCGGAAACACCTTTAAGGCAACGGCAAAACCGGTGCTTATCGGTACGGCGGTTATCGGTGCGGCAACAATGATTTTCTCTATCATTCTTTTGCTGAACCTGAAGTTGTCATTGCTTGATCCGGAAGTTTTGTTTGGTATCATTCTTGGCGGCGCGGTTATCTACTGGTTCTCCGGCGCTTCCATGCAGGCGGTTTCGACCGGCGCTTATCGCGCGGTTGATTTTATCAAAAAGCACATTAAGCTGAACACGAAGAAGGCTGCTTCGGTTGAAGACAGCAAAGAGGTTGTTCGTATTTGTACATTGTATGCACAGAAAGGTATGTTTAACATCTTTGTTGCCATATTCTCGTTTACGTTGGCTTTTGCCTGCTTTGATCCGAACCTGTTTGCCAGTTATCTGATTTCAATTGCCGTCTTCGGTTTGTTCCAGGCGCTGTATATGGCTAATGCCGGCGGCGCATGGGATAACGCCAAGAAGGTTGTTGAAGTTGATCTTGGTGAAAAAGGAACAGAACTGCACGCAGCTTCGGTTGTCGGTGATACGGTCGGCGATCCGTATAAAGATACGTCATCCGTAGCTTTGAATCCGATTATTAAGTTTACGACTTTGTTCGGTTTGCTGGCTGTGGAAATTGCCGTTTCGGCGCCGCGCAATGTGTCTTTGACGCTGGGTGCGGTCTTTATGGCGATTGCTTTAGTCTTTGTATGGCGGTCGTTCTATGCGATGCGTATTCAGACAAAGGCGTAAAAATCGATATAATTGCTGAAATTTATGCAATAAGTTATAAGGAAACGCGAAAGCGTTTCCTTTTTTACTGCAAACATGAAAAAAAGTTCTTGATTTATTGCACGGAGTTGTGTATCAAAGAAAACGCAGTTTGGTTAAACTGTGTTTTATAGGGGTATAGCTCAGTTGGTAGAGCACCGGTCTCCAAAACCGGGTGTCGTGAGTTCGAATCTTACTGCCCCTGCCAGTCAAGATGAAGGCGCTGAAAAGCGTCTTTTTTCTTTATATATCAAGCAGTTAATCGAGTCCGTGTGAGATGTGTTTATCCGAGCCATTTCCCGCTCGTTACACGGACCATTCCAAATAAAATCCTTTATTTTACAAGTATTTAATGAAGTTCTAATCCTATTGCCTTTTGGGATAATCAAATGATTCAATATTTTGTCATTAATGTTATAAAGTTATCTCGTTCTTTCAATAAACCATTTTAATATGTTGAGTTGAATATCAATAATTCTAGACATTTGGGCTTTTTATAGCATTGAAAAATATTTATCTTTACTTTGATATTTTTTGTTTATAAAGTTTGTATGGGCAGGATGATAACTTGCCTGAGGTGTGGTAACCTCTTTATAGGCGTCTATTGTGTAAAGACGAAACTTTTGCACGCTTTCTGGTTTATGAGACTGGAAGGCGGCAAAATACGCTATTTCAGTCAATATGTCGCACTATTCCTATAAATAGTTACCAACTTCCAGTCGCCTCTCATCAAGGCGATTTAGTTTTTTATAAAAGAGAATAAGTAAGTTTTAGATTAGTTGGAGGTATGTTAATGGATATAAAATATGAGGTATTGAAGGAGATACAGGCAAGAGATTTGAAAAATGGTCTTATGGATATTTGTTTGAAAAGTGCTAAAAATATGTCTACTCAAAAACGGAGGGAAATTCTATTTGAATTAGCAAAAGAGAAAAAAATAGTTATTAAAAATACATATCAAATATATGATGAAGCGTTTCCGCTTTTGATAGTAGATTGTATAAAATAAAGCTTATATATCGGAGGCAAAATTAATGAAAAAATCTTTTGTTGTTTTATGTGTTGTTGTTTTATGTGTAGGCTGTGCTTCATCGACTCATTATGATTTTAGTTTTGATGAAAATAAATCAATTGTAAAAACAAAATATTATGAGGCTAAAATTTCTATTAGAAGTACAGGTGGTTTGTTTCCTATGAATTCTTATAAATTAGATATTATAAATCTTTCAGATAAAGATATTGAAATAGATTGGAATAAAACTCAATTTATTATCAATGGGCAAACAGATGGAGGTTTTATGTTTGAAGGAGTTCGATACGTTGCTCGTGAAAATGTAAAAAATCCATCATTTGTACTAGCTAAAAGTTCATTTTCTAAGTTTATATATCCAAATTATTTGGTTTCATATTATTTACGGGGATGGAGGAATATGACAATTCCTGATGGTGAGACGGGTGTTCTTGTAACATTGAAAATTGGAAACAATGAAGTTAGAGAAAAATTATTTATAACAAAAGTAACAAAGATAGTTCCTAACATATAGTCCGCGGATTGTCTTGTTGCCCCTGCCAGTCAAGATAAAGACGCTGAAAAGCGTCTTTTTTCTTTATATATTAAGTGCTTAACTGAATCTGCGAGAGGTTGCATTGATGAGGGCTTTTTTGTATTGCTACGAAAGTTAATGCTTTCTACTTGCGCGAACAACTAAGCTTTGTGCGGCTAAAGCTTAGCAATACTAAGAGAAGTTTTTGGGTGTTATACGGACTTTTTTTTTGGGGGGAATCTATATTTACTTTGTCGCAGGATTTATGATAAGGTCATCATAAGTTTGGAAAGATGGTTTGTATGGGGTAGAAAATGAGAAAAATTTTTTATTTATTGTTATTTTTACTGATAGCTTCTCCAGCGCCAGCGGCTCATGACCAGCCGGTAGTTATGAATGTAAAAACATATATCTACCACAATCCAAGCTGTAAATGGGCTAAAAAATGCATAAAAAACTGTATCATAACCACCAAACAGAAAGCACGGGCTCAAGGGGCAAGGCCTTGTAAGGTCTGCGGTGGGTAGAGAGCGGTTTATCTTTTTCGAGGTTATATTCTTGACACGTCATGTTCTGATTTTTATACTTCGGGTATGTTTTTTAAATTATAATGAGGTTGATTATGAAGACAGTGATTGTTGGCGGCGGTGCTGCCGGAGCCAGTTGTGCGGTGAGACTGAGACGTCTTGATGAAACTATGGAAATTATGATAATTGAACGCACTAATGAGGTTTCCATTGCTAATTGCGGTCTGCCTTATTATATCTCTGGCGTTATTGCCGAAAGAGAAGATATTCTGGTTTCAAGTCCGCAGAAGTTTAAAGGCTGGTTTAACATTGATGTTAAATTAAATGCGGAAGCAGTGTCCATTAATCGCCGAGACAAGACTATAGCGCTCAATAACTCTGAAATCATTGCTTATGACAAACTGGTTTTGGCAACCGGTGCAAAGCCTATTGTCCCTGATTTTGAAGGGCTTGACCATAATAAAGTTTTTGTTGTCCGCAATTTGGCGGATGCCGATAAGTTGAAAGCTTATGTTCGGGAGAATAAGCCGCAAAAAGCGGTTGTCGTCGGCGGCGGGTTTATCGGTGTGGAAGTTGCTGAAAATCTGGTGAATATGAAATTGGATACGACATTGATTGAATTAAGCAATCAGATTTTGGCACCGGTCGATAAAGAGATTGCCCTCTATGCTGAAAATGCCATGCGTGAAAATGGTGTAAAACTCATTCTTTCTGACGGTGTCAAAAAATTTCATCAAAATAAGATTGTTTTGAATTCGGCAAAAGAAGTGGATTTTGATTTTGTGGTTATGGCTATCGGCGTCCAGGCGGAAACCCACTTGGCTCAGGCTGCCGGCTTAGCGGTGGGCAGAGGTGTTATTATTAATGAACATATGCAGACCTCCGATGAAAATATTTTTGCCGCGGGTGATTCCGTTGAGGTTAAAGATGCCGTCACCAATAACCAGACCCTTATTCCGTTGGCCGGTCCGGCCAACCGTCAGGGGCGCATTATTGCCGATTATATTTGTGGGATAAAGTCATCTTATAAAGGTTCTTTGGGGGCCTCTGTTATCAAGGTTTTTAATTTGACCGTTGCCTGTGTCGGCAATAATGAAAAACAGTTAAAGCAAAATAATATACCTTATCTTAAAACCTATGTTGTCGGCGCCAGTCATGCCGGTTATTATCCGAATTCTAGGCGGATTGTTTTTAAAATGCTGTTCAGTGATGACGGGAAGATACTTGGCGCGCAAGCTGTCGGACCGGAAAATGTTGAAAAAAGGATTGACGTTATCAGCACAATTATGCGTTTGGGCGGCACGGTTCGGGATATGATTGACAGTGAATTATGCTATGCGCCGCCGTATTCTTCTGCGAAGGATCCTGTCAATATTTTGGGAATGAATGCAGACAATATGTTACGCGGATTGTTTAAACCTGCGTTTTTAGACGACTTGGGCGATGACTGCCTTATTGATGTTCGACCGCCGGAAATGTACAGAAAGAAAACAATAAAGGGTGCGATTAATATTCCGATAAGTACCATCCGGGGACGTCTGAACGAAATTCCCAAGGATAAAAAGGTTATTTTGTTCTGCAATACCGGATACACCAGTTATTGCGCGGCCAGAATTTTGCTGCAGCACGGGTTTGAAAATATATCTTCCCTTGCAGGCGGTATAGCGATGTATAATGAAGCTGAAAAACAATTGTAGTCGTAAAGAGGGGGGAAGTGATGGAAAAAGGTTTGGATTATATTTTTAATGAACGAACAAAAATGATTATTCTGGGAACATTTCCCAGTATTCAATCTCGGGATAGTGCAATTTTTCGGTTTTTTTCTTTGATTTTAGAAAAAAAGTGTGTGGTGAGCTTATAAAGTCACGAGCGGCGATAACGGCTAAAAATCAGGCATTGTGTGAATAACCATCCGTAACTTGATATTTAAAGATATTTGTTTATGAAAAGTCGATTTTTATTCCTAATGTTGAGATTAATTCTCCAGCTTGACAGGGGGAGATTGTGGCGCCGCGCAGTTCGGAGAAGTTTGGGGATAAATTAATGCCGGAGATGTTTGTGGTGGTGAAGTCGGCATTTTTAAGCGAAGTCTTAAAAAAGTTACTGTCAGACAAAGAAGCGTGATTTAATTTGAGATTTTTGATGACGCAGTTGCTTAGTTCAGAAGATATTAAATGTGTTTTGTCGAGGAATATATTTTCAAATTTGCTTTCATTAAAATCATTATATTGCAAATGGGAATTTTTGAAGGTGCATTTTTTTAATGTGCTTTCAATGAGATTGCAACCGGTAAATTTACAATCTTCAATCCAGAGTTCTTTTGCATAGAAGTTTTCCATTTGGCAATTGTTGAAGAAACAATTGGAGAGAAGCGCAGTTGCAAAAGATGCTTTTTCAAAAGAGCAATTTTTGAATGAACAGTTATGAATTATTACATGTGAGAAATCAATTTTAGAGAAATCTGAGAGGTTAAAATTTTGCTCTTCTATTTTTTTATTACAATAAGGGGTGTCGTCGTTACGAATTTGCTCAAGGATTTCTGAAGATAAAATAGAGGATTTTTCAATTTGAATAATTGGCCGTTTTAGCAACATATGTAAATTTTCCTGAATTTTTATTTATCAAACATTTTTTTGTAATTTGTTTATGATCCTGCATATATGAAAGTTATTATAAATGATGGAAAAGATCAACAAGCATATATTTTTTGTTATGCTTTTAAATTTGCATTTATATTAAATTTGTATAAGATGTGTTCAATAAGGTTGTTTGGGACGATTGTGTGAATTCATAGAGGTTTGAGAGATATCTGAAGGAGTTGCCATGGCAGAAATTTGGGATGTTTATGATATTAATGAAAATAAATTGAATAAAAAGGTTGAACGTGATGACGGGATGCTTCAAGAAGGAGAGTATCATCTTTCGGTTGATGTTTGGATTGTAAATTCTCGAAAACAGTTTTTAATTCAAAAAAGAAGTCCCTCTAAGAGACTTTTTCCTGATATGTGGGAATGTTCTGCTGGAGGGGCAGTGGTTTCTGGGGAAACAAGTTATCAAGCCTGTATTAGGGAGGTCTACGAGGAACTTGGAATTGAAATTGATATGAAAAATGCTAAAATGGTTCATAAATTCGTAAGAAATAAAAATGCGCTTATGAATGTGTGGCTTGTTCAGCAGAACATAAATCTTGAAGATATTAAATTGCAGGAAGAAGAAGTGGCTGATGTTAAATATGCGTCAGTGGAAGATATTAAATTAATGATTAATGATAATGTTTATGTTCCTGTTGTTGTAGACGGATTGAAAGCGTGTTTAAAATGTTTGGGCATAGATTATTAATCTGCGTATTGTCCAAAGGGAGAAGCAGTTTTAGTTCGCGGTGTTTTTTTTATTTGTTTGGTCAAAAAGAATAAAAATCCAGAATAACACTTTGATTTTGAATTTAAGATTGACAAGCTTAGATTAATGATATAAAAATCAGGCAGATTTGTTTGACGTATGTCAGACTTGTTATGTTTTAATTTAAATTAATGGATAGATCCATGGCAAAAGTTAGTCCAATACAGTTTTTCAGACAGGTTAAGCAAGAAGTAAAAAAAGTGACCTGGCCAACGAGAAAAGAAGTCGTCCAGACCTCCATTATGGTTATTATCCTGGTGGCAATCGCGGCAACATTCTTTTTCTTTGTCGATCAGATTATTGGATGGGTGATGAAATTAATATTAGGTCTTGGAGTTTAGGTTTATGGAAGCTCGCTGGTATGTTGTAAATGTTTACTCCGGTTCGGAGAAGAAAGTTGCCGAATCGATTAAAGAGCAGGCTATACTTAAAAAAATGGAAGATAAGATTTTGGAAGTTCTGGTTCCGACGGAAGAAGTTGTTGAGCTGAAGAAAGGTTCTAAAGTCAATTCTGAAAGAAAGTTTTTCCCGGGTTATGTCTTGGTTAAGATGGTTATGTCCGACGAATGCTGGCATGTTGTCAGAAACACACCGCGCGTCAGCGGGTTCTTGGGCAGCCGCAATAAGCCGCAGCCAATTTCCGAGGCAGAAGCCCAGCGTATTATCAAACAGATGACAGAAGGTGTTGAGCGTCCGCGTACCGCTGTTGATTTTGAGGTTGGCGAGCAGGTTCGCGTTAATGACGGTCCGTTTGCTTCTTTCATTGGTTTTGTTGAGGAAGTTGATACGGAAAAAATGCGCTTGAAAGTTTCTGTTTCAATTTTCGGGCGTTCTACGCCGGTTGAGTTGGAATTCAGTCAAGTTGAGAAAATTAAGTAGTTTTCTTGTTTTTGTAAAAGCCCCGGGTGTTTTCGGGGTTTTTTCGTAATTGCGCGGTTGAATTTTTTATATCGCTGTTTATTATAGTGTTAGTTAATGTTTAGGAGGGTATATGATTAAAGGTTTTATTAATGAATTTAAAAAGTTTGCCGTACGCGGCAATGTGATTGATATGGCTGTCGGTATTATTATCGGTGCGGCGTTTGGTAAGATTGTCGACTCTCTGGTTAAGGATATCATTATGCCGCCGATTAGCATTTTGTTGGGAAAAATGGACTTTTCTAATCTGTTTTTTGTGTTGCGTAACGGGCCTGATTATACGGCACCGTATGTTTCTTTGCAACAGGCGAATGATGCCGGTGCGGTGACGTTAAATCTGGGGAATTTTTTGAATGCCTCAATCAGTTTTATTATTGTTGCTTTTGCCGTGTTTTTGCTGATTAAGGCGATTAACCGTGTTCAGGAGGCGATTGATGCGGGAGAGAAGGTTGTTCCTACCGTGAAGAAGTGTCCTTTCTGCTGCACAGATATTCCGGTTAAGGCAGTGCGTTGTCCGCATTGTACGTCAGAATTGTCTGAGAAATAGCAAAGAAACGATACTCCGAGGTGAGTATCGTTTCTTTTTTAGGCTATGGCTGAAATTATTAAATCCTGGTTGCCGGGATTGTAGCTGCGAATTTGGCAGGTTACGGGCTGTCCGACTTCCATTCCGGGGAGAGCCATGTGTTTGCAGCCGATGCCATAAAGACTGATTGTCGCCACTTTCCCTTGGATAATTTCAACAACTTCGCCGCTGACATAAGAGCCGACGGGGAAGGCGTTTACAAGATCTTCCGCTGTTCTGATATTGACGATGTCGGCAATATAGAATTTTTTAGATTTGCGGTTGATTTTGACGGTCAGCCTTTGGCCGATTAGATAGTTTCCGGTATCAGGGGTGAAGATTTTAATACTCAATCCCTGATAGGATAGGGTTAAAGCATTAGCACTGATTAATCTTACAAATGCACTGACAGTCTGTTCTTTTCTTAATCCTGTTGTTTTCATAATTGTAAATTTATATGTTAATAATATTTCATTGAGGGATAATCTATCATATTTTTATGATGTTGGCAATAGCTAAAATTGACAAAAATGCAGAGGCGATGACGTTTTTGTGAATCGAATCAGCGGGTTAATGTTAAAATTTTTGAAGAAAATGCTTGTAAAATAAAATAAATGCTGTTATATAAGGGCGACTCTGAAAAGGATATATGTGTATCTGAAACAGACGAATCGTGAATTTTAATGTAATTTCGTGGGAGACGAGCCATCGTCTGGAAAAACCACGAACCTAACAAAGAAGGTTTTGAAATGGCTAAGTCTAAAAAGAAGATTTTAGGATTAATCAAGCTTCAAATCCCCGCTGGAAAAGCTAACCCTTCTCCTCCGGTTGGTCCGGCTCTCGGCCAAAAAGGCTTGAACATTATGGATTTCTGCAAACAGTTTAATGCTGCTACCCAGAAAATGGAGCCGGGTATTCCTGTTCCTGTCGTTATTACGGCTTACGAAGACAAGTCTTTTGTTTTTGAAACAAAGCTGCCTCCGGTATCTTACTTTATCAAAAAGGCTGCAAATATTAAGTCCGGTTCTAAAGAACCGAGCAAAGTTGTTGCCGGTCAGATTACTATGGCTCAGGTTAAAGAAATTGCCCAGTCAAAATTGCCGGATTTGAACTGTTCAACAGTTGAATCCGCCATGAATATGGTTAAAGGCCAGGCTGTTTCCATGGGCGTTAAGGTTGTGGAGTAAGGTTATGCAGGGAAAAAGAATCGTAAACGCATATAAAACAGTTGACAAATTCAAAGCTCATTCTTTGAAAGAAGCTGTTAAGATTGTTAAAGAAAATGCAACTGCAAAATTTGACGAAACAATTGATATTGCCGTAAATCTGGGTGTTGACCCGAAATATGCCGACCAGATGGTCAGAGGCGTTTGCGCTCTGCCGCATGGTAACGGTAAGACAGTCCGCGTTGCTGTTTTGGCTCAGAACGAAAAAGCAGAAGAAGCTAAAGCTGCCGGTGCCGATATTGTCGGTGCTGAAAATCTGATTGATTCTATTTTGAGTGGTAAGATTGAATTTGACAGATGTATTGCTACGCCGGATATGATGGGATTGGCTGGTAAGGTTGCCCGCGTTCTCGGTCCGAAAGGCCTGATGCCGAACCCGAAATTGGGCACGGTTACCGTTGACGTTGCCAATGCTGTTAAGAAGGCTAAGGCTGGTGAAGTTCAGTATCGTGTTGAAAAGAATGGTATTGTTCATGCCGGTGTTGCCAAGGCAAGCTTCTCTGAAGATCAGATTTATGACAATGCGAAAGCATTTATGGATGCTATCATTAAAGCCAAACCGGCCGGCGCCAAAGGAACTTATGTTAAGAAGATTTCTTTGAGCAGCACAATGGGTGTTGGCATTAAGGTTGACGCATCTCAACTTTAAAAGTTTTGGGTGGGGTATTTTGCCCCGCCCGCTCTTCAAAAATGCGGGCATTTTCTTGTGCCGGAGCGTTTTTGAAAACTGTCCAAGACCGTAGGTGATTGAGGATTTGAGAGGGTGTTTTTTTTTAATTGAAGAAACTGAAAGCCGATTGAATTTTTGTTCTTAAATATCCTACGCAGACGGGAGTAGAGAATTTTTTATCTTTTTTCTCCTGGACAGATTAGGTCCTGCCAGTTTTGGCAGAAAGTGTTAATGACACGGACGTTTGATGCGGGTGACCGTTGAAAATGAAAGTGTTTTTATTGGAGACAACAAGTGAATCGCGAAGAAAAATCACAGTTACTCAGCGAACTGAATGAACTGTTCTCTAATTCAGAAGTTATCGTTGTATCTCATTACAAAGGTTTGACGGTTAAAGAAGTTTCTGAATTGAGAGACAGAATCAGAACAGCAGGTGCTGGTTTCAGAGTTACTAAGAATCGCATTACTCGTCTTGCTCTTAAAGGTACAAAATTTGAAGGTTTGGCAGATTTGTTCACTGGTCCGACTGCTATTGCATTCGCCAATGATCCGATTTCCGCCTGCAAGGCTTGTGTCGAATTTGCAAAAGAAAATGAAAAGCTGATTGTTGTCGGCGGCGCTATGGGAACTGGCGTTATTTCCATCGACGAAATCAAAAAACTGGCAAGCATTCCTTCTATGGACGAACTGCGCGCCAAAATCATCGGTCTTTTGCAGGCTCCCGGTGCTCAGCTGGCTCGTCTGGCGAAGGCATACAGCGAGAAGGAAGCCGCTTAATTTTATTGTTTTATGCAGTCCTCGCTTGTTATTTTTTCTCTTGTGTACTGTTTTGTACGCATCATTCAAAAATAACGGGATGTTGGGCTTAAGACAATAAGGTTCGGGCTTTTAGAGCAAAAGAGAATTTTTAGTAATTTAATTTTAAGATTTAATTTTTATTGGAGAAAAAAAATGGCCGATTTAGCCAAGTTAGTAGATGAATTGTCAGCTTTGACCGTAATGGAAGCTGCTGATCTTGCAAAAATGTTGGAAGAAAAATGGGGCGTTTCTGCCGCTGCTGCCGTAGCTGTTGCTGCTGGTGGTGCTGCTGCCGGCGCTGCTGAAGAAAAAGATGAATTTACCGTTGTATTGGCAGAAGCCGGTGCAAACAAGATTAACGTTATTAAAGAAATCCGCGCTATTACTCAGCTGGGTCTGAAGGAAGCTAAGGATTTGGTTGACGGTGCTCCGAAGACTGTTAAAGAAGGCGTTAACAAGGCTGAAGCTGAAGAAATTAAGAAGAAGCTGGAAGAAGCCGGTGCTAAGGTCGAACTTAAGTAATTGTTCATCTTTGTGCAAAGGTTTGCTCTTTGAGCATTTTGATAAAAAGCCGGGGTTTTATACTCCGGTTTTTTATTGTATTATGTTTGTCCGGTTTTGAGTGTTTTGAAATTATCGGCATAATTAGAAAAAAGTTCTGGTAACACCAGAACTTTTTTAATTTGAGAATGTTGATATTTTCCTAATCCGGTATTCTGTTATGCCAATCGTCAAGTTTTTTTTGAAAAATTTTCTGTACGTTTTTTTGGGAATCCTGTGGCTGCTTTTTAGGTGTCGGTGCAGTTTCATTGGCAGAAACGTTTTTTGCTCTTTCTGCTGACTTAAATTTGTGAGTCTGTTGTTGCAGTTTTAATCTGACTTCCTGTAATTTGGAAAGATTTTTGTTTTCTGTGTCGGCAGTTGTGTTTTCTATTTTTTCTGCGAACTTTTTGTATCCACGCAGTGCTTTGGGACTCATGTTTTCCGGTATGTTTAATTTTTCTAAGGTTTCACCATCAAGAATTCTTCCCGGGATGATATCGGAATTTCCGTAATCATCATAAGCAATTTCTATATTTTTCTGGACGTAGTGGTTGTTTTTATCTTTGAAGACCATAATTTTTGTTTCATTATCAGAATATGCGTTTCCGGAAGATATATTCGGTTCTATTGTATCCAGCACAATAAAATCCTCTGTTGAGAATTTGTCATTGATACAGAGGCGCTGTTTTGATACTGCAATGATGTTTTGTTCTTTGTCATTATTTTCATATAGGACAAATTTGTTTTCTTTGGCTTGGTTATCAAAAGAGATTTTAATATCTAAAGCTTCTATTTCTGCCAGGAAACGGTTTTCGGCTTCTTCTTCAAGTTCACTTCTTTCAGAGATTTCGTAGTCATCTTCGGCGCGTATATAACCGATTGAAAATTTATTAGTTGTCATCGTTTCCTCCTTTTTGAATAATATTTATTTTAGTTTAGCTTGTCCGGTTGGAAATGTCAAAATATTTTTTTTGGGTAATTTTGTTTAATTTTTCTATTTTATCAGGGAAATTGTATGCGCAACAGGGGGGCAGCAAACCGGGGTGCTTCGTCAGTATCGGGTTTTAGATGATGACGATGTTGCCAGAGATTTTATTTCTTTGGGCGAAAGTAGCGTTAAAATTATTGGCAGATAAATCTGTTTATGCTGCAAGCGAAAAAAGCGGCAGAAATTATTGTAATGAGTGATTTGTATCAGAGATAAGTTTTTTGTAAAGCATGTTCGTTAGGAATGTGCTTTTTTGTGAAATTTTGGATAAAAAGCGCCAAGTTCGGAAAGAATCGGAAAGTGACTCTAGGACAGGAATTAAAATAAAAAATCCGTTAATTAAAAAATAAATTTCTTGACTCATTTTGTGAAAAATTACTTGCATTTTGGGAGTCTTAGGTATACAAATAAGCGACTTTAAAAATGTATTATTTTGCGAATCTGCGCCAAGAGAGCAACGACTCGAGGGTTTGGTGCGATTTTTTCGTTTTAAATCTAGATTTTTTTAACCTTCTGCGGTCGGGTTTTGGATATTCCAATAGGATAGTCGCAGATTATAACCATAGGGATTGAATAAATGAAAGAATCTTATACGAGCAAAAAACGTGTAAGAAAAAACTTTGGCAAGATTGATTCCGTTTCGGAAATGCCGAGTTTAATCGAAGTTCAGACTGGTTCTTATAAAGATTTTATTGAGGCGGACGGCGAAACAAGCGAGTTTGGCCTTGAGGAAGTTTTCAAGTCAATTTTTCCAATTAAAGATTTTTCGGGCAACGGCGAGTTAGAGTTTGTTAAATATGAACTTGAAGAGCCGAAGTACGACGTTGAAGAGTGCTTTAAGCGTGACATGACTTATGCTGCGCCGGTTAAGGCTACTCTGCGTCTGGTTGTTTGGGATATTGACGAATCTACCGGTGCCAAGTCTATTCACGATATTAAGGAACAAGACGTTTATATGGGCGATATTCCGCTGATGACAGATAAGGGTACGTTTATTTTCAACGGTACCGAGCGCGTCGTTGTTTCTCAGATGCACCGTTCTCCGGGCGTGTTCTTTGATCATGACAAAGGCAAGACAGTGGCCTCCGGTAAATATTTGTTTGCTGCCCGCGTTATTCCTTACCGCGGTTCCTGGCTTGATTTTGAATTTGATGCCAAAGATTTGGTTTATGCCCGTATTGACCGCCGCCGTAAGCTGCCGGTAACTTCGATTTTGTATTCTTTGTACTCCAAAGAAACAGAAGAAAAAATCGCAGAGCTGGCTAAAGAAGGCAAAAAAATCAATCCGGCCGACATCAGAGGTATGGATAAAGAGGAAATCTTAAGCTACTTCTATGATGTTGACACTTTGGTTGCGGATAAGAAAAACTGGAAAGTTAAGTTTATTCCCGAAAGAATGAAAGGCGTTAAATTTGATTTTGATTTGGTTAACGCCAAAACCGGCGACGTTGTTGTCGAAGCAGGCAAGAAGATTGCACCGCGCATGGCTCAGAAGCTGGCTGACGAAGGTTTGGAATATTATGAACTGCCGGCAGCCAAACTGCAAGGCAAATTCCTTGCTTCCGAAGTTGTTGCAGCCAAGACCGGCGAAGTTATTGCCGACGCCGGCGATGAGTTGACGGAAGAGGTTTTGCAGAAAATTGCCGATGCCAAAGTTAAAGAATTAAAAGTTTTGTATATTGACGGCGTTAATGTCGGCCCGTATATTCGCAATACTTTGGTCAGCGACAAGAATCATTGCCGCGAAGAAGCTCTGTTGGATATTTACCGCGTTATGCGTCCGGGCGAGCCGCCTACCTATGAAACGGCAGATCAGCTGTTCCACGGCTTGTTCTTTGACAACGAAAGATATGATTTGTCTTCCGTCGGCCGCGTTAAGATGAATGTTTCTCTGGATATTCCGTTTGATGAAGCACCGGATACTTACCGCGTTCTGCGCAAAGACGATATTCTGCGCATTGTTAAGAGATTGTGCGATTTGCGTGACGGCAAAGGCGAAGTTGACGATATTGACCACTTGGGCAACCGTCGTGTTCGTTCCGTCGGCGAATTGATGGAAAATCAGTATCGCATGGGCTTGCTGCGTATGGAAAGAGCCATTCGTGAAAGAATGTCTTCCGAAGTTCTGAATAACGTTAAACCGCAGGATTTGGTCAATGCCAAGCCGATTGCTTCGGTTATTCGTGAGTTCTTCGGTTCCTCCCAGTTGTCACAGTTTATGGATCAGAACAACCCGCTCTCAGAAATTACGCATAAGCGCCGTTTGTCTGCCTTGGGCCCGGGCGGTTTGTCCCGTGACCGCGCAGGCTTTGAAGTCCGCGACGTACATCCGACGCACTATGGTCGTATTTGCCCGATTGAAACGCCGGAAGGCCCGAACATCGGTTTGATTAACTCTTTGTCGACTTATGCCCGCATCAACAAATACGGCTTTATTGAATGTCCGTATCGCAAGGTTGTTGACGGTGTTGTTACCGACGAAGTCGTTTATTTGTCAGCTGATGAAGAAGGCAAGTTCAAAATTGCCGAAGCAAACGCCAAGGTTAAGGAAGACGGTCATTTTGAAAATGACTTGGTCGCCTGCCGTAAAGCCGGTGAGTTTGAGTTTGCACATCCGGAAGAAATCAACTTTATTGACGTTTCGCCGAAACAGTTGGTTTCTGTGGCGACGGCTTTGATTCCGTTCCTGGAAAACGATGACGCGAACCGCGCGTTGATGGGCGCGAACATGCAGCGCCAAGGCGTGCCTTTGCTGCGCTCCGAGGCTCCTCTGGTCGGTACCGGTATGGAAGCTACAGTTGCGAAAGATTCCGGGGCTACTTTGGTTGCCAAATATGACGGTATCGTTGACGCAGTTGATGCCAACCGAATCGTTATTCGTTCTAAGAGCGGTGACGTTGCCGGTGCCGGTGTCGAAATTTACAAACTGCAGAAGTTCCGCCGTTCAAACCAGAACACCTGTATTAATCAGGTTCCGCTGGTTAAAGTCGGTGATGAAATTCATGCCGGTGACATTATTGCCGACGGTCCGTGTACCGATTTGGGTGAGTTGGCTCTCGGTCGCAATCTGCTGGTTGCCTTTATGCCGTGGAACGGTTTGAACTACGAAGATGCAATTTTGTTGTCCGAACGTATTTCCCGCGATGATGTCCTGACTTCTCTGCATATTGAAGAATTTGAAGTCATGGCGCGCGACACCAAGCTTGGACAGGAAGAAATTACCCGCGATATTCCGAATGTGGGTGAAGAAGCTCTGCGCAATCTTGACGAAGCCGGTATCGTTTATATCGGCGCTGAAGTTAAGGCCGGAGATATCTTGGTCGGTAAGGTTACGCCGAAGGGCGAATCGCCGGTTACACCGGAAGAAAAACTGCTTCGCGCTATCTTTGGCGAAAAAGCTTCCGATGTTCGTGATACGTCTTTACGCGTTCAGCCGGGTATTGAAGGTATTGTTGTCGATGTTCATGTCTTCTCTCGCCGCGGCGTTGAGAAAGACGAGCGTGCTCTTTCTATCGAGCAGGAAGAAATTTCCCAGCTGGCGAAAGACCGCGATGATGAAATCGCTATTATCCGCCGCAGCTGCGAGGCACGTCTGAAGTCAATGCTGGTTGGCCAGGTTGTGGTTGACGCGCCGAAAGGCATTGCCAAGAATGTGACGATTACCGAAGATGTTCTGGCGGCTGTTCCTTCTTCCCAGTGGCGTAAGATTATCGTCAAAGACGAAGATGTTATGGCCAAGGTTGAAGAATTCCTGAATGCTTTTGACGCCCGTCTGGAAAAAGTTCAGAAACACTTTGAAGACAAGGTTGAAAAAGTTCAGCGCGGCGATGATTTGCTGCCGGGCGTTTTGAAGATGGTTAAGGTCTTCATTGCGACCAAGCGTAAAATTCAATCAGGTGATAAAATCGCCGGACGGCACGGTAACAAAGGTACGATTTCCCGCGTGTTCCCGTTGCAGGATATGCCTTATACCGAAGACGGAACTCCGGTTGACATCGTTTTGAACCCGCTTGGCGTGCCGTCCCGTATGAACGTCGGGCAAATCCTTGAAACCCACTTAGGCTGGGCGGCCAAGGAGCTCGGCAAACAGCTGAACGAGATGTGCGAACAGTTTAAGCGCGGTGAAAAAACGGCAGAAGAACTGAATGCCAAGCTTCGTGAAATTTACGGTGAAAAGCAGTATAAGCGCGAAATCGAAAACCTGACTCAGGACGAGAAAGTCGAGATGATTTCTCACCTGAAGAACGGCGTGCCGATGGCGACACCGGTATTTGACGGCGCTTCCGGCGAAGACATCAACAATATGCTGTCTATGGCGGGGCTTCCGACTTCCGGTCAGATTGACCTGTATGACGGACGTACCGGTGAGAAGTTTGACCGTAAGGTTACCGTTGGTATCATTTATATGATTAAACTGCACCACATCGTTGATGAGAAAATGCACGCCCGTTCCGTCGGTCCGTATTCTCTGGTTACACAGCAGCCTTTGGGCGGTAAAGCTCAGTTCGGCGGACAACGCTTCGGCGAAATGGAAGTTTGGGCTTTGCAGGCTTACGGCGCAGCTTATACGTTGCAGGAAATGCTTACGGTTAAATCCGATGATGTCAGCGGCCGTACCAAGGTTTATGAAGCCATTGTCCGCGGTGAGGACAGCTTTGAAGCCGGCGTTCCCGAATCCTTTAACGTTTTGGTCAAAGAAATTAAGTCTTTGTGCCTGAATGTTGAAATGTTGAACGAAGAAGTTTAAGGCAAAGGAGTCTTGTTAATATGAATGATGTTATGAAGTATTTTGGTCAACAGGTAACTTCTGGTGATTCTTTTGACCAAATCAGAATCTCTATCGCTTCGCCGGAACAAATTCGTTCATGGTCTTACGGTGAAGTAAAGAAACCGGAAACGATTAACTATCGTACGTTTAAGCCGGAAAGGGACGGTTTGTTCTGCGCCCGTATTTTCGGTCCGGTTAAAGACTACGAATGTTTGTGCGGTAAGTACAAACGTATGAAGTTCCGCGGTATCGTCTGCGAGAAGTGCGGCGTAGAAGTTACGCTTTCCAAAGTTCGCCGCGAGAGAATGGGACATATTGAACTGGCAGCGCCGGTTGCGCATATCTGGTTCCTGAAATCCCTGCCATCTCGTATTGCCACTTTGACCGATATTCCGATGAAGGCTTTGGAACGCGTTCTTTATTTTGAAAGCTACATTGTTATTGAGCCGGGGCTGACGCCTTTGGCCGTCAATGAACTTTTGACCGAAGAACAGTATCAGGAAGCGATTGACGAATACGGTGAAGATGCTTTCCGTGCCGGTATCGGTGCCGAAGCTATCAAAGAAATTTTGTCGGCAATCGATTTGGAAGCCGAACGTTCGGCTATTCGCGAAGAGTTGAAGGACAACGCTTCCGAAGCCAAGCGCAAAAAGCTGGTTAAACGTTTGAAGCTGATTGAAGACTTTATCAATTCAAACACCAAGCCGGAATGGATGATTTTGACGGTTCTGCCGGTTATTCCGCCTGAACTGCGTCCGTTGGTTCCGCTGGATGGCGGTCGTTTTGCGACTTCTGATCTGAACGATTTGTATCGCCGCGTTATCAACCGTAACAACCGTCTGAAAAGATTGATGGAACTGCATGCGCCGGATATTATCATCCGCAACGAAAAGAGAATGCTGCAGGAAGCTGTTGATGCCCTGTTTGACAACGGCCGTCGTGCCCGCGCCATTACCGGCACCAACAAGCGTCCACTGAAATCTTTGTCCGATATGCTGAAAGGTAAGCAGGGTCGTTTCCGCCAGAACCTGCTCGGTAAACGCGTTGACTATTCCGGCCGTTCGGTAATTACCGTTGGTCCGGAACTGAAATTGCAGCAGTGCGGTTTGCCGAAGAAGATGGCTTTGGAATTGTTTAAGCCGTTTGTTTACGCCAAGCTGGAACTGTACGGACACGCCACTACCATTAAAGCGGCAAAACGCATGGTTGAAAAAGAACGTCCGGAAGTATGGGATATTCTGGAAGAAGTTATCCGCGAGCACCCGGTTATGCTTAACCGTGCGCCGACATTGCACCGTTTGGGTATTCAGGCGTTTGAGCCGGTATTGGTCGAAGGTAAGGCTATTCACCTGCACCCGTTGGTTTGTACGGCATTTAACGCTGACTTTGACGGTGACCAAATGGCCGTTCATGTTCCATTGTCAGTTGAAGCTCAGCTGGAAGCCCGTGTTTTGATGATGTCTACGAACAATATCTTGTCGCCGGCATCCGGTAAGCCGATTATCGTTCCGTCGCAAGACATGGTTTTAGGTATTTATTACCTGACTTATGAAGCTGACGGTTTGACCGGTGAAGGTTCAATTTTTGCAGACTTTAACGAAGTTCAGCTGGCTTTGGATGCCAAAACGGTTGATCTGCATGCTAAAGTCAAATGCAGAATGGAATATGTTACCGATGACGGCGAAATCAAATACGGCATTGTTGACACAACGCCGGGACGCATTATCGTTTCTCAGATTTTGCCGAAGCATAAGAATGTTCCGTTCTCTCTGGTTAACCGTTTGGTTAAAAAGAAAGAAATCGGTGAAATCATTGATATTGTTTATCGTCACTGCGGCCAGAAAGAAACGGTTCTGTTTGTCGACAAGATTATGACCCTTGGGTTTACGAATGCATGCAAGGCTGGTATTTCTTTCGGTAAAGACGATTTGGTTGTTCCTGAAGCCAAAGCAGCTTTGGTTGCCGAAACTGAAGCTCAGGTTAAGGAATTTGAACAGCAGTATCAGAACGGTTTGATTACCAAGGGCGAGAAATATAACAAAGTCGTTGATATCTGGGCTTCCTGTACGGATAAGGTTGCCGATGAGATGATGAAGAATATTTCTAAAATCGATCATGGTTACATTAACTCCGTATACATGATGGCTCACTCCGGCGCCCGCGGTTCCGCCGCACAAATGCGTCAGGTTGCCGGTATGCGTGGTTTGATGGCCAAGCCAAACGGTGAAATTATCGAACAACCGATTATCTCCAACTTTAAAGAAGGTCTGACGGTGTTAGAGTACTTTAACTCTACCCACGGTGCCCGTAAAGGTTTGGCGGATACGGCTTTGAAGACAGCTAACTCCGGTTATCTGACCCGTCGTCTGGTTGATGTTGCACAGGATGTTGTCATTACGGAAAGCAACTGCGGTACGGAAAGAGGTATTATTGTCCGCCCGGTTGTTGACGGCGGTAATGTTATCGTTTCCATCGGTGAGAGAATTCTCGGCCGTACTATTCAGGAAGATATTATTCATCCTGAAACAGGCGAAGTTCTGATTAAGAAGGGCAAGCTGATTGATGAGAATGATGTCGAGGTTGTTGAAGCTGCCGGTGTTGAACAGGTTAAAATCCGTTCAGTTCTGACTTGCGAATCCGAGCATGGTGTTTGTGCCGCTTGTTACGGTCGCGATTTGGCTCGCGGTACGCCGGTTAATATCGGTGAAGCTGTCGGTGTTATTGCAGCTCAGTCAATCGGTGAACCGGGTACACAGCTGACGATGAGAACCTTCCACATTGGTGGTGCGGCTTCTAAATCTGCCGAACAGGCTTCTGTCGAAGTTCCGTTTGCCGGCGTTCTGAAACTGGAAAATGCCCATATGGTTACGAATTCCGAAGGTCATGGCATTATTCTGTCCCGTAACTGCGAAATCGTTATTGCGGATGCTAACGGCCGTGAAAAGTCCCGTCACCATGTTCCTTACGGTGCTAAGATTTTGGTTGCCGAAGGCGCTAAGGTGAAGAAGGGGCAGAAAGTTGCCGAGTGGGATCCGTTTACAGTTCCGGTTATTACGGAAAAAGCCGGTAAGGTCGAACTGGTTGACTTGATTAACAATCTCTCCATTAAGGAAAGCATTGATGAAACGACCGGTATTGTTTCCAAGGTTGTTATTGACTGGCGTTCAAATTCAGCAAGCTCTAACCTGAAACCGAGCATTATGCTGAAGGACAACAAGGGCAATCTGGTTACCTACGACAACGGTAAGGAAGTCCGCTATTATCTGTCGGTTGACGCGATTTTGACCGTTGACAACGGTGCAGAAGTTCAGGTCGGTGATGTTATTGCGAGAATTCCGAGAGAAAGCTCCAAGACAAAAGATATTACCGGTGGTCTGCCGCGTGTTGCCGAGCTGTTTGAAGCCCGTCGTCCGAAAGATCAGGCCATTATTTCCGATATTGACGGTGTTGTTGAGTTTGGCAAAGACTATAAAGCCAAACAGCGTATCACGGTTGTACCGGCCAAAGGCGAAGCTTTGGAATACCTTATTCCGAAAGGACGTCATCTGGTTGTTCAGGAAGGCGATGTTGTCAAGAAGGGCGATATGCTGGTTGAAGGTACGCCGGCTCCTCATGATATTCTGCGTGTTCTCGGTGTTGAGAAACTGGCTGAATATCTGGTTAAGGAAGTTCAGGATGTTTACCGTCTGCAAGGCGTTAAGATTAACGATAAGCATATTGAAGTTATCGTTTCTCAAATGCTGAGAAAAGTTGAAATTACCAATCCGGGCGATACGACATTCCTAGTTGGCGAACAGGTTGACAGAGATGTCTTTGAAAGCGTTAATGCCAAGATTATAGAAGAAAACGGTACGCCGGCAGTTGCCGACCCGATTTTGCTTGGTATTACCAAAGCTTCTCTGCAAACCAAGTCATTTATTTCAGCCGCATCCTTCCAGGAGACAACCCGCGTCTTGACTGAAGCTGCTGTTGAAGGCAAGGTTGACACATTGCAAGGGCTCAAAGAAAACGTTATCGTCGGACGTCTGATTCCGGCCGGTACCGGTACTGTTCTCAGAGCTTTGCGCAAGGTTGCCGCTCAGAATGACAAAGAGATTCAATCTCTGAAAGAGGAAGAGGCCAATGCTGTCAATGCAGCTTTGGAAGCTCCTGCCGAGTAATCAGGTTTTATCCGGGGCGGGCTGCCCGTGTTATTCCGGATAAGGTCTTACAAAAAAGAGGGTGTTTTCTGCATCCTCTTTTTTTTGTTGACTTTTGTCAATAATAAAGTAAAATTGAGGTAACTTTCATATTATTAATTTTAAATTTATTTATTATGTTGGTACATGTACATGTTATTTATTTATCGATTATCGCTGTTTTGATTGTCGTTATTCTTTGGCAGTCTATGCGTTTGAAGTATATAAGCGAAAAGCCGGCGACAGAGGTACAATTTATTGCGCGGGAAGAGTTAAAACGGATTATGGAAGATTTGAAACTTCCCGAGCAGAATTATATGCTGATGACGCAGCTTACCCGAGAGCGGTTAAAACTGAGGCAGGCTTATGAAGAATTTGGCGATTTGGTGTTTTTCAGAAAGATTTCTTCAGAGGAGCAGGAAATTTATAAAGAACGACTGGAAAAATGCCTGCAATCAGCCAAGGATGCCTGTGCTAAAGACAAAGAAGATGAAGATGCGGCTGCTTCGGTTGCTTTTTATTCTGAGCTTTTGGACAAACTGAGGTTAATGTGGCGGATAGATAAATGATATTTTTTTAAGACTCAGGATATTCTGGGTCTTTTTTTTATTTTTGTACAAACTTCTTGCTTTTTTCGAAAATCAGGTGTAATGTACGGGCATAACTTTATTATTAATGATATTATGGATACAGCAAAAAAGGGTGATAATGCGAAGTACAGTAACATGTCACCGGAAGAAGCAGCGTTTAAGGTAATTCATACAGCTCAGTATCACGGGCCGTTGATTATTTTTGATTTGAGAAAGGTCGCTTTGGAAAAGTTGAAGATTAATCCGGAAATGGCTGACCGCGTCAGTGCATATATTTCTGATTATATTGGTTATTTTCAACAAATGAATTCTTTTATTTTGCACGATGATGACCGGAAGTCTATTTTTTACGCGTCAAAGCAGATTTGTGAAATTTTGAGCGGGAAGTATCCGGAGATTATGTGGGCGGCTGTTTTTCAACGGGCGACATATATTCCCTGTGTTCCTAAAGAAATTGAAGCCAGAGGCCATATCAGCGGATGGGCTTACGCGGAAAAAGGGTATTCTTTCGGGATGCTTGTTGTGAATGAAATTCCTTTGGATTATCATCGTTATGAAAGAATTATTTCCGGGGTTAAAAACTATCTTCCCGAAATTCTTTATTGGGTTTTGGAGGAAATGATTGACCGGGAGATGTATTATCCGCCGTTGCATTTGCAAAAAGAGCCGTATCATTTGCATTTAGCGGCAAAGGATGTCAGCGATGCCAATATGATTATTTGGCATAAGCTTTTAAAGCTTTAGAGCTTCTTTAAAAAGGTCTTGATGGGGAACATCAAGACCTTTTGGTTTATAAATCGGAAATACAGGCGCAATAATTATCATCATCTGAGTACATCCAGCTCGGACCACTGCGATCTTCGCCGAATAACCAGGCGCCTCCGGCAGTTGAACTCCATATTTCGGAATTCCAATAAACGTCATAGGTTTTTCCGCCCATTGCCGCGATGGCACACCGCAGGGCTTCTATGTCGCGGCGTGCAGGAATACGCCATTTTATTCCGCCGCGGGAACTTTGAGCGCAATCACTGTAACAGCTGCTTTTAGAATTGTAGGGTACTTCGTTGCTGACAATAACATTACCAACGATTACGCCGAGGTATTCACCGTTTTTTCGGTATTCCTCATATGATAAATCAGAAGTTG